>NZ_CP107532.1:2191875-2922500 GCF_025813715.1 Methylobacterium sp. FF17
GCCGGCCAAGTCCAGGTCTGATCAGAGCCCCGCGCGCGCATCCATCCGCCGGCCTCGATGGCCGGTCATCGACGCGCGAGCCTGGGCTTCCCGAACGCCTGCCTCCCCAAAGTTCCTCGAAGAAGGGCCTCACGGATGATCCGCTCCAAGCGTCTGCGTCTCTCCACCTCTCTGGCCGCGATCCTCGGGTTCGCCGGGCTTGCGGCCCTGCCGGCCCGGGCGGCCGACAAGGTCACGATCTCGCAGGCTTTCCAGTCGATGCTCTACCTGCCCTTCTACGTCGCCATGGATGGCGGCTTCTTCGCGGGCGAGGGCGTCGAGGTGACGAAGGAGACGGCGGGGGCCCCGGCGGTGGCGCTCTCGGCCGTCATCTCGAAGAGCGCGCAATACTCGATCCACGGCCCGGAATGGACCGCGATCGCCGCCTCGAAGGGCGCGCCCGTCAACGTCGTGGCGAACGTCGTCAACGGGGCCGCCGTCTGGATCGCCACCGCCCCCGACGTGACCTTCAACGATGTGAAGGACCTGAAAGGTCAGAAGATCGTCACCGGGCTGATGCCCACCACGAGCACCTCGCTGTTCCTGAAACTCCTGAAGGAGAACGGTCTCAAGCCCGAGGACGTGGAGATGACCCAGGTCCAGCTCGGCTCCGAGCCGGGGCCCCTCCTGGCCGGTCAGGCCAAGATCGCCGTGATGTACGAGCCCGGCCTCGATCAGGTCGTGGCCAAGGGCATGAAGGTCGTGCTGGGCTTTCCCGAGCGCTACGGCCCCTACGCCTTCTCGGCCGTGAGCGCCCGCAAGGACGTCGATCCCGCCATCACCCAGAAGGTCGTCACCGGCATGCAGAAGGCGATCCGCTTCATGCACGCCGAGCCCGAGAAGACCGTCGCCATCGCCAAGAAGCAGTTCCCGAACCTCGACCCCGCCGTCGTCGAGGCTGCGGTCAAGCGCATGATGCGTGAGAAGGTCTATCCGGACAGCGTCGACATCACCGCCGAGGCGCTCAAGACCGGCATGGAGACGCAGGTGGCGCTGGGCAATCTCCCGGCCCTGCCCGACTACGCCACCTTCGTGCGCCGCGACTTCATCGAGAAGAGCCTCGCGGCGAACTGAGCCTCCGAACGGCCGGACGCCGCGCCGGTGCGGCGTCCGGCTATGTGAGACAATGGACCCTTCGATGCTCAACCACCTCGGTCTCGTCGACGCCCTGCGGGCGTTCCGCGATGGGCACGCCTCGCCCGGCGATTACCTCGCGGCCTGCCATGAGGCGGCCCGGGCGCACGCGGACATGGCCGCGTTCACGTATCTGGCACCGGAGCTTTCGCCGGCAGACGGTCCCTGGGCCGGCATCCCCGTGGGCGTGAAGGACATCATCGCCACCGCCGACATGCCCACCACGAACGGCTCGCCGGTCTATGCCGACCACGTGCCCGCCGCGGATGCCTGGATCGTCGCCCGCCTGAGGGCGCTCGGGGCCTCGGTCCTCGGCAAGACGGTCTCGACGGAGTTCGCCTGGCGCCATCCGGGGCCGACGCATAATCCCTGGGCGCGCGGGCACACCCCGGGCGGCTCCTCCAGTGGCTCGGCCGCCGCCGTGGCGGCCGGAATCGTGCCCCTGGCGCTCGGCACGCAGACCTTCGGGTCGGTGATCCGGCCGGCGGCCTATTGCGGGGTCGTCGGCTTCAAGCCGAGCTATGGCGCGATCCCGCGACTGGGCGTGCATCCGCTGGCCCCCTCCCTCGACCATGTCGGCCTGTTCACCCGGTCAGTGACGGACGCCGCCTTCGCCCTCGTGCATCTGATCGGCCGGGACGACGCGGACCCACACGGACGCCCGCTGCCGGGATTTTCCGTCGATCTCGACGCGCGATTGGCAGCGCGCGACGCGCCGCGTCTGGCCGTTGTCCGAACCGCGATCTGGGACAGGGCCGAACCCGAGCAGCGCGCCCTGCTCGACTCCGCGGCAGCGGCCTTCCGCGCGGCCGGGGCCGGGGTGTCCGACCTCGAACTCCCGGCCTCCTTCGAGGTTCTGTGGGACTGCGCGCGCACCATCCTCGCCGTCGAGGCGAGCGCCCGCTTCGGATCGCTGGTGGAGCGCTGTCCCGACCGGACGAGCCAGCCGCTCAAGGACCTCGTCGCGGAGGGTGCACGGATCTCGGCCGTCGCCTACGTGGACGCTCTGCGGCGGCAGATCGAACTGCGGACTGACCTCGACGCGGTGCTGACAGGTCATGACGCGATCCTGACCCTGCCGGCCTCCGGCCCGGCGCCCGAGGGGCTGGCCTCGACGGGTGACCCCGCCTTCTGCGTGCCCTGGACCTGCCTCGGCGCTCCCGCCGTCGCGCTCCCGGCGGGAGCAAGCCGGGGACTCCCCCTCGGCCTCCAGCTGGTCGGGGCCTACCGCAACGATCTTGCCTTGCTCCGTACGGTGGGCTGGTGCGAAACGGTGCTTGCCCGCCCGATCACCTTCCCCGCCGTCTGAAAACCCGCCCGTCGCGCTCATTGGAACGCTGTCCCATGCTGTCCCTCCTGTCGCTGCGTACGCAGATCGATGCCGGCTCTCTCACCCCCCGTGACGCCATCGGTCTCTGCGAGGCCGCCATCGCCGAGCACGAGCCCAAGATCCAGGCGCTGGTCAGCCGCACGCTCGATCCGGCCGTGCCGGCGCACGGCCCCCTTGCGGGCATCGCCGTGGGGGTGAAGGACATCCTCGACACGGCCGACCTGCCGACACAGATGGGCTCGCCGATCTATGAGGGCTGGCGTCCACGAGCCGATGCCGCCGCCGTGGCGCGCCTGAGGCGGCTCGGCGCCGTTCCGCTGGCCAAGACCACGACCACGGCCTTCGCTTTCCTCGACCCGACCGGGACGCGCAATCCGCATCACCCGGGGCACACGCCCGGTGGTTCGTCGGCGGGGTCCGCTGCCGCCGTCGGCGCGGGGATGCTGCCGCTGGCGCTCGGCACGCAGACGGGTGGCTCGGTCATCCGCCCGGCGGCCTATTGCGGCGTGGTCGGGCTGAAGCCTTCGTTCGGCCTCCTGCCCACGGTGGGCATGAAGTGCTTCTCCTGGACCCTCGACACGCTGGGCCTGTTCACGGCAGGCGTCGCGGATGCCGCCTACGCCCTCGCGCTGATGACGGGGCGCCCCGATCTCGACCTGTCCGCGACCGAGCCGGGCACGCCACGCATCGGCGTCGTCCGGCAGGATTTCTGCGCCGCCGCGGAACCCGAGGCGCTGGCCGCCCTCGAACGCGTGCGCGTCGCCGCCGAGACCGCCGGAGCCCGCCTTCGTGACCTCCCCCTGCCGGCCCTCTTCGCCGAGGCTTTCGGGCTCCACGGCACGATCCAGGATTTCGAGGCGGTCCAGGCGCTGGACTGGGAATACACCACCCATCGCGCGGATCTCGGACGCCTTCTCGGCGCCCATCTCGATGCCGCGCAGGGCGTGGCGCCGAAATCCTACGACGCGTCCCTGAAGGTGGCGGATCGCGCCCGGCGGCAGTTGCCGGACCTGTTCGCGGAGCACGACCTGGACGTGATCCTGACGCTCTCGGCGCCCGGTCCGGCGCCGGAAGGCCATGCCAGCACGGGTGATTCCCGCTTCAACCGTCTCTGGACGCTGATGGGGGTTCCCTGCGTGACCGTGCCGGTGGGCCGCAGCGCGACCGGGCTGCCGCTCGGCGTGCAGGTGATCGCACGTCGTGGCGACGATGCCCGGGCCCTCGGGGCCGCGCGCTTCGTCGAGACGCTGATGGGACGGCAATCCGCGTAGAGCCGTTCAACCTAGAAGCCCGGCCGCGCCGCGCCGCTGCTGATGGCCGGCGGTGACCTTCTTCATCAGCCGGATCAGGATCGCCTGCTCCTCCGCCGAGAGCGGCTGGAGCGTGGCGTCGTGTGCCTGCCGCGCGGCCTCCTCCATCCGCTGAAGCAGGGTGCGGCCCGCCGGGGTCGCGCGGCAACGCTGAGAGCGCCGATCCGTCAGCCAAGCAGAGCGTTCGACGAGCCCGCGCGCTTCCAGGCGTTTGAGGGCGCCCGTCGTCGTCGTCCGGTCGAGGGCCACCGCATTCGCCAAGGTGGTCTGATCGGCTTCGCCGCGTTCCGCCAGCAACGAGAGCAGGCTGTACTGCAGCGGAGTGACGCCGAAAGCGCCACAACGCTCTGAAAAGAGGCTGACATGGATCTGATGCAGTCGCCGCATCAGGAATCCTGGACGTTCCGCCAGAGGCCACGGTGCCACCGGTTGCGGGATGGCGCCACCGTCCCGTGTCGTCTCCGCAATCTCAGACCCGATTTCGTCCATTCGCATTCCGCTCCCTGAGTCTGATCGCCGCTCGATTCGCCCGTGGCACGTACCGTGCTTGTCGAGAGATACGAAGCATACTTCGCATTCGGTCGATCCCGCCAGGGTCGGTGGATGCGGCGGCCGTCGCACTGCGGTGAGGCCTCAAGGAGAGCGCGGAATGGACGAGGGACGCTACGACATGCTGCTGCGCGGCGGGCGGGTCATCTGCCCGGCCAATGGCATCGACGGCATCAAGGATGTCGCCATCCGCGACGGACGGATCGCCGCCGTTGCGGACAGCATCATCCCGTCGGCCGCCACGGAGGTGGTGAACGTCACCGGCAAGCTGGTCCTGCCGGGCATGATCGACACGCATGGGCACGTCTACCAGTACGTCACCGGCCGGTTCGGCCTGCCGCCCGACATGGTCGGCGTGCGCTCGGGCGTGACCACGGTGATCGACCAGGGCGGCGCCTCCTGCATGACCCTGCCGGGCTTCCGCCACTTCGTCGCCGAGCAGGCCGAGACCCGGATCTACGCCTTCCTGTCGGCCTACCTCGTGGGGGGCCTGGAGGGGCACTTCTATCCCAATCTCTACAGCCCGGACGGGGTCGACATCGATGCGACGGTGAAGTCGGCGACCGAGAACCGCGACCTCGTGCGCGGCATCAAGGGCCATGCCGAGATCGGCGGCTTCGCCCGCTGGGGCATCAAGGTCATGGAAATGGCGGCCGAGATCAGCCGCCGGTCCGACCTGCCGCTCTACGTGCATTTCGGCCAGCTCTGGGGCCTGCCCGAGAGCGGCGCCAACGGCGAGGACGCCAACACCATCATGGAGCGGGTGATCCCGCTGCTGCGCCCCGGGGACTTCCTCGCGCACCCGTTCACCCGCCATCCGGGTGGCTTCATCAACGAGGAAGGCGTTGTCCACCCGATCATCCGGGCGGCGATGGATGCCGGCCTGCGGGTAGATGTCGGCCACGGCAGCCACTTCTCCTACCGGGTCGCCCGCGCCTCCCTGCCGGCCGGCGTCGTGCCCTACACGCTGGGCGCCGACATGCACGGCTACAACACCGAGGTGCCGCGCCCGGCGGGCACGCCCGACGAGCATCACGACGACGAGAACCACCCCTTCCTCGGGCAGGCCCGCTTCAGCCTGACCCAGGCGATGAGCTCGATGATGGCCCTCGGCCTCAGCCTCGAAGAGGTCGTGCCTATGGTGACGAAGCATCCGGCCGAGATGCTCGGCCTGTCCGATCGGATCGGCGCCCTGACGCCCGGCTTCGCCGCCGACGTCTCGGTGCTGCACGACCATCGCGGCCGCTTCCTTCTGCGCGACAACGAGGACACCCAGGTCATCGCCCAGCGCCTGCTGCAGCCGGCCTTCTGCCTGCGCGCCGGCAAGCGCTTCGACGCCGACTCGCCGATCCTGCCCAGCGCCATCGCGGCCTGACCCGAGCCCGCAAGGAGACGACCGCATGAGGGCCGATCCGTCCCCGCTGCCGCCCGACCCCCGGCACGACTGGTCACGTCTGGACCGAGCGGCGCGCGACGCCGCCTACGACAACAACGCGGCGGTACCCGATGCCGCCGCCCAGGCGGCCGCGCGCAACGCGGCCTCCGCCGCCTACCGGGCCGCGCATTCGGGCGCCCTCGACATCCCGTATGCGCCCGCACCCCGCACGGCCTTCGACCTCTATCCGGCGGAAAACTCGGCCGCGCCCTGCCTCGTCTTCATCCATGGCGGCTACTGGCAGCGCAATTCCCGCGACCTGTTCGCCTGCTTCGCCGAAGGGCCCGCCGCTGCCGGCTGGTCCGTGGCGATGCCGGGCCATACGCTCGCACCCGAGGCGAGCCTGACTCGGATCGTCGAGGAGATCGGCCTCGCCCTGGACTGGCTGGCCGAGAACGGGCCGGCCCACGGGATCGCCGGTCCCCTCGTGCTCGCCGGCTGGTCGGCAGGCGCGCATCTCGCGGCGATGCAGTTGCATCATCCGGCAGTGGTGGCAGGACTCGCGATCTCGGGCGTCTACGAACTCGGGCCGATCCGCGACACCGGGCTGAACGGCGCGCTCTCCCTCACGGATGCCGAGGTCGCGACCCTCTCGCCCCTGCGCCTGCCGGTGGTGGGAAAGCCCCTGGCCATCGCCTATGGCAGCGCCGAGCGCCCGGCCCTCGTCCACGACGCCCGGGACTTCCACGCCCTGCGCAGCGCCCGGCATGCGCCGGGGCCACTCGTCCCCGTGGCGGGGGCTGAACACTTCTCGATCTTGAACGAACTGCGTCGTCCCGGCGGCGTGCTGGTGCGCGCTGCGATCGATCTCATCGACGGGAGAGAAGCATGAGCGACGCGAACGGCCTCTCTGAGGGCGTCGGCGCGGCCTTGCCGCGCAAGGAGGACGACCGCCTGATGCGCGGGCGCGGCCAGTATGTCGGCGACCTGCGCCTGCCCGGCCTGCAGGACGTCGCCTTCGTGCGCAGTCCGCTGGCCCATGCCCGCATCCGGGCGATCCACGTGCCCGAGGCCTATCGGGCTCAGGTGTTCACCGCCGCCGACCTGACCGATGTGCAGCCGATCCGGGCGGTCTCGGGGCTCACAGGCTTCAAGGTGTCCGAGCAGCCGGTCCTCGCCAAGGACAAGGTGCGGCAGGTCGGCGAACTCCTGGCGATCTGCCTCGCGCCGACCCGCGCCGAGGCGGAGGACATCGCCGCCGCCATCGTCCTCGATCTCGAGGAACTGCCCGCGATCCACGACATGCTCGCCGCCCGCGAGCCGGGGTCGGCGCTGGTGCACGAGCATTGGAGCGACAACGTCTTCCTGGAGACGCTGGTCGACGTGAACTTCGCCTCGGCGCTCGACGCGCCGATCCAGGTCTCGCGCACCATCTCGACGGGCCGGCAATGCATGGCGCCCATCGAGGGGCGGGGCACGGTGGTGCATCTCGACCACCGCATGGACCAGCTCGTCGTCCACACGGCGAGCCAGATGCCGCACATCGTGCGCAACGGCCTCTCCGAATGTCTCGGGATCGAGCAGGGGCGCCTGCGCATCGTCTCGCCCGACGTCGGCGGCGGCTTCGGCTACAAGGCGATCCTGCTCGCCGAGGATGTCTGCCTCGCCTGGCTGGCGCTGCGCGTCGGCCACCCCGTGCGCTGGCTCGAAGACCGGCGCGAGCACCTCACCGCCAACGCCAATTGCCGCGAGCACCATTACCGCATCACCGCCTATGCGGAGCGGGACGGCCGCCTGCGGGGCATCGATTGCGAGGCCACCGTCGATTCCGGGGCCTACTCGGCCTACCCGTTCTCCGCCTGCCTGGAGGCCGCCCAGGTGGCGAGCATCCTGCCCGGCCCCTACGACTTCCCGGCCTATCGCTGCCGGACCTGGTCGGTGGCCACCAACAAGTGCCCGATCCTGCCCTATCGCGGGGTCGCCCGCACCGGCGTCTGCTTCGCCATGGAACTCATCCTCGACGCCGTGGCGGCCGAGGCCGGCCTCGAGCCCTGGGTGGTGCGCGAGAAGAACCTCGTGCGCGCCGACCAGATGCCCTTCGACAACATCACGGCCAAGCACTTCGACAGCGGCGATTATCCGCAGGCGCTCGCCCGCGCCCTGAAGGCGATCGACGTGGACGCCGTACGGGCGCGCCAGCGGACGCCCGAGCCCGACGGGCGCCGGATCGGTCTCGGGCTCTCGATCTACTGCGAGCAGGCGGCGCACGGCACATCGGTCTATTCCGGCTGGGGCATCCCCATGGTGCCGGGCCACGAGCAGGCCGGCGCCCGCCTCACCCCCGACGGGGGCCTCGAACTCCGGATCGGCGCGCATTCCCACGGCCAGGGCCTGGAGACCACCCTGGCGCAGGTCGCGCACGAGATCCTCGGCGTGCCGGTGGCGCGCACGCGGGTCGTCCACGGCGACACCGCGATGACGCCCTACTCCACCGGCTCCTGGGGCTCGCGCGTCATGGTGATGGCGGGGGGCGCCGTCGCGGCCGCCTGCCGCGAACTCGCCGACCGCGCCCTGCGGATCGGCGCCCACCTGCTCCAGGCCGATCCGGCCGTCTGCCGGTTCGAGGCGGGCCGCGTCGTCGGCCCCTCGGGCGATGTCGGCCTCGCGCAGATCGCCCACACCTGGTACCGGCGCCCGCAGGATCTGAGCCTCGACGTCGATCCCGGCGGCCTCGAAGTCACCGCCGGCTACAAGCCGCAGCGCGATTCCGGCACCTTCTCCTACGCGGCCCATGCGGCCCTCGTCGCGGTGGATCCCGATCTGGGGGCGGTCGAGATCCTCGACTACGTCATCGTGGAGGATGGCGGCACCCTGGTGAACCCGCTGGTGGTGGACGGCCAGATCTACGGCGGCCTCGCGCAGGGGATCGGCACCGCGCTCTACGAGGAGATGCGGTTCGACTCCCGGGGACAGCCGCTGGCCTCCACCTTCGCCGACTACCTCCTGCCGGGCCCCGCCGAGGTGCCCGAGCCGCGCATCGACCACATGGCGACGCCCTCGCCCTACACGCAGTTCGGCGTGAAGGGCATCGGCGAGGGCGGGGCGATCGCGCCGCCGGCGGCCCTGGCCAATGCCATCAACGACGCCCTGCGGCCCCTCGGCGTGGCGATGCTGCATGCGCCGGTGAGCCAGCACCGCATCGTCGAGGCCGTGCTGGAGGCCCGCGCGGGGGCCTCCGCCCACACCCGGGAGGCCGCATGAAACCCGCCCGCTTCGCCTATGAGCGCCCCGGCGATCTCGCCGGCCTGCTCGCCCGGATGGCCACCGCCGAGGGCAGCGTCAAGCTGATGGCCGGGGGCCAGTCCCTCGGCCCGATGCTCAACCTGCGCCTCGTCGAGCCGGACCTCGTCCTCGACATCACGGGCATCCCGGAGTTGCGCCGCGCGGCGATCGAGGGCGACACCCTGGTCCTCGGCGCCCTCGTCACCCACGCGGATATCGAGGACGGGCGCGTGCCCGACCTCACCGGCGGCGCCATGGCGCGGGTGGCGGCGGCCATCGCCTACCGGCCGGTGCGCAATCGCGGCACCATCGGCGGCTCCCTCGTCCATGCGGATCCCGCCGCCGATTGGGTGACCGCGCTGATCGCCCTCGGTGCCGAGGTCGAACTGGCCTCCGCATCCGGCCGGCGTCGCCTCGCGCTCGAGGCCTTCGTCACCGGCGCCCTCGACGTGGCCCTGGCGCCCGGCGAGATGCTGGTCGCCGTGCGGATTCCCGCGCTCCCGTCCGGCACCGCCTGGGGCTACGTCAAGCACTGCTCCAAGATCGGTGAGTTCGCCCACGCCATCGGGGCCGTGCGGATCGAGCCCGGCGCGGCCCGTGCCCGCCTGGTGATCGGCGCCATCGAGCGCGCGCCCCTCGTGGTCGCGGAGGCCCGCGACCTGTTCGGCGGGCGGATCGGCCCAGATTTCGCCGAACGCTTCGATGCCCGGGCGGCCGAGGCCTTCCTGCGCGATGCCGGGATGTCCGACCCGGTGGCGCGCCACGTCCACGTCACCGTCCTGGCGCGGGCCGTCGCACAGGCGGCCTCCGCGCCGCCGTCCCGCACACGAACCGTCAGCGAGGCCGCATGAGCACCGCATCGGCCACGTTCCACGACGACCGCCTCTCCCTCGACCTCACCGTCAACGGGCGGGCCCGGAGCCTGCGGGCGGAGCCGCGCACCCATCTCGCCGACGTCCTGCGCGATGCCCTCGACCTCACCGGAACCCATCTCGGCTGCGAGCACGGGGTCTGCGGCGCCTGTACGGTGCTCCTCGACGGCGAGCCTGCGCGGGCCTGCCTCACCGTCTCGGGGGCCTGCGCGGGCGCCGAGGTGACGACCATCGAGGGCCTCGACGACGATCCGGTCGCCGGGGAATTGCGCGCCGCCTTCAACCGCGAGCACGCCCTGCAGTGCGGCTACTGCACGCCGGGCATGCTCATCGCCGCCCGCGACCTCGTCCTGCGCCTGCCCGAGCCCGACGAGCGCCGTATCCGCGCCGGCCTCTCGGGAAATCTCTGCCGCTGCACCGGCTATGTCGGCATCGTCCGGGCGGTGCGCAGCGTCATCGCCGAGCGCCGCGCCCGTGGCATCGCGCCGGTGACCGGCCAGCGGGGCCTCGGCCCCGTCGGGGCGCGCCTCGGCGCGCCGTCCGGCCCGGCAGCGGCGGCGGCCCGCACGCCCCTTCGGCCCGTGGCGCAGGCCGATTCCGCGCCGGGGATCGCGGATCTCGACGCCGATTTCGTCCCCGCCCACCGCTTCGACCAGGCGTTCACCGTGGCGCACCCGCCCGACGCTGTCTTCGCCCTGTTCGGCGACGTGGAGGCCGTGGCCGCCTGCCTGCCCGGAGCGGTGCTGACGGGCCGGCCGAGCCCGGACGCCGCTGAGGGCGCGCTTCAGGTGCGGATCGGGCCGATCGCCGCCCGGTTCCGTGGTCGCGCCCGCATCACGCGGGACGAAGAGGCCCTGACGGGGCGCATCCTCGGCGCGGGCAGCGATGCCGGCGGCCGTTCCGCCACGCAGGGCGAGATCCGCTACCGGGTCGGACCCGGCGAGGCTCCCGGCACGGCCCGGATCGATCTCGCCGTCGGCTACACCCTGAAAGGACCGCTGGCGCAGTTCGGGCGGCCGGGGCTCGTACGCGACCTCGCCGGGCGCCTCGGGGCCGATTTCGCCGCGAACCTCGAAGCTCGGCTCTCCGGCGCGCCGGCCCTGACGACGGCCGGTCTGAACCCGCTGCGGCTCCTCCTCTCGACCCTCCTGGCCCCGCTCTGGCGGCGCCTCTCCGGACGCGGGGACCGGCGCGCCTGAGTGCCGTCCCCCCACCACCCAGCCCACGCTTTCCCACCCCTCGACCGAGACCGGAGACCACCATGACGCGCAGCCTCACGAGACTTCCCGCCCTCACGCTCGCGTTCGGTCTGTCGGCGGGGATCGCCCAGGCGCAGGCCATCCGGATCGGCGTCAACGAGCCCCTGACCGGTCCGTTCGCGGCCTCCGGCACCTACGTGGTCAACGGGGCCCGCATCGCCGCCGACGAGATCAACGCCAAGGGCGGGGTCCTCGGGAAGAAGCTCGAACTCGTCGTCGAGGACAACAAGAGCAACCCGACCGAGGCTGCGGCGGTGGCCGAGAAGCTCATCACCAGCGACAAGACCCCGGTGCTGATGGGCGCCTGGGGATCGAGCCTCACGCTCGCGGTGATGCCCAAGCTCGCCGATTACGAGACCGCGATGCTGGTGGAGACCTCGTCGTCGGGCAAGATTACCACCTCGGGCAATCCTTACGTCTTCCGCATCTCGCCGCCCTCGGCCCTGGAGGCGGAGGCGTTCGCCCCGATGGTGGAGAAGCTCGGCCTGAAGAAGGTCGACTTCCTGGCCATCAACAACGACTGGGGCCGGGGCGCGGCGGCCGATTTCACCAAGATGCTCAAGGGCAAGGGCGTCACGGTCGGCCTCGTCGAGACCATGGACCAGGGCGCCCAGGACATGAGCGCCCAGCTCTCCAAGCTGAAGGGCTCCGATGCCGACACCATCATGATCACGGCCGCCGTCGACCAGCTCACCCTCCTGTTCAAGCAGATGGCGGCGCTCGGCCTGAAGAAGCGGATCATCACCACCGGCGGCTCCCAGAACCCCGACCAGATCATCGCCCAGGCGGGCGCCGCCGCCGAGGGAACGATGCATCTCACCACCTTCCTGCCCTGGTACCCCGAGAAGACCCCGAACCCGGCCGCCACCGCCTATTTCATCGGCGAGTGGAAGAAGCGCGGCTTCGAGTTCGCCGGCGTCACCGAGAGCTTCCGGGGCTACGACGGCATCCGCGCCATCGCGGCGGCCATCGAGAAGGGGGGTGCCGCCGATGCGGCCTCGATCCGGAAGGGCTTCTGGTCGGTGGATTTCACCGGCCTGAACGGGCCGATCCGCTTCGCCAAGGCCGGGCCGGCCGGCTCCGAGAGCGGGCAGAGCAAGCCCGACGTCTACCTCGTGAAGATCGACGGCGGGAAGGTCGTGGTGCCGACGCTCTAGCCGCGCGCGCATCTCCCGGCGGCCGGGGCTCCGGGTTTCCATGATCCGTGTGTGTGCGCCTCGGGTGTCACGGGCGGAACAGGGTCCCTCTCCCGAAAGGAGAGGGGGGACCCGCGCCGAGCTTGCCGACCCTGCACGGACGCCCAGCCGACGACCGTATCCCCTGCTTACAGGCGAGGCCTCGATGACCGAATTCCTGCAGCATCTCATCAACACCCTGATCCTCGGGGGCACCTATGCCCTCCTGGGCATCGGGCTGACCCTGATCTTCGGGATCATGAACGTGGTGAACTTCACCCACGGCGCGCTCTACACGGTGGGCGCCTACGTCATGTACCTCGCGGTCACCGCCCTCGGGCTCGGCTTCTTCGCCGCCCTGCCCACCGCGATCCTGGGCGGCCTCCTGCTCGGGGCGATCCTCGACCTCGCGCTGCTGCGCCCGTTGCGCGGCGCGGACATGGACACGACCATGCTGGTGATGATCGGGGCCGGCATCGTCCTGCAATCGGGCACGCTTTGGCTGTTCGGCGGCGTGGCGAAATCGATCCCGACGCCGTTCCCGGAGGCGCCACTCCAGCTCGGCCCCGTCTCGGTCTCGTGGCTGCGGCTGTTCGTGCTGGGGGCCGCGCTCGCGCTGATCGGGCTGACCTACTGGCTGATCAACCGCACGCGCCTCGGGCTCGCCATGCGGGCCACCTTCCAGGACCACGACACCGCCTCCCTGATGGGCGTGAACGTGCGCCTGATCTACACCGCGACCTTCGCCCTCGGCTCCAGCCTCGCGGCGGCGGCCGGCGCGCTGCTCGGCCCGGTCTACGTCGTGTTCCCGCAGATGGGCGGCATGGCCGAGCTGAAAGCCTTCGCCATCGTCATCCTGGGCGGGCTCGGCAACATCACCGGGGCGGCCATCGGCGGCTTCATCCTCGCGCTCGCCGAGGAACTCGGGGCCGGCTACATCTCCTCGGGCTACCGGGACGCCATGGGCTTCCTGATCATCATCGCGGTGCTGGTCTTCAAGCCGACGGGCCTCTTCGCCAAGGCGGAGCGCATCGGATGACCCGACCCCCCATGACCCGGCCCCTCATGACCCGGCCCCTCATGACCCGGCATCTTCCGGCCCTCGCCCTCCTGGCGGCCCTCGCCGCGACGCCCTTCGCGCTGGGCCACAACCCCTACCTGCTCAACGCGCTGATCACGACGGGCATCGTCACCATCGCGGCCATGAGCCTGAACCTGCTGCTGGGCTTCACCGGGCAGCTCAGCCTCGGGCACATCGCCTTCTTCGGCATCGGCGCCTATGTCAGCGCGCTGACGAGCCTCGGCTTCGACGTGGAGTTGCTCGGCGGCCTTCGCG
Source organism: Methylobacterium sp. FF17 (assembly GCF_025813715.1). Taxonomy (NCBI): domain Bacteria; kingdom Pseudomonadati; phylum Pseudomonadota; class Alphaproteobacteria; order Hyphomicrobiales; family Methylobacteriaceae; genus Methylobacterium; species Methylobacterium flocculans. The sequence continues at coordinate 2,205,537 of NZ_CP107532.1, forward strand.
TCGTGCACGAGCCCTGGCCGCCGGTGGCGGGCTTCGGGCTCGCCGTCCTGGCGACCGCCGCCTGCGGCTACCTCGTCGGGCGCCTGTCGTTCCGGGTGCGGGGCGCCTACTTCGTCATCGTGACGATCTCCTTCGCGGAGGTCGTGCGCCTCGTCGCCCTCAACTGGGTGGAGCTGACGCAGGGCCCCCTGGCGCTGACGGGCATCCCGCCCTTCAGCCTCTGGATCCCCGGCCTCGGCACGACGATCCTGCGCACGAAGCTGCAGAACTACTATCTCGTCCTCGTGGTCGGCACGCTCTGCTACGCGCTCATCGCCCGCCTCGTGGCCTCGCGCTTCGGCCGGGCCATGCGGGGCCTGAAGGAGAACGAGTCGCTGGCGCTCTCGGTCGGCATCAACGCCACCCGCACGCTGACCCTCGCGGCGGTGATCTCGGCGGCGATGGCGGGCGCGGCCGGCAGCCTCTACGCCCATTACCTGCGCATCATCGATCCCGACGTGTTCCTGTTCTCCACCACGGTCACCATGGTCATCATGGTGGTGGGCGGCGGCAAGGGCACGCTGCTCGGTCCCGTCGTCGGCGGCCTGATCTTCGGCCTGCTCCCCGTGGCGCTCCGCCCCGTCATGGTGCCGGAGGCGCAGTGGATGGTGTTCGGCCTCGTGCTGATCGTGATCCAGTTCGTGATGCCCCGCGGCATCGTCCCGGGCCTCGTCGGCCTCGCCGCGCGCCGTCGCGCTCCGGTGGCCGAAGCGGGCCCCATTCCCGTGGAAGCCCGATCATGAGCGAGCCCGCTCCCATCCTGTCGGTGGACCATGTCGGCGTGCGCTTCGGCGGCCTCGTCGCCATCGCGGACCTGCATTTCGACGTCCACCCCGGCGAGATCGTCAGCCTGATCGGTCCGAACGGCGCCGGCAAGACGACGGCCTTCAACGTGATGACCGGCTTCCTGAAACCCAGCCAGGGCCAGGTCCGCTTCCGCGGCACCAGCCTCCAGGGCCTGGCGCCGCACGAGATCGTCCGGCTGGGCCTGAGCCGGACGTTCCAGCGCACCAGCGTGTTCCCCGACGACACCGTGTTCGACAACGTGATGATCGGTCTCCATCGCCGAGGCCGCGCGCGTCTGTTCGACACCCTGCTCGGGCGGGACCGCGCCGGCGAGGCGCGCCTGCGCGAGCGGGCCCGCGAACTCCTCGACTGGGTCGGGCTCTCCGGCCGGGCCCAGGACAAGGCGGGATCGCTGGCCTATGGCGAGCAGCGCCTCGTCGGGGTCGCCCTCGCGCTCGCGACCGAGCCCGCCATGCTCCTCCTCGACGAGCCGGTCTCCGGCATGAACGCCTCCGAGACCCAGGTCTTCGTGCGCCTGATCCGCTCGATCCGCGATCGGGGCGTCACCGTCCTGCTGGTCGAGCACGACATGCCGATGGTGATGGAGGTCTCCGACCGCATCGTGGTGCTCAATTACGGCCGCCTCATCGCCGAGGCGCCGCCGGCGGCGATCCGGGCCGATCCGGCGGTGATCGAAGCCTATCTCGGCCAGGGCAGCGCCGCCCGCGAAGCCGCACGGGCGGCCAGGGAGACGATCGATGCTTGAGATCCGCGATCTCGTCTGCGGCTACGGCACGGTGACGGCGCTCAAAGGGCTCTCGCTCAGGGTCGACGAGGGGCAACTCGTGGCCCTGGTGGGAGCCAACGGCGCCGGCAAGTCGACGACGCTGCGGGCCGTCTCGGGGCTCATTCCGGCGCGCTCGGGCAGCATCCACTTCGCCGGCCGGGACATCACCGGGACCGACCCGCGCAAGGTGCTGGCCGAGGGCATCGCCCATTGCCCGGAGGGGCGGCGGGTGTTCCCGCAGATGAGCGTCGCCGAGAACCTCGCCATGGGCGCCTATCTGCGTCGCGATCCGGCGGGTGTGTCCGCCGACCTCGCACGCATCTACGGCGAGTTCCCGCGCCTCGCCGAGCGCCGGCACCAGGCCGCCGGCACGCTCTCGGGCGGCGAGCAGCAGATGCTGGCGATCGGGCGCGCGCTGATGTCTCGCCCCAAACTCGTCCTGTTCGACGAGCCTTCGCTCGGCCTCGCCCCGAACATCGTCGAGCGCATGTTCGCCGTCATCCGGTCGATCTGCGACACCGGCACCACGGTCCTCCTCGTGGAGCAGAACGCGTTCGCCGCCCTCGAACTCTGCGACTACGCCTACCTGCTCGAGACCGGCCGCATCGTCCTCGCGGGCCGGGGCTCGACACTGATCGCGGATCCGCATGTGCGCCAAGCCTATCTCGGCGGCTGAGGCCGGGACCTGGGTCCCGGCCTGTCGGATCGAGGCGCTGGCCGGACGCACGATCGTCCCGGTCCGCGTGGCCGGACGGCACCTCCTTCTCGTCCAGGACGGCGGTGTCCTCTTCGCGACCGAACGCGCGTGCCCGCACGAGGGAGCGGATCTCGCCCTCGGCCATTGCGCCAGGGGGCGGCTGTTCTGCCCACGCCATCAGGCGTGGTTCACCCTGCAGGATGGAACGGTCTCCCCGGGATGGGATTTCCGTCGCCTCCGCACCTTCGCGACCCGATGTGTCGGTACCCGTGTCGATGTCTTGATGGACGGACTCGGCCCACCGCTGGGGGAGGGGCCTTCCTAGGGGATCGCTTCACGCCGTTCGGAGGCGACGAGGCCGTCATGGACCTGTGACGGGCGAACTCCGGAAGACGGGCTGTCCGCTTCGTGCAGAGCCGACCCGTCCGGCGTATCCGACGCCTCCGCCTCCGCCTCGGCCACGTGCTTCCGCCATCTCCTCACAGGCGACGCGCGTTCTCCCGGGACGCTCGCCGATCTCCCCACCGTTGCCTTCGCCTGCCTCATGCTCAGACGGGCCGGGCAACTGACCGATGCTTCATCACCGCTTCCAGGACCTACGCCGCCGCCAAAAGGAAAGGGGCTCTGCAGCCCCTTTCCCAACCGTCGAGACGCGGCGCGCAACCGACGCTTATGCGGCCCGGAACCGGGACAGGAACGCCTCGACTTCGGCGCTGAGTTCCGATGAGCCATCCGCGAGTTCGCCGGCCGCGGACAGGACCATCGCGGCGGCGGATCCGGTCTGTGTCGCCGCTTCGCGGACACCCGCGATGTTCTGCGAGACGCCTTGAGTCCCGCGTGCCGCCTGCGTCACCGTCCGCGCAATCTCCTGCGTGGCGGCCTGCTGCTCTTCGGCGGCGGCCGAGACCGTGGTGGAGATCTGGTGAACCTCCTCGATCGTCGTGCTGATGCTGCGGATCGCATGAACGGCCAGATCGGTTGCCGATCGGATCTGCGTGATCTGAGAGGTGATCTCTTCCGTCGCACGAGCCGTCTGGTTTGCGAGTTCCTTGACCTCCGCGGCCACGACGGCAAAGCCGCGTCCCGCCTCGCCGGCGCGCGCCGCCTCGATGGTTGCGTTGAGGGCCAGCAGGTTTGTCTGACCCGCGATGCCGCTGATCATCCCGGCGACGTCGCCGATCTTCTGGGCGCTGCGCGCGAGCGCCTGGACCGTTTCATCCGTCTGCCTGGCGGCATCCAGTGCCCTGGCGGCGATGCTCGACGAATGCGCGATCCGGGTGCCGATCTCATTGGCCGACGCGGCCAGTTCCTCGGTCGCCGTTGCGACAGCCTGCACGCTCGATGAGGTCTCGTCGGCGGAGGCCGCCACCACGTCCGACTGCCGGTTCGTCTGTTCGGCCGTCGCGGACATGGAACCCGCCGTGGCTTCCAATTTGGTCGCCGATGTCGCCAGCGCCTGAACCAGACCGCCGACCTTGGTCTCGAAGGCCTGGATCAGAGCGAAGGCATGCTCGGACTTATGCGCGGCCGCCGATGCTTCGCTCGCCTTCTGCTCCTCCCTGTGGCCGCGCTCGATGAGGGCGGCCTTGAAGACCTGAACCGCGCCGGCGATCGCCCCGATCTCGTCCTTCCGGTCAGTGCACGGGATGATGACATCCGTATCGCCCGCGCTCAGGCGTTCGACGGCCTGCGTCATGCTGGAGAGGGGCTGGACCACGCGTCGGATGACGACTGCGATTGCCCCCAATGCGGCGAGCAGGCCCAGGACGAAGAAACTGAGATGAAGCGCCAGGCTCGAGAAGGCGTTTTGGCGCAAGCTCTCGGTGTGCATTTCACTGGCCTGCCCGGCGCCGTACATGACCTGCAGAAGCGATCCGATCTGCGGTGTCGTCGTGTCGACCCACTGGGGCGCCGTCATCGGGTACTTGCCGCCTTCATCGCTGATCTTGCGCATCTGATCGGCGAGGGTCCGGAAGCCCGTGAAGTAGCCCGCCTTCGCTCCGACCATCGCCTGCTTGATCGCAGGGTGAGTCGCTGCGCCGGCACTAAGGTTCTCGAGTTGCTGCCAGAGGAGATCGACCCGTGTGCGGCTGGCCGCATTTTCGGCGATCCGATCGGCGGGAATCGCTGTTCCGGCTGAAATCGCGGAGGCGATGACCGACCGTTCGGAACCCGAAATGTCGCGCATCCGCCAGCCGAGTTCCTTGAGTACCGCCAGCCGGGCGAGGTCCGGATCGCCTGCCGATGCGTTGTGGAGCGCGGCAAACCACACCTTCAGGGACGCGTTCACCGAAGCGGTGATCGTTGCGATGAACGTCTTCCGGAGCACCTCGTCCCGCCGATCCCGAGGCAGCTTGAGTGCCGCATCGGCCTGCCGACGCGCTTGGTTGGCGGTGTCGAGTGCGGTTCTCAGGTTCTGGAGCAGCACGGTTTTATTGGGAAAATCGAGGCCTTCGAGCGTGGCGAGCCCGGCATCGAAGTTCTGGCTGGCCGCAGCACGGTGACGCGCCACCTCGCTGAGAACCTCGGGCCCTGCAGGCTCCGGCGCCTGGAGCCCGTTGTTCGTATCGAGGCGCTCCAGGAGTACTTCGTACAGGCCGGCTACGAATTTGTTCGCGCCGGTATCGAATTCCTGCGCAGCATTCGATATCTGAACGTCGTTCCAGGACTCCAGACTTCGCTGTCCATTCGATAGTAGGAGAAAAGCAGACAGGCCGAGTGTCGGCGCGATCAAAGCAGCCTTGATCGATCGGCTCATCTTAATCTTTCGCGCCTGGTCGGACATGTCTTGGCCTACTATAATGAGATCGCGACGTGATCTGCAGAGCAAATTTTGCTCTACAGCACTGGTAGAGATAATCGTCTTGTCGTTCGCAGCAGGGTTGAGGCGTGTAGACTTACGGCAAAAAGATTAATCACCAGTTTGGGCGGGTGATATTTGTAAAGTAACGTCAGAAAAGTCTTACTTGCCGCATGTTCTGAGTAGATGTGTAGGTTCGGCGCAAGGTTTCACGGTTCAGGCGGTGTCCGCCCCGGTTGAATCGGATGCGCCTTCGCTTGACGCGCAGTTGTAATTCGATGCTTGGTTTATCGCAGGTAGAAAACCGGATGCCCTCAACCCGGTCTGCCGGTCTGCGTGAGCCCCTCGTGAGGGCGGTCAGGACCCAGGCCGAGACGCAGCCACGCACCGGCGCGCGCCGCGTCCGGCCGGTCTCCGTCGACGCCGCCGCGCGGGCGCTCCTGCGCACGGGGGCCGTGGCCCCCCGCATCGCCGAGACCCTCCAGGCCGCCGCCGTGCCGCCCCCGCACGCGCTCGGACAGCTCGCCGCCTACTTCGCCGATCCCGCCGGCCTTTGCCGGGCGGCGACGGGCGACTTCCTCGACGCGGTCCGGGCCCACGACGCGGCCTTCCGCGCCCATCTGGAGGCGACGGTGGCGGAGATCGGCACCGAGGCGCGGACGCTGCGCGAGAGCACCCGCCCCGGTGCCATCGCCCTCATGGCGATCGGCGGCGTTTTCGCCGGGGGCGCCCTCCTGTGGCTCGCCGCGGGCCTGCCCGGACTTTCCGCCAACGAGGCCCGGCTCGTGGTGGCGGTGGCGCTGGCCTGCGGGGCCGTCCTGGCGGGCCTCGGCGGCTATCGGCTGTGGCGGGGCGAGCGCACGACGATGATCCTCAGCCCCGAGGCCCTGGCGGTGCCCGGCCTCGACAGGCCGATCCCCTGGACCAGCATCGCCGACCTCGACATGACGACGCGGCAGAACGGCGTCGTCACCCGCCTGCTGCTGCCGCCGGAGGCGCCGTTCCCGCAAGCGGTGCCGGGCGGCCGCAAGGTGAAGCTCGACGCAGGCCGCGGCATCGTCACCATCACGGCCGGCCTGCCGTACAGGATGTCGGTGCAGGACTTCGCCGACCTCATCGGCCGCTACCGCCACGCGGCGGAGGCGCGCCGGGTCTTGGCCAAGTCGGTTGCGTTGGCCGAAACGGTTGCGTTGGCCGAGACGGCTACGGCGGCCTCTCCATCCTCCTCGACCCCCCGTGATCCCGTGAGGTCCTGACCATGACCACCTCCGTGAACCGCGCCGAGCCGTTACGCCTGCCCCCGCCCCGCCAGGGCTGGGGGAACACGCTCTGGACGCTGTTCGGCCTCGCGGCGCTCGCGGCCCTCCTCGTCGCCTGCGCCGTCTACACGGCCCCGCCGGTGATCTCGGATTGGCAGATCCGCGACACGGCCCGTCCCGCCGCCGGCGCGCGGGTGAGCGACGGCAAATGCACCGCCAAGATCGTGCTCCACCTCTGCGACGTGACCCTCACCCTGCCCACCCCCACGGGCTCCGTGGTGCGCCGGGTGAACACCGTGTTCACCGGCATGCATGTCGGCGATTACGCCATCCGGGTGATGGCCGATCCGGGCCGGCCCGACCTCGTCACCACCGATCTCGCCCTCGACCGGCTCTGGAACCGCACCCTCACCCTGCTGGTCATCGCCGGGGCGCTGGCCGCCATCATCGTCGCGGCCCTCGTCGCGATGGTGCGGAACCGGCGGGCCGGCTCGGGGGCCATGGGCTGATCCGGTCGCGAGGGTTCGTTTCGGGCGCTGTCACCCACGCGTGATGAAAACCGGTTCGGGGCGAGGCGGCGATCGCCCTCCGCCCCGGAGCCGGCTGAAGGCGGTCGGCGGCCCGGCTCCGACGCGGGCCCCGACCTCGTCCGGTTCGATCCGGTCGCGGTGCTTGAGCGGCGGGACGGCTCGGTGCGCGTGCGCTATCAGGGCGGGACTGCTGCGGCGGCAGGCTGGCGGCCGACCTCGCCGGGGTCAGGCTCCGAACAGGAACTCGCGCCAATCAGACCACGACGACAGGATTTGGACCCCAGGAATCCCCATGCGCCGATCGCTTCCCTACATGGCCCTCCTGCTGAGCGTCGCGGGCGTCCCCGCCCTCGCCCAGGCGCCCGCCGCGCCGCCGCGCCGCCGCGCCCCGTGACGGTCTGGGTGCCCGTCGAGGAAGCGATGAGCGCGCTCCTCAACGGCGGCCACCGCATCGTCTCGGCTTCGGGTCCGAGCTTCATCCTGGAGCGGGGCGGCAAGTACGTGGCCTGCGAGGTGAGGCCGGCGGGCGGGATGCGTGGAACCCCCGAGACCACCTCGACCTGCCACCGCCTGAACTGAGACGGGCATGCTCGCGGCGGACCTGGACACGTCCCTCCACGCGCGGTTCGACGCCTTGTGGGCGCGAACCGTCGGCACGCCCGGCGCGGCGGCATGGCCAGCCCTCGACGCAGGCTACGGCGCGCCGGAGCGCCACTATCACGGCTGGCCCCATGTCGCGGCGCTGCTGGCGGGGCACGACGCCGTACGCGAAGAGCCCGACTTCGCCGGCCTCGACGCCGACGCCATCGACCTCGCCATCGTCTTCCACGACGCCGTCTACGACACCGCCCGCGCCGACAACGAGGCCCGCAGCGCCGACCTGCTCCGCGCCCAGGCGGGGCCGGCCGCCGCCGAGGCGCGCATCTGCGCGGCGGCGGCGATGATCCGGGCGACGGCCGCGCACGGCCCGAGCGCGGACCCGGCGACCCGCCTCCTCCTCGACCTCGATCTCGCCGTGCTCGGCGCACCGCCCGCCGCCTACGCGGCCTACGCGGCGGCGATCCGGCGGGAATACGCCGCTGTTCCCGAAGCGGCGTGGCGGGTCGGGCGCGCCGGGATCCTCGACCGCTTCCTCGCCCGCTCGCGCCTCTACCAGACCGATCTCTTCCACGACCGCCTGGAAGCCGCCGCCCGGACCAACCTCGCGGCCGAGGTGGACGCGCTCCGCGCCGGGCCCACCTGATGGGCCCGAGACCCCGCCGGCATCCCGCGCGCTTCGTCCTCCTCCTCGGCCTTCCCCTCGTGCTCGCGGCCTTCGCGGCGGACCTCCGGTTCGGCACTACGCGTTATCGTCTCGCCGGGACCGACTACGCCGTGCCCCACGCCTATGAGTTCTCCCGCAACGTCCACCTGCCCTGGCTCGACGGGGTACCCGGGCTTGGCCGGGAGCCGGAGGAATCGCTCTGGCTGATTCTGGCCGCCGCCGAGGTGGCGGAGGGCCTGTCCGGGTACAGCCGCCTCAGCCACGGCCATGCCGGCCCGTTCGCCGCCGACCTCGTGGTCCACGTCGTCGGCGACCCGGATAGGCGCTACTTCGCCCCCCTCTACGCCCGGCAATGGGGCAATTTCGATGCGCGGCTGGCCGAGGGCGCTCCGTGGCGGCCCGACCCTTCGGGCGGCGAGCGCCTCGTCCATTCCGAGGGGATCGATCACCGGCGCTTCTACCGTTTCCCGTCCCGGCATGCGTCGCGACCGGCCGATCAGACCCCACCCAGTTGCCTCGCCTCGGACGACCGGGACAAGCGCGAGGTCTCCACCTGCACCTACCTCGTCCACCGCGACGGCCTGACCTACGATTTCTCCCTGCGTCCGGAGAATCTGACCGTGGCCGACCGCGTGCCGGCCTACATCCTGACACGCCTCGCGGCCTGGAAACGGTAGGCCGGCAGGTCGGGTCTGCCCGACGATCCGGCCCAACAGGAATGCGCAGGACCGGACCCTCGAACGGGTCGGCCGGGCTTGCCGTCGTGGCGAGCCTCACCGCCATTGTCTCCGTCAGTGCGGTCCGCGTGCCCGGACCACGTGGCACCGCCCGTGCGCAGCCCCTGACCTGGCTGTCGATGCTGCTCGTGTCTCTTGGGCGGACGGACTCGGCGTCGGCGCGAGCCTCAGGGACATTCGGGGCCCTCTCCTGCGGTTCTCGCGCCCGATCGACACGCGGATGTGTGGTCGACGGGCACCCGTCCCGCAACCGGCGCCGGGGCGGGTGACATCACGGGGCCGGGCGCCCACTTTCGAAGCCGGCGACGTGTCTGCCCGAAGCGCGACGGGCTCCCTCTCCCGAAGGCGTGGGGACCCGCATTGCCGGTGAACCACGGAAACGCCGGTGCCGGCCGAGAGGCGGCGCGTGTGCCTTCGGTGCGCCGGGGGAGGGGACGCGGTACGCTCGTCCTCCTCGGGCTGGCGGCCTGTCTCGCGCCCCAGGCCGTGCGGGCGCGCGACGGAGGGGCCTATCCCCTGGCCTGCCGCGACGTCCATGCGGATTTCGCCCGCGTCGCGCATTGCGCCCGGCGCGCGGGTGCGTGGGTCCGCATCGATCCCGCCCGCCTCGCGCGCATGTCCTTTCGGGATGGGTTGACCGAGATCGTCGTCGAGGGGGTCGGCTGGCTCTGGGCGCGCCGCGACGGGCTGGCGCTTCCGGTGTTCACCCTCGATACCGCTCCGGACCCCTTCGCACAGGGACTGGTGCGCAGTTGGCACGCCGGCAAGGTCGCCTTCCACGACCGGCGCCTGCGCCGCGTCCTCGCCACGGAGTTCGACTGGTCCTTCCCGTTCAACGCGCGCGGCGAGGCCCTGGTCTGCCAGGGCTGCCGGTCGGACGGGCGCAAGCCGGCCTCCATGGTCGGCGGCCGGTGGGGGCTGATCGACCGGCGCGGCCGGCTGACGATGCCACTGGACGAAGGCCGAGGCGCCTCCGAGCGCTACGCCGGCAGTCCCCGATGAATTGAGAGCGATCCCGGCCGGCGCCCGTCAGGCTGCTCTCTGCCGACGCGGCACGAACCGACGTCCGGACGCCCGCCGCCGGAACGGCTGCGCCGGTCGCCGGGCTCAGCGCATGGCCACCGAGGCGGCGACACGCTCGGCCCGGGTCAGCGCATCGCCATTGTCCGCTCCGGCAAAGCCGATCACCCGGAGGTAGCGGGAATCCTCGAACACCACCGTCTGCATCGCCCCCATCGAGCGACCGGTCCGGGTATCGGTGAACGTGCCACGCAGGCGCACCACGGTTGCGCCGCCCCTGACCGAACGGTCCTCCTGCGTGACCACGACGTCCCTGGCGTCCTTCTGCTGCGTGAACAGCCTGCGCGCGTACGCGGTCTCCGCACCCGCCGGGACCGGCACCTGCCCCAGCGACGGCGCAACGATGATCGCGGGCTGCTCGCGCTCGGGATCGACGTCCTTGGGACCCTCGGTCAGAATCAGGCCGTTGCCGGCGAACACGATGACCGGCCGGAAGCCCTCCAGCGCGCCGACGCTGTAGGGCAGGGCGGCGACCTGATCGGCCAGGCTGGCCTTGGCGCGAAACGCGACCGTGCGCAGCGCCGCCTCGATGGCCGCCTCCGGCACCTGCTTGGCCGCCTTCTCGGGGACCTGGACGGTCACGAGACCGGTGCCCGGCGCCCCGCGGACCACCGCGACCCATTTGGCGTAGGTCAGTCCGTTGGCGGACTGGCTTCCGCGCAGCACGAACCCTTCGCCCCCGTCCACCGGCAGCGCCTCGCGCGCACCCTTCACCCGGAAGCCGGTGGCTCCGAGCGCCTCGGGGGTGAACCGGCCGTTGATCTGATCCCAGGCTTCCGGGGGCATCTCCACGAGGATGATCGAGGCGCCGGAGCGGTGCTCGAAGCCCGCGAACCCCTTGGCCGGCGTCATGCCCGGAGGCGGCGCGAGACCGAGCGAGCCGGCGGCGGGGAAGACCGCCTCGGCGGCCTGGACCGGCGCGTGCAGGGCCGCCAGCCCCAGGGTTCCTCCGAGCGCGGCGAGCACGCCGCGAAGGGCCCGCCGGTTCGGCAGAAGGCGGGCGAGCAGGCCGCGCGGTGGGGCGTCGATCATGAAGGACTCCTGGATAGGCGGGGTCGATGCCCCCGGTTCGGAAACACGCTCAGATGAGGAGCGGGGCTGCGGCGAGGGAGACGACGAGCGGCGACGCCGGATGCCGGGCGTCCGCGACCACGCGCAGAATCACCGTCCCCGCTCGATCGGCGGCAGGCCGAGCCCCGCACGCCGCAGACGCGCCCGTCGAACCGCTCTCGCCGACGCCACCCCGGCGCGCAGGCGCGGCTTGCGCAGGTTCGCCGCAGGGGCGTGTCGGTGGGCCTCGATGAGGTCGGCCCGGGTGAGCGGGACGCTCCGGCACGCGGCCGGACCGCTTTCCGAAGCGGAGTCCGTCGAAAGGTGGCTCATGCGAGTTCCATCCGAGGATTAGGGTGGACCGGACGGTTGCGCTGTCCCGTCATGCGGGCCCGCCAGGAAACGGCGGCCGCTCTTCTCGCAGGGGCGCTAGCCGTGGTCGCCTTGCCGTTCGGCCGCCAAGGCTGGCCGACCGCCCACGAGGCGGCGTCTGAGCCGCACCAGCGCCTCGCGCTGCAACTCGCTCGGGGCGGAATACGCGGAGGCCACCGAGGTCAGCATCTCGCAGAGCTGGCCCCGCTCGGCCTCGGTCAGGCGGCTTCGCAGGAGAGGCACCAGCGGGTCGGCGACCTGCGAGAACGGGTAGCGCGCCTGCGTGTAGCGCCAGGCCCGCTCGAACAGGGCGGAGATCGCCTCGACCTCCAGCGGTGTCTCCATGAGTTCCAGGATTCGGGTCTTCTCCGCGGCGGTGATCGGGCTGCCCGTACGCACGATCTGGATCATCAGGATCACGACGGCGAGTTGCACGTCGTTCACCCGCTGGAGCGGCGTACCGAAGAAATCGCTCAAGGCCGACTTCGCCCGCCGCTGCAGCCCCTTGGTGTCGCGATCGACTTCGCGGAGTTGGCTCACGGTCCCGTGCACCCGCAGGACCCAGAACAGCACGCCTGCCAGGACGGCAGCCACGAGGATGAGGATTGGCAAACGGCATCCTCCAAGGAACGGTCGAGAGCGGTGACCCGACCCGACCCGGCCGTGTGTCCCGCCTTCTGTTCAACATACCGATCTACGCCGGACCGACATCCGCACCGGCGAAGAGCGCTGAGATGAGCCTGTAACGCATCACACTTCGGCGACGGGGTCAAACCAGGCTACAGGGCCTGGGGAAACCGAGACGAACCGGATGATCCCCCTGATCGAACGTCCGAATCCGTTTCACGGATCAAGTGTGGCTGGCTATATGTTTGGTTCGACCGCCTGTTAATACTGTTGCGCGCCCTGTGCGCGGAACGCGCTCCAGAGGCATCCGATCAGGCTGCCTCGTCTCCGAGAATGGCGCGGTCGGTGCGATGTTCGGCCCGCCGGAAACGCGGCAGCCCTCGTCGATTGCACGAGTATGGAGCCACGCGCCCATGTGTCGGCGCGGCTCGCGCCTGTCGGCTGCCGGTTCTCTCAAAGTCTCGCGAAGACCGGGACGTCGCGGCTTGGAGTTACCGCTTCGGTTGGGCGCCGGAAGCTCGATCTTGGCGCAGCCAGGTCGAGATACCGTCGCTGCAAAAGGAAGCGCTGGCGTGAGGGGTGGCAAGCGCAGGCGAAGGCCACAGCTGCGTACCCCTGCACGTTCCCGGCTGGGCTCATGTGAACGCCGCGGTTCGCGACACGCCCATCTCGACGCCCCCAGCCGGTTTGGCCGCTCGATTGCATACAGTGTTCCGTCCGGGCCCGACCCGCCAAAGGAACCTGTGCGCGAATGATCAATTCAGTGACACGTCGGATCAAGCTCTCCGGCTCTCGGAGCTGCCTTCTGGCGATTCCACTCCTGTCAGGCCTGATGATGTCACCGGCGCTCGCGCAGGGCGTCCTGAAGATCGGGATGACCGCCTCCGACATCCCGCTGACCACGGGCCAGGCCGACAATGGCGGCGAGGGCATGCGGTTCACGGGCTATACGGTCTATGACGGCCTCATCAATTGGGATCTGTCCTCGGCGACGAAGCCCTCGGTGCTGGCGCCGGGCCTCGCCACGAGCTGGACCGTCGATCCGGCCGATAAGACCAAGTGGACGTTCAAGTTGCGCGACGGCGTGACGTTCCACGATGGCTCGGCCTTTACGGCCGAGTCGGTGGTGTGGAACCTCGACAAGCTCCTGAAGAACGATGCCCCGCAATTCGATCCGCGCCAGTCCGCGCAAGGGCGCTCGCGCATCCCGGCGGTGGCGAGCTACCGCGCCGTCGACCCGACCACCCTGGAAGTGATCACGAAGAATCCCGACGCGACTCTGCCCTACCAGATCGCCTGGATCATGATTTCGTCGCCCGCTCAGTGGGAAAAGCTGGGCAAGAGCTGGGATGCCTTTGCCAAGACGCCGTCGGGCACGGGCCCGTGGAAGATGACCCTGTTCGCTCCGCGCGAGCGTGCCGAGATGGTGCCGAACAAGGCGTACTGGGACAACGCCCGGGTGCCCAAGCTCGACAAGCTCGTCCTCGTGCCCCTGCCGGAGGCCAATGCGCGTGTCGCGGCCCTTCGGTCCGGTCAGGTCGATTGGATCGAGGCCCCCCCGCCCGACGCCGTCGCGTCGCTGAAGAGCGCCGGGTTCGGCATCGTGACCAATGCCTATCCGCATAACTGGACTTGGCACCTGTCCCGCGCCGAAGGTTCGCCCTGGAACGACATCCGTGTGCGCAAAGCGGCCAACCTCGCCGTGGACCGCGAGGGCATGAAGGAGTTGCTGAACGGCCTGATGATCCCCGCGCAAGGCTTCATGCCCCCGGGCTCGGCCTGGTTCGGCAAGCCGACCTTCAAGCCGGGCTACGATCCGGAGGCTGCAAAGAAGCTCCTGGCGGAGGCCGGCTACGGCCCGAACAAGCCCATCGTGACCAAGGTTCTCATCGCCCCCTCGGGCTCGGGCCAGATGCAGCCCCTGCCCATGAACGAGTTCATCCAGCAGAACCTGGCCGATATCGGCATCAAGGTCGAGTTCGAGGTGGTTGAGTGGAACACACTCATCAACCTGTGGCGCGGCGGCGCGAAGGCCGAGATGTCGCGGAAAGCCACGGGGATGAACTTCTCCTACTTCATCCAGGACCCCTTCACGGGGTTCATCCGGCACCTGCAGTGTAACCTGGCGGCCCCGAACGGCACCAACTGGGGCCATTACTGCGACCCCGAGATGGACAAGCTGTTCGACGAGGTGCGCAACACCTTCGATCCGACCGAGCAGACGAAGGTCCTGGAGAAGGTCCACGAGAAGTACGTCAACGACGCCCTGTTCCTGATGGTGGCCCATGACACCAACCCGCGCGCCATGAGCCCCAAGGTGAAGGGCTTCGTGCAGGCGCAGAACTGGTTCCAGGACTTCTCGCCGATCTCCATGGGCAAGTGAGGCTGCTCGATGGTCCGGGGGAGGGGCACCGCAGAGCAACCGGGACAAGGGTGACACCATGCTGAAGTTCATTCTCCAGCGCCTGCTCACGGTCACGCCGGTGGCGCTGGGCGTGAGCGTCGTCTGCTTCATGCTGGTCCACCTCGCCCCCGGCGACCCCTTGAGCGCGGTGCTTCCGGTGGACGCCACGCAGGAGACCATCGACGCCATGCGGGCGGCCTACGGCTACGATAAGCCGCTGCCGGTACAGTACGTGATCTGGCTCTGGCACGTGCTTCAGGGCGATCTCGGCATCTCGATCGCCACCGGGCGGCCGGTGGCGCAGGAGGTCGGTCGGGCCGTCGTCAACAGCCTGATCCTCGCCTCCGTGGCCACCCTGATCGGCTTCACCTTCGGCTGCCTGTTCGGCTTCGTGGCCGGATATTTCCGCAACTCGATCCTGGACCGGCTCGCTTCGGCGGTGTCGGTCTTCGGGGTGAGCGTGCCGCATTACTGGCTCGGCATGGTGCTGGTCATCGTGTTCTCGGCCCAACTCGGCTGGCTTCCGCCCACCGGCGCCGGACCGGACGGCTCGGGCAACTGGCGGCCCGACTTCGAGCATCTGCGCTACATCATCCTGCCCGCGCTCACGATGTCGGTGATCCCCATGGGTGTCATCGCCCGCACCATCCGGGCACTGGTGGGCGACATCCTCGCCCAGGACTTCGTGGGGGCGCTGCGCGCCAAGGGCCTCTCCGAGCTCGGCGTGTTCCGGCACGTGGTGAAGAACGCGGCCCCCACCGCGCTCGCCATCATGGGCCTGCAGCTCGGCTACCTCCTCGGCGGCTCGATCCTGATCGAGACGGTGTTCGCCTGGCCCGGTACGGGCTTCCTCCTCAATGCGGCGATCTTCCAGCGCGACCTGCCGCTCCTGCAGGGCTCGATCCTCGTCCTGGCGATGTTCTTCGTCGCCCTCAACCTGATCGTCGACGTCGTGCAGACGGCGCTCGACCCGCGAATCGAGAGGGGCTGATGGCACTCGCGACACAGGCCGGCGCGCCGATCCTCGACATTGCCGGCGGTGCGGCCCCCACGCCGACCGCACCCGATGCCTTCGTGCCCTCGCGGGGGTTCTGGGGACAGGTCGGTCACAAGCTCCTACGCGATCCCGTGGCGATGGCCGCCGCCTGCGTCATCCTGACGATCGTGGCGGTCGCGCTGCTCTCGCCCTGGATCACCCCGATGGACCCGTATCGCGGGTCGATGCTGCGACGCCTGAAGCCGATCGGGGACGCCACCTACATCCTCGGATCGGACGAACTCGGCCGCGACATGCTGAGCCGCCTGATGATGGGCGGGCGCCTGTCGCTGTTCATCGGCGTCACCCCCGTCATCCTCGCCTTCGTCATCGGGTCCGGTATCGGCATCCTGGCGGGCTATGTCGGCGGCTGGGTCAACACCGTGCTGATGCGCACGGTGGACGTGTTCTTCGCCTTCCCCTCGGTGCTGCTCGCCATCGCGCTCTCGGGTGCGCTGGGAGCCGGCATCTTCAACTCCATCGTCTCGCTGACCTGCGTGTTCGTGCCCCAGATCGCTCGGGTCGCCGAGAGCGTGACGACCCAGATCCGCGCGCGGGACTACGTCGACGCCGCCCGGCTCTCGGGCGCCTCGACCCTGACGATCCTGCGCGTGCAGGTGCTCGGCAACGTGCTCGGGCCGATCTTCGTCTACGCCACCAGCCTCATCAGCGTGTCGATGATCCTGGCCTCCGGCCTGTCCTTCCTCGGCCTCGGCGTGAAGCCGCCGGAGCCCGAATGGGGCCTGATGCTGAACACCCTACGGACCGCGATCTACGTGAACCCGATGGTCGCGGCGCTGCCGGGTCTCGCCATCTTCATCGTCTCGATCTCGTTCAACCTGTTCTCCGACGGCCTGCGGTCCGCCATGGAGGTGAAGGCATGAGCCGACCCACCGGTTACAGCACCGTTCCGATCGCCCGCGACCGAGGCGGTCCGGCCCAGCCCCTCCTCACCGTCGACCGCCTCGTGAAGCATTTCGCGGTGAAGAAAGGCCTCGGCGCCACCAAGGCCGTGGTACGGGCGGTGGACGGCGTCGATTTCGAGATCCTGAAGGGCGAGACCCTCGGGGTCGTCGGCGAATCGGGCTGCGGCAAGTCCACCACGGCCCGGCTCATCATGGGCCTGATCCCCCACGATTCCGGCGACCTGCTGTTCGACGGAGAGCGCATCGGCAGCCGGGCGCTGCCCCTGCGCGATTTCCGGGCGCAGGCCCAAATGGTGTTCCAGGACAGCTACTCCTCCCTCAACCCGCGCATGACCATCGAGGGCTCGATCGCCTTCGGGCCGCGGGTGCACGGTGTGCCGAAGCGCCAGGCCATCGAGCGCGCCCGCAGCCTGCTCGCCCGGGTGGGGCTGGAGCCCGCGCGCTTTGCCGCCCGCTACCCGCACGAACTCTCCGGCGGCCAGCGCCAGCGCGTGAACATCGCTCGTGCGCTCGCCCTCGAGCCCCGCCTCGTCGTGCTTGATGAGGCGGTCTCGGCCCTGGACAAGTCGGTGGAGGCCCAGGTGCTGAACCTGCTGATGGACCTCAAGCAGGAGTTCAACCTCACCTACTTGTTCATCAGCCACGACCTCAACGTGGTCCGCTTCATCTGCGACCGGGTGGCGGTGATGTATCTCGGCCAGGTGGTCGAGATCGGCCCGGCCGACACGGTGCTGGCCGCGCCGGCCCATCCCTATACGGCGGCGCTCCTGGCCTCGATGCCCTCGATGGACCCGGATGCGCGGACGCAGGTGGCGCCCCTGGCCGGGGACCCGCCCAACCCGATCGACCCCCCCGCCGGCTGCCGCTTCCACCCGCGCTGCACCCTGGTGGAGGCGGTCTGCCGGGGCACGGTCCCGTCCCTCGATGTTCTCGATGCAAACCATCGCGTCGCCTGCCTCGCGCGCCAGCCGCACTCCGGCCATTCCCTGTCGCCCAGCCTGACGGTGGCCGCATGAGCGCATCCGCAACCGAGCCTGCCGTCGCGATCCGCGGCCTGACGGTCGTCTTCGGCGGCGTGGTCGAGGCCGTCGACGGGGTCGACCTGACCCTGGAGCGGGGCCAGGCCGTGGCGCTGATCGGCGAGTCGGGCTCCGGCAAGAGCGTTACCCTGAGGGCGATCATGCGCCTGAACCCGGAGCGCCAGACCCGGATCGGCGGCGAGATCCGCGTCGGCGGCGCGGACGTGATGGCGATGTCGCCCGGCGCCCTGCGCGCCCTGCGTGGCCGCGTCGTTGCGATGATCTTCCAGGAGCCCTTGCTCGCCCTCGATCCCGTCTACCCGGTGGGGCGGCAGATCACCGAGGCCATCCGCCAGCATGAGCGGATCGGGGCGGGAGCGGCCCGCCAGCGCGCCCTGGACCTGTTCGAGCGCGTCCGTATCCCGAGCCCGGAGCGACGCCTCGACGCCTATCCCCACGAGATGTCGGGGGGCATGCGCCAGCGCGCGATGATCGCGCTTGCGCTGGCCTGCCGGCCGCAGGTGCTTCTGGCCGACGAACCGACCACGGCGCTCGACGCCACCGTGCAGATCCAGATCCTGCTGCTCCTGCGCGAGTTGCAGGCCGAGCTCGGTCTCTCGACGATCTTCGTCACGCACGATCTGGGTGCCGCCGTGGAGGTCGCCGACCGGATCGCCGTGATGTATGCCGGCCGCATCGTGGAAGAGGGGTCGGCCCGGGAGGTCATCCTCAATCCGCACCATCCCTACACCATCGGCCTGCTGCGCAGCCGGGCCGACGGGGCGCTCACCAAGGGGGCGCGCCTCAAGACGATCCCCGGCTCGCCGCCGGATCTGGCCAACCGTCCGCCGGGTTGCCCGTTCGCACCGCGCTGCTTCCTTGCCGAGGAGCGGTGTCATGTCGACGCCCCGCCGGATTTTGCCGTCGCGCCCGATCACCGGGCGGCCTGCTGGCGCGCGGAGGCGGCCCATGAGGCGTTCCGGGGCGATCGAGCACAGGTGCTGGAGGACGTGACCCCGGGCTAATCCGTTCAGCGCCGTTTGTTGCGATGCTGGAGTGCCAGGGGCTGCGCATCCACTGCGGCAGATCCGGTGCCCGGCAATACGCAGAGGCTGGGATCACTGGAGCCCAGCGAAACGCCCTCGGCAGGTGGGCGCCTGGACGTCGGAAGGCGCCGTCCACACGCTGACCGCGGACCACGCCGGATTGCCGCGACAGGTACCCGAATCTTCCGCACCATCGACCCAGGTGCGGGGTGCCTGGCGGGGCGCCAAATGATTGCAGAGTATTAGAAAATGGATGGTGCCCAGGGACGGAATCGAACCGCCGACACTGCGATTTTCAGTCGCATGCTCTACCAACTGAGCTACCTGGGCCGCCGCCGGTTCGCGTGAGCGGCACCGGCTGGAGCGGGGGTATAGGGGGTGGATCGCGGCCTGTCCAGCCTTGTTGGAGAGAGATTTTGCGACGGCGTCGGAGGCGTCAGTCCGGGCCGCGGCTCATCCCTCCGGAGCCCTCGGCATCCTCATCCTCATCCTCGGCGGTGGGGATGGCGTAGCGGTCGGTCAGCCAGCGCCCGAGATCGACATCGGCGCAGCGTGCCGAGCAGAACGGGGCGAAGGCCGGCTCGGACGGCTTGCGGCAGATCGGGCAGGGATCGGCCTTGGGCCGGGTGCGGGACGGATCGGACGCGCTCACAACGGGCCTCCCCAGGCTTGGCGGACGGGAAACCCCTCACCGTCGAGGAGGCTCAGGGTCTCGTAGAGGGGCAGGCCGACCACTGCGCTGTGCGAGCCGACGAGCTTCACCACGAACGCGCCGGCGAGGCCCTGGATCGCGTAGCCGCCGGCTTTGCCGCGCCACTCATCCGAGGCCAGATAGGCCTCGATCTCGCGCGAGGACAGGCGTTTGAACCGGACGCGGGTCTCGACCACCCGCTCGCGCCGCGCGTCCTTCGGCGAGAGCAGGCACACGGCGGTGTAGACCCGGTGCTGACGCCCCGAGAGAAGACGCAGGCAGTCGGCCGCCTCGTCGGGCAGTTCGGCTTTCGGCAGGACACGCCGCCCTACGGCCACCACCGTATCCGCCGAGAGGAGGAAGGCCTCGCGCATGTCGTCGCGGCGACGCGCGGCAGCAGCGGCCACGGCGAGTTTCTCACGGGCCAGCCGGCGCGCAAGCTCGCGCGGCGTCTCGGCCTTGCGGGGCGTCTCGTCGATATCGGCCGGCAGAAGCGCATCGGGTTCGATCCCCGCCTGCTGCAACAGGGCGAGGCGCCGCGGCGAGGCGGAAGCCAGGACGAGGCGGGCGCGACGGCCGGAGCCGGCGGAATCGTCGTTCGTGATCACGTGCGAGCCGTCATGGGGCAATGGCATCCTGTGGCCGTTGGAAACATCGACGCCCCGGAGGCGGGGTGCGGAGCGGGTCCGGACGGCTCCGCCCGCACGGGAACCTCTCCGCGAGGCGCGGGCCCGGGGCGGCGGGACCGTATCGGAACCGCCCCGCCTTGTGAACGCGCCCTCGGAGGCACCGGCCGTTCACCCGCAGGGTTGATCGCGCCGGTGGACAATGCGGACGGCTCTGGTATGGTCCCGCTCGCAGCCTAAGCGGCTGCCGCTGGCGTCCACGGATTCCAGCCTGCGGGCGTAGTTCAGTGGTAGAACGTCAGCTTCCCAAGCTGAATGTCGTCGGTTCGATCCCGATCGCCCGCTCCAATATCTTCAGGCACTTAGAGCCGTTCTGGTTGGTCGTCTCACACAATCGTCTCACATAGCGGCGTGAGAATGACGACAATCGCGCGAGATCCAGCCCTCCTCAGCAGTCTGCGCGAGCGCGTCGCAGATGCGGCTGGTCCGGATCGTGCGCTGTTTGCCGAGGTGTGGTTCGCCTGCACCGGAAAGCAGTCACCGGACACGAAAGCCCGCTTCGCAATCCTCCTTGATGCGAAGGCTTGGACAGATGCCGCTCTGTGGCTGGCGTTCGCTGCCCTGCCTGAACAACGCATTGCTGTCACCGCCGGTGCTGGCGAACTTTCGATCGCGATTGGCGCTCCCCACAAGCGGGCCGCAGCAGCGCCACACGCAGTCCAAGACATCAAGGGGCCCGGTAGCCTCGGGCTGATGATCCTTGCTGCCGTGCTAGACGAACTCATTGTGAAACCGCCCGCGAGGGTAAGCGCGCGACCGTCACGGTAGGACAAGCTGTCCGGCTGACGGCGGAACCGGTGCCGTGCGATGAGCGAGCATGCTTCGGGTCATTAAGCACATCATCGTCGAGCCCACGCCGTATCAGATCGAGCGGCTCGGGCGGGTCCAGGCCGCCGTCCTCGCGACATTTCCCTCTGCAACGACGGAGATCGTTCAAGGGCTCCCTGATGACGATCTCGTCGTTGAGGTGCGACTTCCCCTCGAGCACCTCTACGCATGGCAGGATGCTCGACGAGCGTGGGGTGATTTCAGCCGCGTCGCGTAAGCGCATTAGATCCAGGGCGCAGCTCAACGCCCGCGTGCGTAGCGCGGTATGAAGCTGTGTGGGTCGACCACTCTTAAAGAGCGATTGTGCTCGACAGGGCTGAGCGCAGGTAGAAGATGGCGCTGAAGGCTCCACATGCGGAGCTGTAGGGGGAGCGGAGCATGAGTGAGATCATCCCGCACGATTTCGGCAAAAGAAAGCGGGAGACGGCTCGCCACCTTACGCGCCTGCTGAAGCTCTCTGCCGAACAGACTGCGGAGCTGAAAAGCGACCCGGTGCGCTTGTTTAACATCGCGATACAGGAAATCTCGGACCTACATAGGCAGATCCACGAGGCACAGGGTGCACTGTCTGGGCCTATCCTCTTGGGAACCGATAAGCCCTCGTTTGGCTCCAACGGTAGGGGTTTCGTCCGCATCAGTTCGGCGGACTACAACAAGCTAAAGCGCTGTGCAGAGATCGTCCGTGGAATGGAGACGGTATAAGGCCGCGCGAATGGCATCGGACCCGATCTCGACGAGCCACTTCGGCTTCCTCACCCTTCAGCGTCTCGTTCCTTGGATCTTGGGAGCGTCCTCGTGGGCCCTGTGATGCTGGTGCTACCGCTGCTCGTTGGCGCCACCAGCGCTCACGCCGACCCAATATCCACCCTAGACGGGATGTGGCAGCTTCTTGGCGCCTGTGCCCATTCGGTTAGCGGCCCGGCGGCGTCGGCTGGCTCGGAAGTGACCCTGCTCTTCAGCATCAAGCGCGACGGCAGCCTGCAGGGGCAGCCGCGGATCACCCACTCGAAGCTTATGGGCGACGACGCTGCCCAGAAGGAGTTCCTCGCTGGAGTGCTCAGCAGCATCGCGCGCTGTTTCCCGCTTTCGATCACAGACGCGGTCTAGGCGGCGCTGTCGCTGGGCGACCCCTGCGCCTACGTGTGATGAACCGCGCGAGAGAGCGAGGCGCATAGCAAATGTCAGGGCCGGTCTACGGGTCGCGTGGCTGCCCTTCGGGTCGCCTTGAGTAGCTTCCCGATGAGGATGCCTGCAGGGATGGACAGAACGGTCCAGAGGCGAAGGAAGCGCAAGAAGGGCATCATGTCTTCTGCTCCCTCTCCTTCACCGCGGCAGCGTATCCGGCGGTCCACTGTGAGTGGGCAGTGGTTCCGTCTGCATAAGGGCAATCTTCGCGGCGCAGGCCCTTGCCAAGCGCGTAGAAGCCAAGGGCGTAGTGGTCGAGGTTGTCGTCTGGCGGCTCGGTCATCGCCGGTAACGTAGGGCGCTGGGTTGGCACCCCCAACTGCGGTCGTGCACGTCAAACCTTAGGGTGTGAACCGAACCAAGGCGTTGCGAGCGCTATCGTTTTGTGATTCTGAGACGCCGTTTGCAGCATGGAGGCGGCAATGGCAGACCTGTTCTGGCTTTCCGACGAGCAGTGGGCGGTGATGGAACCGTTCATGCCCACGAATTCGCCCGGGCCAGAGCGGAACGATGATCGGCAAGTCATCTCCGGCATCCTGCACGTGCTCACCTCAGGCTGCCGCTGGCGCGACTGCCCAGCCGCGTATGGTCCGCGCACGACCGTCTACAACCGCTTCAATCGCTGGTCCCGCCGCGGCTTCTGGCGGGCGATGTTGAGGGCGCTGGCCAAGAGCGGATGGGCGGGCGAGGCGGCCGCCATCGACAGCACCTACGTCAAGGCCCACCGCTCGGCGCAGGGCGGTCAAGGGGGGCTCGTGTGCAAGGCATCGGCCCGTCACGCGGGGGCCAGACGACAAAGATCCACGTCCTCGCCGATGTCCTCGGCCGCCCCGGCGTCCTCCTGCTGACGCCGGGCAATGCCAGCGACGTCACCGCCGCCCCAGCCGTGCTCGCCGAGGCTCCTGGTCGGATCCGTCGTCTGGCCGCCGACAAGGGCTACGATGCCGACTGGCTCCGGGCCAACCTACGGGAAAAAGGCATCACGCCAATCATCCCCGGCAAGCGCGGCCGCAAGCGGAAGATCCGCCACGACAAACGCCGCTACCGCGAACGCTGGCGGATTGAAGCAACCTTCAATCGCCTCAAGGACTTCCGTCGCATCGCCACCCGCTACGACAAGCTGGCCCGAAACTACGTCTCGGCCGTCGCACTCGCTGCCGTCATCGCCTTCTGGTGCTGATCGAGTCCAGACCCTAGTGCTGCCCGGCTCGGTCGATGACCGTCCCGCCTGGGGCTGATAACGCCCAATCAGCAGGGCTCTCCTTGAGCTCGATCCTGACGCTTATGCTAGCGACTTCTGCAGTCGCGAAAACAATTGGATACCGGACACGTCGTTCAGGTTGCTATCGGCCCTTCTTGGACCCTGGCAAGGACCGCCTCCAGGTAGTCAGATCAACGAGGGCCTACGACCGGAAGGGGTGATAAACGGAACGGCTGCTGATAGCCCGAAAGTCTGGCCGACTTCACATTTTCCTATGGCACAAAATCTAATCATTGAAACATTCCACCCAATGAGAAGGCGCCAAAAGGTTTTCAAGGGGGATCAGATCAAGTCAGCGAAAATACGACTGGACCAGACCGCCAATGCTTTAGGTCGAGGCGGTGCATGCTGCAGTTCAGCGCGCGCGAGCTTCGGCCCCCTCGGGCCGGGCGTGGTTTTTGTTCTCCGCCTTGGCTTCTGAGGTCCACCAACCGCATCGTGTTCGAAGAGGAGGCACGCTCCTTCCTCGTCCGAGATCCAACCTCGATCGGCCCAGCCAATAAAGCGGCCATCATAAGCATAGACCTTATCGTCATGAATGAAGGCCGCAGCTTTGCCGTTCCAAAGATAGAGCGTGTGTCCGTCGTGGCAGAACACTGCCTCGTTACCAGCTTCGTCGAAGAACTCGATCATGGACGGCTCATGCTCCGATCTCACTGTTGTGCAGGGTACGAAGATCGATGTAGCTCATCGTCTTGTTGCTCCAAGTCGGTCCGTCGCAATCGTGCAAACGCTTCGGGAGCGGTTTGTGTTTGTCACCTTGATAGAACCCCATGATGACGGTCTGACCATCATTATTGTCTCTCTCGATCCGGTAGGCTGGTTGCGTTCCGGAACCGACCCGGCTCAGGCGGACGCGAAGCGTCGGATTGCGTGCCTGGTCGGGGACCATGTTGAGGTAGACGCCTTTCAGATATTCGAGTCGATCTGACCTACGTCCAGCGAGGTCTGCGATTGAGACGTTCTCGGAGAGCATGGTGGATTCGTTCATCGTGTAGATCTGCTTTCTGCTGGACGAAATGGGATGCGCCTCGACCGCAAGGACGGAAGGCACCAACGCGGAGCGCATCATGCAGCGGGTTGAGCTTCCTCGGTGGTGACCTGAAACTTCGTCAACGTGTTCGTCCCGAATGTCAGGGTGAGGGGCACATCGGCGGCGTCTCGGCCGTAGGCGATCAAGATCCGGCCGATCCGTGATGCGTTGTTACGCGGATCGAACGTGTGCCAGCGGCCATCGAGGTACACCTCCATCCACGCCGCGAAATCGCCCGGTGCGTGCGGTAGGGGGAGGCCGATATCACTGACGTAGCCGTTGCAGTAGCGGGTTGGGATATTGAGACACCGGCAGAACGCGATGGCGAGGTGTGCGTAGTCGCGGCACACACCCTGTTGTTCCTCAAACACGTCGAATGCGGTTCGGGTCGGGCGGGCGTGCTCATAGCCAAATGTAATTCGATCGTGGACGTAGTCACAGATCGCCTGCACCCGGCTCCAGCCGGATGGAAGATGTCCAAACAGGTCCCAGGCGATCTGGGAAAGCCGATCGGTCTCGCAGTAGCGGCTGCCCAAGAGGAACAGGAGGCTGTCCGTCGGGAGCTTCGCGACTGGCGTCTCCGCAGCATCCGGCACGGGGCGGTCGCCTTTACCTTCGTCGCGCACGATCGTCTCAGTCTTCAGTGTGAAGACGCCTGTCGGGGCGGTCATCCGCTGACACCAATTCCCGAAACTGTCGCGGTAGCCCTCCAGCGGCACCGACGGGCTTGTGACGAGGTGGTCTGGGCGTTCCAGATCCGAGACCCGCGACGCATGTACGTTGAGCGTCGCGATGACCGGCGTGGGCTGAGAAAATGTATAGGTCATCTCGCAGCCGACAAGGATGCGCATGGGCTCACTCCAGAGGGGAACGCTTTGGCTGCAGAGCCTGAGCGTGATTGTCGATGCGCAACAGACGATGTGGGTCGTGTCAGTGCAGGGTCGGCAGCGGTTCCAGGAACGCGCGCATGCCACCACCTTCCTCAACGGCATCCGTGAATGCGTCGAGCGCATCTTCGTCAGAGGCGAACGTGGTGCTCCAAACGGTCGACCAACCACTCTGATCGACGACTTCAAGCGTCCATGGGTCTTGCGTCCCCGCGGAGCGATAGACATTCACGGTCACCGTGACACCGTCCTGGGTCGCCCGACCTGTCAGATCCGAGAACTCCATATGTGGCTTCTCGCTGGTCATGGATTGATCTTTGTGAATGACGTGTGCACCTCCAGGACGTGAATGGGCTCCCATCCCGTCGGCTGAATTAACCTTTTAGCAGAGTTTTAGAAAAACAGCTCAAAAATAAAACAGCCCGACAAGCGACGTTTTTTGTCTCTCACGCAGCGACGTTTTTGTAGTCGATCGATCTGTATCGTTAGATAAAAATCTTAGAACTGCGGCCAGAAATGGCGTGACACCACTCTCGTACGGACGACCTCAAGCGAATGGCCGATTCTCGCGCGACGCCCGATGAGCTGTTGATTGATGTCATCTACGAAGCCGCGCATATCCCGGAACTTTGGCCAAGTCTGCTGGACCGCCTGTCAGAATTGACGGGCGCATGGGGCGGGATGCTGTTCACTGTGACCCCGGAAGCAACGCGATGGATTGCTTCTCCGCAAACAGAGAAATTTTTTGCCGATTTCCTCGCAGATTGCTGGATGGCAAAAAACCCGCTCGTTGAGCGCGGTGTTCGGCGTAATCACGCCGGCTTTCTTACGGATCTTGATTTGTTTACACTTAAAGAGCTTGATGCCGAGCCTATGTATGATTTTATGCGTCAGACTGGCGGCGGATGGCACCTAGGCACTGCCATCGCGGTGCCGAACGGCGATACGCTTGTCGTCAACATTGAGCGTCGCCACGCACAAGGGACCTTCTTGCGCGAGCAAGCCGAGCATCTTGATCTCTATCGACCACACCTTGCACGTGCTGCCATGCTTGCAGCCCGCTATACACAAAGCCGATACGAGGCTGCTGTCGGAGACCTTGAAGCACTGGGGCTCGCAGCTGCTGCTGTTTCAACGAACGGCACCCTGCTAGCATGTAATGCGGGATTTGAAGCCCTTATGCCTGGACTACTGGGCGATGGGCCCAGCGGGCTCGTTGTGAACCACAAGCGAGCGAATGCTCAAGTGCGGGATTATCTAGCTCGTACCCGCTCGGAACCTCAATTCGCCAAGGGCTTTTCCATACCAGTGCCTGCTAGACTTGGGTGGGACCCCACTATCTTGCATTTCGTTCCAGTAAGGGGAGCGGCGCGTGACGTTTTTGAGCGAACTGCTTGTCTCGTTGTCGTCACGACTGCCCGGATGAACCGCTTACCCAGTGCGCAGATCGTCCATGGCCTCTTTGATCTAACGCCAGCCGAGGCCCGAATTGCCCGTGACATAGCCACAGGGGCCAGTGTGCCGGAAGTTGCTGCACTCCTCGGTGTTGCTGCGAGCACGATCCGCACTCAGCTGCAAGCGGTTTTCGCCAAAACGGGCACCTCGCGTCAGTCAGAACTCGCAGCGCTGCTCAATGGCCTGGCGATGCCGGATATTGCTCAGCAGTAGCTGATCAGCGCCTTGTAGGGTTTGCCGCCTCAGGCGACCCTTGCAAGTGCTCAAGCATGCGCCGTGGGGAGCTCCGTCACCCGCGTGGTGTCGCGCGGGCTGCCCATCTCGAACTTCGTCGACCCGGTGCGCTTCGCCATCAGCCCTGCCCGAGCCGGCACGCCAGCTACCGAAGCGCTCGCGCCGACGACCTGCGTCAACTTTCGCGGCAGAAGAGCCATTGTGGTACGATGCCGTCTGTTCACCTGAAGGCGAAGAGCTATCTGGAATGAAGGCGGAGGCTCGTATGCACGAAGACACCCCAGACATTGATCGAGTGGCCCGAACGATCGCTGAAAACGTGTACGCAGCCTACTCGCGCGATGCCGAGGGACCGATCCACTCACAACCGGACCCGCCCATCTTGGCGCGCTTGACCGAAGCCATTCGGGCCGAGGTTCCTGGCGGCACGCCGCGAGACATCATCGATGCCGCCAACGCTGTCCTGGACGCGTGGGAACGGCAGAATGCACAAATTCGGGGACCGCGGATCAGCGCCCTTGATCGTGCCGACGGCTCCGTGGCTGTGGCAGCGCAATGAAGGCAGGTGCGCAGCCCTCGGTCGGCAAGTCCCACCAGACGGAACGCTTGTCGGAGGTCGCTCGCCTTTCGGCGCTTCTCGCCGATCAGGTGCTGGTGGCTCAAGCCGCCGGCCACCCCGCCCCGAAGCCTCACATCAACGCTCTGATCGACGCGGCCATCATTCTGGATAAGTATGAGGTCGACCTTCCGGCGCCGCTGGGTCACGTGATCGATCAGATCGGCGATGCCGAGGATGAGGGCGCCGGCCGGCTCGCGTGGCTGTTCCGCCCATTCCAGGGATCGAAGGAGTGACGCTGTTATGCCGCGTGGTCAGACTTTTGCGGCGCTGCTGATCGGAATAGCGGCGGGGTCGACTTCGTCCTGGGCTCAACCCGCACCCTCCTCATCCGCGGTCAATAACTGGTCCGAGCTTCGGACAGCGTTCGCATCTTGCTGGACGGTCCCTCCTGACACCGAAGGTTCGCTGATCGCTTTCCGCTTCGGCCTGGACAAGACCGGGGGCATGCGTGGTCAACCACTGGTCACCTCACGTCAGTTCATGGGTGACCGGGATGCGGGCAAGCGGTTCGAGGATGCTGCCCGCGAGGCTCTGTCCAGGTGCTTGCCGATACGAGTGACACCCGCCTTCGGTGCCATCCTGGGTGAAAGCCCCATCCGGTTGAGGTTCATCAATACGCCACCGACTGCTGCCTACCAGCTCAACAGCAATATGACGATCTTCGCGCCACGATAGAGGGCTGGTCGCGGAGTGCTGTCGTTCACCCATCGTAGGGGCGCGACCGACGTCGGCGTCATCGAACGAACGCAGAGGGTCCCCGTATACTCCTGCGGACGGTAGCTGGCGGAAAGGTTGGCGCTGACGGCCGAGCATCGATCCGCATCGTCTCAATCAAGCGTGCGCCATCGGCAGCTCAGGCGCCTGCATCGTGTGGCGCGGGACCCGCATCGCGAATTTCGTGGATTGCGTACCTTCTCGGTCAGCCCCGCGCGGACGGGACCACCGCACCCTGGCCGAAGCGCGCGTCGCAAGCGTCCATGGCGACGATCCGCGGCACGCTGCGCTCACGGTCAAGCTGCCGCCGCTTCTCGCCCAAGCGCGTCGCATGGGCGGCGTCCGCCTGCTCCAGCGTCTCGCGTTCCGTATGCGGCAGGAGAACGGGCGGGCCACCGCGCAGCCCTTGCGCCGGCCCGCATCAGCTTGAGCGACAGACAGTCCAGCCCGCGCAACTCGTGGATGATGGGCTCGCCCGCCACCGTCATGGCCTTGCGCACCGGGCGCGGACCGAGGTCGCGCCGATCCGCTACCGCGTCGGCGTTGATCTCCATCCGTTTGGCGAGCGAGGCATCGGCCGATGCCCTAGATTTCGCCCTTGATCAGATCCTCAGCCGCAAAGGCCGGCAGGTCGGGATGGCCGGCGGCCTTCACGGACGTTCGACACGACCGTTCGAGCGCATGGACATCGAAAGGGCGGGTTGTGGAGGTTCCCGTACGGGAAGAACAACTCGTCAGTGCAGCCACTTGGCTACGCCTGCGCAAGCGTACGGATATAGTCAAGGCAGTTCACGCGCCTGGCGGGATCCGTGATGGCAGCAAACAATCTCAGCATTTCCGCCTCCTGATGCAGTAGGTGGAATTGCCCACTCTGGCCGCAGCTTTGCTGCTCCCGGAATGCGCTCGTCCCGACACCGAGCGCGTCAGCGATCTGCTCCAGCACACGTGAGGTTCGGTTATGGTCCACCTCTCGATGCCCTTCAGTGCCTAGCGGAACCATGGAGCGACCCACTGAAATTGAATGCAAAATAGATATCAGTATTTATTCCGCGTTAATAGTTTTATCTCCAACGACATAAGTGAATGTTCACAAATTCGTGAACGAACCGATGATGGGAACGACTGATTTTTCTCCGCGTTCGCTTGGGATCTCTAATAATAACGTGCGGGAGGATCGGATCGGATGGGATCGATCGCGGAATCGGCACCCGCGTTGAAAGCTGCGGGTTTCATAGGCGTGTGGAGCACGAACGTTGTCGCCGGTCGAACTATCCTCGACGCGGGTGCGGCAGCGCTTCTTGCTGGCAATCCTGACCTCGTTGGTCATCCCATTCCCATGGAAATTGCACTCGGAGCCACGCATCCCGACGACAGAGCGTGGTTGTTTGAGCGCATCTTGCGTGTGCGCCAAACTGGCGGACCCTTCTCGGCTGAATTTCGGATCGTTACTGCAGCCGGCGATGTTCGTTGGATTCTCAATCGGGGGCTCCTTGCGCCTGATGAGTCGGGAAAGCTGACGGGGTTGGGTGCGTACATCGATACAACCGACAGCCACGCCAGCCCCTTCATCTCGGCAGCCTCCCTGACTGAGCGCCTCGACGACCCGCTCGAGGCGGCCGCTGATCGCTGCCTGCAGGCGCATAGGCATCTGAAGCGCGGTGGATTTACAGATCTTCGTCGCGTCGCTGAAGTGCTGCTGACCGGGATTGGCCGGGCGCTGGCGGAGCGCAAGATGTAGCCGAGCATCCAGCGCAATGATTCGAGGCGCGGCGCCCTTCACGTCGTGATCCAACGAAAGGATCGCCCCGGAAGTTTACGAAAGCACTGCGGCCGTCGCTGTGCCGCCGAGCATTTCTATTTCCTCCCCGTCGCTTGGTCGCGCCGAAGGCTCCAGGGGCGGGTTTCCCGCGCGAAAGCCACTCCAACGCGCGTGGGTGACCATCTAGCAGATCGAGCGGCACTGGCGTCTTGGAGGTTCCACTCAGAATGATCTCGATGCTCATGCGCCGAGGTCGGGGGACCGTCGATTTCCGAGGCTGAGGTAATAGCCAAAGCCCGGAGAAAGCAAACAGGCAGATGAGGCCAGCGATGGTCGCGTCCCAGTTCGGCGTATCCTGGATCATTAGAACGATGAGCCCGCCAACGGCGAAGGCTGCGGCGAAGGTTTTGTTCCTGGGCCGATCCGATTTCATAAACGATGGTCGCGCTGAACTCTCGCCATTTCATGAAACAACACATTCAACTTGTCTTCATCGCAAACGAGCGCTATCGCGCCGGCGCTATGAGGGGCGGGAAACGTCGTGGCCGCGTGTCGCGCCAACGCCGACGTTCCGGGCGCCCGGAGATTGCGGCAGGGCCACGCGAGGGCTGCAAGGTCCAAGGCAACATGTCGGCCAACGGTGCGCGGATTGACCACTCGCAGGGCTCGCGGGACGATGAGCGCGTCCGCATGAACAACAGGTCCGGCCAGCGGATGCTCTGCCGTGCGGACGAGGCGAAGGCCGCCGGATGGCGGGTTTCGCGGAGGCTGAGCTTCGTCCAAGCGTGGCGAGGAATCCCGTCACGCGTCTTCGCTGAACGCCAGGAGGCTATTCAGCCGCCACGCGGAGGCGGCCCTGTTGATTTGCAGGCACGTCGCTCTCGTCACGCGATCCTGATCGCACGGGAGCGATCGCGACTTGGTTTCTTCCGCCGTGCTTGGCGCGATAGAGCGCCGTGTCCGCAGCCTTGACGAGGTCGGCGCTGTTGCTCGACGTGCTCGGTACCGACGACACTCCGAGCGATGCTGAGACCTTTGCACCGTGGGTCCCGGAAAGAGCCTCGATGCGCTCTCGAATTTGCTCTGCCTTGACCGCGGCATCCTCAAGACTGCAGTCGGGGAGAAACACGATCATTTCTTCACCGCCGTAGCGACAGGCCACGTCAGTCTCTCGAAGTGCGCCCACGATTGCCGCGGCTGCCTCACGCAAGACGGCGTCGCCCGTGGCATGACCGTGCTCGTCATTCAGACGCTTGAAGTGGTCGAGGTCGATCATGATGACCGAGACTTTCCGGCCCTCCCGCTGGGCGAGGCGGACATATCGGTCGAGACTGTCTTCCATATAGCGTCGGTTGTAGAGGCCCGTCAGCGGGTCGCGGAGCGCCTGGTTGCGCAGCTTCTCGCGCAGAGCGATGTTGGACAACGCCAGCGACATCGCGTCGCCAAGCGCCGAACTCAGCGGCAGGATGGCAGCGAGGCGCGCTTCCGCGTCCGAGCCTTGAGCAAAAACCTGAAGAAGGCCAAGGTTCTCCCCCCGGGCCACCATTGGGATTTCGAGGGCGGCGAGACCGGAAGCATGATGCTCGCAGCAGAGGGCTCTGCCGCCGCTGTGGTTGATGTGCGGCTTACCGCGCTTCATCGCCCAGCACTGGTTGATCGCGATCGCCTCCGGAAGGTGTGAGCCCTCCTCGCAGGCCCACGAGGTCGATAGGACGAGCCGGTCTCGCGAGTTGTTGAAGACGTAGAGTGCGCCGCTGAAGCCGCCGATCAACTCGCCGGCAGTAGCCCGAAGGACCGCGTTGGCATCGTGATGATCGGCTGCGCTCTGAAGCATGTCCGTCATCTCGAACAAGTGGCGCACCTGCGTTCGAGACGCATCCATCTCCGTGATCGCCGTCGCTCGGGCCTGAGCATCTCGCGCGCTCGAACGGAATGCGAAGATCATCACTCCGGCAATGAGAAGCTGCGAAAGAAGCACGATACTTTTGCCGATCTCGATACGGGTCTCATGATCAGCAAAGTGTGAGTTCCAGTCCGCCAGGAAAACATCGAACGCGTGACGCATCTTGCCGACCAGAGCCGCACTCCTGCGCTCCTTGAGCAGCGTGCGAGCCTCCTCGAGTTTTCCAGCGCGGACCAGTTCCAGGGCATCCGTCCAGATTGCTTCGAGACGCTTCAGGTTCGCGTCGGTAGATGTGCTCGTTCCGTCGGGCATCCTGAGGAATGGATCGAGGCGTGCGAGGTACGTATCCCGTCTACTGTGGAGAGCTTCGAAAGCACGACTGTATTCGCTGTACTCGCTATCCCGGTCGCCGACAGCTCTGTTGAGCACGTAGGCTTCGGCATCCATCAAGGCTTCCTGGGCGATGCGCATCTGCCGGCCACCCTCGCGCAGGTCGATGAGAGCCTGCTGGTGCCGGTTCGTGTAGAAGAAGCCGGAGAGCACGATCGTGATCATGACCACGATGAGACCGACCTGAGCGGCGAGGCGATGCCGGACGTTGCTGCGCCGGGTGCTTCTCGTCGGCGTGCCTAGTTCGCGCTCGCTCAGTGCCATAGTCGGTCCCAGGATATCGGCGCCGACACGAATCGGCACGCCGGGACAGAAAGGCACCAACCTCCTGTCTCCGCGTGAAAGAAGATGGCTAAGAAATCGGTACCGTAGCAGCCAGACTTCAGCGGGCTGGCTAGGTTTCGCTCATATTCGATTGAAGCGGGGTTCTGCCTACCGTTCACTCTGAACGCACGGCGAGAGTGAGCGTCGGATTCCTTCTCCGGGCACGACGAAGCCCCGCGCTGGGGAGGGCTGCGGGGCTTCGGATCGCGCAGATTGCGGAGATCAGGCTGCCGTCTTGCGGCCCTTGGCCCGGGGCTGCGCGTCCTCGCCACGATCGACGATCCGGCCGAGACCAATCGACTTCGCGAGCTCGGAGCGTCGCGCTGCGTAGGCTGGCGCGACCATCGGATATTCGGCCGGCAGGCCGAAGCGCTGGCGGTAGCTCTGCGCGTCCAGACCATGCGCTCCGAGGTGGCGCTTCAGGGTCTTGTAGGTCTTGCCGTCCAGGAAGCTGACGATGCCGTCGGACTGCACCGACTTGCGAACCTGCGAAGCGGTCGGCTTCTCGACCTCGTCTTGCGCCGGCGCTTGCGTGCCGCCGCCGGCGAGCCCGTTCAGAGCAGCGTGGACGGTACGGATCAGGTCGGCGAGATCTGTGATCCGGACAGGGTTGTTCGACACGTACGCAGAGACGATGTCGCCGGTCAGGTCCACAAAATCCGTCGCGTGTGTTTCAATGATTTCAGACATAGCGCATTTCACTTTCGGACTCACGTTCTTTGCGGATGAAGCAAATTCCGGCGATAAGCAAACGAATAAGCTGTAATCGTTCGCGTGACATACCAGGCATGCGCCAAAGCGATCAGTCGTAGGCGTGCGCTGCCTATACCGAAGAACTGCGTATCTTGTCGGGCACTTTGGCTTCTCGGAGCCATGCGACGATAGCCTGCATCGAACCGAACGTGTGGTCGATCCTGCTGAACGGGGGTGGCCGCTTCCGAGCGGCGTGCCTGAACGCCTCGTGGTTCCTGTCGCTGGCGGATGCTCGCGAGCGCATCGAGGACGGGAGGTGCCACGACAACGAAGATCGACCCCACACGGCCCGGGGCGGCTCGACGCCCCGAGCCTTCGCCGACCAAGCAGTCACAGCCCGACAACTTGCATGGGTCGTGAACCGCAAACGGGGTCAACGCCGCTGAGGCTCGAAAGCCAGACCTGGGGGAGGACCAATTCTCAGGGGCAGGCCAAGATCTCGGGGACGATGCAACCCGGGAACTGAGCGACGAGGCGCCCGGTCAGAGCCGAACTCACCCGATCGACAGGGCCATGTCCGCGGGCGTCGATCACGTCGGACGTTTTCCCCGCAGACCCGTTGGAAGGGCGCCCATCACCGGGACCGGTTGAAACAGGAAACAGCGGATACCAACGGCAAGACTGCCGATGCCTGCGCGAAGCCGGCGACCGCGTTTCGGGAAACGTCGCAGAGGGCGGACGGGAAGGCCCGGGCCGCCGAGAAGAAGGGCAAGCAGGCCGCCTTTCGCGGGCGCTCCGAGCTTCTCGGACAGGCCGTGAAGGCGCTTTCCGTTAAGGTCTCGAATCTGTGTAGGACGTTGGCGTGAGCTCACCCGGCCGCTCGGCTAAATGCCCGAACTGCTCACCGACTAAGGTCTGGGCTTTACCCTGAGCGTGATCCGCGTCAGTTCGGATGGCGGCCCGAGCCTCAGGGCGAAGCCCGGCCACAGCCCCGTGCCGTTGTTGACGTAGAGCGTCATGCCACCGACCGCGTAGGCGCCCGAGACGAAGCCGTTGTTCGCCCGCGCGACCAGCCGGTCCAGGCCCACGATCATCCCCCCATGGGTGTGACCGGACAGTTGGAGCGCCACGCCCTTCGCGGCCGCCCTGCCCGCATCCCTCGGCTGATGGTCCAGGAGAACGATGGGCGCGCCCGGCGGCGAGCCCGCCAGCGCCGCGTCGAGGTCGTGGGGCGGCTGGCCGGAATGCGAGGCCGACAGGTCGGTCACGCCCGCCAGGACCAGGCCGCCGCCGCCGCGCCTGAGAACCGTATGCCGGTTCTCAAGCACCTCCATCCCCAGCTCGGCATAGTGGCGCATCCACGCCGCGTATTCGAAGAAATATTCGTGGTTGCCGGGGATCACCCAAACCCCGTCCGCAGCGTGGAGATCACGCAGCGGCTCGACGTCCGCGCGACGCGAAGCGAGTGAACCGTCGATCAGGTCCCCGGTGACCACGACGAGGTCGGCACCGAGTTGGTTGGATCGCGCCACGACCTCGCGCGCCCATCCCGCTGAAAACAAGCGGCTGAGATGCAGATCCGTCAGCTGGAGAAGGGTGTAGCCGTCGAACCCGGTCGGGAGGTTTTCGATCTCGACGGTGACATCCTTGAGGGGCGGCACCCGTACGGCTTGCTGGACCGCCACCGCAGACAAGACCAGCGCCGCGGCGGCCTCCGCGTAGCGCAATTCCGCAGGGATCGCCCACCCACCGCCGGGCAAAAGCCTGGAGGCCAAGGCCACGACGTCGAAGGCCAAATGCATCGCCGCAACGAGGAAGATGGCACCGAAGGCCCAGTTGAACAGCACGATCAACGCACGCGGGAATTCCGGCGCGAAGACCGAGCCGGACGAGAGGCGGCTCCACAGGTGGTATTGCGACGCGATCAGCAGGAGGATGGCGACGGCGGCCTTCAGCGCCAGCGGCCACGGAAGCGGCCACAGCACCCGGGCGATGACGTACAGGCAGGGTAGACCGAAGATCAGGTGGAACATGCGTCCGTTTCGGCGACGGTGGACCATTGGCACGAAGCCGATCCGGCATTCGGATCGGCCAAGGCAGTATCACCGGCCGCCTTCCAGGGGAGGCGTTGATCCGCTTCCCAAACGTCGTCAGGTGCTTCCGAGCACATCCGCCTCCACGGTTAAGGGATGCCAGCCGTACTTGGAGCAAGTGCGGACAACGCTTCTCCCGATCGCGAACCCCGTGGAGTGGTGAATGACCAACCGTCGACCCGGCCTGTCCGACGAGGGATCTGTCCACTGGACGAGGGCGTTACGATGCCGCCAAGCTGGACCTTGGCCGGGGTCGCCCACTCGGCCGAACGGAGCGCATACGGATGCCGACCTCATCGATCCCGGTCGCACAGCCCCATAGGCCGGGAGTCGTGATGTCGGCAGCCTATGCCAACGGCCAGCGTGTCGCCGACGTGCCGATCGACGAAGCCGGTGGATGGGCGCGCCGTCCCGGACACCTCGTCTGGATCGGCCTGTACGAACCGTCCGCCGAACTGCTCGGCGACATCCAGGCCCAGTTCGGCTTGCATCCGCTCGCCATCGAGGATGCCCGGGCGGCGCACCAGAGGCCAAAGCTCGAACGCTATGGCGATTGCCTGTTCGTGGTTGCCCGTACCGCGCAGCGCGTGGACGGTCGCATCACGCTCGGCGAAACGCATCTGTTCGTCGGACGCGGCTTCGTGGTCACCGTTCGCCACGGTGCCTCCGTGTCGTACGCCCCCGTGCGCGAGAAGACCGAAGCCTGTCCCGACCTCCTCGCACATGGCGAGGACTACATCCTGCACGCTGTGCTCGACTTCATCGTCGACAACTACGGTCCCGTCATGGAGACCGTCCTTTCCGAAGTCGAGGCCATCGAGGACTGCATTCTCAAGCGAGAGCTTCGACCGGACGAGGTCGAGCGGCTCTACCTGCTGCGGCGCGACCTCTTGAGATTGCGAACGGCCGTCGTCCCGCTCGTCGAGGTCTGCCGCAAGCTGGAGCACGGCGACATGGTCGCGATCGACGAGGAGATGCAGCCTCTGTTCCGTGACGTCTCGGATCACCTGCTACGCGTCCAGGACGAAATCGATGCCATGCGTGAGGTCCTCGCCTTCGCCTTCGAGGCGAGCGTGATGCTGGGCCAGGCCCAGCAAACCGTCATCACCCGTCGCCTCGCCGCATGGGCGGCCATCCTCGCGGTCCCGACGGCCATCGCGGGCATCTACGGGATGAACTTCGAGGTGATGCCGGAACTCAAGTGGCGCTACGGTTACTTCATCGTGCTTGCAGGCATCTTCACCGCCTGCGCCGTTCTGTACTGGCGCTTCCGCAAGAACGGCTGGCTCTGAACGGCCTCGGGCCACCGCAGGAGGCAGGCCACAGGGACGATGTCCGCCATGAGGATCCTATCGGCTTGGACAGCGGACCTGCCATTTCGGTGTTCGCGAGTGCCCCGATCCGGTCGGTGAACCCGACATCCTGGATTCTACAGCGCGCCACCTCCGTGACGAGTGGCCGATCGAAGCCTGCAAGGTCGATTTGAACGCGCTGCCGGGCGATCCCGATCAACGGCTGAATCTATAAATAGGAATATAAACATATTGTGGCGCGATGCTCGTTCAGTTCGCCGCAGATGGCATCGAACTTGCTGACGTGCTTTCCAGGTTCTCGTGAGCTGCTCACATGACGATCGTGGGGCCATCAGTATGTTGAACGCGCTTGAGGACGAACCCGTCCTGTTGAAGTCCAATGTTCTGGCCGTGCCGCCTTCGACGCTTCGGGCCAATCAGGCCTACGATCTGATGCGCCGCGCGATCGTTTCCTGCCGGATCCTGCCCGGCACGCGGTTCACCGAAGCCGAAGTCATGGAGCGCTACGAACTCGGCAAGGCAAGTTGTCGGATCGCGCTGCAGCGCCTCATTCAAGAAGGCTTCGTCATATCGATACCGCGTCAGGGTTATCGCGTTGCGCCTGTCACCGTACGAGATGTCGATGAGGTCTTTGCTCTTCGCGTCGTGCTCGAGCCGCTCGCCGCGCGCGCTGCAACGGGCCGAGTGAACCGGGCTCACCTTGAGCGACTCGAGCGAGCTTGCCGCGACCGCGTCGTGGTGGATGTCGGCAATCAGATCGATTTCTTTCTCGAAGCAAACCGTAGCTTCCACATGGCGATCGCCGTGGCTGCCGGAAACCAGCGACTGTGCCGGACGCTCTCCGGTCTCCTCGACGAGATGACGCGTCTCGTTGCCCTCGGCTTCGGCGTGCAACAGGTGCGGCCCAATATCGAGAACGACCATACCCAGATCATCGACTGTCTCGTCGCGGGCGATGCGGACGGCGCCGAATTGGTCGCGCGCCGTCATGTCGAGACGTTCCGCGAGATGACGATGCAGAAGGTTGTTCAAAGCTTGCGCGACACCGCTGCCCTCGTCCCCGTCGGTGCGAAGTCACGGACGGATGGTGGTATCGCATGAACACCGTCGAAGTTAAGTGCGTCAGCAAATGGTTCGACCGGCGCGACGGCGACCAGCTTGAAGTCCTGCGCAAGATCGACTTTGACGTCCCTTCGCAGGCGATTGTCGCGCTACTGGGCGCGTCGGGCTGCGGCAAGAGTACGCTTCTCAATATCATTGCGGGCCTGATCAAGCCGGACCGGGGAGCCATTCTCCTCGACGGTGTTTCTTCCGCCGACTTTCGTAATTGGCGCTCGATGACGTACATGTTCCAGGAAGACAGGCTGCTGCCCTGGCGAACCGCGGCTCAGAATGTCGCCTTCGGGTTGGAAGCCGAGAGCCTCCCACAAGCCGAACGTCGACGCCGTGCGTGCGAGACGCTGTCGTTGGTCGGGCTCGAGGGCTTCGAGGACGTGTATCCGCACGAACTGTCGGGCGGCATGCGCAGCCGCGTTGCGCTTGCGCGCAGCCTCGTCACGGAACCGACGATCCTCCTGATGGATGAGCCATTCTCCAAGCTCGATCCGTCCATTCGCGCGCAGATGCATGCCGAAGTGCTGCGCCTCGCTGCTCTGAGGAAGATGACGGTGATCTTCGTCACGCACGACGTGGAGGAAGCAATCGTACTCGCCGACTATGTTGTTGTGCTCCATCCGAGACCCGGCCGCGTTGGTGAGACGCGTCGGATCGAGTTGCCATACCCCCGTGATCCGCTGTCCGCGGACGTTGCCGAGGAGGTGCGCAACCTGCGCCTGAGCCTCGCTGGCGCGAGGCCCGTCCCATGCTGACGCAGACGCCTCAATCCCTGCGCCTCAGCTCAAGGCGGACTCAGATCCGTTGGCGGCAGATGCGTACCGTCCTCATGCGCGTCGGACTGCTCGCCGGTGCGCTGGCGGCATGGCAAATCGCCTCGCTCCAGGCCCCGAGCTTCGTTCTCCCGAGTCCTGCTCGCGTCTGGAGCGCCTGGACGACACTTGTGTCTTCCGCGAGCTTCTCGACTGATCTCGGGATTACGTTTGGCCGCATATCCGCTGGCTTTCTCCTGGCCGCCCTCGTCGGGCTCCCTCTTGGCCTTGCGCTCGGCGCGAGCCGGACGCTCGGAGAGTTCTTCGAGCCAGTCCTGACGGTCGTTAATACGGTTTCATCCACGATCTGGGCAATATTTGCGCTGATCTGGTTCGGTCTGTCGAACTGGACTACGATCTTCGTGGTGTTCATGACTGCTATGCCGCTGATCCTGACCAACGTTTGGCAGGGCACACGCACGGTCAACACAGAATTCCTTGAGCTTGCTCGCACGTTCCGGATGCCTCGCCGCAAGGTGCTTCTCAAAATCTACTTGCCGACGATCTTGCCGCTTTTTTTCTCCGGAGCACGCCTTGCCTTCGGCTTCGGGGCCCGCGTCAGCCTCGTCGCCGAGTCTTTGGGAGCGAGCAGCGGCATCGGCTACCGCCTTCGCCAAGCGGCTGATCTTGTCCAGACCGATCAGGTCTTCGCCTGGACGCTCACGCTGGTCACCCTGATGATCGGCCTCGAAGCTCTGGTGCTGAAGCCCCTGGAACGGCGTCTCTTCGCCTGGAAGCGGGCGACAGAGACCTGACCACCTTTGCTGGTTGAAATCCCCCAACTGCAGTCTGAAGATAGGATAACAGCCATGTCGAAACGGTTCAGTCTGTTCATCTCGGCCGTTACATGGATCGTCGCTGGGACATATGCCGCGCAGGCTGAGACGGTTCGGATCGGTTATTGGAGTTCTGGCGTAAGCCTCGGGTTTGGAGCCGTGCTTGAGGCCGGAAAATTCATGGAGAAGGAGGGACTCACCGTTGAGTACCTCAAGTTCCCTGATGTGAACGCCCCGACCAAGGCCATGGCCGCCGGTGCCATCGACTTTGCAATCGGTGCAAGTGCGGGAACGGCCTTCAGCGTCGCATCCGATGGGCTACCACTCAGCATCATACTCTCGACGCAGGTGGCGGATCTCGACTTTGTCGTCCCCGAGGCCTCGCCGATCCGGACGATGTCCGACCTCAAGGGCAAGAAGATCGGGACATCTCCGGCGGGCAGCGCCACCGCTGCGATTACCTCTGCGATCTTGGAGAAAAACTACGGCTTCAAGCCCTCGCATTATGAGGGTGTGCCCGGCAACGATCCGCGATTGGCCCAATTCCTTGTACAGAAGGATATCGATGCGGCTGCACTTCGCACCGTAACGCTGGCGCTCCTGCCAGATGTCAAGCTGCGCAAGCTCGCCTCGTTTCGCACTGAGTGGAAGACGCTCACTCAGCAGGATGCTCCACCCGTCCTGGGTGTAGGCCTCATGCGTAATGACTGGCTCAAAGCCAATCCTGCCGGTGCGGCCAAGGTCGTCGTCGGTATGCGCAAGGCCTACGAGTTCGGCAAAGCCGACAAGGCGGCGGTGGCTAAGGCCCTGATGAGCTCGGCCAATCTCAGCGAAGCCGATGCCAAAGCCTACGCAGCACTTTGGGACAACATCTATACCGTCAGCATGGAGCCGGCTGATCTCGCCTCCCTGCGCAACGAATTTGCCGTCTTCAAGGCCGTCGGTGTCGTCAAGGGCGAACTGCCCGAGACAGCGCTGATGACGGGCCCCTACGAGGCATCGAAGGCGATGAAGTAGGCCGCATCGGCTGGCCAACCCCCTCCCACTTTCACAAGCGGAAGAGAACCATGTCTGAGACCATGAAAGCCCTCGTTCTGGAGCAGCACGGCGAGGTCGGCGACCTGAAGGTCGTCCACGACTATCCCAAACCCAAAGCAGGTCCCGGCGAGGCGGTGATCCGCGTCGGTGCGTCCTCCTTCAACTACCACGATGTCTTCACCGTGAAGGGCATGCCCGGCATCAAGGTGCCGTTCCCCGTCGTCATCGGGCTCGACATGGCCGGGCAAATCGTCGAGCTCGGCGCCGGCGTCGATCGCTGGCAAATCGGCGACCGGGTGCTCGTGAACCCGCTCAACAAGGCCAAGGGCCTGATGGGCGAGATGATGGACGGCGGCATGGCCGAGTATTGCCGCGTCTCGGTCGACCAGCTTATCGCGATGCCGCCGGACGTGAGCTATGCGGACGCTGCGTCGCTGCCCGTCGCCTATGGCACGGCGCACCGGATGCTGATCACGCACAAGACGGTCAAGGCCGGCGACCGGGTGCTGATCCTCGGCGCCAGCGGCGGCGTCGGCACCGGCTGTGTGATGCTCGCCAAGCAACTGGGCGCTGAGGTCATCGCCTGCGCAGGCAGTGCCGACAAGATGGCGCGCCTGAAGGAACTCGGCGCCGACCATGTCGTCAACTATCGGGATACGGACTTCTCGAAATGGGCGATTCAGACCTACGGCAAGCCTCAACGCCGAACCTATGAGGGCGGCGTGGACGTGGTGATCAACTTCACCGGTGGCGACACCTGGGTGCCCTCGTTGAAGTGCCTGAAGCGGGGCGGGACCTTGCTGGTCTGCGGCGCCACCGCCGGCCACGATCCCAAGGAGGACCTGCGCTACATCTGGAGCTTCGAGCTGAAGGTGATCGGCTCCAACAGCTTCTACGACGACGATCTCTCGGCGCTCATGGACATGATCCAAGCCGGCACCCTCAAGCCCGTCGTCGACAAGGTGCTCACACTCGAAGAGGCCGCCGAGGGCCTTCGCATGATCCAGGACCGTGAGGTCATGGGTAAGATCGTCGTCGCTCCGTAGGGCTCAGAAAGCATCATGTCAGAATCATCACTCGATAAAGATCAAGTCGAAGCACTGCTGCTGCGCGGCCCTTTCCACCAATGGCTCGGCCTGAGCGTCGTTGCCGTCGGTGAAGGCACGATTGAGCTTGGTGCAACCTGGAGACCCGAATGGGTCGTCAACGCCGAGCGCGGCTACACGCATGGCGGCATTCTCGCGACGCTTGTCGACTTAACGGCCGATTGGGCGCTTGTGTCGAAGACTGGTCGCGGCGTGCCAACAGTGGACCTGCGCGTCGATTATCACCGCGCGGCCATGCAGGGAAATCTGCGCTGCCTCGGGAAGGTCGTGAAGTTCGGTGGCCAGATCTCGGTTGCCGAGGCTCAGATTCTCGATGAGGAAGGCCGCCTGCTCGCCAGCGGGCGCGGCGTCTATATGACGGCCCCGCCCAAGCCATGAAAAACGCTGTGAGCCGGTCCACCTTCGGCGGCTTGGACCACGTCGTCATCAACACGATGCGGGATATGGATGCGGCCGCGGTCGCCTTCACGATCTTGGGGTTCCGGCTCACACCGCGCGGGCATCACTCCCTTGGTTCCATCAACCATTTGATGATGACGCCAGGACCTTATCTTGAGCTTGTCGGAGTTCCACCCGAAGGGTTGCAGCGCCAGGACGTCGTAGACTCGCCCTTCGGTCTGAACGGTCTCGTCATAGCCTGCGCGGATGCGGATGCGACCTTCGCCAGCTTAGAACAAACCGGCCTCCCCGTTGAGCCACCGGTCGCGTTCTCCCGGCCGGTGACTTTCTCTGGCCAGACCGAAGTGGCTGAGTTCCGTACGGTGCGGTTCCCGGCTGCGTGCTTTCCGGCGGGGCGTATCTACCACTGCGAGCACCTGACGCCCGATCTCATCTGGCGTCCGGAATGGCAGGTGCATCCGAATGGGTTTTGCCGGATCAGCAAGCTGGTCGTCACCAGCCCGGACCCGGCGATGGATGTCGATCGCTACGCCGCGGCCTGCAACGCCGTCGCGCATCAGGATCGGGAGGGATGGTTCGTCCCCCTCGGCGACTTTCGCCTGGACGTCGTTCCCGGGCCGGTCGCACGCTTCATGGAGCTCGACCTCCTCTTCGGCACCCTGGATGAGATCGAGCGACGCGCCGTAGCCATGCCGAACGTGGTCTGGGTTCGACAGGCAGCGACCTGCGCGACGCTGAGGCTCGCCGAATTCAATCTGTCACTTACCTGCCGGAGTCCCAGATGAGCGGCGCCTCAACCACGATCGACAATCTGGGCGCCCTTGTCGATCGTCGCGGCGATCCGGATCGCCCCGTCTTCGTCGGCTTTGGACCCGACG
Organism: Methylobacterium sp. FF17; assembly: GCF_025813715.1. NCBI lineage: Bacteria > Pseudomonadati > Pseudomonadota > Alphaproteobacteria > Hyphomicrobiales > Methylobacteriaceae > Methylobacterium > Methylobacterium flocculans. Next base: position 2,248,186 of record NZ_CP107532.1, read on the forward strand.
AAGCCGAAGTGGTCCTGACCCGCGCTGACCTCGACGCAACGGCCGATGCCTTCGCTCGCGGCCTGCTGCGCGGCGGCTTGGTGCGAGGCGACCGTATCGCCATCCTGGCGACCAACCATCCGAAAACCATCGCTTTGCTGCTTGGAGCGATGCGGGCGGGGCTCATCCCAACGCCGATCAACCACAAGTTCCCGGTATCGACCGTCACGCAGGTGATTGCCGACTGTGGTGCACGCCTCGTGGTCTGTGATGCCGCCCAGTACCTGCGGCTTCCAACCGGCCTCGCCGCAACCATCCGCATTGCGGTGTTCGACCGCGAGGGGGCGGATGGGCTCGACGCTTGGCTTGATCCCGGTCCGTTCGAGGCGATCCGCCCAGCGGACGACGAGGCGGCGCTCTGCCTCTATACCTCGGGATCGACCGGTCGCCCGAAGGGCGTGATGCTGGGTCACGCCGCTCATCTCTGGGTCGTGCGTACCCGGAGGGATGAAGCGGAGTTGCGGAGTGAGCGTCTGCTCATCGCCGCCCCGCTCTACCACATGAACGCGCTCGCCTTGGCGCTGCTCGTCTGTGCCAGCGGATCGAGTGCGGTGCTGTTGCCGCAGTTCGAGGCTCGCCGCTACATCGCGGCGATCGAGCGTTACGGCTGCACGTGGCTCACGGCCGTACCGCCGATGATGGCGATGATGCTGCGTGAGAAAGACGCTCTCGCCCAAGCCGACCTGTCGAGCGTGAGAACCGTGCGCATGGGGTCGGCACCGGTCAGCGACGCGCTCGCGGCCGAAATGCGGATGCTCCTCCCCAATGCGCGCATCATCAACGCATACGGTACGACGGAGGGAGGGCCGATCGTCTTCACCGACGATCCTTCCTTCGGAGTGATCCCGCCGGGCTCTGTCGGCCGTCCGCACCCAGAAGTTCCCATCCGGCTCGTTGGTCCGGACGCGCCCGACCTCGGCGAGCTGCAGTTGAAAAGCCCGGCCATCATGCTGGGTTATCTCAACCGACCGGACACCCCCTCTCCGATCACACCGGACGGATACTACAGGACCGGTGATATATTTCGCTGCGACGCGGAGCGGTTCTATACCTTTGTCGGTCGCGCCGATGACATGTTCGTCTCAGGGGGCGAGAACATCTTCCCCGGCGAGGTGGAGACCGTCATCGAGACCCATCCGGATGTTCTTCAGGCCTGTGTCGTGCCGGTGGCGGACGTGATCAAAGGGACCAAGCCTGTCGCTTACGTCGTGCGTCGACCCGGTGCTACGGTCACAGAGTCCGAAATCAAGCAACACGTGCTTGCCAATGCGCCAGCCTATCAACATCCGCGCCACGTCTGGTTCCTCGACACCATGCTGCTGGCTGCCAGCAACAAGATCGACCGTAACGCCTTGCGAGCCCGCGCCGAGATGGAGCTCGAAGCCCGATGAGCCGCCTGACACCAGCGGATCGTGCCTGGGTTTCCCAAGCGATCCGGCGGATCGAGGCCGATATCAATCGGTCGGCCGACACCCACCTGATCCGCCTCGCGCTGCCGCGTGTGCCGGGAATAGAGCTTTATCTGAAAGACGAGTCGAGTCACCCGACCGGTAGTCTCAAGCATCGCCTCGCTCGGTCGTTGTTCCTCTATGCCCTGTGCAACGGTTGGATTGGACCACGGACCACGATTGTCGAGTCCTCGAGCGGGTCGACGGCGATCTCAGAAGCCTACTTCGCCCGATTGCTGGGTCTGCGCTTCGTTGCCGTCATGCCTCGCTCAACATCGGCCGAGAAGGTTGCGGCGATCGCTTTTCACGGTGGCGAGGCGCACCTTGTCGATGGCGGCAACGTGAGTGAGACAGCGTGCCGGCTCGCCCGTGAACTCGATGGGCACTACATGGATCAATTCACCTTCGCCGAGCGCGCGACAGACTGGCGTGGCAACAACAACATTGCCGAATCGATCTTTACACAGATGTCTCATGAGCAGGAACCAGTACCAGTCTGGGTCGTCTGCGGCGCCGGCACCGGTGGGACCTCAGCAACGATCGGCCGCTACATTCGTTACCGTCAGTTCGCAACACAACTCTGTGTCGCTGATCCACAGGGCTCCGTGTTTCACCGTCATTTTGCTGATAGGCAGGTCCGCGCAGTTGATCTGTGCGGAAGCGTCATAGAAGGTATTGGCCGACGGGAGGTGGAGCCTTCCTTTATGCCCGAACTGATCGACCGCATGATCGCAGTGCCAGATGTTGCCAGCATTGCAGCAGCTCGACTCGCGAGCAGCCTGCTCGGTCGCCCTTGTGGTGGATCGACGGGGACAAGTCTTTGGGCATGTCTTGAACTTATCGAGGAGATGCGTGCATCAGGCGCCCGCGGCTCCATCGTCACTCTGTTGTGCGATTCCGGCGAGCGTTACCGTTCGACGCTCTTCAATGATGACTGGCTGAGTCAACGCGGCATCGACCTTTCTCCCGCGCGTGAGCGCCTGCAAACGACGTTCGGCTGCTCGGCCTGACCATTTTCACACTGCTCTCGTCGGAGGGAACCCATTTCGTGACGCCGTTCAACTGGACCACCGGCTATCCCTCCGTGCGGATGCCGATCTTCGGCCGCAACATGGTCTCGACCTCGCACGCGCTCGCGGCCCAGGCCGGTATCCGCATGCTCTGGCAGGGGGGCAACGCGGTGGATGCCGCCATCGCCACGGCGGCGGCCAAGACCATCACCGAGCCCTGCAGCAACGGGTTGGGCTCGGATGCCTTCTGCATCCTCTGGGACGGCAAGGAACTGCACGGCCTCAACGCCTCGGGTGGCGCCCCGGCGGCCTGGACCCCCGACTACTTCCGCGCCAAGTACGGTGCGGCCGCGCGGCCGCCCATGCGGGGCTGGGATTCCGTCACGGTGCCGGGCGCCGTCGCCGCCTGGGTCGCGTTGAGCGAGCGCTTCGGAAAACTGCCCTTCGCCGACCTGCTGCAGCCCGCCATCGAAATCGCCGAGCGCGGCTACCTTGCACCGGTGGTGGTGCAGCAGAAATGGGCGGCTGCCGCGAAGGTCGCCGACCTCGTCCGCCAGCCCGGCTTCGCCGAGACCTTCCTGCCCCACGGGCGTGCGCCCCACGTGGGCGAGCGCGTCACCCTGCCGGGCATCGCCCGCGCCCTGCGGGCGATCGGGGAGACGAAGGGGCGCGCCTTCTACGAGGGCGAGATCGCCGAGGCCATGGCGCGCCACGCCGCCGCCCATGGCGGCGCGATGACGGTGGCGGACCTCGCCGCCTTCCGGCCCGAATGGGTGACCCCCACGGCCAAGGACTATCGCGGCTACACCCTGCACGAGATCCCGCCGAACGGGCAGGGCATCGCCGCCCAGATCGCCCTCGGCATCCTCGAGAGCTTCGATCTTGCCGGCCTGCCCGTCGACGGCCCGGAGGCGCAGCACCTCCAGATCGAGGCGATGAAGCTCGCCTTCGCCGACACCTACCGCTACGTCGCCGACGCGCGCACCATGGCGGTGACCCCGGAGGCGATGCTCGACCCGGGCTATCTCGCGACACGCGCCAGGCTGATCGACCCCCGCCGGGCGCAGGATTTCGGCGCCGGCAACCCGGTGCGCGGCGGCACCGTCTACCTCACCGCGGCCGACGAATCCGGTATGATGGTGAGCTTCATCCAGTCGAACTTCATGGGCTTCGGCTCGGGCGTGGTGGTGCCCGAATGGGGCCTATCCCTGCAGAACCGCGGCTACGGCTTCGTGCTGGACGAGGCCAGCCCCAACGTCGTGGCGCCGGGCAAGCGCCCGTTCCACACCATCATCCCGGGCTTCCTCACGCAGGGCGGCGCCCCGGTGATGAGCTTCGGCGTGATGGGCGGCAACATGCAGCCGCAGGGGCACATGCAGACCCTGGTGCGGATGATCGACCACGGCCAGAACCCGCAGGCCGCCTGCGACGCGCCGCGCTGGCGCTTCAATGCCGGCCTGGAGATCAACGCCGAGGCGACCATGCCGGCGGCGACCCTCCAGGGGCTGAAGGACCGGGGCCACCGGGTCGACGTGATCGAGGACAGCTACCAGGATTTCGGCGCCGGCCAGTTCATCTGGCGGATGGGCGATCCCGCAACCGAGGGCTACGTCGGCGCCAGCGATCCCCGCCGCGACGGGCAGGTGTCGGTGTGGTGAAGAGGGCTTGTCGATCCGGGTGAGCCGTCGAACCCCATCGGCTTTGTCGATCACCCGGTCGCGCGCAGGGGAGCACCTGCGCGCCGCTACGCTCGCAGCTGGGCTCGAGGCGGCCGGCGGATGTCGGTCTCAGAATTCGAGCCGAGGTCAGAGTCGGGGGGGCAACTTATTGTGTATCGTTATCTGTAAATCAAAACACCACAATCTAATCAGTATTTGAAGCCTATCGGTGGCCGTGAGCGGCGATTCCTTCAGTTTAGATGCGGAAATTTACCCTCATCGTCCGCTTAGAAAGCGGTCCTCGTTTCGCAAGTCCTGCGCTGTCAGCCCGATGGGACAGTCGATTTCACCGCACCGGGCAGGACGCTCCGTTCGCGATGACGATTTCCGGGCTCTGGCTGGCGAAGCGCCGACCGTAACGGATCGGCCACAAGGTCTTTCGGGACATGGTGAACCCCGCGGATCCGTTCGGCAGGAACGCCGATCCCGTCACCGGCTTATAGGTGGCGGAAACCTCGACAAGGAGGAGACGGGTCCCTTTCACCTGCAAGCTGTCGGCAGCGTCGACCGGCGCGAGGGAGCCGGGCATTCGGATCGGTGATCTGGGGGCCGCCGCACTCGAGCAGATCTGCAACGGACCCATCTGCGCGTCGCCCACGACACCCACCGCGCTCACCGTCATCTTGATCGTGGTGCTGTCGAAGGGCAGCATCACCATCGGAGCCATCTTGAAGATGTCGCTGACCTCCAACGCGGTCGGCGCGTTACGCTGCGAGAACGTGTCCCCCAAGGTCCGGGACAGCAGATCGATCTTCCGGGCCTGACGCATGGCCGTGGCCAGTTCCACGGTTCCAAAATACAGCAGCAGCAGGATCGGGGCGATCAGGGCGAATTCGAGAACGGCGACGCCGTCCTCGGCCCGCTGGAAGCGAGCGCAGCCTCGCCATCCTGCGGAATCGCGCCTCGAACGTACTCTGGGAAAAGCGCCGATCATGCTGTTAGCAATCGGTGCGGCGCGTCGCGTTGCCGTCGAGTTGCAGGATCGCCGTGGCGAGGATCAGCTGACTGCCGTCCTTGAACGGACTCTTGACGATGCCGAAGCCTTGGAACGTCTGCTGCGCCAACGCAGCCTGAACCACCACGACGCTGCCCTTCGTCAGACAACCATGCTGGTCGCCGAAACCTGCCCGCCACGTCCCGGTGGACGCATCGACCGGGCTCGACTTGTCGATGCTCCCGAAGCTTCGGTAAGCCGCGATGTCGACCTTCAGGTTCTCGCACTTCACGAAAGGCGACACCTGGCGGCACAATTCACCCCGCACCGCCTGTGCCAACGTCTTCGACGATGCTTCGGCCTGGACGTAGAACTGCCGCATGGACGCCTCGACGCCATGGTCGAGCGCTGACGCGATCCAGTAGATCAGCGCCGTTTCCAGCACGAGAAAGATGAGGATGCAGAGCGGAAACAGGATCATGGCGAATTCGACCGCCATCGCCCCGCCCTGATCGCGCTCGAAGCGTCCTGCCGCCTGGATCAGGCGACGGCGACCCGGATTCAGGAGCGAGTGAGGCTGCACCCCGTCCGTCAACGACGGGAGTCGACCCGCAACAATCCGAGCTTGCATTCTAAGCTCGCACACGCCGTTCGAGGGAAGCAGACCGTAACAAGGACAACCGAGCTCAATCGGCTTCAGCAATCGCCGAGTACGTTCGGTACAAGCGTCCGCTTAATTTTGTGCCAACACAGGGGGCTGGAACGACAGCCCGGCAGCGAATGCCTTTCGAGGCCGCCGGACAGTTAAGGGGCTTCCAACGATCTGCCGCTATGCTGCGCGGCGATGAGCGATCCAAGCGTCACTTTCCATCCCGTGCAAGGTCGCAGGGAGCCCCGTGTGCGCCTTGCCCGCTCGCTCGCCACCCGGCTCGCCCTGGCGGTCTTCGGCTCCGTGGTCCTGGCCCTCACGGTGGCGACGGCCTTCTCGCTCTGGCAGGAAGTGAATCGATACGCGCAGACCAAGCGCGAGTCGCTGAGCACCGTGGCGGAGATCTTCGCGGCCGCGAGCGCGCGATCCGTCGATGCCGGAGACGCCGCCGCGGCCGCCCGCGCCCTCAACGCCATCGGACGGCGCTCGGACCTCGTCTATGCCGGGATCGAGCGTCCCGACGGTTCCGTCCTGGCCGACCGGGGCCTCGCCATCCGGCTTGCGAGCGACCTCGACCTCGGCGAGGCCGGATCGCCCTTCGCCCTCCTGTTCAGCCATACGGCGCAGGTGCAGGTGCCCATCCTGGAAGGGGGGCGTCGGGTCGGCACCCTCGTCCTCGTCGCCGATACCACCGATCTCCTCGACCGGGTCCTAGACTTCCTCCGGATCTCCGGTCTGAGCTGGCTCGTCGCGCTCGCCCTCGGCCTCGGCCTGTCCTATGCCCTTCAGCGTGCGATGACCCAGCCGATCGCCGCGCTGGCCCAGACCATGGACCGGGTGCGCGAGGACCAGGATTACGCCCAGACGGCCCGGATCGTCCGCGACGACGAGGTCGGAAGCCTTGCCCGCTCCTTCAACGCCCTCCTGTCCGCGTTGCGCGAGCGCGACGCCCGGCTGGCACGGCACATGGAGCGATTGGAGGCCGAGGTGGCGGAGCGCACCATCGACCTGCACGAGGCCAAGGATGCGGCGGAGGCGGCCAATCACGCGAAATCCACCTTCCTCGCCACCATGAGCCACGAGATCCGCACGCCGCTGAACGGCATGCTGGTCATGGCCGAACTCCTCGCGGAAGCGGACTTGCCGGAGCGTCAGAAGCGGCACGCCGAGGTCATCGCCCGGTCGGGGCAGAGCCTGCTGGCCATCATCAACGACATCCTGGACTTCGCGAAGGTCGAGGCCGGCAAGCTCGAACTCGAGCGCATCGCCCTCGACCCGGCCGAGGTCGTCGACACCGTGGTCGCGTTGTTCGCCGAGAAGGCGCGCGCGCGCGGCCTCGACCTCTCCGCGACGGTGACCCCGGACGTTCCGGCCGCCATTCAGGGCGACCCGGTGCGCCTCGGCCAGATCCTGGGCAACTTCGTCAACAACGCCCTGAAGTTCACCGAGACCGGCTCGGTGCGCGTGCGCCTCGAGCGCGGCCAGGCCGGCACCCTGCGGCTGAGCGTTCAGGATACCGGGATCGGGATCGCGGCCGACACGATCGACAGCATCTTCTCGGCCTTCTCGCAGGCGGACCAGACGACCACGCGCCGCTTCGGTGGCACCGGGCTCGGGCTGTCGATCGCCCATCGCCTCGTGATCGCGATGGGGGGACGGATCGGCGTGGACAGCCGCCCGGGCGAAGGCTCGACCTTCTGGACCGAACTGCCCCTGGACGCCGCCGGTCCTTCGCAGCGCATGGGGCTCGCGCGGAGTGCGGCCGTCGCGTCCCACGTCGTCGTGGCGACCCAGGGGCCGGCCACCGGGGACACCCTGCGCGAAGGTCTCGCGGCGCGCGGATTCCTCCCCGTCGGTCTGGAGGGCCGCGAAGCGCCCGGCGCGCACTGGATCGCCGACGCGGGGACGATCGAGGCTCTCGGACGCCGTCCCGGCACGGCGGGCCGCGTCCTGGCCCTGGCCCGCTTCGGCGAGCCCGCCGCCGCCACGATCCTGCGGGCGGGATGGGCCGATGCGCTCCTGACTTGGCCGATCGTTCAGGCGGAATGGTCGCGAGCGCTCGACGCGCTGGCGCAGGGGACGGACTTCGTCGGCCATGGACCGGCCCTGGACGCGCCTGCGCTGCCGCAGTTCCCGTCCGCGCGGGTGCTCGTGGCGGATGACTCCGCCGTCAACCGCGAGGTCGCCAGCGCCGCGCTCGCGCGCTGCGGCATTACGGCGATCACCCAGGTGGAGGATGGACAGGCGGCTGTCCTCGCCTGCCGCACCGGCGGGTTCGATCTCGTGCTCATGGATGGCAGCATGCCCGTCCTCGACGGCTACGCGGCAGCCGCGGCGATCCGGGCCGAGGAGACGGAACGCGGCGCGGCACCCCTCCCCATCGTCGCCCTGACGGCACACGTGGTGGGCTCCGCGGCGGAGGCCTGGCGCATGGCGGGCATGAATGGAACCCTGACGAAGCCCTTCACCCTCGCGGGCCTCGCGGACATGCTGCTGCGGTTCCTGACCCCTGAACCCGGGACCGTCGCGGCCGCGCCTGGAACCGGCTCCGAGCCTCTCCCGTCCCCCGACACGGCGTCCGACGCCGATCTCCTCGACGGGGACGTGGTCGACGGCCTCGCCGAGATGGCGCAACAGGCCGGCTCCGGCTTCGCCGCGCGTATCCTCGGCCTCTACCGGGAGAACGCGCCGGTGGCCCTCGATGCGCTGCGGATGGCCACGACGGCCGACGAGGTCGCCCGGGCGGCACACGGCCTGCGCTCGATGAGTCTCAACATCGGTGGTCGCGCGCTCGCGCGGGTCCTCGGAGACATCGAGGACGCGGCCCGGACCGAGGCACGCCTCCCGAGACCGGCGATGATCGAAAGTCTCGCGCCCCTGGTTGCACGCACGGCGGCCGAGGTCGCTACGCGCCTGGGGCTCGGGCCGGCGTCGGACGACGAGGCACGCGAGCGGCGGCAGCGCGCGCTCTGACACTCAATCTTCCTGAATCCTGCCGACGTCCCAACCGGAAGTGGCCGCGATGTTTGTGCTCATCCTCGATGATGCCCCGCTGAACAACATGCTGATGGCCGAGGCGATCCGCGATCTGCCCGGCTGCGAGATCCGCGAGTTCACCGCCCCCGCCGACGCCTTGGCCTTCGTGCGTGCGAACGCCGAGGCGATCGGCGTCGCGGTCACGGATTTCGAGATGCCGGGCATGAACGGGATCGAGTTCATCCGCAGTGCCCGGGCTGTGCCGGGCTTCGCGCACGTGCCCATCGTCATGGTGACGAGCCTCGACCAGCGCAGCCTGCGCCGGGAGGCGCTGGCGGCAGGCGCCACGGACTTCCTCGGCAAACCCTTCGATCCCGTCGAGGTCCGGGCGCGCGTCGGGAACCTCTTCGCCCTGAACCGGAGCCGCCTGGAGCAGGTCGACCGCGCGGCCTGGCTCGACCGCGAGGTCAAGGCCGCCACCGCCCTCATCGTCGCGCGCGAGCGCGAGATCATCATGATGCTGATGAAGGCGGCCGAGCATCGCGACACCGAGACCGGCAACCACGTGGGACGCGTCGCCGGGTATGTCGGCCAGATCGCCGAGGGACTGGGGCTTTCCCCCGATGAGGCCGAGCGGCTCAGTCTCGCCTCCACCATGCACGATGTCGGCAAGATCAGCGTTCCCGACAAGATCCTGCTGAAGCCCGGTAGGCTCTCGGAGGAGGAGCGCCGTGAGATGGAGGAGCATGCCGATCGCGGCCGGCGCATCCTGGAGGGGAGCGACTCGGCCCTGATCCGGCTCGCGGCCGAGATCGCCGCGACCCACCACGAGCGCTGGGACGGAGGCGGCTACCCGAAGGGTCTGCGCGGCGAAGCCATTCCCCTCTCCGGCCGCATCGTCGCCGTCGCCGACGTCTACGACGCGCTGACCTCCGACCGCCCGTACAAGACGGCCTGGTCGCAGGCGGATGCCGTCGCCCACCTTCGCGCCCATGCGGGCACCCACTTCGATCCCGCCTGCGTGGCGGCCTTCCTCGCCGGCCTCCCCGCCTCGGGGCCGACCGGAGCCGTCGACGGCGGGCACACGGAATCCGACAGCCGCCAACGGGTCCATAACCATAACGATTCTAAAGTTGGGGATCGCGAAACCGATATGGCTTAGGTGAAGGTCCGGACAGACTCTCCTGCCACAAAGGCCGGATGGGTATTCGTCATTGGCTTGCCGCGGGGCGGCGTCTTCAACGGAACCAGGGCGGTGGCGTTCTCGTCCTCTTCGCCCTGCTGACGCCGATCCTGATGGGGTTGAGCGCGGCGGCGATCGAGTATGCCAGCCTCGTCAAGCGCCGGACCGAGCTCCAGCGTGCCGCCGACAGCGCGAGCATAGCGGGCGTCAATCAGTTCAAGCTCGCCAATGCCGACGATGCGGCCGCGATCAGCGTCGCGACATCGATGGTGCAGGCGCAGGCGCGCAACGCGGGCGGAGGCACCCCGCAGGTGACGGCCCGGGTGCTCGGCAACCATTCCGGCGTGGAGGTGAGCGTGGCCGAGACGGTGCCGCTGACGTTCGGCAAGCTCCTCAACATGCCGAGCATAGACATCTCCGTCCGCTCGACGGCAAAGCTCACCGGAACCACCCGCCTCTGCCTGCTGGCGCTCGATCCGCTCAGCGCAGGCGCCTTCCACCTGGAGAGCGCCGCGCGGATCACCGCCTCGGATTGCTCGCTCTATTCGAACTCGCTGAGCCCGGCCGGCATCCAGGGCGACAACGCCGCCGTGGCCAAGGCGCTCTCCATCTGCACGGCCGGCGGCTACACGGGGTCGAGCACCATCTTCACGCCGCCGCCGGCCAAGAATTGCCCGCCCCTGCGTGATCCGCTGATCGACAAGCGGGGACCGATCCCAGGATCCTGCATCCACCTCGGATTCTTCGTCGATCCGAAGAAGCTCATCGAAGGCATCGACGATCCCGCCTACGGTTTGAACGTCGTCAGCGGGAACGTCACGCTGGAGCCGGGCACCTATTGTGGCGGGCTTCACATCACCAAGGGCGCGCAGGTCACCCTTCAGTCCGGTATCTACATCATCAAGGACGGTCCGCTCGTCGTCGACAAGAACGCGAGTTTGACGGGGGTGAACACGGCCTTCTACTTCACCGGCGTCCGCGGTGGCTTGCTCTTCGACGAGAAGAGCACCATCAGCCTCACCGCGCCGAAGGACGGTCCGATGTCCGGCCTGCTGTTCTTCGAGGACCGTCTGAGTCCGCCCGACCTCCTGTCGCTCCTGCCCCTCGGTGGAAAAGGCAAAGCCAAGCCGGCGCCCGGCGGATTCATCGCACGACGCGAGTACCGGATCATCAGCGATAACGCGCGGACCTTGCTCGGGACGATCTATCTGCCTGTTGGCCGCCTCATCATCGATGCCAAGAAGCCCGTTGCGGACCATTCCGCCTACACGGTGATCATCGCGCGCATGATCAACCTCTATGACGGACCCGACCTGATCCTGAATGCCCGCTATGGCTCGACGGACGTACCGGTCCCCAATGGCGTTGGCCCGAGCTCCGCCGATACGCAACTGACGCAGTAATTACAAAGAGATTTTACAATAAAAAATCAGTAAGTGTGGTGATTTTTGATCATTGTTATTCAGGGTGATGGATTGGAGACTTTTCGGTAGATCTGCCTCTCTTCCAGCCGCGGCGAAGAAGTTGGCGTACCCGATCATGCGCAGCACCTGTTCAGAGGTTCTGCTCGCACCCAAAGGGGCGTCCACACGTGGGCGTGCGGCATGCCCGAGCGCAGGCGGGCGCGCATCTCCTCGAGCATGATGTCACCCCTCTCGGCAATCAGGCTGCACAGGACGACCTCGAAGGATTGAGCTTCGACCGGCGTGCCCACCCCTGAGGGCGCGTCGCCACCGTCCCCGTCGTCGTGAGCGCAGCCCTCCAGCGGATCGTCGTGGCGACACCGACCCCGAAGCGGACGGCTGCCTGCCGACGCCATGTCATTCCGGCTGCGTCGGCCACGCGTTCGCGGAGATCCGCGCTGCGGAGTCGACCATTGTTTCGCTCTTCGTCCGGAACGCGCGCTGATTCAGCACCATGGCTGCGCGTGGATCCCAGCCATCCGATTCAGTCCACACCGAAATCGCTCTAGCTGATCCTCGCAATCAGCGGGTTCATCGGCGAGAACGTCAGGTCAAGTACACTAACGTACCCTTAAAAACTACACTGAATGTTAGCACTTCGCCAGCATGACTCGGTCTCAAGCTGACCGCTTTCTGGACCGGTACTTTGTTGACCCGCTCGCACAAGCTGCAATCTGGGCGCACCATTCACCTGACCCGTGTGGTGACTGGGTTCGGCGTAGCGGTCGTGCTGGTTCTCTGCACCATGACTGGCGCCGTGATCCTCAACATGCGCGCGCATGCCTGGAGCCAGGCGACACTCAAATCGGAGAGTCTGCTGCGCAGCGCGGAACGGACGCTGGATCGGGACCTCGAACTCTATGACCTCTCGCTCCAGGCGGTCGTCGAGCGTCTGCGATCCCCCGCGTTGGAAGGCGTTTCCCCCGAGGTCCGGCGGCTCGCGCTTTTCGACCGGTCTGCCTCGGCGCCCGGCTTTGGCTCGATCTTCATCCTCGACCAACATGGACAAGCCTATATCGAGTCCGGCTCGGTGACGCCGAGGCAGCTGAATGCGTCAGACCGGAAGTACTTTCAGGCCCATCGGGACCGGTCGGATCTCGGGCTCCATATCGGCCGGCCGATGAAGTCCAACGTGAGCGGCAGGTTCGTCGTCCCTCTGAGCCGCCGCGTCGAATATGCCGATGGATCATTTGCGGGCGTCGTCATCGGGACCATCGAAGTCGCCTACTTCACGGAGATCTTTCAGCGCCTCAACACCGAATCGGATGCCGCGATCAACCTCTTCCACGAAGACGGGGTCCTGCTCGTCCGCACGCCGGCCGATTCCCTCGTGCCGGGGCGTGATATGTCATCGGTTCCGAGCGTTCAGCGCTTCATTCGGGATGAGTCGGGCCAGCTCACCGCGTCCTCGGCCATGGACGGCGTCGACCGCCTCTATACGTTCCGGCGTGTCGGGCGTTGGCCGCTTCGCATCAACGTTGCCGTCAGCCTCGACTCGATTGCCGCCGCGTGGCGCACGAAGGCGCTTGCCCTCGTTCTCGCCTTGAGCCTCATGTGCGGCGGCACGGGCGTTCTGTCGATCTCACTGCTGCGTGAGCTTCGTCGCCGGATGGAGGCCGAGCAGGCCGCGGAGGCCGCGCGCCTGGAACTGCTGCACCTCGCGACGACCGACGCGCTCACGGGATTGGCGAACCGCCGCCTCTTCGATGAGGAGTTGAGCCGCGTACGGTCGGAGACCGATTGTCCGACAACGGCTCTGCTGCTGTTCGATACGGATCGGTTCAAGCGCTACAACGATCTCTATGGCCACCTCGCCGGCGATCGCGTGCTGAGGGTCATCGCGCGCATCCTGCAGCACGAAGTCCGGGGGGCCTCGGACCACGCGTGCCGGATCGGCGGCGAGGAGTTCGCCCTGATCCTTTCGGGGACGACCGAGGCGGAGGCCCTCGCATGCGCCGATCGCGTTCGCCAGGCCGTCGCCGCCGAGAGCATTCCGCATGCCGGCCAGGATCACGGCGTCGTCACCGTCAGCTGCGGCGTCGTGCACACCGCGCACTATCCCGATCTGACGACGCAGCACTGGTTCGAGGCGGCGGACAGATCCTTGTACGAAGCCAAACGACGGGGCCGCAATCGGGTGGAGGTTGCGAGAGGGATCGTCGAAGACGCGCAATCCGGTCGGACGGCGCCGGCAACGCCCCCCGGGTCATACGAAAGCCTCCCCGGTGCGGAGGACGACGGCGAGATGCGACGGATCCTCAAGCGCTACGAAGCGCTGATCGATGCGAGTGCCTCGACCGTCTGGCGGGCCCACCCGGATGGCCGCATCATCGACAGCGGGGGCTGGAAACAGCAGACGGGTCAATGCCAGGCCTCCGCCGAGGGCGATGGCTGGCTCGACGTCGTGCATCCCGACGACCGCGAGCACGCCCTGACCGCGTGGCGCAGGATTACGGCGTCGGAGGCGGTGGGCGTGGTCGAGTACCGGGCACGCCACGCCGATGGCGGTTACCGCTGGATCCTCGCGCGTGCCGTTCCGCTGAAGGACCAGTTCGGACGCCTCGTCGAGTGGGTGGGTGTCGCGACGGACGTCCACGAGACCCGTCAGGCGACGATCGCCTTGCGCATCCAGGAAGAGCGCCATCGCTTGGCCGTGCTCGCGACGCAGGACGCGATCTGGGACTGGGATCTGGCGAGCGACGAGACCGAGTGGAACGAGGCCGCCACGCATTTCTTCGGTCGGGAGACGTCCGGGGTCGACCAAGGGGGTGGATGGTGGACCAGCCGGATCCATCCGGATGACCGGGCGCGCGTCCTCGCCTCCATCCAAGCGACGATCCAGGGGCAGGAGACCCGTTGGACGGACGCGTACCGCTTCCTGCGAAGCGACGACACCTACGCGGAAGTGGTCGATCGCGGCTTCATCATCCGGGATGCCGCCGGGCGCGCCGTCCGCATGGTCGGTGCGATGCATGATGTCAGCAAGCAGAACGAGGCCAGCTCCGCCCTGCGGAGCAGCGAGGAACTCCTGCGCCTGGCCCTTCAGGCGGGCCGGATGGTCGCGTGGGAACGCAACCTGCAAACCGGCGTGGCGACCCGCTCCTCGAATTCGATGTCGCTCCTCGGTATCGGCTCCGGATCCATCTCCCTGCTGATCGACCAGGTCCACCAGGCCGACCGTGCCGAGGTCGAGAACTTCGTGGCCTATGGCGGAACGGCGCATTCGGTCGAGTTCCGGTTTCATCATCCGGCCGGCCCGCTGATGTGGCTCATCATGCGCGCCGAGCGCATTACCGAGGACCGGATCGTCGGGATCACCTTCGACATCACGGACCGGAAGTCGGCTGAGGAGCATGCCTGGTCTGCGGCCCATCATGATGCTCTGACGGGTCTCGCCAACCGCAGCTTCTTCCTCCAGCAGTTCGAGGATGCGCTGAACCGCGCGGAGCAGGACAACACCTGCGTCAGCCTCCTGTTGATCGACCTCGATGGCTTCAAAGACGTCAACGAGATGGTCAGCCACGATGTCGGCGACGCGGTGCTCATCGAAGTCGCTCACCGTCTCCAGGTCGGGCTGCGTCCTCAGGATACGGTGGCCCGCCTCGGAGGCGACGAGTTCGCGCTTCTCCTGACCGACCCATCGACGCTCGAACACGCCAAAGGGTTCGCGGCGGACTTGTTGAACCGACTTGACGCGCCGTTTACGCATCGAGGCCGCGCCCTCACCTGCGGCGCAAGTATCGGCATCGCGGCCTTTCCCGACCATCATCGGGATGGCCGCGAACTCCTGAAGGATGCGGATATCGCGCTGTACCGGGCCAAGGCGACCGGCCGTCACCGCGCCGTCCTGTTCAGCCCGGATATGCGGGCGGAAACGGAACGGCGGCTGGGGATCATCGAGGAAGTTCGCGCGGGGATCAATGCCGGCGAGTTCGTACCGTTCTATCAGCCGAAGGTCTGCCTCAGGACGGACAGGCTGGTGGGTTTCGAGGCGCTGGCGCGCTGGCAGCACCCGACGAAAGGCCTCGTGACACCGGGTTACTTCGGGTTGGCGTTCGAAGACCCCGAGCTCGCCACAGCCCTGGGCGATTGCCTACTTCAGCAGATTGCCGTCGACATGCGCGACTGGCACCGGACTGGACTCGACTTCGGGCGCGTCGCGGTGAATTTCGCCTCCGCCGAGTTCCAGAAGCCGGATCTGGCGGGTCATGTCCTCGCTCTTCTCGACAGGACCCAAGTTCCCGCCTCGTTGTTCGAGTTCGAGATCACCGAGACCGTCTTTCTCGGCCAAGGGTCCCATTGCGTGCCGCAGACCCTCCAGCGTCTCAGCGACGCCGGTGTTCTGGTGACGCTCGATGATTTCGGAACGGGCTATGCTTCCCTGACGCACCTTAAGCAGTTCCCGGTCGGCCACATTAAGGTCGATCAAACGTTCGTACGCAACATGGAGAAAGATCGAGATGATGCGGCGATCGTGGCTGCCGTCATCGGTCTCGGTCACAGCCTGGGACTGCAGGTCACGGCGGAAGGCATTGAGACCGAGGGGCAAGCCGAGCAACTGATCCGGATGGGCTGCGACTACGCGCAAGGCTACCTGTACGCGAGACCGATCATCGGCTCGAGCGTCCCGGGGCTCATACGGCAGTGGGCTGCCGTCAGGGAGACGAGCGGCTCGGCGCAGCGCGCAACCGCATAGCGCCAACGGAAAGCCACCCCGTTCGGTCGTCGAGCGGCCGGGCTCTGAACCGAATTCGTGACCTCCCGTCCTTTGAAGGCGGTCCGTGAGGAGACATCTGTCGCGCCGCGGTCGCGATGGGTCCACGACCACTCCTCGAACCGAGTCACCCCCACCCCCTAGGACGGTTTGTCGGCAAGGTGCTGGGACAGGCGGTCGACATGCGTTGCGCTCAGGATGGCGTATCGAGCGAAAGTATCGCGCGGAGAGCCATTCCCGCCGCCCACCGGGAAAGTCTCCGCCTCGACATGGACGTTCGCCGGCTGCGATCACTTCGTCCCACCGAGGCGCGGAGGGCGGCCGCCTGGTTCTCGCTCCGAAACCGCTGTCAGTCAGGGGCCGCCCGTATGCGGGGCGGCCCCAACGGGCCGTTGGACAGCCTTGCAGGCTCCTTCGCCGAGATCCGACGTTCCGCGAACGCTTACTGGCCGACCGTCGAGCCGGTGGTGGTCGTCGACTTCACCGGCTTCGAGCCGGGCTCATGCGACATCGTCTTGGTGCGGGACTCGACGCTTTCACCGTCGCGAACCTTGGTCTTGGTCTGCGACTTCGAGAAGGTGCCGCCGTCATGGGCCATCGCCTTGGCCTGACCGTTCAGGCCGCCGTTGCCGGTCTCGTTGACGTGCGAACGGTCCATGGTCTTGCCGCCAGCGGCGCTTCCACCCGTCGCGAGCGAGGAACCCGTCGTGCCGTTCGCACCCGTCGAGGTGCCGCCGGTTCCGACCGTGGAAGCGGAGGTACCACCGACGGCGGCGGAACCGGCACTTCCGCCGGTCGCGCTGCCGCGGGTCTGGGCCTCGGCGAAGGCGGGTGCAAGCAGCAGCCCGATGGCGGCGAACGCGAAAAGTCTCTTCGTCATGTCTGCCTCACCTCTTGTCCCTGGGAACGGTGACCACGCAGTCGCCATCGCTCGTGGTGGTCGTCGTGGTCCCATTGCTGGAGCTCGAACTCGAAGCCGAGTTGCTCGTCGTGCCAGCACTGGATCGGCTGGTCACCGACGGTCCGCCGGTGGTGGAACTCTTCACACCCTCCGGACCGGCCGTGACCGAACTCGACAGCGCGCCCGTGTTTTTCGCGTCATCGGAATGGACGACCCTGCAGGGCTTGCCGTTCGACCCGGTGGGGACCGTCGTCCCCCCCGAGACGCCGTTCGGGCCTGCGGTGACCGTGCTGGTTTGTGCGTGGCTCGTGGCCAACCCGGCGATCACGAGGGCGCCGCCGAGAAGCGGCAGGATCAGGCGCGCCATGGTGCAATCTCCTCGGGAGCGGGACGGGCGCGGCTCCAGGGGAGCGCGCCCGAAGTTGAGGCCCGTATGGGCTCAGCGCTTGTTGTGGCCCGGCGCGTTCTCGGAGTTGCCCGGACCGCTCTTGTCGTGGCCAGCGGCGCTTCCGGACTTGCCGGCAGACGCGCCGCCGGTCCCGGCGGTCGAACCCGAGCCGGTTCCCGCTCCAGCGGACGAGCCACCCGTGCCGACGGTGGAGGAGCTCTTGCCGCCACCCGCCGACGAGCCACCGGTACCGAGCGTCGAGGACGTGCCCGAGCCGCTACCGGAACCGGCCGACGAGCCCCCCGTACCGACCGTCGAGGAACTGGTGCCGCCGCCCGCGGAGGAACCGCCGGTTCCGACGGTGGACGAAGACTGCGCGACGGCCAGGGCCGCGCCGCCGAGGACGAAGGTGGTTGCAAGGGCGGCAACGCGAAGGTGCTTCAACATGGGGTTTCTCCAAGAGTGTGGGTCTGTACGGAGCAACAAACGGAGACCCAGGAAAGACCGTTCCCAATAAAATGCTGCCTATCGAAGCAAATTGCTTATCTGAACGGCAGATTAATGCAGGCTATCTATTTGCCTTAGGCGCGACTGGACCATCAGGGTCATGCCCTGTTGAAAAATCCATCGTTCGGGCAGGACCCGAGCAGCCCGGAATTCTGTCCCGTTCACCGCCAATCTGAACCAGGGGGCGAGCGGCGTGAGCCGCTAGAAACGGCGACCCCTGTTTGACCGTTCCCACGCGATCCCCGGCAAGGTCGCGACCGGTTTCGGTGCCGAACGCGATGCCGGCGGCGAGGGGGAGGGCGGGACGGGTCGTTGCCTCGGGCCGGGCTCGACTGTCGGACCGGAATGAGTCTGGCGAGCTTCGCGGGGTGGCGATCGCGCGGATCGCATGACCCCAGGGTTCGCCCGCCGGTACTGGCTGCGGCCTTCGGGCTCGGCCTCGTCCCGGCGGGGGAGGGCCTGTTCGGGGAGCCATTCCGACCCGTCGTTGGAAGCAGCGGAGACCGCATTGCGGGATTCACCACGGGGAGGCATCCGGATGGTGCCGCCCCGTCGCCGTTCAGCGAAACCGAGCGCCTCCTGCCGATGATCGCAGCAGGCGCGGTGGAGCTACGCGTCAACAGAGTTCGCGTCGAGCCAACGCCGATCTACCGGGCCGCCTTGGCCGCCCGGCGGCGCTCGGTCAGGATCCATTCCGTGTACCCGTTCGGCTGCGTGCGGCCCTTGAAGACGAGATCGCAGGCCGCCTGGAAGGCCGGACCGTCGAAGTCGGGAGCCATGGCCCGGTAGAGCGGATCGCCGGCGTTCTGGCGGTCGACCACCTTCGCCATGCGCTTGAGCGCCGTCATCACCTGCTCCTCGCTGACCACGCCGTGGTGCAGCCAGTTCGCGATGTGCTGGGACGAGATCCGTAAGGTGGCCCGATCCTCCATCAGCCCGACATCGTGGATGTCCGGCACCTTGGAGCAGCCCACGCCCTGGTCGACCCAGCGGACGACGTAGCCGAGGATCCCCTGGACGTTGTTGTCGATCTCCTGGGCCACGTCGTCGGGGGCGAAGTTCGAGCGGGCCAGGGGAATCTCGAGGATCTCGTCGAGGGCCGAGCGCGGCCGGCGGGCGAGTTCCGCCTGACGCGCCCGCACGTCGGTCTCGTGGTAGTGCAGCGCGTGCAGGGTCGCGGCGGTCGGCGACGGCACCCAGGCGGTGCTCGCACCGGCCTTCGGGTGCGCGCCCTTCTGCATCAGCATGTCGGCCATGGCGTCGGGGGCCGCCCACATGCCCTTGCCGATCTGCGCCCGGTCGAGCAGCCCGCAATCCAGACCGACATCGACGTTGTTCTCCTCGTAGCCCTTGATCCAGGGCGTCGCCTTCATGTCGTTCTTGCGGATGACCGGGCCCGCCTCCATCGCGGTGTGGATCTCGTCCCCGGTGCGGTCGAGGAAGCCGGTGTTGATGAACACGACCCGCTCCGCCGCGGCCGCGATGCAGGCGGCGAGGTTGACCGTGGTGCGGCGCTCCTCGTCCATGATGCCCATCTTGAGGGTGTTCGCCTCGAGGCCCAGCATGGCTTCGACGCGCCCGAACAGCTCGACCGCGAAGGCGACTTCCTCGGGCCCGTGCATCTTCGGCTTGACGATGTAGACCGAGCCCTTGCGGCTGTTGCGCAGGCCGGAATCGCCCTTGAGATCGTGGATCGCGATCATCGCGGTCACGGCGGCGTCGAGCATCCCTTCGGGGATCTCCCGCCCCTCGGCATCGAGCACCGCGTCGGTGTCCATGTGGTGGCCGACATTCCGCACCAGCATCAGGGAGCGGCCCGGCACCACCACCTCGCCGCCGTTCGGCGCGATGTAGTGCCGGTCGGGGTTGAGGCGCCGTTCCAGCGTGCGGCCGTCCTTCTCGACCGAGGCCGTCAGAGTGCCCTTCATCAGGCCGAGCCAGTTGCGGTAGACGACGACCTTGTCCTCGGCATCGACGGTCGCCACGGAATCCTCGAGATCCATGATCGTCGAGACAGCCGATTCCAGCAGGATGTCGGCGACGCCGGACGCATCGAAGCGGCCGATCCGATGCGTCCGGTCGAGGACGACCTCGACGTGCAGCCCGTTGTGCCGCAGGAGCAGGGAGGCGGGCATGCTGGCCCGGCCGCGGTAGCCCACGAACAGGTCCGGTCGCGCGAGCGGCACGGTCTCGCCGGTGTTCATGTTGCCGACCAGCCCCCCGTGCTCCACCGCATAAGTGACCACGTCGGCATGGCGGCCACCGGCCAGAGGCACGAAGCGATCGAGATAGCTGCGGGCGCGGGTGACGACCCGGGCGCCGCGGGTGCGGTTGTAGCCGCCGCTGCGGATCGCGCCGCCTTCCTCCGAGATCACGTCGGTGCCGTAGAGGGCATCGTAGAGCGAGCCCCAGCGGGCATTGGCGGCATTGAGGGCGTAGCGGGCGTTCGAGACCGGCACGACGAGCTGCGGCCCGGCGATGCGGGCGATCTCGTCATCGACGTTCTCCGTCCGCACCGCCACCGGGCCCGGATCGGGCAGGAGATACCCGATCTCCCGCAGGTACGCCTTGTAGGCCGCGGGATCGTACGGCTTGCCGGCGCGCTCCCGGTGCCAGGCGTCGAGCTGCCCCTGGAACGCATCGCGCTTGGCGAGCAGGGCCCGGTTCCTCGGCGTCAGGTCGCGCACGATCGCACCGAGGCCGCCCCAGAACACCTCGGGCGAAATGCCGGTGCCGGGCAGCGCCTCGTCGGCAACGAAGTCGTAGAGCACGCGGGCGACCGCGAGGCCGCCGATATCCATTCGATCCATCTTCAATCCATTCCAGGAAGGCGTGCGGCGGAATACCATCTGGGGTGCTCATGCCAACCGCCGATGGCGATCAACCGGTCCGAGGACAAAACGCGCGGTCGCGCGCTGCACGGGAGCCGCCCAAGCAACGGCAGGACCACCGTCTCACCGAGAGCCGCGAGACACCGAGGCCCCGCGAAGATCTACCTAGGGCGGACGATGCCGTCTGGCCCGTGCGTCGAGCCCTCCAGCACCCGAGCGAAAGGCATCACCCCGGCTGTCGTATCCGTATCGACCAGGGCGTCTCGAACGTGAATTCCTCCAGATTCGTGCCGGGGCCTCCGCGATCGACCACGAGGAAGTCCTGGGGGGCGCCGAACGGGGTCAGCACGCCGTGCCACGTCCCGATCGCGTAGCAGATTCCCTGCCCCGGTGCGGTGACGAAGGCGCGCGGCCGGCCGGGGCGGCCGTCCGCGTCGGGGCAGACCACCACGAGGAACGGCGCGGCGTTCAGGGGCAGGAAGGCCTGCGCGCCCAGCGGATGGCGCTCCACGAGGCTCACCGCGAGGGGCAGGCCATAGGGCTCGGCCTCGACGTAGCCGATCACCACGTGCCCGTCCTCGCCCGCCACCCGCACCTGCGCGAGGTCGTGAAAGCGGCGGGCTTTGCCGGCATTCATCGGGCGCGGCGCGACGGCGTCCTTGTCGATCACCGTGCCGAACGGGGCGAAGGCCTCCGGCGTCAGCGGCTCGGCGACGATCAGGCGCTCGCTCATCGGGCGGCCCGGAACGGCGCGAGCGCGGCGTGCCGATTGACGTCCTTGTAGAGCAGGTAGCGGAAGGGGCCGGGGCCGCCGGCGTAGCAGGCCTGCGGGCAGTAGGCGCGCAGCCACATGAAGTCGCCGGCCTCCACCTCGACCCAGTCGCGGTTGAGCCGGTAGACCGCCTTGCCCTCCAGCACGAACAGGCCGTGCTCCATCACATGCGTCTCCTCGAACGGGATCGAGGCGCCCGGGCGCATGGCGACGATGTTGACGTGCATGTCGTGGCGCACGTCGTCGGAGGCGACGAAGCGGGTCGTGGCCCAGGCTCCGTCGGTGCCGGGCATCGGCGTCGGCGTGACCGCGGATTCATGGGTGACGAAGGCCGGCGGCAGCTCGATGCCCGGCACCCGCGCGTAGGCCTTGCGGATCCAGTGGAAGCGGGCGGGGCCCGTCCCGTCGTTGCGAAGGCTCCAGGCGGTGCCCGGCGGCAGATAGGCGTAGCTGCCGGGGACGAGGTCGTGCGCCCGACCGTCGAGGACGAGGCGGACCTGTCCCTCCACCACGAACAGCACGCCCTCCGCCTCCGGATCGGGCTCCGGCCGGTCGCTGCCGCCGCCGGGCGCGACCGCCATCAGGGATTGCGCGAAGGTCTCGGAGAAGCCCGAGAGGGGCCGCGCCAGCATCCAGGCCTGCGTGCCTTCCCAGAACGGCAGCACGGAGGTGACGATGTCGCTCATCACGCCCCTGGGGATGACCGCATAGGCCTCGGTGAACACGGCTCGGCCGGTCATCAGCGCGGTCTGGGGCGGCAGGCCGCCGCAGGGCGGGTTGTAGGGCGATGAGGTCATCGAGCGTCTCCGGTGATCCGGCTTGTACCGCGGAACCCGGGCGGGGCAGCCGCGGAACCGCATCGGTCAGGTTTCGAGTGCAGAGTTCGGGGGCAGGTTTCGGGCCAGATGCCGGTCCGTGTGGCGAAGCGCCCCCGTCAGGCGGAGCGCGGTGCCGCGATCGGCCCTTCGAGGATCGCGGCCGTATCCGTCGTGACCTCGCCATCGAGGACGCGCCGAGCCTGCGCGTGATCGATGTCGCCTTCCCAGGTCGCGATCACCACCGTCGCCACGCAGTTGCCGATCAGGTTGCCGAGGGCACGGGCGATGCCGACGAACCAATCGATCGACAGCACCAGCACGAGGCCGATCACCGGGATTTCGGGGACGGCCGACAGGGTGGCGGCCAGCACGACGATGGCCGAGCCGGGCACGCCGTGCGCGCCCTTCGAGGTCAGGAGCGCGATGCCGAGGATCAGCATCAGGTGCCCGAAGGAGAGATCCGTGTTGGTGGCCTGGGCGATGAAGACCGTGGCGAGGGTCAGGTACAGCGAGAAGGCATCGAGGTTGAACGAGTATCCGGTCGGGATCACGAGGCCGACGGTCGAGTCCTTGATGCCGAGCCGCTCCAGCTTGCGCATGACCTGCGGCAGCACGCAGTCCGAGGAGGCGGTGCCGGCCACGACGGTCAATTCCTCGCGCAGGTAGGCGAGCAGCTTGAAGATGCTGAAGCCGGCCAGCCTCAGGATGCCGCCGAGCACCACGAAGACGAAGAACGCGACGCCCGCGTAGAAAAGCACCACCAGCATGCCGAGCTGCTTCAGCGAGCCGACGCCGTACTTGCCCACCGTGAAGGCGACGGCGCCGAGGACGCCGAGCGGCGCGAGCCTGACGATGAAGCCGATGATCTTGAACAGGACCTCGGTGATGCGCCCGATGCTGTCGGCCAGGGGCTTGCCGCTCTCGCCCAGGAGCGAGAGACCGGCGCCGAACAGGATCGCGATGATGAGGACCTGAAGGATTTCACCCTTGGCGAAGGCGTCCACCAGCGTGGTCGGGATGAGCTTCATCAGGAAGTCGACCGTCCCGGTGACCTGACCGACCCGGTCGGTGTAGCCGGCGATCGATTTCGCGTCCAAGCTCGCCACGTCGACGTTCATGCCGTGGCCCGGTGCGAAGACGTAGGCCAGAACCAGACCGAGCACGAGGGCGAGGGTCGTGACCGCCTCGAAGTAGATCAGGGACTTGAGGCCGACGCGACCGACCTTTCGCAGATCGCCGGCGCCGACGATGCCATGGACGACGACGCCGAAGACGAGCGGCGCGATCGCCATCTTGATGAGCTTGATGAACCCGTCGCCCAGCGGCTTCAGCATCACCGCCACGTTCGGCCAGAGCATGCCCACGACGATGCCGAGGACGAGGGCGGCGACCACCTGCCCGAACAACGAACCGAAGAACCGCTTCATCACACACCCGTCCGTCGTTGCGCCGTTCCGTGCCGGGATCAGCCGGTTCACCGCGGGCAGGACCCGCGCCGCAGGCGCCGCGCAGGGGCGGCGTTATCCTGCAGGTCGTCGCATGCCTTCAACACGCGGTGGCACCATGTTGCGTGACAATCTAGACGTCAAATATTTCATATATCTCGTTTGAGACGTTTTCGATATTAGTTGGTCTATGGAACTCCGACATCTCCGCTATTTCGTGGCTGTCGCCCGGCATCTCAGCTTCACCGCGGCCGCCGAGAGCCTCGGTGTCGCCCAACCCCCACTGAGCCAGCAGATCCGCGATCTCGAGATTAAGGTCGGGACTGCGTTGTTCGAACGGACGACGCGTCGGGTGTCGTTGACGCGGGCGGGGGTCGACTTCCTGGCGCAGGCGCTCGACATCCTGGAAAAGTCCGGCGAGGCCGTCGCGCGGGCGCGCGCCATCGGCGCCGGTGCGGCCGGGATCGTGAATGTCGGCCTGACGGGATCGATGCTGGCCGGACCTCTCGGAAGTGCCATCCGGAACTTCTCGATCACCTATCCGGGTGTCGATCTGCGCATCCACGAGATGTCGCCGGATCGCCAGATCTCGATGCTGAAGGCCGGACAGACCGACATCAGCTTCCTGCGCAGCCCACCACAGGATCTCGATCTCGTCAGCGAACGTGCCTGGTGCGAGACCGTCACCCTCGTTTTGCCGAAAGGCCATCGCCTGTCGCGAATGGCGGCGATCGACCTCGCCGATCTGAGCCAGGAACGGTTCGTGTTCCTGCGGCTCTCCGATTCGCTGTTCGCCAAATACCTGTGGGATTGCTGCGTCGGTGCCGGGTTCGTCCCGACCATCACGCATCAGGTCGTGGAGGCCGCGTCGTTGACGAGCCTCGTCGCGGCGGGGCTCGGGATCGCCATCATTCCGGAATTCGTTGCCCGGCTGGCGCATGCGGATGTGGTCTACAAGCCCCTTAAGGGGAAACCGATCCACGCCGACGTCTATGCTCTGTGGTCCAAAGAGAAGGCCGGGCCGTTGATCGGCAACTTCCTGACCTTTTTCGCCCCGGGAGAAGCGCGGACGCAGCACGGCTTCTAACCGGGATCTGGCCATCGGCCGGCTTCGCAGGAGGCATCAATCCGAGCAACGCGTTGGACCGTTCGCGCGCGCTGCCTGGGGCGATTTGGCGAATATCCGCTCGATGTACCCTGTAGTTGTACGCGACGCAGCAAAAGAAATTTTGCATGCCAGCGAAGTCCGCTTAACGTTTTTCTGCGATCTTCAGTCCGACGCCGGCTCTATCTGCTTGCATGACCGGACTGAGGACTCATCGTGTCGACGCGAAACCTATCCATCCGCGCAAGGCTCGTCGCGGCTTTCTCGATCCTGACGCTCCTCGCCCTCGGATTAGGCCTGCTGGGCCTCATCGGAACACAGCGGATGCGGGACCAGGCTCTCAACATCGAGACCAACTGGCTGCCGAGCATGCGTGTTCTCGGCGAGATCGATACGCTGACCGCACGGACGAGCGCCCTCGTCCTCCGGCACACACAGGCCACCGATCCGGCGCTCGTCGCCAGCATCGAGAAGGACATGGGTCGCTTCGGTCAAACGCTCGCGGCGAAGAAGACGACCTACGAACCGATGATTGCCTCTCCGGAGGAGCGCACGCTCTACGAGACGTTCACGCGTGAAGCCGGGAACTTCGAAACGGTACGCCAATCCATTCTCGAACTCTCGCGCGCCGGTCAGAAAACCCAGGCCTACGAGCTTTATGAGCAGAAGGGTATCGTCCCGCGCCGTGCGGCCTCTGCGGCCCTCGATAAGCTCATTGCCATGAACAACGACGGGGCTGCAGAGGCGCAGGCCCGCAGCAAGGCCGTCTTCGAGGACACCCGCACGTGGGACCTAGCTGCCATGGGCTTCGCGGTCGCCCTGTCGGCGATCTCCGCGATCCTCATCATTCGCGGCATCACGCAGGGCATCGGCGCCGTCGTGCAACCCATGCAGGCACTAGCCGGGGGCGACCTCTCCGTGACCATCCCGCATCAGGGCGCCCGCACCGAGATCGGCACCATCGCGGACGCCGTGCAGGTGTTCAAGGACAGCCTGATCCGGATGAAGGGGCTGGAAGAGGAGACCGTGCTGGCGCGGGCGGGTGCCGAGACGCAGCGCAAGGCCGCGATGCGGGCCATGGCCGACAGCTTCGAGGACGCGGTGGGCGGCATCATCAGCATGGTGACGAGCTCGGCCACCGAGCTGCAGGCCACGGCCCAGAGCATGGCCGGAACCGCGACCCAGACCGCCAACCAGACCGCCAGCGTTGCGGCGGCCGCTGAAGAAGCCGCTTGCAACGTCAACACCGTCGCGGCGGCCGCCGAGGAACTCGGCTCCTCCGTGCAGGAGATCGGCCGCCAGGTGAGCACGTCGGCCACGATGGCGCACGGCGCCGTCCAGGAAGCGGCCGAGACGGCTGAGTTGGTGCAGCAGCTGAGCACGGCGGTCGCCCGCATCGACGACGTGGTCGCGATGATCACCTCGATCGCCGGCCAGACCAACCTCCTGGCGCTCAACGCCACCATCGAGGCGGCGCGCGCCGGCGAAGCCGGACGCGGCTTCGCCGTGGTCGCCGCGGAGGTCAAGGAACTCGCCAACCAGACCGCCCGGGCCACGCAGGAGATCGGGGGGCACATCAGCCAGATCCAGGGCTCCACCGCCCGCGCCGTCTCATCGATCGGAAGCATCACCGCGCGTATCCAGGACATCAGCGGTGTGGCGACGACGATCGCGGCCGCCGTCGAGCAACAAGGGGCGGCCACCCAGGAGATCGTCCGCAACGTGGCTCAGGCCGCGACGGGGACGAGCGAGGTCACGAGCAACATCTCGGGCGTGGCGGGAGCGGCCGAAGAGACCGGCGCCGCAGCGAGCCAGGTGCTCGGCGCGGCCTCGGAACTGTCGCGGCAATCGGAGCACCTCAACGCCGAAGTGGACCGTTTCCTGGCGACGGTTCGTGCGGCCTGAAACCGCCAGAGTGTGCGGGCGGGGCTCATCCCCTGGGCTCCCGCGACCGTTCAGACCCGCGCCGTCTCCCCTCTTCGCGATGGATCGCTCGGCCGGGAGACGGTAGGATCGGGTGACCGGGCCGGGTTCGTCGGCCCGGGTGCCGAGCGGGTCTTTTTCGGTCCATGACCATGATGTCCGTCGATCTGAACTCCGACCTCGGCGAAGGATACGGCAGCTATCGCATCGGGGACGACGACGGCATGCTGGCCCTCGTCACCTCCGCGAACGTCGCCTGCGGCTTCCATGCGGGCGACCCGGAGATCATGGCGCGGACCTTCGCCGCCGCGCGCGGACGCGGCGTCGCCGTCGGCGCACATCCAGGGTATCCGGATCTCTGGGGCTTCGGCCGCCGGCGGATCCCGTACCGGGCCGACGAGATCGAGCGGATCGTCGCCTATCAGGTCGGCGCGGCCCAGGCGCTCGCGCGCTATGCCGGGCACCCCATCACCTACGTCAAGCCACACGGCGCGCTGGCCAACGTGGCCTGCCGGGAAGCCGATGTCGCGGATGCGATCGCGCGGGCCGTGCGGGCGGTCGATCCCGACCTGTCCCTCCTCGCCATCGCCCGGACGGAGCAGGTCCGCGCCGGCGAGCGCTGCGGGCTGCGGGTCTACCAGGAGGTCTTCGCCGATCGCGGCTACGACGACGAGGGACTGCTCATCGAGCGCGGTCTTCCCGGTGCCCTGCTGGAGGATGCGGAGGAGGCCGCCCGTCGCGCCGTCGCCATGGTCGGCGAGGGGGCCATCCTGTGCGCCTCGGGGCGGCGGCTGCGCACGCCGATCCACTCCCTCTGCGTGCACGGCGATACCCCCCATGCCGTCGACCTCGCCCGACGCGTGCGGGCCGGGCTCGAACGGGCCGGGATCGCGCTGTCGTCCTTCGGGGCGGGGGCATGAACCCGCCGCCGACGCGTGCCCCGCGCCTGCTCGACGTCGGCGAAGCCGCCCTCGTGGTGGAGTTCGGGAGCACGGTCGACCCGGCTACGAACGACCGGGTCGTGGCCCTCGACACCGCCCTCCGTGACGCCGGGGTCGCCGGTCTGCGGGAATGCGTCCCGACCTACCGCTCGCTGATGATCCACTACGATCCCCTGGTCATCGACCGGGCGCGACTCGGTGACGTCGTCACGGATCTCCTGGCCCGGGTGGGACCCTGCGCGCGGGCCGGGCGGCTCTGGACGCTGCCCTGCTGCTACGATCCGGCCCTGGCCGAGGATCTCGCGGCCGTCGCCGCCTGGGCCGGTGTTCCGGCGGCGGAAGTGGCCGCCCGTCACGCCGGATCGGATTACCGCGTCTACATGTACGGCTTCGCGCCGGGCTTTGCCTATCTCGGCGGTCTCGCCGCCGATCTCGGCATCCCGCGACGCGACAGCCCGCGCGCGCCGCATCCGGCCAATGCCCTCCTGATCGGCGGTGGCTTGGCCGCCGTGGCGACCGTCCCGATGCCGACGGGCTGGTACGTGATCGGCCGGACTCCCGAGCGGCTCTATTCCGCGAGCCGCGAGCGGACCTTCCTGGTCGAGACCGGGGACACCCTGCGCTTCGAGGCGATCGACGCCGCGACCTTCGCGGCCCTCGACGGGCGGGCCGCCGGCGGCGAGACCGTCGCGCGGGTGGACGGCTGATGGCGGGGGCGACGCTGCGCATCCACGCCGCCGGTGCGGGCAGCACGCTCCAGGATGCCGGGCGCCACGGCTACCTGCGCTACGGCATCACGCCGGCGGGCCCGATGGACCCGCACGCCTTCGCCGCCGCCAACCGGGCCCTGGACAATCCGGACGGTGCGACCGCGATCGAGGTCTCACTGGGAGGCCTCTCGCTGAGCGTGGCGGAGGCCGCCGTCGATGTCAGCCTGGTCGGCGGCGGCTTTCGCATCGATTGCGACGGCCGGCCGCTGCCCGCTGCGACGGCCCTGACCCTGAGACCCGAGGCGCGCCTGACGATCCGGGCCGGCTCCGCCGGCGCCTGGTGCTACCTCGCGGTCGCGGGCCACATCGACGTGGCGCCAGTCCTCGGTTCGACCGCGACCCATACCCGCTCCGGGCTCGGCGGCCTCGACGGGCGCGCCCTCCGAGCCGGGGACACCCTGCCGATCGCACGGCCCCGCGCCACGATCGGTGAACCCTTGGCCCTGTCCATGCCCTGTCTCGACCGCGCGTCGGATCCGATCCGCGTCGTCCTCGGCCCGCAGGACGATGCCTTCGATGTGGCGGCCCTCGCCGCCTTCCTCGCGCAGTCCTGGCGCATCGGGGCCCGGGGCGACCGCATGGCCTGCTTCCTGGACGGGGAGCCGATCCGTGCGCGCAGCCACGACATCGTCTCCGACGGCATCGCCATGGGTGCGATCCAGGTGCCGGGCACGGGCCTGCCCCTCGTCCTGATGGCCGACCGGCAGCCGACCGGGGGATACCCGAAGATCGCCACCGTGATCGGCGCCGATCTCGGCCGCCTCGCTCAAGCTCGGGCCGGGGACAGCGTGCGCTTCGCCGCCGTCTCCGTCACGGAGGCCGTCGCCGCGCGGCGCAACGCCCACGCGGCGCTGATCGGACCCATCGCGCGCCAGCCCCTGGTACGGACCGACTTCACCTCGGAGTTCCTGCTGTCGCGAAACCTCGTCGGGGGGGTCGTAGGGTAGGCCTGCCACCGCGATCGTGCCCGTCCCGTGAAGGGTGCGCCAATCGGGTGGCCGGAGCGCCAACGCTTCGTGATCCGCCGTGAGCGCGTCTCCCGGGCCAGAATCACGGCGACGCGCGCCGTCGCTCCCGCGTCAGGTGTTGGAGGCGGGAATCGCCAGGGGCGGGGTCTGCTGATGCTGGATCACGCGCCAGACCTCGTGCGAGAGGCGCCGGTAGGTCGAGGTGCAGTTCGCTTCGTAGGATTCGTCCTCGCGCGCGGCCTTCGCATGGTAGGCGATCACGATCAGACCCTCCTGAGGGCGCGAGATCTGCTCCTGCGAGATCTCGACGCTCGACCAGCGCGGCGTGCCGGCAACGGCTTCGATCGCCTGCGTACCGCTCAGGACGAACGGCGGAAGCGGCAGGACCATCAGGCATTCCTCGTCCACCAACTCGCGGTAGTGGTCGGCATCGCCGGTCCATAGGCTCTTCTCGAACGACCAAACGCGCTCATCGTCCATCGGTGTCTCCCGGGTTGCATCAGGCTCGATGGATGACGCTTTCCGGAGCGGCTTCGTTCCGCCCCCCGTCGCGCCCGCCAAGTCCGGGGACCAGCGACGCCGACGCCCTCGGTCACGTCCGGGCGCGGCGGTTGCCGCCGTGCCCGTCGCGGAGGCCCGCCGCGGTCGCGACCGGGCGGGCAGGGGCGGCTACTTCTTCGGGGTGAGCACCTCGTAGCCCATCCGCTTCTCGCCGTTGAAGGCCCAGACGCTCTTGTAGCCGCCCGCGTCGTCCTCCACGATCAAGGCGGTTCCGCTGGAGCCATCGCTGGTGAAGCTCGCGGCCATGATGCGGGCATCGCCGACGGCGTACCCGGTGTACTTGTCGCCTCCGATGTTCCAGCTCAGCTTGAACGTGTCCTTGCTGGTCTGAACGATCGACAGGGAGCCGGTATAGTTCGTGCCCGGCTCACCGTTGCTGCCCTGCACGTTGTAAGTCCCCGCGCCTCCCGCGAGAACGGCCGTGTTCAGGCATAGGCCCAGTCCGAAAAGCCCAGCTGCGAACGCTTTCACCATCGTCATCCCCCCAAAACTGATTGATTCAACGCATCCGAAAGATCGGATACGGCGTCGTACAGCAATCCTGCTAACGAACGTTTGCGCTGTGCAGAACTGGCGCGCGGCGGCCGCAGGATCGGCGATCTGGGCGTCCGGGGGGCTACGGACCATCGAGCCCGCGATCCCACGCCCAAAAGAACGGGGAAAGCGTCGCGGAGCGGGCGATCGATGCCGAGGGTGCATCGATCCATTCACGAATTGAGTTGGACCCCGCTCGGAGGCGACCCGTAGGTTCGATCCTGCAATGGGCCACCACGGTTTCGCTCAGGAACCAGAGAATGGCCCATGTTCGCCACGGTCAGAGCCGGGCGGTACGCCATCAGGGAGAGACGCCATGAGCGCCGGTCTGGTCATGACCGCGGCGAAGCGGAGTCGTGTTCGGCTCCTCATCGTCACGATGCTGTTTTTTGCCACCACCATCAACTATGCCGACCGCGCGACGCTCTCCATCGCCGGTCCGTCGCTCGCCAAGGATCTCGGTCTCGACGCCGTCTCCATGGGCTACGTGTTCTCGGCCTTCGCCTGGTCCTACGTCCTGGCGCAGCTGCCGGGCGGATGGCTGCTCGATCGCTACGGGGCGAAATGGGTCTACGCCGCCGCGATCTTCCTGTGGTCGGCCTTCACGCTGCTGCAGGGGGCGGTCGGCTTCTTCACCGGGTTCACGGCGGTCGCCGTCCTCTTCAGCCTCCGGCTCCTGGTGGGGCTCTCCGAAGCCCCGGTCTTCCCGGCCAATGCGCGCATCACCGCCGCCTGGTTCCCGACCTCCGAGCGCGGCACCGCCTCGGCCTTCTTCAACTCCTCGCAATACTTCGCCACGGTGCTGTTCACCCCGATCATGGGCTACGTCGTGCACCATTACGGCTGGCACCACGTCTTCACCCTGATGGGCGTGCTCGGCATCGCCTTCGCGCTCCTCTGGACGCAGGTGATGTACGGACCCAAGGAGCACCCGGCGATCAACAAGGCCGAGCGGGACTACATCGAGGAAGGCGGCGCCCTCCTCGACATGGACGGGCGGGGCGCGGCGGCGCCGGTGAATGCCGGCCGCACGATCCGCCAGCTTCTGTCGAACCGCATGCTGCTCGGCATCTATATCGGGCAGTACTGCATCACGACGCTGACCTACTTCTTCCTGACCTGGTTTCCGGTCTACCTCGTCAAGGAGCGGGGCCTGTCGATCCTGCAGGCCGGCTTCGCGGCGGTGCTGCCGGCGCTCTGCGGTTTCATCGGCGGCATCCTCGGCGGCTGGATCTCGGACATGCTGCTCAAGCGCGGCTACTCGCTGACGGCCTCGCGAAAGATCCCGATCGTGGGCGGCATGCTGCTCTCGATGAGCATCATCGGCTGCAACTACGTCCAGGCCGATGCCCTCGTGGTCGGGCTGATGGCGCTGGCCTTCTTCGGCAAGGGCATCGGGGCGCTGGGCTGGGCCGTCGTTTCCGACACCTCGCCCCGCGCCACCGGCGGGCTGAACGGCGGCCTGTTCAACACCTTCGGCAACACCGCCGGCATCACCACCCCGATCGTGATCGGCTACATCGTCCAGCAGACCGGCTCCTTCAACGGCGCCCTCGTCTTCGTCGGCCTCAACGCGCTGGTGGCGGTGTTCTGCTATCTCGTCATCGTCGGTGAGATCAAACGGGTGGAGCTGCACTGATCGCGGCGCACGCCCGCTGGACCGTGGCCGTGGGCATCCGCCCGCGGCCATCGCTGTGCGAGGCGTGATGCTCGATTTCGGTCAACTCCGCTGCTTTGCCGCCGTCGCGGAGGAACTGCATTTCGGGCGTGCCGCCGCCCGGCTGAACATGACGCAGCCGCCGCTCTCGCGGCAGATCCAGGTGCTGGAACGCGTCCTCGACGTCCAGCTCCTCGACCGGACCAGCCGCTCGGTCCGCCTCACCGCCGCCGGGCGCAGTTTCCTGCCCGAGGCCCTGCGAATCCTGCGGCTGGCGGAGACCGCCACCCATGTCACCCGTCAGGTCGCGGCCGGGCGTGCGGGGGTACTGAAGCTCGGCTTCACGGCCGCCTCCGCCTATGACTTCCTGCCCCGCCTCGTCATCGCCTGCCGGACCGCGATGCCGGACGTGACCCTGTCCCTGCGCGAGATGGTGACGCGGGACCAGGTGGAGGCGATCCTTTCGGGCCAGATCGATGCCGGGTTCATCCGGCTCCCGGTGAACTACCCCGAACTGCAGACCGAGCGGGCCCTGGCCGAGCCCCTGGTGGTCGCGCTGCCCGAGGCGCATCCCCTGGTCGCGCGCAGTGTCCTGCGTCTCGCGGACCTGAACGACGAAGCGGTCATCGGCTACGCCCCGCACGAGGCGAGCTACTTCCACGACCTGATGATCGGGTTGTTCTCCGGCGCCGGAGCCCGGCCCCGCATCGTCCAGCAACTCACGCAGATCCACTCGATCCTGGCGCTGGTGCGGGCCGGCATCGGCCTCGCGCTGGTTCCGGCGGCGGCCGAGAGCCTGCGCTTCGTGGGGGTCGCGTTCCGCCCCCTCGACCTGGCGCAACCGCGTCCGGCGGAACTGCACCTGGCCTGGCGGCGCGGGAGCGACGTGCCGCTCCTGGCCAGCCTGCGCGGGCTTCTGCGGGAAATGCCCTGACGTCCGCAGCGATCGATGCGCGGCGCGCATCGATCAATCCAGCCTTTGGCTTGGACCGGCATCGGCGTGGTTTCTAGAAAGGGGGCAAGCAAGACGGCGCGCCAGACGCCGCTGCCCTCGATCCGGGAGAACGCCCATGGCCTTCGATACCACCACCCCGCCGCGCGGTGCGTCGCGGACCCCCACCGTCACGGCCCTGAAGGTCGTCCCCGTCGCGGGGCGCGACAGCATGCTGCTCAACCTCAGCGGCGCCCACGGCCCCTTCTTCACCCGCAACCTCGTGATCCTCACCGATTCCACCGGCGCCACCGGCCTCGGTGAAGTCCCCGGCGGCGAGCGCATCCGCGCCACCCTGGAGGAGGCCGGCGACCTCGTCATCGGCCGTCCCATCGGGGACTGGCAGGCAGTGCTCAACGCCATGCGCACGCGCTTCGCCGACCGCGATGCCGGGGGGCGGGGCCTCCAGACCTTCGACCTGCGGGTGACCATCCATGCCGTCACGGCGATGGAATCCGCCTTCCTCGACCTGCTCGGCCAGTTCCTCGACGTGCCGGTGGCGGCCCTCCTCGGCGAGGGCCAGCAACGCGACGCCGTCGAGATGCTCGGCTACCTGTTCTATGTGGGCGACCGCCGCCGCACCGATCTGCCCTACCGCGCACCGGAGGCCCGCGACGGCTGGTTCCGCCTGCGCGACGAGGAAGCCCTGACGCCCGACGCGGTCGCCCGCCTGGCGGAAGCGGCCTACGAGACCTACGGCTTCAACGACTTCAAGCTGAAGGGCGGCGTCCTCGCCGGCGAGGACGAGATCGCGGCGGTCACCGCGATCCACGCGCGCTTCCCCGATGCCCGCGTCACCCTCGACCCGAACGGGGCGTGGTCGTTGCAGGAGGCGATCCGCCTCTGCAAGGGCCGGGGCGACGTGCTGGCCTATGCGGAGGATCCGTGCGGGGCCGAAGACGGCTTCTCCGGCCGCGAGATCATGGCCGAGTTCCGCCGCGCCACCGGCCTGCCCACCGCCACCAACATGATCGCCACCGATTGGCGCCAGATGAACCACGCGATCCAGCTCGGTTCGGTCGATATCCCGCTCGCCGATCCGCATTTCTG
The DNA here is from genome assembly GCF_025813715.1 of Methylobacterium sp. FF17. Classification (NCBI taxonomy): domain Bacteria; kingdom Pseudomonadati; phylum Pseudomonadota; class Alphaproteobacteria; order Hyphomicrobiales; family Methylobacteriaceae; genus Methylobacterium; species Methylobacterium flocculans. Next base: position 2,282,482 of record NZ_CP107532.1, read on the forward strand.
GACGATGGCCGGCTCGGTGCGGGTGGCGCAGCTCTGCCGCGATCACGGCCTGACCTGGGGCTCGCATTCCAACAACCACTTCGACGTCTCGCTGGCGATGTTCACCCACGTGGCCGCCGCCGCGCCGGGCCGCGTCACCGCCATCGACACGCACTGGATCTGGCAGGACGGCCAGCGCCTGACGCGCGAGCCCCTGCGGATCCGGGGCGGACTCGTGGCGGTGCCCGAGCGTCCCGGCCTCGGCATCGAGCTCGACTGGGCCGAAGTCGAGGCGGCCCACGCCCTCTACCGAAGCCACGGCCTCGGTGCCCGCGACGACGCCTCCGCCATGCAGTTCCTGATCCCGGACTGGACCTTCGACAACAAGCGCCCGTGCCTGGTGCGCTGAACCCGACAGCCTCGGAGACGCGACGATGACCGACATCCTCACCAACCGCTTCAAGGCGGCCCTGAACGCCGGCCAGCAGCAGATCGGCCTGTGGTGCAGCCTCGCCAGCCCGATCTCCACCGAGGTCGTGGCCGGCTCCGGCTTCGACTGGCTGCTCCTCGACATGGAGCACTCCGCCAACGACCTGCGCGACGTCTACGCCCAGGTCCAGTCCATGATGGAAGGCAGCGCCAACGCGATGGTGCGGATGCCGAGCGACGAGCCGATCGCCATCAAGCGCATCCTCGACACCGGCGTGCAGTCGCTGATGATCCCGAACATCGACGATGCCGACCAGGCCAGCCGCGCGGTTGCGGCGACCCGCTACGCCCCGCGCGGGGTGCGCGGCTTCTCGCAGGCGCCCCGCGCCGCCCGCTTCGGCCGCATCCCGAACTATCACGCCCGCTGCGAGGCGGAGATCTTCGTGGCGGTCCAGATCGAATCGCGCCGCGCCCTGGACAACCTGGAGGAGATCGCCGGCGTCGAGGGCGTCGACGGCGTCTTCATCGGACCCGGCGACCTCTCCACCAGCCTCGGCTTCCTCGGCCAGCAGAACCACCCGGACGTGGTCAAGGTCGTCGAGGAGACGATTGCCCGCATCCGCCGCACCGGCAAGCACGCGGGCATCCTCACGGCCAACGAGGAACTCGCCCATCGCTACATCGAGGCGGGCACCCGCTTCACGGCGGTCGGCTCCGACATGGGCCTCCTCGCGCGCACCTCCGAGGCGCTCGCCGCCCGCTTCCGCTGACGCCGCGATAAGACCCGGGAGACAGACATGAACGTTGGATTCGTCGGCCTCGGCATCATGGGCGCCCCCATGGCCGGACATCTCATCGCGGGCGGACACAGCCTCGCCCTCAAGACCCGCCGGCAGGTGCCGGAGAGTCTCGTCGCGGCGGGTGGGCGTGCCTGCGCCACCGCCGCCGCGGTGGCGGAGTGCTCGGACGTCATCATCCTGATGCTGCCCGATACGCCGGACGTCGAGGCCGTGCTGTTCGGCGCCGACGGCGTCGCGGAGGGCGCCCGGCGCGGTGCGGTGGTGGTCGACATGAGCTCGATCTCGCCCATCGCCACCCGCGACTTCGCCGCCCGCCTGAGCGAGCGCGGCGTGGACTACCTCGATGCGCCGGTCTCCGGCGGCGAGGTCGGTGCCAAGAACGCCGCCCTGTCGATCATGGTCGGGGGGCGCGCGGATGTCTTCGCCCGGGTGAAGCCGCTCCTCGACCTCATGGGCAAGACCGTGACCCATGTGGGCGAGACCGGTGCCGGTCAGGTCGCCAAGGTCGCCAACCAGATCATCGTCGCGCTCACCATCGAGGCGGTGGCGGAAGGGCTGCTCTTAGCCTCGAAGGCCGGAGCCGATCCGGCCAAGGTCCGGCAGGCGATCACCGGGGGGCTCGCCACCTCGCGCATCCTCGAGCTTCACGGCGCGCGCATGATCAAGCGCACCTTCGACCCGGGCTTCCGCATCGCCCTGCACCAGAAGGACCTCAACCTCGCGCTGGACGGCGCGAAGTCGCTCGGGCTCGCGCTGCCGGGCACGGCGCTGGCGCAGCAGCTCTTCTCGGTCTGCGCCGCCAACGGCGCAGGCGACGCGGACCATTCGGCCCTCGTGCGCGCCCTGGAGATCATGGGCAACCACGCCGTCGCCGAGGCCTGAGGCCGGTACCGGCTTCCCGCGCCGGTCCGGCGGGGAGCCGTCGTGGGGTCAGACGCGGGAGCCGGAGCGAGCGGGGGCGGGCTCGATGTCGTCCCGCGAGGGCTCGTAGGTGCACCAGTTGCAATAGCCCTTGTCCGCCACCTTGGGCTCATTCTTCTGCGAGCAGCGCGGGCAGATCAGCAGGGACAGTCGTGTTCCCTGCAGCCGGGCGAAGCCACGGCCCCGGAATGTGACGCCGTTCGGTTCCGTGGAACGCGGATGGGCGGTCTGGGTCATGCAAGGGTCCTCGTTACGCGGCACGGGGACCAACAGACGAAGCGGCCGGAGGTTCGGCCACGGGCCGATCAATCTTGGCCTTAACGCCAAATCTTGGCCTCGGCGCAAAACCGTGGCCTTGGCGCGAAACAATGGATGAAAGATCTGGCTTGGGCCGTCTATTGTGGACCTCCTGAAGCTTGGAGGCCGTCACCTTGACCGCCCGGCTCCGGCCGTGGCGGTTTTTTGGTCGGTCCGGCGGGCAGTCACTGGGCCCGGTCGGTATCCAGTTGCTGAAGGAGTTCGGCCAGACGCGGATCCAGCGGCTCGTCGATGACGGGCTCGTAGAGGGCCTGCAACTGCCGTCCGAGCCGCAGGCGTGTCGCCTCGTTCAGGATCGGCCCGATGGACTCCTCGGGGAACGCTTGGGGATCGTGCGGGTGATCGCTGGCCATGGGACCTAAGTGGCGGACGATCGGCTGTTGGCAATGGGCACCCCCCGGCCGCCTCCGGTCGCGTCCACGGCGTCCTGACCACCGGGCATTCGAAGAATATCACAGGTCAATCGAGCCGAGGAAAGTCTTCCGGCCGGAAAGATGAAGATCCGCGCGATTAAGGTATTTTCCTGAAGGACGGGCTTGGTCAGGGAACATGGGATTTCGAGGCGTTGTTCTGGTCAGAGCGCTCTGTGCTGAGGCTCGTCCGCCGGGTGCGCTCCTTCTGATCCCGGAGTACTTCGATGCATCGTCGTGATTTCGTTTTCGGTATGCTCACCGCGACCGCCGCTCTGGCGGTCACCCGCACGGCGGTCGCCCAGCCCACCCCGGCGGGCGCGCTGCCGACGCCCGTCTATCTCAACATGGCGACCAAGGGCGGCCTGTTCCTCGAGAACACCGCGCGCGACGCCTACGACAAGACCCGCAATGCCCGGGTAAAGACCTTCGCCCGCGCGGAGGTCGTCGAGCAGGTCAACCTGTCGACGAAGCTGGCGCCCTATGCCACCGCGATGGCGCAGGGGGTCGCCTCCGGCGGCGCTCCGGGCCCCGGGGGCCTCATCGGCGGGCTCGTGGCCGCGCCCCTGGCCGTCGCGGGTGGCGTGGCGGGTGCCACCGTGGGGGCGGTCGGTGGTGTCCTCGGCGCACCGCAGGGCGCGGGCGGCATGACCACCGACGAGCAGAAGGCGCAGGTGCTGCAGCAACTCTCCGGAATGCCGCCGAGCCCGCAATACGACGCGACCTTCGTGGCGGCCTCCCTGCAGGGTCACCAGGAAGCCTACGCGATTCACGGTTCCTACGCCGAGACGGGCGAGGATCCGGCCCTGCGCAGCATCGCGCGCGGCGCGCTGCCGCTCATACGCCTCCACATCTCCCAGCTCACCCGCATGCAGGGCATGATGGGCGGCCGGAACGGCTGAGGTTTCTTCGGGTTCGGCGGAAGGGCGGCTCCGTCAGGTGCGGGGCCGCCCGTCTGGTGAGCAGGGAACGAAGGCCTCCGCCGCTGCATTGGTCGAGGGCGTATCGATCGGAGTATCCGGATGAAGCTCTTCCAGGTCAGGCAGCGTTCGACGGGGGCGGTCCTCTGGGTCGGTCGGGCGACGGACGGCGACAACGCCCTCGATGCGATGGCCCGCGAGGCCGGATACCGGGACGCCGCCCACCTGCCCGCCCATGTCCGCAACGGCGGCTTCCGGACCGCGCCCCTCGGTCTCTGAACGCCGCCAGCGCCGGCAAGTCGGGGAACCCGTGGCCGGACGACTGGAAATCGAGGCCTCTTGCGCGCACAAGGCGGACAGCCTTCCTGTCACCGCCTGAGCCGCATGGAGCGTCCCGGATGGACATCGCCGACCTCACCCCGCATGCCCATCAGGTCCTGCGCGACGCGACGCTTCCCGAACTCCCCAACCATTACCGCGGCAAGGTCCGGGACAATTACGATCTGCCGGACTACCGGCGCATCCTCATCACCTCGGATCGGATCAGCGCCTTCGACGTCGCGCTGGCCGCCATTCCGTTCAAGGGGCAGGTGCTGACCCAGACCGCCCGGTTCTGGTTCGAGCGCACCGCCGATCTCTGCCCCAATCACGTTCTGGCCTATCCCGACCCCAACGTCGTGGTCGGGCGTCGCCTCACCATCCTGCCCGTCGAGATCGTGGTGCGGGGCTATCTCGCGGGGACGACCTCGACGTCGATCCTGACGCGCTACAAGGCCGGCGAACGGGCGATGTACGGCCACGTCTTCCCGGAGGGGATGCGCCCCAACCAGCGCCTGGATCGGGCGATCATCACGCCGACCACCAAGGCGTTCGACGGCGGGCACGACGCACCGCTCACCGAGGCCGACATCCTGGCCCAGGGGCTCCTCACCCCGGAGCAGTGGCGCACCGTCTCGGAGGCGGCGCTCGCTCTGTTCGCGCGCGGCCAGGAGGTCGCGGCGGCCCGGGGCCTGATCCTGGCCGACACCAAGTACGAGTTCGGCACCGACGCGCAGGGCCGCATCGTGCTCGCCGACGAGATCCACACCCCCGACAGCAGCCGCTACTGGTTCGCCGAGAGCTACGACGCGCGGTTTGCTGCCGGCGCGGCGCCGGAGAGCTTCGACAAGGATTTCGTGCGCAACTGGGTGGTCGCCCGCTGCGATCCCTACCGGGATCCGATCCCGGAGATTCCGGCCGAAATCGTGCTGGAGACGGCTGCCGTCTATATCCGGGCCTACGAGACCATCACGGGCGAACGCTTCGTGCTGCCCGACCCGAACGAGGTGCCGCTCGAGCGCATCCGGCGCAACCTCGCGGCCTATCTCGGCACCCCCGCATAGGGCGCGGTGCTTCGTCGCCTCGCGCGCGAGGCGCGATCCGCTAACCTCATGGTGCCGACATGAGGATGTGAGCATGATCGCGGCCCAACTTCTCGGTCTGACGGCGCTGGCCTTCCTCGCGCCCGTTCCGGCCACGCGCTACGAGCCGCCGGACCCGCCGCGCGGGGTCGGCTGGGCGGTCAGCGCGGTATTCGCGCTCCTGCTGGTGGTGACGGTGGTGCCGCTCAGCCTCGCGCTCGCCGACAAGTGGGCGATGGACGCGCACGCGGCCGATTGCCGGGCGTCGGGCGGCCGCTTCGTGCCGATCCCCTCCGCGACGGGGCGCGGCGGCTATCGCTGCGAGACGCCGCGTCCATAGTGCCGGGCCGCCTGCAGGGAGATCGCCTCAGAAGTCGGCGTGGAGGCGCGTTCCGAAGAAATTGGCCGGTCCGCGATCCCGGTTATAGGCCGGGTTCACGATGTGCTGGTAGTTGAAGGACACGGTCAGCGCCTTGCTCAGGCTCAGGGCGTAGTAGGTCTCGAAGGCCTGCTCGGGCGCATAGTTCAGGCGCCCGTCGCCGATGAGGAGGCCGACGCCTCCGTTGGCGAAGAAGGCGCGGTGGCTCGCCGAGATGCCGTTGCGCGAGGTGCCGAGGCCCACCGTGTCGCCGGGGCGGCCCCAGGCGGAGCCCTTCAGCGAGACGCCCCCCGAGACGGAGTTGTCGATGTCGGTGAAGGACAGGCTCTCGGTGCGCCCGTCATTGGCGCTCACCCGCGCGAACACCCCGAGATCCGGCGTCACCGCCTGTTCGAGGTTCAGGTAGAAGCCGGTCTTGCGTCGGGACGCCCGCGTCGCGGCGGCCGCGTCGTTGATGTCGGCGAACACGCCCGCCTGCGTCAGGGCGACGACCTCCCGGAAATCCGCGGTGTTGCCCACGTTCGTGAAGAAGCCGATGCGCAGCTTGCCGGGCTGGTCGAGGATGGGCAGTATGTGCCGCTCCTCGAACTCGATCGTCGTGCCGGCGCGCCGGAACACGCGCGGGTCGAGCACGTCGCTGGAGGGCTCCTTCGGCACCTGCGTGTAGGCTGCGCGGATGGCGAATTCGGCGCGGTTGTACTCGACCATCACGCCCTGGGTGAAGCCGGGCAGGTTGGCGGGGAAGTCGTAGGCGCCCGACGCCCAGATGCCCCAGTTCATGAAGTCGACGCGGGGATCGTGAGCGTAGACGTTCCCGTCGAAGAAGTCGCCGAGCGCGAACTTGCCCGCCACCACGGTGATGCGCTCGATATCGCGCCGGGTCGCCACCTGGTTGGGGCCGTCGGGCACGTCCTCGGTCTCGCCGCCGAGGCCGAAGGTCTGGCGTACGAAGTAGCGGTTGGAGCGCAGCTTCGGGAAGGGCGCGCCGGCCTTCTGGGCCTCGCCGTTGACGAAGCCGGCCACGCCCAGCGTCCGGCTCAGGCCGAAGCCCTGGCTGAATTCCGGGTTGTAGTAGAGTTCCGTGCCCTCCAGGAGCTTGAGCCCGAGGAAGGCGGTCGCGGTGGTGGTGGCCTGGACCTGGCGGCCGATCAGGCTCGCGGGGCCGGTATAGGGCGCCCGGAACCCCGGCACACCCTGCGCCACGACGGTGGTTTGCCCGTGGAGCGAGAACCGTTCGTCGAGATTGGCTCCGGGAGCGTCCTCCGCCTCCGGCGGCAGGACGAGGCCGCCCGGGTGCCAGGACAGGCGCGCCATCATCTGATGCGCGCTGGCGGCAACCTGTGTCGCGACCGGGCCGCCCGCCGCACCCGGCACCGTGCCGAGGTCGAAGCGGCGGCTGCCCCCAAGATCGAGGTAGCGGTAATCGATTCCGAGGGCGATGTGCTCGCTCACCGCGAACTGCACGCCGGCCCCGAGGGTGAAGCCGAGATACGAGAGGTCCCGGCGCGCCAGCGCCACCGCGCCGGTGTCGCGATCCGGGTAGGTCGCCAGGACGCGGGCGTTGGCGCCGCCGAGGCCGAACGTGGCGTAGACGAGCGCCCGGTCGAAGGCGTAGCCGAAGCGGCCGCGCAAGGTCCCGTAGAGGTCGGTCTTGACGCGGATCAGGCCGAGGTCCGAACCCGTGGTGTCGTCGCCGAATGCGCCCAAGGCCACCGGACGCTTGAGATTGGCCGCCGAGAGGTCGGCCTCGATGCCGTAGAGCCAGGGGCCATCCTGCCAGTTGTAGCCCCCGAACAGGCCGCCGACCGCTGTGGTCGCGTTGCGGCTGAGGTCGGCCCGCCCGGTGGCGTCCCCGGTCCGGAATGACGGCAGCGAGCGTCCGCCGATGCTCGTGTTGCTGAAGTCGTAGGCGCCGTAGGCGTTGCCGGCGCTGCCCTGGATGCCGAGATAGCCTCCGGACCAGTCGACGAAGGCGGGGACGACGGCGCGTGGGGTGGCGAGGTCCGCGCTCCAGGCGCCGGTGCTGACGCAGAGGCTCGCCAGGGTCAGCATCGCGGGCGCGACGGGGCCGCGGCGTGCGCGCTCGCCGCGATGCCTGCGTGTCATCGTAAAGCCCCCCTTGGCCGGTGCGCCGATATAAACGACGTTCGCTGAGAGGCAATTTGTCCGCATCCGGCGCATGCGGAAATCGAGGCGGATGTTGCCAAAACGACGCATCTCGGCCGCGCGTCGGCGCGTGCGGTCGGGCCTTCGCGAAGGCGGGCAGCCGCCATCCCCCAAAAAGGGGATGTGACCGGCCTTTCCGGCGGTTAGCGTCGGGGGCTCCAAGGTTTCGAAACACCTCTGCCCGCGCGACATCCGTCGGCGCGGGCTCATTTTATCGGGCTCGGACGATTCGCCCGACAGGCCACGCCCCCTTCACGGGCTTCGACGCTCAGGCGTCCCCGCTCTCGATCTGCTCGATCAGGCCCGTGAGCTCGCGGATGCGCAGGCGCAGGCCCTCCATCGTGCTCGCGGTGGTGTCCCGCAGCGCGTAGCCATCCGCGAACTGCCGCTCCTCCGGATGCGGCTCGCTGCGAAGGGCCTCGAGTTCCCGGATCAGCCGGTCGCGCTCGCTGACGTACTGGCTCTTGCGGTCGTCCATCGCCGGCATCGGTGTTCTCCTGGGGGCCGTCGCAGCCCCGTGACGGTGGGCATCGGCCGCCCAACCCAACCGGCGAGGCCGCCTGCCGGTTCACCGCGTGACGGGCAGCCCCGTCGAAGCGGGATGCGCGGGAACCCGGCGGCCGCGAGCCCGTTGACCCGGCGACCCAAGCTCGAAGACCTGATCACCCGCCCGGCTCACGCCGAGGCGGGTTTTTTTGATCGGTGCCCCGTTTTCAGGACCTGCAGCCGGTCGGACCCATATCCGTTGCGCCCGATTTTCGATCACATTCGCGGGATTGGCTCCACGTCTGGTCAAGACATCCCGGACAGTGGCCGCGTATTCGTCCGGAAATATCGCTCCGATTCCCGTCCTGCAGAGCTGATATCACGTGGCGATGAAGGTGATATCCTGCATTGGCCTGGACGTTACGACGAGAGCATGGGGAAAACTAAGATCTTAGCTCGAATTTAAAGCATGCCTGCCAGAGAGGCATGACAGATCTTTCGGAGAACGGTTTTGCGCCTCCTCTCGCGATTCAGCATCCTCACCAAGCTGACCAGCGTCGTCGTCCTCATCGGCGTCATCGTCGGTGGGTGCCTGTGGTACGCCACGTCCCGCATGGCGGCGATCGACAGCGCCTATGCCCACTTCCTCAACCACGACACCAAGGCGATCGCGGACCTGCGGACGGTCAATCGGCTGATCTTCACGCTGAGCTACTTCAACGTCCGCAACATCGTGGAGACGACGCCGGCCGGCATGCAGAGGACCGACAAGGGCTTCGAGGAGGCCAGCGAGCGGCTGAACACGGTCCTGGCCTCCCTGCGGGACGAGGCTCCGAGCTTCGCGCCGCGCATCGATGCGCTCAAGCAGAAGGTCAACGGCTTCGTCGCCGACAGTTCGGAGGCCCGCACCCTGGCGAGCAGCGGCCTGAAGACGGAGGCCCTCGACCTGCTGCACCGGAACGTGGACCCGACCTTCGACGCCATGGTGGCGGAAGGGACGTCCATGGGCCGGGACATCCGCACCTTCGTCGACGAAGGCGCGCGCGACCTCGCGGAGATGACGGACCAGACCCGGCTCAACACCCTGCTCCTCGGGGGCTTCGGCCTGCTCGCGGGCTTCCTCGCCGCCGGCATCGTCGCGGTCTTCGGGATCACCCGGCCGATCCGCCGCTTGGTGGATGCCCTGCGGCGCATGGCGAGCGGGGACGCCGACGCCACCATCGCGGGGCGCGAACGGCGCGACGAGGTCGGGGCGGTGGGACGCGCGGTCGAGGATATCCGGGCCCTCGTCTCCCGCAAGGCGACCGAGGAGGCCGAGCGCCAGCAGATCGCCGAGGCCGCTGCCGCGTCCGAGCGCCAGCGGACCCTGCACGAACTCGCAGACGGCTTCGAATCGGCCGTGGGCTCGATCATCGCCACCGTCTCGGCCTCGGCGGGCGCGCTGCAGGTGACGGCCGAGACCATGAACGCGACCGCGTCCCGCACCACCGAGCAATCCGTGGCCGTGGCGGCGGCGGCGGAAGAGGCGGCCTCCAACGTCGGCACCGTGGCGGCGGCGGCCGAGGAACTTGGTTCCTCCGTGCAGGAGATCGGACGCCAGATCGACGGTTCCGCCAGCCTCGCCCGGCGCGCGGTGGAGGAGGCAGCCCAGACCGCCGGCCTCGTGCAGGATCTCAGCACGGCGGCCACCCGGATCGGCGACGTCGTGGCGCTGATCACCACGATCGCCGGCCAGACGAACCTGCTGGCGCTCAACGCGACCATCGAGGCGGCCCGCGCCGGCGAGGCGGGCCGTGGCTTCGCGGTGGTGGCCGCGGAGGTCAAGGAACTCGCCAACCAGACCACGCGGGCCACCCACGAGATCGAGGAGCAGATCGGGCGCATCCAGGCCTCGACCGGTCACGCGGTGGGGGCGATCCGCACCATCTCCGACCGCATCGGGGAGATCAGCCAGGTCACCACGAGCATCGCGGCGGCGGTGGAGGAGCAAGGGGCCGCCACCCAGGAGATCGTGCGCAACGTCGCGCAGGCCGCCTGCGGAACCAGCGAAGTCACCCAGAACATCACGGGCGTCGCCCACGCGGCCGAGCAGACCGGCGGCGCCACCGCCCAGGTCCTGACCTCGGCCGCCGACCTCGCCGCCCAGTCCGACGCGCTCAACCGGCAGGTCGGCCGCTTCCTGGCGACCGTCCGGGCGGCGTGAGGCTGACCACCCCCGGCGTCGCATGGCGCGAGGGCGGGCGGCTCACCGCGCGGGAGCCCGCGAGCAGGAAGCGCCAGGGCGTCTCCACCCCGCGCGAAATGCCGATGCGCCGGTCGGCGATCCAGGCGGGGGCGAAGGCCGGACGCGTGAGCCGGAATGGCGGCGTGTCGAGGGGCGCACCGTCGAGCGCGCCGGTGATGCCCAGGGCCTGGCAGAGCCGCCCGGGGCCGGCGCAGAGCAGGCGGGGGTCCGGGGTGCCGCGCCGCTCCGCCATCGCCGCCGTCCCCGCGCGCGGCTCCAGGGCCCGGATCAGCACGGCGCCGCCCGGTTCGCAGACGAAGTTCAGGCACCAGTGCATGCCGTAGGAGCGATAGACGTAGGCATGGCCGGAAGGGCCGAACATGCTGGCGTTGCGCCGGGTCGGCCCGTTGGCGCTGTGCGAGGCCGGGTCGGAGGCGTCGTAGGCTTCCGTCTCGACGATGATCCCGCCGATACCCGTCACCTGGACCTCGCAGCCGATCAGGTCGACGGCCACCGCAGGCGCCGGGCGGGCGAAGAATCCGGCCGGGAGCCGCGCCCCGCTGTCCTCGCCCGGTTCGCTCATTCGGCGGCGCCGTTCCCTGTGGACTTCTTGGCCTCTGCAGACCCCTTGGCCTCCGCGCGGGCACGCTCGAACCCGTCCGCCCCGAGGTCGAGGGCCAGGCGCACCGCCCGCTCGACATAGGCCTGCGGGGTCAGGCCGGCGGCCTTGGCCGCCCGCGAGACGTCCAGTCCGAGGCCGAGGTCGAGGGGGATCGCACTCGTGCGTGCCGGAGCCGCCGGTTCGGCTTCGGCCGGGGCCGTCGCCAGGGCGGCGGGCGATGCCCCCTGGGAGGCCGCTGCCCGCAGGGCGGCCGTGCCCCGCAAGGCGGCCGTGCCGGTCGGTGGTGTCGGCCCACCCTCCGCGCGCGGGGGCAGGCCGAGGGTCTCGCGCCGCCCCTGGGCCGCGAGGCGGTCGGCGCGCTCGTTGCCGACCTCGCCGGTATGCCCCCGGACCCAGGTCCAGCGCACGTCGCGGCGGGCGGCGAGCCCGTCGAGTTCCTGCATCAGCTCGACGTTCTTCACCGGGCCGGTCGCGGTGCGCCAGCCCTTGGCCTTCCAGCCGCGCATCCACTCGGTCACCGACTTGATGACGTACTGGCTGTCGCAGCGCATCTCGATCTGCGCGCCCTCGGGGAAGTGGCGCAGGGCGTTGATCGCCGCCGTCAGTTCCATGCGGTTGTTGGTGGTGGCGCGCTCGCCCCCGCAGAGCTCGATCCGGCCGCTCTCGGCCTCGATCACGACACCCCAGCCACCGGGGCCGGGATTGGGGTCACATCCGCCGTCGGCATAGACGATGGTTCGCATGGGGCTCGCTTCGACCTGTTCACGACGCACCGCCCACAGGAATGGGCGGCACCGGGCTTCCGGGCGCCGCCCATAGCACGGGCGGGCGCCCCGGCGGCACCCGTCTCAGGCGCGGGCCGGGTCGATGCGGTAACGGATCGGCTTGAAGCTGTTGTTGTTGGATTGCAGCGCGGAGCAGGCGGTGAGCCCGATCACGAGGTCGCATTCCGCTTCGAAGGTGACGTGGTCGCCGGCCCGGCTCAACGGGGGCTCGACCTTCAGTTCGCCCGTGCCGCCATCCACCGTGACGTTCATGAACACGTTGAAGGCCACCGGGATCCGGTCGGGGGCGACGCCGTAGGGCGCGAGCGCCGCCGCGAGGTTGCCGAAGCAGCCCCGATGCGGATGCGTATCGCCATAGATGATCCGGAAGGTGTCGGCCGAGCAGGGGGTGAGCAGGAAGTCGTGGCGCCCCACCGTGTCCGCGACGATGCGCAGCAGCACGTTCGAGCGGTTGGAGTAGATCGGGTCGCCCATGGTCAGGTAGATCCGGCTGGCGTAGTCGAGGGTCCGCCCCGACGAGATCACCTCGTCGAGGTCGCCGCGCACGAAGGCCAGGAGGTCGGCCACCTGCTCACCCTGCGGGTCGATCACGGTCAGGCGCTGACCCTTGTCGAGGGTGAAGGCGACGCCGGAACGCGGTGCGATCTCGTGGGTGACGGCGATCTCGTGGGTGACGGCGATCTCGTGGGTGACGGGGGTCTCGTGGGTGACGGGGATCTCGGGCTCAGGCGGCATCGCGGCTCTCCGTGCTGCGGCCCCGGAAGGGGCAGACCCAGTCCTCGGCCACGGCGCGGCCGCTGTACTGGCGCGCCTCCGAGGCGTCGCCGTGCCGGGCCAGCATGGGGTTGACGGAGCCCGCCAGCGCCTCGTCGCGGGAGAGGATCGCGGCGCGCAGCTTCTCGTAGCGTCCCTCCGCCCGCAGCTGCTCGAACTGGGCGCGCAGGTTGAATACGAGGACCGGGTGCGCGAAGCGCCGGGCCGGGCGGCTCGCGCCCGGATGCATGCCGACGACGAAGAAGGCCTCGCCGCCGAAGGACAGCGAGAAGTGCGGATCGTTCGGGTCCGGCGCCACGCGCGCATCGTAGCGCTGCCCCAGGAACGCGTCCTTGTCCGACAGGGATTGCAGACGGTCCCAGAGATACCGCTCGAAGGCCTCCTCGCCGATCTCGGTGGGACCCTCGAAGACCACGGCGAAACTCTGGAACAGCTCGGGCTTGGCGCGGTAGCGGCAGATGAAGGCGAGGAGCGCGGGGTAGAGGCGTAGATCGTCCCAGCCCGACGCGATGCTGCGCGCCACCACGATCTTCATCTGGCCCTTCGAAAGGGCGGATTTCGCGCCGACGCACGGGAAGGGCTGGCTGCGGATGAAGTCCTGGAACGCCAGAGCCAGCGGATGTCCGCTGTCGTCGGTGGGGAGGTGCATGGAAACTCAACGCTGTGGCCCACCCCGGAACGCAGGGTGCCGGCGTGAACCGGGGAGCGGGGGCCGGGTTCCGTCCGCGCGACGGCTTGGCGCGCCCGGTCCACAGCTCCGTGATCGTCCTGTCGTCCGGTGGCGCGACGGGCCGAACCTTCGTCGGCCCCGAGCATTGAACCCGCACGAGCGAGGCCGCAACCGATGACGACGAACCGATGACCACGCGACGGGGAACCGCCCGCCTCGCCAAGGGCGCCCTGCGTGCCCTGCGGCTCCTCGCCAAGCCCGTACGCCGGTCCCAGGGCAAGGCCGGAACGGTGGTCGAGACCTATCGCGGCTACGGCTCGCGCGACGAGGTCTTCCTGATCGGCCGGGTGTTCCGTCAGTCGCAGCGGGCCGCCACCGGGGCGGACGAAGGCTGGGCGGCGGAACTGCGCGACATCCGGCGGCGCATCACCCGCCGCTCGGTGGCGGGCGCGGTGCTCACCGCGCGGTTCTTCGGTTGCACCGAGGAGGTCGTGACCGACCGGGACGGCTACTTCCGGGTCCACCTCCACCCCCGCCTGCCCAGCCCTCCCGAGGCCTCCTGGCACACGATGGAACTCGACCTCGCCGGGCCGGAGCCCGTGCGTGCGAAGGGCCGGGTCTTCATCCCCTCCGCGCAGTGCCGGCGGGTGATCATCAGCGACATCGACGACACGATCATGCACACGGGCGTCGCCAACAAGCTCAAGATGCTCTGGCGCCTATTCGTGGAAGATGCCGAAAATCGCGTCGCCTTCCCGGGCGCCGCGGCCCTGTACCGGGCGCTCTATGCCGGCCCGTGCGGCGCGGAGGGCAACCCGATGCTCTACGTCTCGCGCGCGCCGTGGGGCCTCTACGACATGCTGAGCGAATTCTTCGCCATGCACCGGATCCCGGTGGGGCCGGTCATGTTCCTGCGCGAATGGGGTCTCTCCTGGACGCGCCCGCTGCCGCGCCGGGCCGAGGACCACAAGCGCGAGCTGATCGAGCGCATGCTGACGCTCTACCACGACCTGCCCTTCATCCTCATCGGCGACAGCGGACAGCACGATCCCGAGGTCTACGGCCAGATCGTCGCCGCCCATCCCGGCCGGGTCGCGGCGGTCTACATCCGCAACGTCTCGCGCGGGGCGGATCGGGTCCACGAGATTGCGCTCCTGGCCGAAGCCGTGGAGGCCGCCGGCAGCAGCTTGGTCCTCGCCGCGGACAGCCTCGCCATGGCCGAGCACGCCGCCGACCACGGCTTCATCGACCGCGCCGCCGTGGCCGAGGTCGCCCGCGAGTGGAACGCGGACGGCACGGTCCGCGAGGCGCGGGCTCGCCCCGACCGCCTGCCGGCGCAGGCCCTGCGCGACGTCCTCGGCGGAGCGGGGGCGACGCCGCCGACCGTGATCGTGGAACCGGCGCGACCGGATCCGCCGGCCTGAGGCTCGCCGGATGACCGTCGCCAACCTGCTCGCCGATCTTCCCGACGCCTCGGCCGGTGAGGTTTTTACCGAACTCCTGGCGCGTTCCGGATGCCGGATCGAGCGCATCGTCTCACACGGGCAGACCACGCCCGCCGAGCAGCCCTACCGGCAGGACCATGACGAGTGGGTGCTGCTGCTCGCGGGCGCGGCGCGCGTGGCGATGCAGGGCACCGAAACCGTGCTGGGAGCGGGCGACCACCTGTTCATCCCGGCCGGCACCGTTCACCGCGTGACCTTCACCGCTCCCGATCGACCCACGATCTGGCTCGCGGTCCATCTCGGCGAGGGGGCGGCCGCGACGGAACCCTAGGGGCCCGTCGCGCCGGTCTTCAGATCGCCGCCGCCGGGTCGCCGCCGAGCGGGTTGCCCGCATCCTCGTTGCGAGTGTCCTCCGGGGGGCGCCCTCGGCGCGAGCGGTTGCCGCGCTCCAGCAGCGAGCGGCCGAGCGCCAGGAACGGAGCAGTCAGGCGGCGGGCATCGTCGGCGCGCTCCATGAAGCGCTCGCCGTTGCGGATTTCCTTGTCGAGGCGGGCCATGGTGCGGGCGAGCGCCGGGTCGTCGTCGTCGAGCCAGACCTCCACCGTGCGGGCGAAGGCGATGACCACACCCTGCAGCTTCAGGCGGCCGAGCGGCCCCTCGGTGTTGATGCCGGCGGCCGCGAGCATGAAGCGATGCGAGTTCAGGGCGACGCCGTTCAGCGCCAGCATCGAGAGCGGATCGCCGCGCAGGGCGTAGGAGATCCGGCGCAGGGCGTCCTTGTAGGGCGTCATCGCGTCGAGGCGGCGCATCAGCACGTCGAACAGGCGCTCGCGGCTGGGCTCGTCAGCCAGATCCGAGGTGTCGCCCTCCAGCACGGCCCGGTCGATGATGCGGGACAGGCCCCCGAGCACCGCGCCCTTCGAAGGGAAGAGCTCGCGGAACTCGGCCAGGCTGAGGCCCGCCTCACGGGCGATGTCACCGATCTCGATGTCGTTCCAGGGCTGTTCGGCGGCGAGCCGCATCAGCGCCTCGACGGCGGCCTCGCGCGGCGGAATTGTCTTGGCGGTGGCGGCGGGCGCCTCCGTGGGCGGGGTCTCGGAGGTGGTCGCGTCGGGCATGTCGGTGCCGGGGCGTTTGGCCATGGTCGTTCGATCCTCGTCCAATCTGGCCCCCATGTAGGGTCGGGGGACCGCATCGGTTAGGTCCGGCCTAGCCAGACAGCGCGCCGGCGCGGCGTCGGGCCGCGTCCACGGCCTCGCGCATCAGGTCGGGCAGGCCGCCCGCGCGCATCAGCACCGCCAGGGCCTCGGCGGTGGTGCCGCCCGGCGAGGTGACGTCCTGGCGCAGCAGGCCGGCGTCGCGGGGATTGGCCTCGAGGAGCGCGCCGGCGCCCGCGACCGTGGAGCGGGCAAGCCGCGCCGCCATCTCGGGCGGCAGCCCGGCCGCGACGCCGGCCTGCGCCATGACTTCGGCCAGCAGGAAGACGTAGGCCGGGCCGGAGCCCGAGACGGCGGTGAGCGCGTCGATCAGCCCCTCGTCGTCAAGCCATTCCACGAGGCCGACGCTGGCGAGCAGGGCGTCGGCCTGCGCCCGCTGTCGCGGGGCCACCTCCGCGCTCGCCACGGCGCCGGTGGCGCCCCGGCCGATGCTGGCGGGCAGGTTGGGCATCGCCCGGACGATGGCGCGGGCGCCGGGCAGGCGCTCGCGCAGGTTGGCCACGGTCTTGCCCGCCAGGATCGAGATCACCAGGGTGTCGGGGCCGACGAGGGGGGCGAGGGCGGGGGCTGCCGCCTCGAGGCCCTGCGGCTTCATGGCCAGCACCAGGACCTCCGTCACCGGGGGGGCGTCGGGATTGAGGGCGAGGCCGCGTTCGGCGCAGAGCCCCCGCATCTCAGGCGAGGCCTGCGGGTCGAGGATCGTGGTGCGGCTCGCGTCGAGCCCGCCCGCGAGCCAGCCGGCGAGCATGGCGCCGCCCATCTTGCCGGCGCCCACGAGGGTGAGGGAGGCGGGGAGGGCGGCGGTGCTCACGCCTCGCCTTCGGTCTCGAACAGCACGGCGTCCAGAGCCTCGCGGGCCGGCTTGCCCGCCCAGAGCACGAACTGGAACGCCTGATAGTAGCGCTCGCAGGCATCGACGGCGGATTTCAGCATCATCGTGCATTGCCCCTGCGTCGGGGCCGCGCCGCCGGTCAGCAGCAGGGAGTGGCGGAACATCACCACGTTGTCCGTCGACCAGAGGTCGAAATGCCCGACCCACAGCTGCTCGTTGACGAGCGAGACCAGCTTGAGGATCTCGGTGCGGCGGCGCTCCGGGACCTTGAGGTCGAAGGCGGAGGCGACGTGCAGCGCCTCCACATCCTCGATCCAGGTGAAGGCGACGTGGTAATCGGCCCAGCGCCCGGCGACCGAGACCGACATCTCGTCCGTCTCGGCCCGGTCGAAGATCCAGTCGCGCAGCGACGCGAGGCGCTCGACGATGTCGAGGGGGTGCTCGTGCCGGTCGTGATCTTCGATGTGGAGTTGGGTCATGGCGGTCCAATGTGTCGATCCGGGCAGGATCGGCGAAGTCGTTGTGAACGTCGGTCGATCGACCGGGACGCCATGTTCCGAACCCGACCCAAGCACATCCGGGACCGGACGCGTCGAGCGGCGATTCTGTTCGGTCCAGGGCGGTTCGGGTCGAGGGCGAATCAGGTCATGACCCACTATAGACCGCGCCGGACTCGCGTTTCAAAGCGAACCGCGAACCCGGTGAACAGGAAAGCGACCGTCCACCGTTCCTTCCTGTGTACAAGAGCCCCGCCCCTGGTGCCGCGCGAATCGCCCTTGAATCAGATGGCCTCGCTCGTTCCGGCCGCCGGCTCGGAGCCGAGCTTCGCCTCCAGCGCCGTGATCCGGGCCGCCAGCGCATCGTTCTGGCTGCGCAGGGCGGTGACGAGGTCGCGCAGCACGTCCAGCTCCTCGCGGGACGCGATGTCCATGTCGCGGATCAGCCGCTCGATCTGGGCCTTGAACACCGTCTCCGCCTCGCGGCGCACGCCCTGCGCCGCTCCGGCGGCGTCGGTCATCAGGCGGGCGAAATCGTCGAACAGCCGGTTCGAGCCTTGCATCGTCGTCTCCCGCAGCAGTGAGGCCGCCATCCGTCCGTGACGGCCACGGGGCCGGCGCCTTGCGACCCGACATAGGAATCCGTGCGCGCGCCGGCAATCCATGATGCCGTGGTGTTTCCGGTATTCTCGGGGGCGGCGCCGCGAAACAGGCGGTTACAAATTCCGGTCGCGGCGGCTCTACGAAGAACCCGCCGGGCGGGTCATAGTCACGGCCATGACGACCACCCCCCACCCCCACATCCTCCTCGTGGAGGATGACCGCGAGATCAGTGCCCTCATCGCCCGCTACCTCAGGGCCAACGAGTGCCGCGTCAGTCTCGCGGGCGACGGCGTCGCCATGGACAAGGTCCTCGCCGATGCCCGCGTCGACCTCCTGGTCCTGGATCTGATGCTCCCGGGCGAGGACGGCCTGAGCCTGTGTCGGCGCCTGCGCGCCACATCTCGCATCCCGATCCTGATGCTGACCGCCAAGGCCGAGGAGATCGATCGGATCGTCGGCCTCGAGATCGGAGCGGACGATTATCTCGGCAAGCCCTTCAACCCCCGCGAGCTCCTCGCGCGCATCCGCGCCATCCTGCGGCGGGGGGGCGGGACGGAGGCCGAGACGGAGGAAGGCGTGCGCCGCCTGCACTTCCTCGGCTGGACCCTCGACGTCTCCCTGCGCCAGCTCCTCAGCCCGGAGGAGGCCCGCATCGCCATCACGGGGGCGGAGTTCGATCTGCTCCACGCGCTCTGCCTGCGCCCGGGCCGGGTGCTCTCGCGCGACCAGCTCCTCGACCTGACGCAGGGGCGGGCCGCCGGGCCGTTCGAGCGCAGCATCGACGTCCTGATCAGCCGCATCCGGCAGAAGATCGAGCCGGATTCGCGCAACCCCGAGATCATCCGTACCATCCGTTCGGGGGGCTACCTCTTCACGCCTGAGGTCACGCGCACATGACGGTCACGCGGACATGAAGTCCCGCCTGCGCGCCTTGAAGCCGTCGAGCGTCGGCGGCCAGATCGCCCTGCTCATCGTCGCTGCGGTGGTGCTCACCCACGCCCTCGCGACCCTGGCCTTCTTCACCCTTCGCGAGCCCTGGCGGCCGGACGACCATCCGGGTGTGGCCGCGACCCGTCTCGCCACGGTCGCCCGGCTCCTCGACGCCGCCGCCGCGGCCGACCGTCCGACGCTGCTCGCCAACGCCGCCCGGATGCTGCCGACCCTGCGCCTCCAGGCCTGGGACGGCAGCCTTCCCGAGGCCGGCGGCGCCGGCACCGCCGGCGGCGACCGGATCGGCGACCATCCCATGGTCCAGCGCCTGCGCGACGGGTTCGGGCGGCCGCTCGCCGTCACCGACCTGTGGTCGGCCGGACGGCCCGCGGACGCGGCCTCGGGGGTTCGGGTCGGCATGACGACGCCGGGCGGCGCGCGGCTCTCGGCCCTGGTGCCGGACGACGACCGGCCCCCGATGCGCCAGGGCGCCGTCATCTTCACCTTCGTGTTCCTGGCCGTGGCCGTCTCGCTGATCTCGCTCTGGGCCACCCGGGCGCTGACCGCCCCCCTGGCGCGCCTCGTGGAGGCCGCGGACGAGTTCGGCACCCGCATGAACCTCGTGGACCTGCCCCAGAACGGGCCGCGCGAGGTGGTGGCCCTGTCCCGCGCCCTCGACCGGATGCGCGCCCGCGTGCGCCGCCTCGTCGATGACCGCACGCAGATGCTGGCCGCCATCAGCCACGACCTGCGCACGCCCATCACCCGCCTGCGCCTGCGCGCCGAGTTCATCGAGGACGACCACGCCCGCGCCATGACCCTGCGCGACCTCGACCAGATGAACGGCCTGGTGGAGGCGGCCCTGTCCTTCGTGCGGGACGGCCAGAGCCCGGAGGCGGGCAGGACGGCGACCCGGACGCTGATCGACCTCGCCTCCGTGGTGCAGACCGTCGCCGACGCCTTTGCGGATATCGGGGCCGACGTCCGGGTCGCCGAGACCCGCCACGTGCTGGTCCAGGGCCGGCCGGAGGAGCTGCAGCGCGCGATCATGAACCTCGTCGACAACGCGGTGAAGTACGGCGGTCTCGCCCGCCTCGCGGTGCTGCAGACCGAGCAGGGCGTGGCCGTCGAGGTCAGCGACGACGGACCCGGCATTCCTGAGGCGGAGCGGGAGATGATGCTCCAGCCCTTCGTGCGCGGCGACCGGGCGCGCAACCTCGACACGGCGAGCGGGTTCGGCCTCGGCCTCTCCATCGTGTCGGCCATCGTCGATGCGCATGGGGGCCGCTTCACCCTGCGCAACCGGAGCCCGCGCGGCCTGACGGCCCGGATCGACCTGCCGCGTGCGGCCGCCCACCCGGCCGCCCCCCAGGATTCGGCGGCGAACGCCGCCCACCGCCCCGCCGCCGCCTGATCCCGCCGCTCGGACGTGCGCGGAGGTCGCGCGGGGAAGCCGGTGGGGCGGATCAGAACTCCATGTCGAGTTCCTCGATCTCGTCGGGCTCACGCGCGGCGTCGGACGCCCATTCCTGCATCGGCGGCCAGGCCAGCATGGTGTCGCGGTAGAGCGCCGTCTTGCGCGACAGGGCGACGTCGTAGGTGCGGAAGCGCGAACAGACGGGCGCGAACATCGCGTCGGCGAGGCTCGGCGTCGCGCCGAACAGGAACGGCCCGTCGTACCGGGTCAGGCACTCGTCCACGATGGTGATGACCCGCTCGATGTCGCCGCGCGCGCCGTTGAAGATCTTGAAGTTGGTGTGGCGCGCCTTGAGGTTCATCGGCAGGGCCGAGCGCAGGTTGATGAAGCCGCCATGCATCTCCCCCGAGATCGAGCGGCAATGGGCACGGGCCACGGCGTCGCGCGGCAGGAACCCCGCCTCGGGCCGGATCTCGTTGAGGTACTGGGCAATGGCCAGGGTGTCCCAGACGATGATCTCGCCGTGGACGAGGCGCGGGACGAGGAACGAGGGCGAGAGGTGTAGGAGCTCGGCCCGGGTGGAGGCGTCGTTGCCGGAGAGGAGCTCGGTCTCGAAATCCAGGCCCGCCATCCGGCAGACCAGCCAGCCCCGCAGCGACCAGGACGAGTAGTTGCGACTTGAGATGGTGAGCGTCGCCGCAGGCATGTTCCCCTCCCTGAGGTCTTCACGTTCGAGTGAGTGAGACCTGCCTTGATGATCGAAGCGCGCGCCGCGCGATCCGAGACTCGTCATCCGAGATCTTTGATCCAGGACTCACCGTGATCCAAGACTCATGCCGTCGCCGCGGGAGGATACGCAGGATGTTTCCGGTTGGCGACGCCCGCACCGGCGCGGAAGGGACCTTTTCTCCGGACCTGGCGATTAACGTTTCCCCACCCCGGGCCGCCGCGCGTCCGCCGGCCCGGTTCCTCTCACCCAGAAGCGCGTTCCTTTTCCGGTGATGTATACGCACAACAGCCGCAGGATATCACACGTTAAGCCCGTTGCGTCCCAGAGCCACCTGCCGCAGCGTAGCGCCCCGTCGTCGGCCCCCGGCCGGTGCACCCGTCCATCGCGGGCGTTTCCTTGGTCTGACCGTTCGCGCAGGAGTTCGGGTTGCATGCTGTATCGCGCATTCGATGCCCAGTCGGATCTGGCTGAGCAGACGCGGGCCTGGGGGCGGGTCGTCCACGACGCGATCTCGCCCTGGACCGCCGCCGGCTTCCGGGAACCGCTGAGCTGGTGGTCCGCCGGTGCCCGGATGATGATGCGTGCCGGCCTCACCTTCACGCGCCCGGCCTACGGCATCGACAGCGTCACCGTGGGCAACCGCGAGGTGCCGGTGACCGAGGAGGCCGCCTTCGCCACGCCCTTCGGCACCTTGCTGCGATTCAAGAAGGACATCGAGACCGAGCAGCCGCGCGTCCTCGTGGTGGCGCCGCTCTCGGGGCACTTCGCCACCCTGCTGCGTGGCACGGTGCGGACCCTGCTGCCGGACCACGACGTCTACATCACGGACTGGCACAATGCCCGTGACGTGCCGCTGAGCGCCGGGGCCTTCGGGTTCGACGATTACGTGAACCACCTCGTGCAGTTCCTCGGCGCGATCGGGGAGGGGGCCCACCTCGTCGCCGTCTGCCAGCCGGCGGTCCAGGCCCTCGCCGCTGCCGCCGTCATGGCCGAGTCGAAGGACGTCGCCCATCCGCGCAGCATGACGCTGATGGCGGGACCGGTGGATTGCCGGGTCAGCCCGACCTCGGTGAACCACCTCGCCACCTCGAAGCCGATCGCGTGGTTCGAGAAGAACCTCATCGCCACCGTTCCGGACCGCCACAAGGGCGCCGGCCGGCGGGTCTATCCCGGCTTCATGCAGGTCTCGGCCTTCGTCTCGATGAACGCCAAGCGCCACGTGCAGGGCCATGCCGATCTGTTCTGGCACCTTGCCAACGGAGAGGCCGAGAAGGCACGCCAGATCGAGGGATTCTACGATGAGTATTTCGCCGTGCTCGACCTGGCGGCGGAGTTCTACATCGAGACGGTCAAGACCGTGTTTCAGGATTATACGCTCGCCAAGAACGAACTGACCTATCGCGGCGACCCGATCGACATGCGGGCGATCCGCAAGACGGCACTGATGACGGTCGAGGGCGAGCGCGACGACATCTGCGCGGTCGGGCAGACCATGGCGGCCCACGACCTCTGCACCAGCCTGCCCCACCACATGAAGAGCCACCATCTCCAGGCCGGCGTAGGCCATTACGGCGTGTTCTCGGGCCGGAAGTGGGAGAGCCAGACCTACCCGCTGGTCCGCAACTTCATCCAGTCGCACAACTGATACGGCGTCCGGTTGATGGGTTCACAGGGTCGAGACGGCTGACGCGGGTCCCCGCTCTTTCACGAGAGGGAGCACGTTGCAGGCGCGGCCCCGAAGCGACGAGCCGGAGGTATGGGGACGTCCCTCGTCCCGGCACCGGCGCGCAGTCTCATCGCCGCGGTTGACGGATGGGTCGTCCGCCTCGCCCGCGCGATAAATGCGCCGACGACGTCGGGTCCTGCGCGACTCACGGTTCCAGGTTCCGGCTTCACCGGAGCACGCCGGTCCGTCGACCTGTCCTCATACGCTTCATCGATTCTTCGCCGTGAATGGATGACGTGTCTGGATAATTCAGAGAACAACAGTCGGTCGGAACAGAAATTCAATATCCGTCTCCTAATGCGAGGTTCTGGTCAGCGCCTCTGCGTGACCGGTTTCCCGGATGAGACTCGACCATGAAGTGTGGACTGCTGACTTTCGCCCTGCTGGCCTCCTTCGCCATACCCGCAGACGCCAAGGACTATGCGCTTCCCGTAAAGAGTCCGGCCGTAACACTGACGCTGCCCGACAACTGGAACGTCAGTGCGGAAGGAAACGAGATCAATTCTGTCGCCTCTGACGGCTACTTGGTCTTCAACATCGCTTACGGGGATCGGTCCGACGTCGAAACCCTGCTGAAGGACAGCAAGGCCTACCTGAAGAAGGCAAAGGTCAACCTGAACATCAAGCCGGTCGCGGTGACGCTGGATGTCGCCGGCAGCCCGGCCCGGGTCCAGCGCTACGTCACCACCGCCGGCTCCGAGAAGACCATCGTGGATTTCGTGACCGTTGACGCCAGCCGCGACCGAATCGTGCTGATCACCATCTGGGGCACGAAGGACGAGCGCGAGGCGAACGAGGCCGCCCTCTCGGCGGTCATGGGCAGCATCAAGGTTCCGGCGGATACGGGTTCGGCCAAGTCCAGTTTCTGGTCGGGCGGCGCCGCACCGGTGGCCGAGGCCCCGAAGACGGTTGCGAGCGACAAGATTGCGGCAGCCGAGAAGGCGCCGGCGAGCGAGGCCCCGGTTGCCCCGGCGCAAGCCCCGACGCCGCTGCGCGTGCCGAGGAACCTGTTCGTCACCGAAAAGGCGGACGGCTTCGGATCGTACACGACGCGCGCCTCGAACACGTTCGGAAAGAACGAGCGGATCCTGACCTATCTCGAGGCCACCGGCGCGACGCTGGTTCCCGTCGAGGGCGGCAAGCTGCGCTTCGGCTATGCCATCGACGTCGATGTCCGGAGCCCGCAGGGCGAGATCCTGTGGGGCAAGAAGGGCGTCATCGACCAGGATCTCGTGGTCGATGCGAGCGACCTCCTGAACGGCCAGCCGAAGTTCTTCATGAACTACGATCTGGCGGTCTCGGATATTCCGGCGGGCACTTACGTCCTCGGCTTCTCGGCTCGGGACAAGCGCTCGGACCGCTCCATCTCCACCGAGCAGACCTTCGTCGTCTCACCCTGAACCGCGCACGCGGCGGATCGGCGTCCGAGGAACGCCCGTTCCCTCGGGTGCCGAGGCCTTCGGGAGGATCACGCACGCACCCTGACGCGCCCCGGTGCGTGGGGCGGCGTCGTCTCGAAGGCCCGCGACGGCCCCAGACCAGCGCCCGGTTTCCGTATCGGCGGGATCAGGCGGCGGCCAGCGCCATCGACATCGATTCCTTCTTCATCAACTCGCGGTAGAAGCCGTCGAGATGGGTCAGCTTGTCCGGGGAGCCGTCCTGGATGATGCGTCCGCCCTCCAGCACCACGATCCGATCGAAATCCCTGAGGGTCGAGAGGCGGTGTGCGATCGCGATGACGGTGCGGCCCTTCATCAGGTTGGCGAGCGCGTGGCGGATCGCCTCCTCGGATTCCGCGTCGAGGGCCGAGGTGGCCTCGTCGAGGAGCAGGATCGGCGAATCCTTCAGGATGGCGCGCGCGATGGCGATGCGCTGGCGCTGCCCGCCCGAGAGCTTCACGCCCCGGTCGCCCACGATGGTGTCGAAGCCTTCCGGCAGCGCCTCGATAAAATCGGTGCAATGGGCGGCGGCGGCGGCCTTCCAGACATCCTCGTCGGACGCGTCGGGCCGGCCGTAGCGGATGTTCTCCCGCAGGGTGCGGTGGAACATCGAGACATCCTGCGGAACCACCGTGATGGCCTCCCGCAACGATTCCTGCGTCACGCGCTGGATGTCCTGGCCGTTGATGAGAATGCGGCCGCCCTGGGCGTCGTAGAAGCGCTGGAGCAGGGAGAACAGGGTCGACTTGCCGCCCCCCGACTTGCCCACGAGACCCACCCGCTGGCCGGGCTTGAGGACGAGGTCGAAGTCGGTGAATACGCTGCGCCCGTCCGGGTAGGCGAAGGCGACGTGGTCGAACGTGATCTCGGCGCCGGTGCCCGAGAGCGGCTCCGCCTCCGGGTGGTCGATGAGGTCGTGCGGCTGCAGCAGAGTGTGGAGCGCCTCCGAGAGGCGGGCGGTGTGCTGGGTCGCATCGACCAGGGCGACCGCGAGGTCGCGGGTGGCGGCCAGGATGCGGATGCCGAGGGTGCAGACGAGGACCACCTGGCCGTTCGTCGCCTGCCCCGCCTCCCACATGGTGATGGCCC
This sequence comes from Methylobacterium sp. FF17, assembly GCF_025813715.1. Lineage (NCBI taxonomy): Bacteria > Pseudomonadati > Pseudomonadota > Alphaproteobacteria > Hyphomicrobiales > Methylobacteriaceae > Methylobacterium > Methylobacterium flocculans. The sequence continues at coordinate 2,307,690 of NZ_CP107532.1, forward strand.
AGTAGAGCAGGCCGAGCACCGCGAACACGGTGAGGATGGCGTGCACGATGCGCAGCTTCTCGAGGTAGAGCAGCGAGGAGCGGCGCGAGCGCATTTCCCGCCCGATCGTGCCGTCGAACCGGGTATATTCGCGCTTGAAGGCCGAGAAGGCGCGCACCAGGGGCATGTTGCCCACGAGGTCGACCATCTCGCCGTCGACCGAGGCCGCCTTCGCGGCGAAGTCGTGGTGGAGCGGCTTGCCGGCTGCCGCCATCTTGAACATCAGCACCACGACGGCGGCGAAGATGCCGGCGAGCACCAGCGCCATCGTGAGGTTGACGGTACCGATATAGAGGATCGAGCCGAAGGCCGCGACGCAGGGCGGCATCACGTTGAACACGAACATGTTCTCGACCGTGAAGATCGCGTTCGAGGTCGCGGTGATGCGCGAGGCCAGGGTGCCGGGCTGGCGGTCGGCGAAGAACGAGGGCGAGTGCCCGGTCATGTGGCGGAACAGGTCGCGGCGGATGTCGCCCGTGACCCCAACGAAGGTGAAGGAGCCCACCAGGCTCGCCACGCGCCAGAGCATGTTGTCGGCGGCGATGAAGGCGATGAGGACCGCGAGCGCACCCCAGATCAGGCCGGCATCCGGCCCCTTGCTCAGGGCATCGACCACGCCCTTGAGCGCGTAGTCCGTGCTCACGGAGAAGCCGACGGCGCCGAGCACCGCACACAGGATCACGGCATGCGGCAGGGCGCGCCGGCGCAGATAGCGTCCTACGAAGGCGAACGGCCGATCGGCATAGGCGCAGAGGTCTTCCATCTCGGTGACCGTCCCGGTTTCGCGTATCCACCCGCTGGCGGGCGAACAGACCTCTAATAAAGAGTCCTCGCGGACCCTGGTTTCCCGTGCGCGTCAGCGACGGAAGCTCGAGCCCCCCGGAAGCGCAACGCGACGGGCGGCCAAGCGTTGCAGTGTCCGGCGCAGGTTTGCGCGTTATAGCCGCCGAACCTGAACGCAGCTTGAGCGGTAAGCGAATTCGGTGCCGCGGAGGCTGCGTCCCATGCGGTTCACGCCGTCGGAGGGCGGCGCGTTTCCGGCATGATCAGGGCCACGAGCGCGAAGGCGGCAAAGCCCACGATGGCGAGTCCGAGGAACGCCGTGTGGCTGCCGAGGCGGTCGGCCATGACCCCGGCCAGGGAGGTCGACAGGGCTGCCCCGATGCCCATCGCGGTGCCGACGGCGCCGAGCGCGAGGTTGAAGTGGCCCGTCCTGCGGGTGGCGTCCGAGACCACGAGGGGCACCATCACGCCGAACACCGCCGCCGAGACGCCGTCGAAGACCTGCACCGCCACCAGCAGTTCGGGGCTGTCCACGTAGGCGAAGAGCAGCCCCCGGATGGGCAGGGCGGCGAACCCGACGAGCAGCAGCGGCCGCCGTCCCCAGCGCTCGGCGGCCCGCCCGACGGCGGGGGCCGAGACGGCGAGCACCACCTGAGGCACCACGATGCAGGCGGCGATCAGCGCCGTCGCGGTCTCGCTCGCCCGCAGGGTGAGCATGCTGCCCACCAGCGGCAGCATCGCCGCGTTGGCGAGGAAGAACAGGGTCATGCAGGCGGCAAAGCAGAGCAGCGCCCGGTTCGTGAGCAGCGCGCGCAGACCGCTGCCGGCCTGCGGCGCGGGCACCTCCGGATCGGCCTTCGTCCGGGCCGGCCCCTCGATCTCGTCGGCCCGAATCCGGGACAGGGCGATCAGGGTGGGCACCATCAGGGCGGCGGTGAGGTAGAACACCGCGTCGTTGGAGAGATAGTAGCCGCAGGCCCCCATGCCGGCGGCGGCCACCGCGTTGCCCAGGGCCGAGAAGCTCGCGTTGCGCCCGAGGCGCTCGCCCGCCCGGGCGTGCCCGACGAGGCCGATGCTGATCGCCGCGATGGCGGGCGTCAGGATGCAACTCGCCGCCGAATGCGCGGCCATGGCCAGCAGCACCACGAGGAAGTTCGGCCACATCGCGAGCGCGAAGGCGCTCAACGCGATGGCGACCACGGAGAAGCCGGCCGCGAACCGGCGGGAGCGCACCGCGTCCACGAAGGCGCCGCCCGGCACCTGGCCGAGCAGGCTGACGAGGCTGCCGACCGTAAGGGCGAAGCCGATATCCGATTGCGTCCACTGCGCCTGGGTGAAGTACACCGCCAGGAAGGGGCCGAAGCCGGTCTGGAGATTGGCCACGAAGAACGCGAAGCCGTCGAGGCCCCGGCTGCTCGCGCGGGAAATGACCTTCATGTCGCCCGGAGCCTCCGCTGCCGTCGCGGACGGGGCGTCGTCCGTCAGAGTGTCGCGACGGGGGAGCGGACGCGCCCGGAAGTCCGGACGCGGCGCCTCGCGGGGTTTCAAGGCCCGACGATTCTTCGGGAGCGGTGCCGTCATCGATCCGGCGACCTCTCCGCCGGCTTGTCGGCTGGTGTGGCGGGGGAGGCCGGTGCGACGGCGGCCGGCGTTTGGGGTGAGGCCGCGGGTGCTTGCGGAGCTGCCGCAGGCGTCTGGGTAGCTGCCGCAGGCGCTTGCGGTGCTACGGGCCCTTGGACGGTTGCCGCAGGCGTCTGGGGCGGTGCGACCGGCCCTTGGACGGGTGCCGCCGGAGCCTGAACGTTCGGGGTGGCCTGATCGCCGTCCGCCGGGGCTGCCGGGCTCGCGGGACCGAGGACCACGATCGGGTCGCCGGGCTTGTACTCGGGGGAGACGCGGACCTGGTTGCGGCTGAGTTGGAGCACGAGGCGGCTCGGCTTGGCGTCCTGGGAGAAGCGCATCGCCCGCCAGTCCACCGCGATCTTGCGCGAGCCGACGCCGAGGAAGCCCCCGAAATCGATGATCGCGGCACGCGGCCGGCCATCCTTGTCGAGGATGATGTCGATGATCCGGCCCATATCCTCGCCGGTGGAACTGCGCACGGCCTTGCCGAGCACGCCCTCGTAATCCTGGGTGTCGAGCACGGTGGCGGGCGTGCCGGCGACCCCGGGCTGGGCCGGCGCGGGTGGGCCGGCGGGCGGTGCCACAGGCGACGCGACGGGCGGCACGGCGGCCGGGGGGACCGGCGCCGGGGGCGCGGCCGGAACCGGCGCGACCTGCGGCAGGGCGGGCGCTGGCGAGCCCGTCGTCACCTCACCGGTGCCCGGCACCGGTTCCTTGCCCGGGGTCGCCGGGCCTTCGGCGGCCGCAGCTGCGGCCCACAGGGTGATCGTCGCGGTGGCGATCATCCGGACAGTTCTGAACACGCGCGTTCCCCGAGTGATGCGGCTCGCCGGCCTCACACAATGACAACCTTGAGCGGCAGGTTCCACCCGAGGGCGGTGCCGGACTCATTGCGCGGGGACCAAGGCGAAGTTGTGGATGAGCCAAGAATGGGACGGGACGGAACGGCGATCGAGCCCCGCCCGCCGGAACGGAAGATCAGGGCGCGGTCGCCGTGGACGACGGGACGAGGCGGGCAAGAAATGGACCGGCCATCGACCCGCCCCGACTCGGCGGCGGCACTCTCGCATCACCCGAAGCGTGGCCGCAATGCTCTTGTGCACGGCAACATCCCTGGTTTTCGCCAAAACTGCGTCGTAGAGAGGCAATGAGATGCGTCGCGTGCCCTGCCGCGGGCAAAGCCGTTATGATCGAGGACCAGACCCGATGTCCCTTCCGTCCCATGCCTGCGCCGTCGCGCTCATCGCCGCCCTGGCCGGAGGGTGCCAGGCGCTCGGCGGCGGCGGCGGTGTGATGCCCGAGACCGACATCGGCCCGCCGCCCTCGATGCGCGGCGCCGTGCCGGGTCCGCAGCGCGGGCGCGCCGCCCAGGTCGACGCCGACGAGCCGGTGGCGCAGACCGCCCCGACGCGGCGCCTCAACCTGCCCAACAGCGGGGGCGGCCAGACGCGTGCGGCAGCGAATGAGGAGCGCCGTATCCGCCGGGAGGATATCGAGGGCGAGACCACGAGCCGGACGAGCTCCGGCGGCCTCGCGCCCCAGATGAGCCAGGGCGGTGGCGTCGGCCTGGGCGGCAAGTTCTAAGGCCAGCCGTTTCCGAGGGCGGGGGTTCGCGGCGGGCTCCCGTTCCGCGCAGGGCGATTGCAGACGGCACCGCGCCGTCATTCCGGGGCGCCGTCGGCGAGCCCGGACCCGAGGGGGGGCTGAAAGTCGGTTTTCAACGCGCAGGTCCGTCTCTGCGATCGCCCTGCCTTCCGCGCGCGCGTCCCGCCGGCTGCAAGTCGCAGCATTCAAGTCGCAGCATTCAAGTCGCAGCATTCAAGTCACCGCCTTCAAGCCACCGGCTGCAGGCCAGCCGTGTCGGCCCCGGCGGTTCCGAGCCGCGGGGAATGGTTCTAGATCGTGGGTGCGGCGCACACAGGATGCGCCGCGGAGTCCCCCCGTGCCGCGATGCCTTCTCCGCCCGTCGAGCCCAGACCGGCGCCTCCGCCCATGACGGGCACCGGTCCGCACCGGGGACGGCGCGCGGCAGCCTTCCTGCGGGGACGGGGCACGCCGGCCGATCCCGGGCGCGACCTCACCCGCCTGCCCATCGGCCTCGATCCACGCGGCCTCAGCCTCATCGACGGCGTGCGGGCGGCGCTCGCCTTCGGCCTCGTCATCCTGTTGCACGAATGGGTGCCCTGGCCTCCGCTCCTCACCCTGGCGCTCGCCGCGAACCTCGCGTGCTTTGCCGATGCCGGGGGCCCGATGCGGGCCCGCCTCCTCGTGCTCACCGTGTTCTCGCTGCTCAGCGGGGTGATCTGGGGGCTGTTCGGGCTGATACAGCCGCTGGGGCCGGTCCTCGTCGTGCCGCTGGCCGGGCTCGTCATCTTCGCCTGCACCTACGCGCGGGTCTGGGGCGTCCCGGCGCAGACCGCCGGCAACGTCCTCATCCTCGTGCTGTGCTTCGCCCTCGACCGGCCGCTCGCGCCCGGCGGGGCCCTGGAGGCCGGGCTCGTCTTCGCGGCCGGCGGGCTGTGGGCGACGCTGCTCGCGCTCGTCCTCTGGCGGCTGCACCCCTACCGGCCGACCCAGCGCGCGGTGGCCGAAGTCTGGCGTCGCCTGACGCGCCTCTGCGACGACCTCGAAGACCTCGCCTCCCTGACCCGGCCGGCCGGGCTGCAGTCCGGGCACCGCCAGATCTTCGACCGGCACGCCTTCGAGGTGCAGGCGTTCGACCGGCACGCCCGGGCGCACCGGCGCGGCGTGCGCGAGGCCATCGAGCAGGCGCGCTTCGTCATCGTCGACCTCGCCCGCAGCCGGTCACGCATCTCCGACCGCACCGCCCAGGCGCTGATCCGCCTGGAGGCCGCCGAACAGATCTTCGCCGCCCTGATCGCCCTGTCCGACCTCATCGAGGACGAGCCCGACCCGCGCCGCCGCCGCATGGCGCGCCGCTTCCTGCGCCGGCTCCGCCCCCTGCTCGGCGTCATCGCCCGGGCGATCCGCGACGACAGCGTGCTCGACCTGCCCCGCCTGGAGCGGGCGATCGCGCGGGGCGCGCGGCGCCTCGCCCATGATCGCGGGCTCAACGACCTGGCCACACGCATCCTCGACCGCGTCCGGATCGGGGCCAAGCTCTCGACGCCCGGCGGCGAACGCCCCGGCGGCGCCCTGATGGGTCGGGAGAGCCTGCCGCTGACGACCCGCCTCCTCGGGCCGCTCGCCACCCACTTCACCCTGGCCTCGGCCAACCTGCGCCACGCCGTGCGGGCCACCGCGGTGGCGGCCCCGGCCCTGTGGGCGACCCTGGTCTGGTCCGGTCCCTTCGCGCACTGGCTCACCATCACGGTGGTGCTGACCATGCAGCCGTTCTACGCCGCGACCTGGCAGCGGGCCCTGGAGCGGATCGGCGGCACGGTGCTGGGCGGCCTGATCGGTGCCGCCCTGGCGGGCCTCGCCACCACGCCGCTCGCCCTGGCCGCCCTGATCCTCCCCTTGAGCATCATCGGCTTTGCCGCGCGCGGGATCAGCTACGGCGTCTTCATCGCCTGCCTCACGCCCCTGATCGTGCTCCTCGTGGAGGTGGTCGAACCCGGCCACGGCTCCTGGGAGGTCGCCGGGATGCGCGCCCTCCTGACCCTGCTCGGCGGCCTCATCGCCGTGGGGAGCGCCCTCGTGCTATGGCCGATCTGGGAGCCCGATCAGGTGCGCCTGGAACTGCGCAAGGCGATCCGAGCCCACGCGGCCTTCGCCCGCGCGGTCCTCTGCGCGGGGCACGAGGCGGAGACATCGGGCGCCCGCGCGCAGGCCGCCCGCGCCGCCGGCCTCGCGCTGAACGACCTCGAGGCCGCCCTGGCCCGGGCCCTGCAGCAGCCGCGCGCCGGGCGGCATCCGCAGGTGGAAACCGCGATGGTGGCCGACGCCACCCTGCGCCGCATCTCGGCGCGGCTGACGGCTCTGCGCTACGCCGTCGAGACGGCGGAGCCGGAGGCGCTGGCGGCCTGGAGCGGCTGGATCACCGCGACCCTGGCGAACCTCGGCGGCGAGGGCGCGCCGCCGCCGATGCCCGCGGCACCGCACAGCGATGGCCTGCGCCGCCTCGTCGGTCAGGTCGAACTCCTCGCCGAGACGCTGGCTCCGACCCCCGCACGTGCCCGCCCGGCCTGAGGCGCGGCGTGGCGCGTTTGCAACAGGGGCGCGCCCCGAAGGCGTTCGACGGGTCGGAGTCCCCCCGAAGCCAGCCCGGGATCACAGGATGCCAGGAGGGTTAAAGCAAAATTAACCATTTCCGCAAAGAAACATTGTTAACGCAAATCAACGGGTGGCGGCGCCCGGAGCGACTGAAAAAGCTCCGGTGCCGCACAGTAACGATCAAACAAAACCAGGATCCCAAGGGCGAACATCGAAGTCGCTCCGTGTCCAAGGTGATCGCCCGGCGAGATTGCGACAACATTCGGTTTCGGCGGGGCGCTGGGATGTATATCGTTGTCGATGAGCGGCAGGCGGTCGCTGCCGAGTACGTGGCGGGTTTCGGTGCGCAGGACGTTCCCGCGCGCAGCCTGGAGGCCGATGCCTTCCTGGCTTGGCTGGTCGGTAAGCCGGTCGATGCCGTGACCGGCATCGTGCTCGGGGAATGCGCGGACCGCGCGACCCGCACCGCCGCGATCCGCAGCCTGTCCCCGGCGCCGATCATCGCCCTCAACGAGACCCGCTCCCTCGAGCAGACCCTCGACCTCTTCACCGCCGGCATCGACGACGTCGTGCGCCGCCCCGTCCATATCCGGGAGATCCTGGCCCGGGCCGAGGCGATCCGCCGACGCGGCATCCGGGGCGAGGCGCAGGCGCCCGCCACCCAGGACCGCAGCGGCCGCCTCACGGTGTTCAAGGACGGACGCGACCCCGAGATCGACGGGGAAAGCCTGATCCTGCCCCGGCGCGAGCGCCACATCCTGGAGGTCTTCGCGAGCCATCGCGGGCGCCAACTCAGCCGGACCCAGATCTTCAATGCGGTCTATGCCGACCACGGCAGCGACGTGGAGGAGAGCGTCGTCGAGGGCCATATCAGCAAGCTGCGCAAGAAGCTGCGCCTGCGCCTCGGCTACGATCCCATCGAGGCCAAGCGCCTGGCCGGCTACACCTTCGTCGGCTGATCCGACCCGCGCGTCCGACGCCGACCACTCCCTCCCGGAATCGAAAAAGGCCACGCCTCCTCGCGGAGCCGTGGCCTTTTTCTTCGTGGCTCGCCCCCGGGTGGCCGGGGGCGAGGTCGCGCTTAGCGGAAGAGCGAGAGGACGTTCTGGCTCGCGCCGTTGGCGATGCTGAGCGCCTGGACGGCCAGCTGCTGCTGGGTCTGGAGCGCCTTCAGCTTGGTGGATTCCTCCTCGATGTCGGCATCGACGAGGATGCCGATGGTGCGGTCGTTGGCCTTCATCAGCGTGTCCACGAAGGACTTCTGGCCGTCGATCTGGGTCTTGCCGGCGCCGAGCTTGGTGCCCGCATCGGTGACCTTGGCGATGGCCTTGTCCACCGCGGTGATGATCGCGGACAGATCCGTGTCGCCGCTCGTGCCGACGAGCTTGGAGATGTCGACGTTGGCGATCGAGTAGCTGCCCGCGCCCGCCGTCGAGTATGCGCCAACCGAGGAGTCCAGGATGCCCTGTCCGGTCGTGGTGCCGGAATTCGTTCCGAACCCGTTGAACGCTTGGGTCGCTGCTTGACCGGTCGCCGATTTGCTGGCGGTCAGGCCCAAGGACGCCAGGTCCGTGCCGCCCAAGGTCACGGTGGCGCTTGTTCCAGCCGCGGTCGAGCTGAAGGTCAGCCTGCTCGCCGTGGTCGTGCCGTAGTCCACGGTCGCGTTGACACCCGCGGCTTGCAGCTTCTGGTTGATGAGAGCCGCCATGTCGGCCCCATTCACCGCACGGCTCCCGCTGGCCCCCGAGGACTTCGTCGTCAGGGCTGCGTAATCCGCAGCGCCCAGCGAAATCGTCTTGTCGCCGGTGCCGTCGTTGATCGTGAAGGTCTTGGTACCGGCCGTCGCGGAGGCCGAGACTGCGGTGGAGAAGCCCATGGAAGCGAGCGCCGGCGCCAGCCCGTTGATGGCCACCGAGCCACCCGTGCTCTGGAACACCAGCTTGCCGCCGACATTCGATGCAATCGCGGTGCTGACCGTGGCCAGCTTCGCATTCACGAGGCTGACAAAGTCGTCGACACTCACCGCTCCAGCCGTACCCGTCGGTGCTGTGAGCCCGACGAAATCCGCGTTGTTCAGCGTGATCGGGTCCGCGCCGGCGCCATCATTGACATCGAACGTGAAGGTGTTGGTATTGGAAAGGTCGATCGCAGAGTAATTGGCTCCAGCCTGGACCTTGGGACTGCCCGACAGGTCGACCGCCGCGAAGTTGTTGTCCGCGGTCACCTTGGCGGCGGTTGCCGCTGTTCCCGTGGCTGTACCGAAGCCGATATCAGCGAGCGTGTAGGCGGGGGGGGCCGTGAAGGTGCCAAGGGTGGGCGCGGTGCCGGTGGACGCGGCGGAAACCGTCAGCGCGCCGCCATCCGTCTTCGTGAAGACGAGCTTGTTCGTGCTGTCGTAAGCGGCTGTCGTGCCAGATGCTGCGATCGCTGTGTTGATCGCGGAAAGCAGCTTGGCCCGATCGCCGGTTCCGGTCGGCGTGATGGCCGTGTTTGCGACGTTGTAAACCGTCGAGTTGATCGTCAGTGCGATGTTGCCGGTACCCGTGAAGCTCGACAGATTGTCCGCTACGGCATTGGCGCTCGTCAGGTCACTGGTGCTCAGCGGAGCGGCCACGTTCTGAACCGTCAGCCGTGAGGCGGCACCGGTCGACGCCGTCTGGAAGGTCAGGCGACCGGACGTGTCGAGGCCGGCGCTTACCTTGTCTTTGAGGGCGGACGCGCTGATCTGATTGTTGATGGCGCTCAGCATCTCGTCGGAGGTGACCTTCGTGAGGTCCTTTGCCGTAGACGCGAGCGTGGTCTTGTCGAGCTTGATCGTCGCGCTGGTTCCGTCGCCGAGAACGAGGCTGAGATTAATCTGCTTCGGCTTAGGCGGCGTGCCGGACGTACCGACGAAATCCACGGTGCCGTTGGTGAAGGCCGACGTCCCCGTGAGCGCCGTCGAACCGACGACCTTCGCCTCGGTGGCATCGGTGGTGATGTTGGTGGCGTTCACGTCGTAGAGCTTGATGCTGTTCACATCGATGGCCACCTTCGAGAAGGTGATCGTGCCCTGCGGATCGCGCGCGAAGCCGGCGACCACGCTCTGCGTGCCCTGGAACGACGTGTTCGCCGAGGACGAATTCACGGACAGCCAGTTCTGGCCGCTCGAGTTGGACGAATCGGCGGTGGCCTTCATCTTGTTCTGGATGGCGGCGATCTCGGTCTGGACCTTCGAGCGGTCGACGCCCGGCTGCAGCGCCGTCTGGAGCTTGGCGCGCATGTTCTGCAGGTCGGACAGAACGCTGTTGAGGCCGTTATAGGCGGTGTCGACCGACGACGAACCCAGGCCGAGCGAGTCCTTCACGGCGGAGAGCGAAGCGTTGTCGGTGCGCACCGTGGTGGCGATCGACCAGTAGGCGGCGTTGTCGGCGGCGCTCGAGACGCGCTGGCCGGTCGAGACCCGGTTGCTGGTCGCGTCGAGCTGAGTGTTGATGCTCTTCAGGGTCGTCAGCGCCGTCATTGCGGCGTTGTTGGTCAGCAGGCTGGTCATTGCGAGGATGTCCGGTTGACAGGAATTACAAGGAATTCGTGCGTGTGGCCGCGCAGCAGGCTCGAAGGCTGACGAGATTTATGGATGAAGACTCGTCGTCTGCTGACTACATCCCGGATTTTCACCGGACCGGTGGGGCGACATCATGTCTATAGGTTCACGAAACCTATCCACCGCGTTCGCATCGAGGAACGTTTGTTCTGTTTCAGAACCCTCGCTCGTCGATGGAGCGACTATGCACGGCGCGCCTTATCAGGAGCTTAAGGTGGGCCGCCGGGCCCTGTTTCCGAATGCGCCGCGCGGCTGCGAATGCCCGGCGCTCCGGAGCCGGTCCCGATCCGGGTACGCCGGGACGCCGTCCCGAGCCTCCGCAGGCACGCGCTCCCCGATACCGGACCGGCCTGCGCGTCGGCGTGCGCTATCCCTCGGAATCGAAGGTGACGCCGACGAAATCGGCGCGCTGCCAGCGCAGGCGGACGCGCAGCGTGCGGATCTCGTGGCCCGCGATGATGAGGTCGAACCGCTCGGGAAGCGGCCTCGGGCGCGGCAGGCGCAGGCTCGCGCCCAGGGGGGAGAGGTCGCGCACGATGCAGGGCAGGAGGCTCTCGGGGCCGAGGACGATGCGGCCCTGCTGCATCACGCGGTGGCGCTTCGGCACCGGCCTGCGCGCGGGACGATCCCCGCGGGAGACCGCCTCCTGCCAATCCGCCATCGCCGCCCCGTCCGCCTCCGATGAAGGCCGAGGCTTACCAGCGCGGGTCCGGCCTGTCGACGCGGGGCCGGGCTCCGGCCCGGCCCGACGGATCCCGACCCGAGCTCCGGAGGCGTCGGGATCGGCGGACGACCGCCGCCGGGGGAGGGGACCCCGATGGGTCGGGTCCCGCGAGGTCCGGGATTAACCCTTCGGTAACCATGTTGTGGAAGGGTTCGGACTCATCTGCCGGCTTTCTCACGCGATGGCCATGATCCCGCTTTCTCCTCGACATCTCACGGCGCCCACCGTCTCGCGGCGGCCCGGCTACGCTCGCCCCTCCACGGGGGCCGAGATCCTGCGTCGCACCCGGGCCGCCGCCCTGGAGCGGATGGTGGTGGGCCTCTGCCTGGGGCTCGCCATGGTGTCGGGGAGCTTCGCCGCCTATTCCATCCTGGGGGCGTCGAACGCCTATTCGGTCCAACCCTTCCTGCCGGCCCTGAGCGGCGGGTTCGCCTGGAGGCGCAACGCCGCGCCCGCGCGGGAGGCCGCCCTCGACCTCGATCCGACCACCACGGGCTCGCTCCCCGACCCCGTCGCGAAGCCGGCGGCGCGCACGGAGCCGGCGCCGGGCGCGCGCGGCTACGTGCTGCGCCGGGTCAGCGACGGAGCCGCCCTCGTGGAAGGCCCCGAGGGCCTGCGCCAGGTGGTGCTCGGCGCCGTCCTCCCGGGGGCCGGCCGGGTTCTCTCCATCCGCGCCACCGGGTCGGGCTGGGTCGTGATCACCTCCGAGACCATCATCGGGCCCACCCCGCTGTGACCGCGCCGGCCGCGCACCAGCCCGCCGCAAGCCACCCCGGCTAGACCGCGCCGGCCAGACAGCGCGGGCCCCGCGCCGAGCCCCGCCCGAGCCGAAGGGACCCGGCCATGCCCCAGCGCCCCAGGAGCGATCGCCCCCGCCGATGACGACCACCTTCACTAGCTACAGTCTGATCGCCCGGGACCTCGGCGCCTCCCTGGCGCGCAAGGGCGCGCAGCCCGACGTCGCCCGCGAGACCGCCTATTACGAGGCCAAGATCGGCTCGGTGAAATCCATCGACGATCTCCTCGGAGACCGGCGCCTCTTCGCCTACGCGATGAAGGCGCACGGCCTGGAGGACATGACCTACGCCAAGGCCTTCATGCGCAAGGTCCTCACCGAGGGCGTGAGCGATCGCACGGCCTTCGCCAACCGCCTCGCCGACGACCGCTACGTCGCCTTCGCCAAGGCCTTCGACTTCAAGACCTACGGTGCGGAGACGACGACCCTGGCGGCCGCCACCGCGGACACCACCGCCGCCTACCTGCACCAGAGCCTCGAGGCCGATGCGGGAAGCGAGGACACCGGCGTGCGCCTGGCCCTGTACTTCGCCCGGATCGCGCCCACCGTCTCGTCCGGTTACGGCGTGCTGGGGGATCCGGCCCTGTCGCAGGTGGTCAAGACCGTCCTCGGCCTGCCCGACGTCTCCTCCTCGGAGGGCATCGCCCGGCAGGCGTCGCTCATCGAGGAGCGGGTCGAGCTGGCGAGCTTCAAGGATCCGGTCAAGCTGAATCGCTTCGTGCAGCGCTTCACCGCGATCTGGGATGCGCAGAACAACGCCGCCTCGGCGCCGGTCCTGAACCTGTTCGCGGATTCCACCACGCAGGGCCTCGACGCGAGCCTGCTCCTCAGCCTCCAGCGCATCCGTTCGGGGAGCTAGGGGCCATGCAGAACGGACTCTACGTGGCGCTCTCGGCGCAGATCGCCATGGAAAAGCGCCTCAACGCCGTCGCCAACAACGTCGCAAACCTTTCCACCAGCGGCTACCGCGCCGAGGATACGAAGTTCACCGCGCTCCTCGCCCAGGCGAGCAAGGGCGCGGTCGCCTTCGCCTCCGCGGGCGACACCTACATCTCGCAGCGCGCCGGAGCGACGATCAAGACGGACAGCCCCCTCGACGTGGCGGTGCAGGGCGATGCCTGGTTCGCGGTGCGCGGCGCCAAGGGGCCCGTCTATACCCGCGACGGCCGCATGACGATGGATGCACTCGGGCAGCTCCGCAGCGTCACCGGGCAGCCGATGCTCGACCCCGGCGGCGCGCCGATCCTCCTCGACCCCCAGGCCGGTCCGCCGACCATCGGGCGCGACGGCAGCGTCGCGCAGGGCGCCAACCAGGTCGGCGCCATCGGGCTGTTCACCCTCGACCCGAAGAGCACGCTCGCCCGGGCCGAGCCGAACGGCGTCAGCACGAGCCTGCCCGCGATCCCGGTCCAGGATTTCACCCGCATCGGCATGGTGCAGGGCTACGTCGAAGGGGCGAACGTCAACCCCGTCCTGGAGATGACGAAGCTCATCACCATCCAGCGCGCCTTCGAGAGCGCCGCGACGCTGACCTCCGAGACCGAGAATGCTTTTTCCGGGGCGATCCGCTCCCTGAGCCCGCAGGGCTGAGCCGATGCCCGACGTCCTCGACCGTCTCGGCGCGGCCCTCGCCACGGGCCGCGAGTCCCTGCCCCTGGTGCGCGTCGGCGGTCCGATCCAGGAGGTCACCGCCAGCGCCGCCCGGGTGGCGGGGGTCTCCCCCTTCCTGACCCTCGGCGACCGGATGGGCTTCATGGCCCAGGGTCGCGAGCAGATCGGCGAGGTCGTGCGCGTGGACGCGCAGGGCGTCACCCTGAAACCCTTCGACAGCCGGATCGAGGCCGGGATCGGCACCCGCGCCTACCGCCTCGGCCCCCCGACCCTGCGCCCGGCGCCGAGCTGGAAGGGCCGGGTGATCGATGCCCTCGGTCGGCCCATCGACGGGCTCGGCCCCCTGATGCCGGGACCGCGCGCCGTGCCGCTGGACGCCGATCCGCCCCCGGCCCTGGAGCGGGCGCGGGTCACGAAGCCCCTGCGCACCGGGGTGCGCGCCCTCGACCTGTTCACGCCGCTCTGCCTCGGCCAGCGCATCGGCATCTTCGCGGGCTCCGGCGTCGGCAAGTCGACGCTGCTCGCCATGCTCGCCGGGGCCGCCGGCTTCGACAGCGTCGTGGTGGCGCTGGTGGGCGAGCGCGGGCGGGAGGTCCGGGAATTCCTGGAGGGCGCGATGGCGGCGAGCCGGTCCCGCGCCGTCATCGTGGTCTCCACCGGCGACGAGAGCCCGATGATGCGCCGGCAGGCCCCGAAGCTCGCCATGGGCATCGCGGAATCGTTCCGGGATTCCGGCGACTCCGTCCTGCTCATCGTGGATTCCGTGACCCGCTACGCCCATGCGGCCCGCGACGTGGCGCTGGCGGCCGGCGAGCCGGCGGTGGCCCGGGGCTATCCGCCGAGCGTGTTCTCGGACCTGCCGCGCCTCCTCGAGCGGGCCGGGCCCGGCCTCGACGGCGCCGGCAGCATCACGGGCGTGTTCTCGGTGCTGGTGGACGGGGACGACCACAACGATCCCGTGGCCGATTCCATTCGCGGCACCCTCGACGGGCACGTGGTCCTCGACCGGGCCATCGCCGAGCAGGGCCGCTACCCGGCGGTGCATCTCCTCGGCTCGATCTCGCGCCTGGCCGGCGAGGTCTGGACGCCCGAGCAGCGCGAACTGGTGCGTCGCCTGAAGGCGATGATGGCGCGGTTCGAGGAGACCCGCGACCTGCGCCTGATGGGGGGCTACCGCGCCGGCGAGGATGCCGAGCTCGACCAGGCCATCCTCCTCGTGCCCCGCATCTACGAGGCCCTGCGCCAGGAGCCCGGCATGGCGGCGAGCGAGGACGCGTTCCTCGAACTCGCCCAATCCCTGCGGGGCTGAGGGACCGATGCGGACCACCCTTCCTGCCCGCCCGGGGCACCGGCCGCTCCGGCCCCAGCCCCGCGCAAGCCTGTCTTCCTCTACTAGCCCCCATCGTTCGCGCCGCGCCGCGCGCCATCCCTCCGAGGTGACCTCATGAGTCTCATCAGCGTCCTGCGCACCGGCGTGTCCGGCATGAACGCGCAATCGAACCGCATCTCGACCGTCGCCGAGAACGTGCAGAATTCCAGCACCACCGGCTACAAGCGCACCTCGGCCGAGTTCTCGTCGCTGCTCATCGAGAACAACTCCACGACGAACTACACGTCCGGCGCCGTCGAGACCAAGGTCCGCCGCGCGATCGGGGCCGAGGGCCCGATCACCTTCACGACCTCGAAGACCGACCTCGCGATCCAGGGCAACGGGTTCTTCGTGGTGCAGGACGAGAACCAGGCGCCCTACCTCACCCGCGCCGGCAACTTCGTCGTGGACGGCCCGACGGGCAACCTCATCAATTCCGGGGGCTTCTCCCTCATGGGCTACAGCCTCGTCGACGGCGCGGAGCCCAACCCCGCCCTGAACAGCACCGACGGGATGGTGCCGGTCAACATGGCGAGCCTCGGCCTGCGGGCGACGCCCTCGACCAAGGCGACGGTGACGGGCAACCTGTCGGCCGACACCACGCCCCTGTCCGGGATCGTCTCGCCCGAAAACTTCTCGAAGAAGAGCTCGATCGTCACCTACGACAAGCTCGGCAACAGCGTCACCCTCGACATCTACCTCAAGCGCTCCGTCCCGACCGCCGGCGACGCGACCGCGGACCCGGTCATCCCCGCCGTTCTGGACAACACCTGGACCGCCGCGGTCTATGATCCGGACGACGTCGCCCTGACCGGGCCGGTGACCTTCGTGTTCGGCGCGGACGGCAAGCTCAGCGGCACCACCAAGGCGAACCTGACGATCCCGGGGGGCGAAGCCTTCAGCCTCGACCTGAGCAGCATGACCCAGCTCGCCGGCGCCTACGACCTCAAGGGCACCGCCAACGGCAAGGCCCCGTCCGCCGTGACGGGCACCGAATTCGGCTCGGACGGCGTCGTCTACGCCACCTATGCCGACGGCACCCGCCTCGGGGCCTTCAAGATCCCGCTCGCCGAGGTGAAGAGCCCGGACAACCTCAACCCGCGCGCCGGCAACGTCTTCCAGACCACCCTCGAATCCGGCGACCTCCAGATCGGTTTCGCGGGGCTCGGTGGTCTCGGGAACGTGAAGTCCAGCGCGCTCGAGCAGTCGAACGTCGATGTCAGCTCCGAGCTGACCACGATGATCGAGTCGCAGACCGTCTACACCGCCAACTCGAAGGTGTTCATGACCGGCAACGAGCTGCTCGAGACCCTGATGAACCTGAAGCGCTGAGCGCGCTCCGCAGGGTTCTCCCTCCGAGGGTCCATGCACCGAACTCCTACCGCCGCCCGGCCCGGGCGGCGGGCCGCGCCGCCCGCACCAGGACACGACAGATGGGCCTCGCCCTCGCCCTCAACTCCGCCCGCACCTCCCTCGCCGCCACCTCGACGCAGATCGCCGTGACGGCGCGCAACACGGCCGGCGCGAGCGACCCGTTCTACACCCGCAAGATCGCCAACCTCGTGGCGGCCGGCGGCGGCAGCGCGGTCTCGATCCAGCGCGCCACCGACACGGCCCTGTTCGACCGCAAGCTCGCCGGCACCTCCTCGGTCGCGGCGAGCGAGGCGGTGCTCGACGGGCTCACGACCCTGCAGAACACCCTCGGGGATACCGCCGACGGCACCTCGCCGGCCGCCCGCCTCGGCGCCCTCACCGCCGCCCTGAAGATCGCGGCGAACCAGCCCGACGACGCGGCCCTCGCCCGCAGCGCGGTCGACCGGGCCCGCGATCTGGCGGCGAGCCTCAATGCCGGGGCGGACGCCGTCCAGACCGTGCGGGCCCAGGCCGATGCCGGGCTCGCCGACTCGGTCACGCGGATCAACGACCTCCTGAGCCAATTCGAGGCCGCCAACCGCATCGTGACCAGCGGTACCGGGGCCGGCACCGACGTGACGGACGCCCTGGACGACCGCGACCGCATCCTCGCCGGCCTCTCGGAGGAGATCGGGATCTCCACGGTGGTCCGTGCGGGCAACGACATCGCGATCTACACCGACAGCGGCGTCCCCCTGTTCGAGCGCGGCGCCCGTAAGGTCTCCTTCTCGCCCACCGCCGCCTTCGCGTCCGGGACCACGGGCGCCGCCGTCATGGTCGACGGCGTGCCGGTGACGGGCGCGGCTTCGCCGATGCCGGTGCATTCGGGCCGCATCGCCGGCCTCGCCGAACTGCGCGACAACCTCGCGATCCGCTACGAATCCCAGCTCGACGCCATCGCCGACGGCCTCGTGGATGCGTTCACGGAAACCGGCCTGTACGCGTCGGGCCAGGGCGGCAGCGTGGTCGCGGCCGGGACCGCGCTCACCGGCACGTCCGTCTTCCGGCCCCTCGCGGCGCCCGGGACGGCGGGCACGGCGGATTTCAGCGGCACGAACCAAGCCGCCTTCACCCTGACCCTCGCCGACGGCTCCACCGCGAACATCGTGATCGACAAGGCCGCGATGGCCGCGCGGGCCGCCGACCCCGCGAAGGTGACACCGGCCGAGTTCCTCGCCGCCATCAACGCGCAGATGTCCGCCGACACCGCGACGACGCCGCTCGCCGGCAAGGTCACGGCGTTCCTCGACGTCTCCGGGCGCCTCGCCTTCGCCACCGACGCGACCTCCGGAGCCGCGGCGCGGCTCACGGTCGGGAATCTCGCGGCGACGCCGGGCGCGACCCCGGTCAATATCGGCTTCAGCACCGCCTCGGGATTGCCGCCGCGCGCGGCGGGCCTGTTCACCGCTTCCGACGTGAGCTCGGCGGGCCTCGCCGCCCGGATCCGGGTCAACGGCTCCGTCGATCCGCAGCAGGGCGGCGACGTCACGCTCCTGCGCGACGGCGGCATCGCCGGCACCGGGTACCAGTCGAATCCGGCCTCGTTCGCCGGCGCGGGTTTCCCCGACCGGCTGCGCGCCCTGTCCACCGCCCTGGCGGCGGACCGGGCCTTCGACCCGTCGAGCGATCTGGCGAGCAACGGCACCCTCCAGGACTTCGCCTCGGCCTCCACCGGGTGGCTCTCGGCCAAGCGTCAGGCCGCGACCTCGGAGTCGAACTACCAGTCGACGCTGCTCGCCCGCGCCTCCACGGCCTATTCGAATGCCACCGGCGTCAACATGGACGACGAGACGGCCACCACCCTCGAACTCGAACGGTCCTACACCGCCTCGGCCAAGCTGCTGACGGTGATCAACGACCTCCTCAAGACCCTGATGGATGCGGTGCGCTAGACATGAGGACCAATGCTCTCTCCACCCTGAGCCTCTGGAGCACGCCGCGCACCGGGGTCTCCCGCATGCAGGCGGACATCGCCCGCGCCAACGAGGAACTCGTCACCGGGCGCTTCCAGGATGTCGGCCTGGAACTCGGCAGCCGCACCGGCCTCGCCGTGGGCCTGCGCCAGAAGACCGCCGAGCTGTCCGCCCTGCGGGACAGCAACGACGCCGCCTCCCTGCGCCTGAGCACGAGCCAGGCCGCCCTGAAGCAGATGCAGGATGCGGCCGACGGCACGCTCAAGGTTCTCCTGGGCGCGCCCGAGGACAAGCGCGCCGGCGTCCTCAAGGACATGGCGGCCGCCCAGCTCACGACGCTGACCAGCCTCCTCAACACCTCCGCCGCCGGCCAGTTCGTGTTCGGTGGGACGAACACGGCGCGCGCGCCGCTGGAGGCCTACGCGACCTCGCCGGCCTCGGCGGCCAAGACCGCCCTCGACGACGCCTTCCGCCTCGCCTTCGGGACCACGCAGGACAGCGCCTCCCTCGGCGCCATCTCGGCGGACGATCTGTCGGCCTTCCTCGACGGCCCCTTCGCGGACCTGTTCGACGACGCGTCCTGGTCCGCCGACTGGTCCGATGCCGGAAACGCGCCCCTCACCAGTCAGATTTCCTTAAGCGAGACCGTGCAGACCTCCGCCAGCGCCAACGCGCCGGCCCTGCGCAAGCTCGCCATGGCCTACGTCATGGCCTCGGACCTCGGGTCGTCCTCGTTCTCGGCGGCGGCCCAGACGGTCCTCACCGAGAAGGTGGCGAAACTCCTGGGCGAGGCGAGCCAGGGCCTCGTCACCCTCCAGGCCGACCTCGGCCGTTCGCAGGCGGCGATCACCGGGGCCAACACCCGGATGGAGGCGCAGAATTCCGTGCTCACCAAGCAGATCGGACAGATGGAGAGGGTGGACACGGCCGAAGCCAAGACCCGGCTCGACCAGCTCACGACGCAGGTCCAGATCTCCTACGCGCTCACGGCGCAGCTGCGTCAGCTGAACCTCGTCGCCTACCTCTGAAGCCGGCTTCGCCGGCGCCACCGGCCCGGATCCGCGCTGGCGCGCGGCGGGTCGCGGATCCACGGGACAGGACCGTCATGTACCAGTTTTCCTACGCCGAAATCCTGGAGGAGGCACCCGCCGTCGAGCGCGAGCGCGAGCGCGCCGCCTTCGACCGGGCGATCGACCTGCTTCGGATCGCCGACCGGCCGGATGCGCAGCAGTCGGACCGCGCGACGGCAGCCGGCTACCTGCAGAGCCTGTGGGGCGTGCTGATCGATGACCTCCGGAGCGAGGAGAACGCGCTCCCGCCGGAGCTGCGCGCCGACCTCGTCTCGATCGGCCTGTGGAGCATGCACGAGGCCAACGCGGTGATCGCCGCCCCCGAACGGGGCCTCTCCGCGCTCATCGCGGTCAACAGCTCCATCCGGGACGGCCTGCGGTGAGCCGACCGCTGCGCCTCTCACTGCGGGCTGGCGAGCGCGTCTACGTGAACGGCGCGGTCCTGCGCGCCGACCGGAAGGTCGCCCTCGAACTCCTGAACGACGCGAGCTTCCTCCTCGAGGCGCACGTGCTCCAGGCCGAGGCCGCGACCACGCCCCTGCGGCAGCTCTACTTCGCGGCGCAGACGAGCCTGATCGAGCCCGCCCAGGCCGAGCGCGCGCGGGCCCTCTTCCACACCCTGCGGTCCGGTATCCTGGCCGCCGTCGCCGATCCGGCCATCCGCGATGGCGTCGTCGAGGCGGGCGGACTGATGGAATCCGGGCGGCTGATCGAGGCGCTCAAGCTGATCCGCGGTCTCTATCCGGCAGAGGCGGCGCTGCTTGCGAACCCGGCACCGAACGAAACCGTACCGGCCGCTCCGGCGCGGGCGCTATCCCCCACCTGTCCGGCCTGAGGGCCACCCTACCGAGGAGGCCCGCCGATGAGCGTCGCCAGCGTCACCAGCACGGCCACATCCCAGACCGCCACCACCGCCGCCGCGACCAAGACCGCGACGAGCGTCGCCGCCTCCATGAACGCCGACACGTTCCTCACCCTGCTGATGACGCAGCTGAAGAACCAGGATCCGACCAAGCCGATGGATTCCACGGCCTATGTCAGCGAACTGGCGACCTTCTCGCAGGTGGAGCAGGCGACGAAGACGAATACCAAGCTCGACTCGCTGCTCTCGTCGAGCTTCCTCTCGCAGGCCGACCAGATCATCGGCCGCACCATCACGTCTTCCGACGGCACCACCACCGGCGAGGTCCAGTCGGTGAAGATCACCGGCGAGGGCGCGCTCGCCCGCCTCACCAACGGACAGGACGTGCTGCTCACCGAGGGCATTTCGCTGTCGCGCTGAGGGCTTGCCGGGTTAAAGAGCCCTGACGCAGACCCTCGCAGGATAAGGCCACTTCCCGGATGAACGAGGTCGACGCCCTCGAACTCGTGCGCGCCGCGATCTGGACCGTGATCGTCGCGGCCGGCCCCGCCATCGCCGCCGCGATGCTGATCGGCATCGCCGTGGCACTCCTCCAGGCGCTCACGCAGATCCAGGAGGTGACGCTCACCTTCGTGCCCAAGATCGTGGTGATCCTGCTGGTGCTGCTCGTCACCAGTTCGTTCATCGGGGGCCAGATCTACGCACTCGCCGAGGCCACCTACGGGCGCATCGTCACGGGTTTCTGAGGAGGCCCGCCCGACCCGCCGCGCGGCGCCCCGTCGGCCTCGGCGGTCGGCACGCGATTCGAGCATCGCGCGCACCGTACCGCCATTCCCGACAAGGCTCTCCGGCAGGCGGACTCAGGCCTGATCGAGGCCGCCGACACCGTGTAACCATTCCGCGCGACTGCACCCCAGGGGCGAGTTGGCTGACAATCATGCCGCTGCTGACAGGCATTCGTCCGGTATCGCCCCGATGGCGGCAACGGACCCGGTCAGATTGACATATGATGGTTTCTGGCAAAGAGTTTTCCCTACGAATCGTAGCTTGCGGAAAACATTCCTGTCCGTGGCTGACCACGTCGTCTCGGAAGACAACAGAAACCTCAATGAAATGACTCAACCTATGGTAGAGTTGGAGGCGTGTTTCTCCCTGTTTCCGCGCGAAGATCGGGCTGAGGATACGAGGCTGGGAGACAGCGTCGCCTCCCATGCCGACCCGGCCGCCTCGGGCGCCGGAGCGGGCGATGCGCCTGCGCCGACATGCGCGTCGGCTGTCCCGGGAGCATCCGTATCGGATCGCGACATTCCGGACCCGACGTCAGGGACCGGCGCCGGCGAGCTGGGACCGGACCCGGACGATCCGCGGACCCCGGTGACGGCCTCCCGTGTCGCCGAGCCATGCCGGAAACCCGGCGCGGCCTTCGCCCACCGCGACGAGGTCTGTCAGGCGACCCCGACCGTGCTGCTGGGCTACGACGCCACGAGGGCCATCGACAGCCACCACCTGCGTGCCGCCCGCGCCCTGCTCGGCTGGGCGATGTCCGATCTCGCCCGGGTCAGCGGCCTATCCCTGTCGACGATCCGGCGCCTGGAGCAGAACGCCCAGGCCGTGAGCGTGCGCAACCATCAGGCGGCCGTCGATGCCCTGCGGATGGGGGGCATCCGCTTCCTCACCCTGGATGACGGGACGACGGCCGTCGCCGAACTCGGTCACATGCCCGCGCTGCTGCGGGTGGGAAGCCCGCGCGGGGATTCCTCGCCGCGTTGAGGCTCCGCGCGGTCCCCAGCGGCTACCGCGTTCCCTTCTCGCGCCTGTAGGCGCTGATCGCCTGGGCGCAGGGGGGCGAGAGCTTGCGGAGATTCGCCTTGAAGCAGGCCTCGACCTCAGGGCCGCCCGGCGCATGCATGCTGCAATGCTCGAGATAATCGCCGGTGCAGGACAGCTTGAGGAGTTCGCGGATCGAGGCGGGCTCGGCGCTGGCGGCGACCGGCATCACGAGCGCACCGAGGAGGACGAGGACGAAGGGGGTGTCGGACATGGGCCGCCGATACTCTGGAAGGGGACGTCGGGAACCCGACAACGCCGGAAGGGCGCATCCCGTCGCATCGGTAGGCGGCCGGACCGGTGAAAGCCAGCGGCCCGGGGCCCGGGACGGGGCCGCCCGGCGATCCCGGATGCCCTTATCCCACGTAAACCTGCGCGGACCACGGGAACGCCGCCGGACCAGCCGCCGGGCAGAAGCGCCGCCGCGGCGTCACACCAGCGCTGGTGCGCACCCACCGGCCCATCGGCCGCGTGGCCCGGAGGGGGCCGGGGTTGTCCAACGGGATTCAGGCCGTCGCGACCGCCCCGTTTTCGCCGGGCGACCCTCGCGCAAGCTTGCCGCGCGACAAGCCCCCGTTCATTCACGGGGTTGACCAACCGCCATGGCGGCAAGCGAAGCGATCGCACCGGAGCGCCGCTCCCAGCGGGATATCGGGTTCGCGGCGGGCATCGTCGCCATCCTGGCGATCCTGTTCCTGCCCGTACCGGCGATCCTGCTCGATATCGGGCTGGCCTTCTCGATCGCCCTGTCGGTGCTGATCCTGATGGTGGCGCTCTGGATCAAGAAGCCGCTCGAATTCTCGGCGTTCCCCACCGTGCTCCTCATCGCGACGCTGCTGCGTCTCGCGCTCGGCATCGCCACGACCCGGCTGATCCTGGCCAACGGCCAGCACGGCGTCGCGGCCGCCGGCCACGTCATCCAGGGCTTCTCGCAGTTCGTGATGAGCGGCGACTTCGTCATCGGGATCGTGGTCTTCCTGATCCTGATCACGGTGAACTTCCTCGTCATCACCAAGGGCGCCACCCGCATCGCCGAGGTCGGCGCCCGCTTCACCCTCGACGCGATCCCCGGCAAGCAGATGGCGATCGACGCCGATCTCAACGCGGGGCTGATCGACGACAAGGAAGCGCAGCTGCGCCGCCGCGAACTGGAGGAGGAGAGCGCCTTCTTCGGCTCCATGGACGGTGCCTCGAAGTTCGTGCGCGGCGAGGCCGTCGCCTCGCTGATCACCATCGCGGTCAACGTCTTCGGCGGCATCATCATCGGCACCACCCGCCACGGCATGCCGCTCGGCCAGGCCGCGGAGGTGTTCACCAAGCTCTCCGTGGGCGACGGCCTCGTCTCGCAGATCCCGGCGCTGATCGTCTCCCTGGCCGCCGGCCTCCTTGTCTCGAAGGGCGGCACGCGCGGCACCGCCGAACAGGCGGTGATGGGCCAGCTCGGGGCCTACCCCCGGGCGCTCTCGGTGGCCGCCGCGCTGATGTTCCTGTTCGCCCTGGTGCCGGGCCTGCCCTTCCTGCCCTTCATGGTCCTGTCCGGCCTGATGGCCTTCATCGCCTACGCGATCCCGAAGAAGCTGGCGGCGCAGAAGGCCATCGTCGAGGCGAAGGCGGTGGCCGACGAGGAGAAGAAGCAGGTCGCGGTGCGGGAATCCGTCAAGGAGTCGCTGAAGACGCCGGAGATCGAGCTCTGCCTCGGCCGGCAGGTCTCGGCGCAGCTCCAGGGCGTGCAATCCGACCTGTCGCACCGGGTCGCCAAGATGCGCCGCAAGTTCGCGCGCCAGTACGGCTTCGTGGTGCCCGACATCAAGCTCACCGACAGCCTCGCCGTGCCGCCGAAATGCTACCAGATCCTCATCCACGGCACGGTGGTGGCGTCCCAGGAGCTGCGCCCCGGCGAACTCCTCGTGGTGGTCGGCGACGGGCCCGTGCCCGACGTGCCGAGCGACGAGGTGCGCGAGCCCGCCTTCGGCATGAAGGCGCGCTGGGTGCTCGATGCCTATGCGGGCGAGGTCCGGCGCGGCGGCTTCGAGCCCATCGACGGCGACTCGGTGCTCCTGACCCACCTCTCGGAGGTCATCCGCAACAACCTGCCCACGCTGCTGTCCTACAAGGACATGCGCAACCTGCTCGACCGGCTCGACCCCGAGTACAAGCGGCTGCTGGACGAGATCTGCCCCTCGCAGATCTCCTATTCGGGGCTGCAGGCGGTGCTCAAGCTCCTGCTCTCCGAGCGGGTCTCGATCCGCAACCTGCACCTCATCCTCGAGGCTGTGGCCGAGATCACCCCCCATGCCCGCCGGGCCGAGCAGATCGCCGAGCACGTCCGCATGCGCATCGCCCAGCAGATCTGCGGGGATCTCGCCGAGAACGGCGTGCTGGCGGTGCTGCGCCTGGGGAGCGCCTGGGACCTCTCCTTCCACCAGAGCCTGAAGCGCGACGGCAAGGGCGAGGTCATCGAGTTCGACATCGATCCGCGCCTCGTGGAACAGTTCGGCACCGAGGCCTCGGAGGCCATCCGCAAGCAGATGCGCGAGACCCGCAACTTCGCCCTCGTGACCGCGCCGGACGCGCGCCCCTACGTGCGCATGATCATCGAGCGGCTCTACCCGACGCTGGCGGTGCTCTCCCACCTCGAGATCGCGCGGGGGGTCGAGATCCGCTCCCTCGGGACGATCTCGTGAACGTGCTGGCGGCCGCGAGCATTCTGGCGCCCGAGAGCGTCCTCGGCGTCTTCCTGATCTTCTGCCGCGTCGGCGCCTGCCTCCTCGTCGTGCCGGGTTTCTCCAGCCCGCGCGTGCCGGCCCAGGTCCGCCTCCTGATCTCGCTGGCGGTGTCGCTGGCCCTCAGCCCGCTGCTGCTGCCCCTGTTCCAGGGCAAGCTTGGGGCCCAGGACCCGGGCGCGACGCTCGGCTGGATCGTCACCGAGAGCCTCACCGGCCTCGTCCTCGGCTTCCTCGGCCGGATCTTCTACGTGGTGCTGGAGACGGTGGTGAACGCCGCCGTGACGATGGTGGGCTTCGGGGGCATGCCGGGGTCCGTCGCCGAGGGCATGGACCCGGTGCCGGCGGTCGAGGCCATGATCATGATGGCGGCGGCCGCGCTGCTGTTCGCCGCCGACCTGCACTGGGAGCTGTTTCGCGGGCTCATCGATTCCTACGCGCGCATTCCCCCCGGCGAGGGCATCGGTTCGCAGGCGGCCCTCGTGCGGATCGTCGATCAGATCACGAGCGCCTTCGTGCTCGGCCTGCGCATCACCTCGCCCTTCCTCGTCTACGCGGTGGCGGTGAATCTCGCCGCCGGCTTCATCAACAAGCTCGTGCCGCAGATCCCGGTCTACTTCATCGCCACGCCCTTCATCATGGCCGGCGGGCTGCTGCTGCTCTACGCCATCACCAACGAGTTCCTGATGCAGTTCGTCATGGGCTACTTCGACTACCTGCGCCGGGGCTGAAGCGGATGACCACGCGCCTGCGTCTCCAGCGCGCCCAGCGCCTGCTCAAGGTCCAGGAGCAGATGCGGGGACTGGCCGAGCGGGACCTCGCCCAGACGCGCGCGCGGGTTGCCAAGGTGGAGGCCGACCGGGCCGCCATGCTGGCGACGCTCGCGGGCGAGACCCTGCACGGCCTGTTCCTCGAATCCGCCGCCCGCCGCCTGCGGGCGCTGGCCGGGGAGGCCGGCGACCTCGCCGCCACCGCTGCCCGGCAGGCCGAGACGGTGCGGGAGCGGGGGCTCGCCGAGAAGCGGGCCGAGCGTCAGGCGGAGGGGCTCGCGACGCTGCGCGCCCGCGAGCGCGAGCAGGCCGAGATGCGCGACCAGCTCGACCTCATGGTCGCCCGCGCCGGAACGCGTCCGGACTGACCCCGTCCGCCGACGCAAGCCTGCCGAAAGCCACGCGGTCTATCCCTTCCGGCAACCGGCACCTCTCGAACCCCCGCCTGCCATGAGCATCTCGCCCCCCACCGATATCGTCCTCGACGTGGCCCGCGCCGCCGATCCGGGCCGCGTGCAGGAGGCCGCCGCCAAGCTGTCGGCGCCGGGCACCGATCCGGCCGCGTTCGGCGACGCCTACCGCATGGCCGGCACTTCCGTGCACATGCCGCTCGACGCACGGGGCGCGCTCACCGCCCTGCAGACCGACAATGCGGTCTCCGGCGCCGGCAAGGCCGGCGACCCCTACAAGCAGTTCGAGGCCTTCGTGCTGCGCCAGTTCGTCGAGACGATGATGCCGTCGAAATCCAATGCCGTGTTCGGCAAGGGCAATGCCGGCGGCATCTGGAAGTCGATGCTGGCCGACCAGGTCGGCACCCAGATCGCCAAGGCCGGCGGGCTCGGGATCGCCCGGATGCTGGAGGCGGCCCGTCCGCTGACCCCGCCCGCCGCGACCGTGGCCCCCGCCGCCAAGACATCCGCCACCAAGACATCCGAGGTTTGAGGCGCCCCCCATGCTGATCGCTTCCCTGAAGCGCCTCGAAGCCACCGTGGTGGCCGAGACCGAGGCGCTCTTGGCCCATCGCCCCATCGACCAGGAGGCGGTGAACCGGCGCAAGAGCCAGAGCCTGCTCGAACTCACCCGCCTGACGCGGGGTCTCGACCCCGACCTCCTCGACCCCGCGGCGGTGGACCAGCTCCTGCACCTGCGCGGCGTCCTGGAGCGCAACCAGGACGCGGTCGGGCTGCACCTGCGTGCCGTCGAGGAGATCTCCGGCATCGTCGCGGATTCGATCCGCGAGGCGGAATCCGACGGCACCTATTCCGCCCACGTCCGGCGCTGAGGTCCGTTGCCCCCCATGCGCATCCTCATCAGCGGCCTGTGGATCTGCGGCCTCACCATCCTGTCCTGCTACGGCGCGGTGACGTGGGGCGCCGGGTTGTTCACCAAGAAGGCGGAGCCCTACCTCGAAGGTCTGCAGTATCAGAAGCTGCCGCCCATCAACGTTCCGATGGTCGTGGACGGGAAGATCCAGGGCTACATCATCGCGGTTCTGGTCTTCACGGCGGATGCGCGGCTGATGCACACGCTCTCGGTGCCGCCCAACGCCTTCGTGGTGGATGAGACCTTTCGGCAGATCTACACGGACCCGGCGATCGATTTCAAACGTCTGTCCCGCTACAACGTCACCCAGCGCCTCGCCGAGATCCGCAAGCAGGTCAACGCGCGCCTCGGCTCCGAGGTCGTGAAGGACGTGCTGGTGGAGGAGTTCAACTTCGTCCCCAAGCGCGAGGTGCGCTCGTAAGGAACGTCCGCCCGCGGCTCGGTTGACCGGCTCCCGGACGACCCCTATCACGCCCCCCGCGAGGCCACGTCCTCCCCCGTTCGCGGGTCCAAGTCCGGGACGGCCCGGCCCTTTCAGGAGGGTCGCCATGGCCTGGTTCTATCTCATCGTCGCCGGCCTCCTCGAGGTCGTCTGGGCCTATGCGATGAAGCTCTCGGACGGCTTCACGCGTCCCTGGCCGACCCTGCTCATGGCGGTGGCCATGGCTGGCAGCGTCGGTCTCCTGACGCTCGCCATGCGGACCCTGCCGCTCGGAACGGCCTACACGATCTGGACCGGCATCGGCGCGGTCGGCGCCTTCGTGGTCGGCATCGCCGTGCTGGGCGAGCAGGCAAGCGCCACCCGGCTCGCCGCCGCCGCCCTGATCGTCTCCGGCCTCGTCCTGATGAAGCTGTCGAGCGCCCACTGATCCGGCCCGATCGGCGCGCGTCGGGGGCGGCTCAGACCACCGGCGCGATCCCCTCCAGCAACGCGGTCAGGCGCCGGTCGGCATCGGCGTCGGCCGCCAGGGCGAGGCCGCCGCAGACCGTCCCCGTTCCGGCGAAGGCGTAGCGCAGCACGCTGGTGGGCTGGAGGCCGCCCTTCGGCGCCGAGACGAAGCCCCGCAGGGCGCCCGGATGCGCGTTGCAGCCGTTCTGGATCGTCAGACCGGCGGCGCGCCCCGCCAGGGTCACCGGCGAGAGGGAGAGGCGGGCGCGGCCCGCCTGCGCCATGGCCCGGCGCGGGCCGGCCAGGGCCACCAGGATCTCGGGCGACAGGTGGACCGCGCCCTCGAAGGCGACCGGCCGGTCCGCCACGGCGAAGCGGTCGATCACGGCGAGGCCCGAGAGGTCGTCGAGCACGAGGAACAGGCGCCGGTGCACGTAATCCGGCCCGTGCACCCCCGTGGCGAGGCGGTGGAGCGTGGCGCCGGTCAGGCGCTCGGCGCCCAGATAGCGGGCCGGGCCGGAACCGGCCGGGCGCTGGTCCGGCACCGCCACGTTGTGGCCGGCCTCCGAGAGCAGGTGGTGGCGGGCGGCGCCGGCCTCGATCAGGCTCGAACCGCCGGCCTCGACGATCCAGCGGACCCCCTCGCAGGCATAGGTGAAGGAGCCCGCATCGCGGTGGCCCGGCCCCTGGCCCTGGCTCGCGAAGGTGCAGGCGAAGTGGCCCCAGCCGCGTCCCGGCGCGTCGTTGCGCAGGGCGATCATCCCCGCCGCCGGATCGACGCGCCCGCTCGGGGCTTCGGTTTCGGCACGCGGCTGGCTCGGCCGCTCGCGGCTGGGCCGCGCCTGCCCGGACCAGCGCTCCGCCGTCAGCACCAGGTTCGCGCCCGTGCCGAGGCGTCCGATCCAGCCGGCGGCATCCTCGCCGTGGGGGGTGTCGCCGAAGGGCGGCAGGCGCCCGCCCGGATCGAGCATGCCCGAGACGCGGGGAAGTCCCGCCGCCACCGCTCGCTCGAGGCGCGCCTTCAGGGCGGCCTCGCCCGCCTCCGCCGGATCGAGGGCGAGGCCGAGGGCGCGCAGCAGCGTCAGCAGTTCGAGGCGCTGGTGCAGGGACGGATCGGCGAACCGGCCCTCCTCGTCGAGGAGGGGCGCGATGCCGGTCCCCAGGGCGGCCCGTGCCAGGGAGAGCCAATGCGCGGAGAGGGGCAGCAGCGGCAGGGCGAGGGCCACGAGCCTCAGGGTCGCGGCCGCCTGGACCTGATGGATCGAACGGCCGAAGGTGTTCTGGCCCACGATCTCGGCCAGCGCGAAGCCGTGGCGCACAGCCTCGCCGGTAAGGGTGAGGGAAGCCGGGCCGCCGGGCCGTCCGGCCCTGGCCAGCAGCCGCACGAAGGTTTCGGTGCGCGCGCTGAGGGCCGAGGGATGCAGGGCGAGCCCGTCCGCCGGCGCGCCCCAGGGATTCGCCCGCGACCACGAGAGGGCGAGCGCGAGGGCGCCGGTCGCGCCGCCCGGCGCCTCCGCCATGGCCCCGAGCCAGCCGAGCGACTGGTACTCCAGCCGCCAGGGCACCGAGCGGAACGGGTCCTCGCGCCAGTCCGGCGCGTCGGGCAGGGTCCAGGCCGGGCCCGCGCCGAGGCGCAGGACCCGGTCGAGGCCGGCGGCGCGGTGGCCCTCGCCGCGCTGGAGCGCGCGCGCGCGGGCCAGCACCGGGGCGAAGGCCGCAACGGCGTCCGGCTGCGGGCACCAGCCCGCCAGCGCCGCGCCGGGCAGCGACAGGCGCTCGGCGAGGCGGGCGAGGAAATCCGTCGCGTCGAGGAGGTCGTCGGCGCACAGGCTTTCCAGCCGCATCCGCTCGTCCAGGGCGACCTCGGGCGCGGCGAGCAGTTCCGCCTCCGGGCCGTCCGCCTCCCAGGTGGCGAAGCCGACCGCCACCCGCGCGGCCCCGGCCGGGGGCTGAAGTTCCAGGGTGAAGCGGCGCGCCTGCTGATGGGCGGACAGGTCGATGAGCGCGCCGAGCGCCGGCACGGAGATCGTTCCGGGATAGGGCGGGGGGAGCTCCGCCCCGGCCCGGTCGCGGTAGACGATGCGCGCCAGCGCCGCGTGGCTCCCCGGTTCCGGGGTGTAGAGCTGGCCTCGCAGCACGAGGCCGCAGCCGGGGACCAGGGCGTGGTCGATCCAGAGGGGCTCCGGGCCGAGCCGGTGCCGGGCTCGGGGGATCTGGGTGGGAGCGGGCGGTTCCGCGGCCCCCTGGCGCAGCGTCGCCTCCGACACGCAGAAGGCGCGCGTGTTGCGCCAGGACCGGATCGTGACCGTGACCCGGCTCGCCGGCGCCGGCACCCGAAAGGCGAACTGGACGAGGCCGGCCCGCGCTCCCTGCGCCTCGGCCGGCAGGTAGGCAGGACCTGCGATCCAGACGCCGTGCGGATCGAGCAGGGTCCGGTCGAGACCCGGCACATGCTCGAAATCGAGGCTGGATCCGTCCTCGGACAGGACATCGATGCCCGCCAGGGCGAAATCGAGGGCGGCCCCGGCGGCTTCGTCCGCATCCCAGGCGAGGCGGAAGGCGAGGTGGCACCACGCCTCCGGCACGAGGCCGTCGAACGGCAGGACCACCCGCGACCAGCGGTTCTTGGCCGGCACGCGGTGCTCGCCCTCGCCGGGGCCGGGTCCGGCGCCGCCGGCATACCGGACGGAGTCGGGCGATAGGATGCGCACGGTCGCGTCCGCCTCGCTCAAGGGGCAGGCCCGGTCTGGAGCGGGGAATGGGACATCGGCGGATCGGGCGTGGGAGTGGGAGCGGGAACCGCCCAGTCAGGGTCACTGAGGGGACCGGGCCACGCCCTGTCAAGCCGCGCCGGACCGGCGGGACCCGTCAGCTTCGGACAAGATTGGCTCCCTAAGGATCGGTCATGAACGATCGGGACCGGAGCCGGCTGTGACGGGCATCTATCTCCTCAACCTCGCCTCGCAGCAGGCCCGCTACCTGGGCGTGCGCCAGGCGACCATCGCGAGCAACGTCGCGAACGCCAACACGCCCGGCTTCAAGGCGCGCGACGTGGTGCCGTTCTCCGAGGTGATGGCGCAAACCGCCTCCACGGGCATGACCATGACGGCGGCCATCCACGTGACCGAGGGCGTGGGCCGCATCCCGACCAAGCCGATCCCGGGCACCGAATCCTGGGACGCGCTGGCGACCTCGAGCAGCGTCAGCCTGGAGCAGGAGATGCTCAAGGCCGGTGAGGTCAGCCGCCAGCACAATCTGAACATGGGCATCACCAAGGCCTTCGACCGGATGCTCAAAGCCGCCGTGAGGGGCTCCTGATGATCGACCCGCTCTCCGCCTCGACCCGGCTCGCCAGCGCCGGGCTGGAGGCGCAGTCCCTGCGCCTGCGCATCGCCGCCGAGAACGTCGCCAATGCCCAGTCCGTCGGCGACGGGCCCGGCGCCGACCCCTACGTGCGCAAGACCGTGACCTTCCGGGCGGCGATGGACCGCGCCCTCGGGAGCGCCTCGGTGGCGGTCCAGAAGGTCGGCACCGACGACGCGCCCTTCCGCATCGAGCGCGACCCCGGCAACCCGGCCGCCGATGCCGAGGGCAACGTGAAGCTGCCCAACGTGAACATGCTCGTGGAGATGGCCGACATCCGCGAGGCCAACCGCTCCTACGAAGCCAACGTGCAGGTGATCAAGCAGGCTCGCGCCATGGTCGCCAGCGTCATCGACCTCCTGCGAAACTGAGCCTCCCGATGATCGACGCCCTCACCTCGCTCGCCGCCTTCGACCGCGCCGCCGGCATCACACGCGCCGATGCGGCCGCGCCGGTCGCCCGGGCCAGCTTCCCCGCGATGCCGGCCACCGCCGGCGCGGGCACCGATTTCGGCGACGTCATGGCCCAGCTCGCCACCGGCCTGCGCACCTCGCTGCGCACCGGCGAGGCCGCCGCCATCTCGGGGATCCAGGGCAAGGCCACGACCCAGCAGGTCGTCGAGGCGGTGATGGATGCCGAGCAGAGTCTGCAGACGGCCATCGCCGTGCGGGACAAGGTGGTGGCCGCCTATCTCGAACTCAGCCGCATGCCGATCTGACGCCTGATCCGAACACGTCTCGCAGAATCTGACAGAAGCGACGGGAATCCGCCGACATGAGAGCGCTCGCCATCGCGGCCACGGGCATGAACGCCCAGCAGATGAACCTCGAGGTCATCGCCAACAACATCGCCAACCTGAACACCACGGGGTTCAAGGGCGCGCGGGCCGAGTTCACCGACCTGCTCTACCAGGCCGAGCGCCAGCAGGGCGTGCCGAACCAGGCCGGCCAGGAGCCGGTGCCCGAGGGCGCGATGCTGGGCCTCGGCGTGCGCACCGCCGCCATCCGCAACCTGCACCGGCAGGGGCCGCTGGCCAACACCGCCAACCAGCTCGATCTGGCGGTGAACGGCCGGGGCTACTTCCAGATCACGAACCCCAACGGCGAGATCAACTATACCCGCGCGGGCTCGTTCAACCGCAACAACACCGGCCAGATCGTCACTCTCGAAGGCTATGCCCTCGACCCGGCGATCCTGATCCCCAACGGGGCCGTGGACGTGGTCATCAACCAGTCGGGCCAGGTCTTCGCCAAGATCGACGGACAGGTCCAGGCCCAGAACCTCGGCCAGATCACCCTGGCCAACTTCGCCAACGATTCCGGCCTGGAGCCGCTCGGCAACGGCCTCTACCGTGAGACGGCGGCCTCCGGCCAGCCGGTCACCGGCGTGCCGGGCGACCCGAGCTTCGGCAAGCTCCAGCAGGGCTACCTCGAGAGCTCGAACGTCGATCCCGTCAAGGAGATCACCAACATGATCACGGCCCAGCGCGCCTTCGAGATGAACTCGAAGGTGATCCAGGCCGCCGACGAGATGGCCGGTACGGTCTCCAAGGGCATCCGGTAGCCAAGGGCCTCCGGTAGCAGAGCATCGTTCGTCGGGGCCTTCACCGGGCGCCATCCGACTTCTCCGAACCCCACATCCGCGCGGCGACGACGGGAGGCACCTCGCCCCCGCCGGACCTCGCGGCCGCCCGTCCGGGCATCCTTCAAGGGCGCGACTTCGTCATGGGTTTTCTCAAGCGCGCCGGGCGGCACCTCGCGGCCCTCGGTCTCGTCCTCGGCGCCGGCGCGGCCAGGGCCGACGACCTGCTGCTGCCGGTGCCGACGGTGACGATCTATCCCGGCGACACGATCAAGGCCGCGATGCTGCGGATCCAGGCCTATCCGGAGACCTTCAAGGCGCGCTCCGCCGTGGTCGATGCGCCCATGGCGATCGTCGGCCGGGTCGCGCGGCGGATGCTGCTGCCCGGCGAGCCCGTGCCGGTGAACGCCATCGACGACCCGCGCCTCGTGAGCCGGGGCACGCCGACGCAGATCGTGTTCGAGGAACAGGGCCTGCTCATCACCGCGGTCGGCGCCCCGCTCCAGAACGGCGGGCTCGGCGACGTCATCCGCGTGCGCAACACGGACACCAACCGCATCGTGCTCGGCACCGTGATGGCGGACGGGCGAATCCGGACCGGGGACCGCTGATGCGCCGCTTCCTGGCGCTTCTCGCGGCCCTCCTCCTCGCGCTGCCGTCGCCCGCCCACGCGGGCACCCGGATCAAGGACATCGCCACGCTGAAGGGCGTGCGCGACAACCAGCTCGTGGGCTACGGCCTCGTCACCGGCCTCCAGGGCACGGGCGATACGCTCCGCAACGCGCAGTTCACCGAGCAGTCGCTGCAATCGATGCTCGACCGCATGGGCATCAACGTGCGCGACGCCCGCCTGCGCACCCGCAACGTCGCCGCCGTGATGGTGACGGCCGACCTGCCGCCCTACACCGGCATGGGCTCGCGCATCGACGTGACCGTGACCTCGCTGGGTGACGCCACCTCGCTGAAGGGCGGCACCCTGCTGATGACGCCCCTGATGGGGGGCGACAGCCTCACCTACGCCGCCGCGCAGGGGCCGCTGGCCGTCTCGGGCTTCACGGTCGCCGGCCAGGCCGAGAGCGTGACGCAGGGCGTGCCGACGGCGGGGCGCATCCCCAACGGCGCCCTGATCGAGCGCGAGGTCCCGGGCACCTTCCGCGACCTGCCCGAACTCGTGTTCGAATTGAAGAACCCGGACTTCAAGACCGCCACCATGGTGGCCGACGCCATCAACGCCTACGCGGTGAGCCGGTTCGGCCGCCGCGTCGCCGCCCCGCGCGACCAGCGCGCCATCGCGCTGACGCGCCCGCACAACATCGCCCAGACCCGCTTCGTGGCCGAGATCGGCGACCTGACCATCAACCCGGACACGCCGGCCCGCGTGGTCGTGGACCAGCGCACCGGCACGGTGGTGATCGGCCGCAACGTCCAGATCTCCA
Source organism: Methylobacterium sp. FF17 (assembly GCF_025813715.1). NCBI lineage: Bacteria > Pseudomonadati > Pseudomonadota > Alphaproteobacteria > Hyphomicrobiales > Methylobacteriaceae > Methylobacterium > Methylobacterium flocculans. The sequence continues at coordinate 2,341,564 of NZ_CP107532.1, forward strand.
CGGTGGCGGTCACGCACGGCAACCTCACCGTGCGGGTGACGGAGGCGCCCGAGGTCTCGCAGCCGGCGCCGTTCTCGAACGGGCAGACCACGGTCGTCCCGCGCACGGAGGTGGCGGTGAACGAGCAATCCGGCCGCATGGCGATCATCGGCGGCTCGGATCTGCAGACCCTGGTGCGCGGCCTCAACAATGTCGGGCTGAAGCCCAGCGACATCATCTCCATCCTCCAGGCGGTGAAGACCTCCGGAGCCCTCCAGGCGGAGCTCGTGGTGCAATGAGCCGGGTGACCACCCTGAGCCTTCCGGGCGAGCCGGCCCGGCTCGTCGTCCACGGACGGATCCAGACCGGGACCGGTCGCTGGCTCGCGCTGATGGCCTTGCGCGTGCTCGTGGTCCTCGCGATCCTGGCCGCCGCCTCCCTCGCGCTCGGGACGGCGCGCGCCGTCGACGGGCCCCGGGTGGTCTCGGGCACCAATCCCGGACCGTTTCCGAAGGCTGCCACGCCGAAGCTCTCCGTCGCGGCCAAACCCGTCGACAAACCCGTCGAGAGATCCGTCGAGACCACGGGCGCGATCGAAGCCCGGGCCGACGCGGCGAAGCCGGCCGAGCCGGCGCAGGCGGCCGAGGTCAAGGTCGCGGAGGTGAAGGTCGCGGAGGCGGAGCCGGCTAGGCCGGTCGCCGGTCCCGCGCCCAAGCCCCCCGCCTATTGCGCCAGCATCGCGGATGCGGCCGCCGATGCCCGTTTCACCTGGCAGAAGGAGCAGCTCAGCCTCCTGGAGAAGCAGGTGGAGGAGCGCATCGCCAAGCTCGAAGCCAAGCGCGCCGAGTACGAGACCTGGCTCGCCCGCCGCAACGCCTTCCTGGCCAAGGCCGACGAGGGCGTGGTGGCGATCTACACCAAGATGCGCGCGGATGCCGCCGCGCTCCAGCTCGCCAACATGCCCGACGAGGCCGCCGCCGCGATCCTGACCAAGCTCAACGCCCGCACCGCGAGCGCGATCCTGAGCGAGATGGAGGCCGCGCGCGCCGCGCAGCTGGCCCGCATGATGACCGAGATGGGCAAGAACGATTCGGGCAAGAAAGCCCGCGAGAGCGAGAAATCCTGATGATCTCCCCCAAGGCGGTACGGGCCGGCTGTCTGGCGGCGCTCCTCGCGCCGGCGCTCGGCGCCTGCAATTCCAACCTCGACCGGATGGGCCAGCCGCCGCTGCTGACCCCGATCGGCACCGGCCTGCAGCCGCCCCGCGAGGCCCTGCCCACGACCTACGGCGCCCTCGGGCGGCGCAGCTACCACTCCACCTGGTCGCCCACCAGCGCCGAGATGTTCCAGGATCCGCGCGCCCGCAACGTCGGCGACGTCATCACGGTGTCGATCCTCATCGACGACAAGGCGCAGTTCGGCAATTCGAGCGACCGCTCGCGCAGCCAGAAATCGAGCCTCGGCTTCGATTTCAGCTACGGCGTCTCGGCCCTCACGGACACGGCCACCGCCGATACCGGCATCCGCTCGGGCACCGAGACCAAGGGCGCGGGCAACATCGACCGTTCCGAGGTCCTGCGCCTCCAGGTCGCCGCCATCGTCACCGAGCAGATGCCCAACGGCAACGTGGTCATCAGCGGCTCGCAGGAGGTGCGGGTGAACAACGAGGTCCGCGTGCTCACCGTGGCGGGCATCGTCCGGCCGCGCGACATCTCGCGCAAGAACACCATCGACTACGACAAGATCGCGGAAGCCCGCATCTCCTACGGCGGGCGCGGCCGCATCACCGACGTGCAGGGCCCGAGCCTGGGCCAGCAGGTCTTCGAGACCCTGGCGCCGTTCTGACGGCGCGGACCCGGGACGGAGGACGCGCGCATGGCGGCCAAGGACACCAAGACCGACGACAAGACGGATGGGAAGAAGGGGGGCGGCAAGGGCTGGATCGCCGCCCTCGCGCTCACCAGCCTGGTCGCCATCGGCACCGGCGGGGGCTTGGGGATGTACCTCCTCTCCACCGTCGAGAAGGCAGTGGACGTCAAGAAGAAGGACGAGGAGGACCGGGCGGTGAAGGTGTTGAAGTACACCGGCGACGTGGCGCTCCGCAGCGTCGGCTCGGTGGTGACCAACCTCGCCGACAGCAGCGACGCCTGGGTCCGCCTCGAATCCTCCGTCGTGTTCCAGGCCGGCGCCGTGCCGAACCCGGACGTGGCGCTCGCCGAGATCCGCGCCGACATCGTGGCCTACCTGCGCACCGTCACGATGCGGCAGATCGAGGGCGCCAGCGGCCTGATGCACCTGCGCGAGGACCTCAACGAGCGCGTCGCCCTGCGCACCAAGGGGCAGGTGCGGGAGCTGATCGTCGAGATGTTGGTGGTGCAGTGATGGCGCGCGATCCGCACCGCGACCTCCCGAAACTTGCTGGGCCTTCGTGCTGGCCCGGCGACGGTCTTCGCGCACCGCGTGGTGCCGTGCGGCCTGCGCTGCGACGGGCGGGAACACCCCTGAAACGCCTCATTCTCGCGGGCCTCGCCCTCACCGCCGCCCTGGCGCTGACCGGCGCGGCCGCCGCCCAGTCCGCGACGGGTCTCCCGGCCCTCGACGCCCTGCTGCCGGCCGGCAACGGGGCGGCGAGCGGGCGCATCCTGCAACTCGTGGCACTGCTCACCGTGCTGTCGCTGGCGCCGGGCCTGCTCGTGATGGTGACGAGCTTCACGCGCTTCGCCATCGCGTTCTCGTTCCTGCGCTCGGGGCTCGGCCTCCAGAGCACGCCGGCCAACATCTTCCTCGTCAGCCTGTCGCTGTTCATGACGTTCTACGTCATGGCGCCGACCTTCGACCGGGCCTACAACGAGGGCCTGAAGCCGCTCACCGAGAACCGCATCTCCGAGGAGGAGGCGATCCCCAAGCTCGTGGAGCCGTTCCGCGAGTTCATGGTGCAGCACGTGCGCCCGAAGGACCTGCAGACCTTCACCGATCTGGCGAGCCGCAACATCCCCAAGGCCGAGGGCGGCGAGAAGATCGACCTGCGCATCCTGATCCCGGCCTTCATGATCTCGGAACTGCGCCGCGGCTTCGAGATCGGCTTCCTGATCGCGCTGCCCTTCCTCGTCATCGACATGATCGTCTCCACCATCATCATGTCGATGGGCATGATGATGCTGCCGCCCACCGTGATTTCGCTGCCGTTCAAGGTGCTGTTCTTCATCCTCATCGACGGCTGGAACATGCTGGTGGGGGGATTGGTGCGATCGTTCTTCTAGGGTCTGGGTCGAGCGCGCTTGGCGGAGTGCGGGCGGGTTTCGACCCGTTGCGGAAGCCTGGACCGTCCGCTTGCAGGCTGCAGGGTGAGACAGTGCCCTACGGTTGGAATGGTTAGATTCTCGTCGGCCGCTTCCGAGTACGGGTGGAGAGCGTGCCGCAGGGACCGGCGTTGCGCGGTCGCAACGCGGCCGACGAAGCGCATTGATGTCAGGCCGCGAAGGCAAGCTCAGAGGTGGTGGCGGCCTTGCAGGCGCGGACGCAGGCACGGGCGAGCGCCTCTGTCGCGTCCACCAGCTTCGTGCGCAACGTCTCTTCGACCGATGCCAGTGCCACGGGGATCTCCGTGCAGGCCATCACGACTTGGCTGCAGCCTGCATCAATCAAGGCTTCAGCCTGCACCTGAAGGATATCCGCGGCCCCGGCGATCTGCCCCGCCTTCACCAGACGGATCGCCTGCATCACCGCGTCCTGACCGACCGCGTCAGGCACGCGGCACGACAAGCCTTTGCAGGATAGACGCTCCTCATAGAGCCGGCCCTCGATGGTGCTGGTTGTGCCCAGCACACCAATGGAGTCGCCCTTCTGCGCGATCAGCTCGCAGGTCACTGCGTCCACGATGTGCAGGATGGGAAGCGGCGTCTCATACTGGAGGTCGCGGTGCCACATGTGCGCGGTGTTGCAGGGGATGGCAATGCAGGTCGCACCTGCAGCCTCCAGCCGCCGCAGGGCGTCGCGCATGGCAGGAAGCGGATCGGCTCCCTCACCCCGGAGCGCGGCGTTGCGGTCCGGGATGTTCGAGGCGGAGCACACAACCATCGGGATGTGGTCCTGATCGCAAGCCGCAGGGGTATTACGAACGACCTTCGCCATGAAATCGACCGTCGCCATCGGACCCATTCCACCAAGCACACCGAGCATCGCCGCCTCCTGTTGTGCAAGCACGATGCGCGGCGCCAACGGGCGGGTCCAATGCCGTCTCAGTCCGGCCTATTCCGATCCTGCATAGTTCCGGCGATAGCCTCTGCCGCCTCCCAGACGGCCGACACAGCGGCGCGGCGATGACCGGCATTCCTGTAGAGGCGCACCTCGAGAGGCATGGCCTCGCCCAATGCGATCAGCCTGCCTTCGGTCAGTTCAAGCCCGACGAGGCTACGCGGTAGCCACGCCAGTCCATGACCCTCCAGAGCCATGAACTTTAGCGCCTCGGCCATCGCATTTTCGTTCGTGTGGGCGATCACTGCGGCCGGTCCGCCGGCCTGCGCCTGGGCGAAGGTCGCCACGCGGCCCAAGAAGGAGTTCTGCGAGTAGCTCAAGAGCGGCAACGGCGCGTCCGCCGCCGCCGGGCTCCGCACGGCCACAAGGCTGTCGGCCCCGACCACCCGGTGTGGGAACTGCACAGGGTCGAGCAAGATCGGCACGCTCGGATGGTGGAAGGTTAGCAAGAAGTCGTAGCCGCCCTCAACAACGGCCTGGATGCATGTGTGGAAGTCGTCGGGCAGCAGTCGGCTTCCCAAGGGCCCGGTCCGAGCCTCGATCTGCCGGAACCAGCGGGGGAAGAAGCTCAAGGCCAGGGTGTGAAGCGCGGCAACCGCTACGGTCTGCTTGTTCGGTTGGACGCTGGCCTGCAAGGCGGCGCGGCTGCCGTGAAGCATGCGCACGGCTTCCTCGGCCGTCTCGCGGAACTCCCGCCCGGCTGGCGTCAGCGAGGTCGGATAGGTGCTTCGGTCGATAAGGGCGACCCCGAGCCAGGTCTCCAGTGCCTGGATCCGACGGCTGAAGGCGGATTGGGTGATGTGGCGCTCCCCGGCCGAGCGCGAGAAATTGCCAGTGCGGGCGAGGCTGACGAAGTCCTCAAGCCATTTCAATTCCATGATCGTTCGAGACTAACGCGATGGCGGGGCTGTGACCAACCTCCTGCCGTGCCCAGGAGTCAGGATGATCGACCTCGCACGAATGACTGCTTGCGGAACAGAGGCCAAAGCCCGCTTTCCCACCCAGGCCGGACCTCGACAGGGTCAAGCTGAACAGGACCAACGCGGAGAAATCTCGCATCTGAGCCCGCCCCAGGGTAGCGGGGCGCTTCGGATCCGGGTCCACCGCCTCTGGTCCGGCCCCCGCCATCGCACCACGGCGCAACCTTCACGCAAGGCTGGCGGGTGAGAGGACTGGATCGGATCGCGGATCCGAAGGGGAGCAGCCCACCGAATGTCCGGTCTTCAGCACGCCGAACGGCTCTGGAACAACATCCTCGCGCTCGGCGGACGGCGCATCGCCGCCCTGTCGCTCATCGGCGTGGTGGTCTTCCTCGCCGTCGGCCTCGGCGCCTATTACCTCAGCCGTCCGGCCCAGGAGCCGCTCTATACGGGCTTGAGCCGCGAGGATGTCGGGCGCATCGGCAGCGTTCTGAAGGACGCCAACATCCCCTTCGACGTCAGCGCCGACGGCGCCGCCGTGCTCGTGGCCTACGGCCACACCGCCAATGCCCGCATGCTGCTGGCCGAGAAGGGCCTGCCGCAGAGCTCGAAGTCCGGCTACGAGCTGTTCAACGATCTCGGCTCGCTGGGCATGACCTCGTTCATGCAGGAGGTGACGCGGGTGCGCGCCCTCGAGGGCGAGATCGCCCGCACCATCCAGGGCATGAAGGGCGTGAAGGCCGCCCGCGTCCACATCGTGCTGCCCGACCGGGGCTCGTTCCGCCGCGACCAGCAGCCGCCCTCGGCCTCCGTGGTGGTGCGCACCGAGCCCGCCGACGACATCAGCGGCGCCCAGTCGATCCGCCACCTCGTGGCCTCCGCCGTGCCCGGCATGAAGCCCGACCGCGTCACCGTGATCGGTTCGGACGGTTCGCTCCTGCTCTCGGGCGACGACGCCAACGCGGTGCCCACCGGCAAGATGGCCACCCTGGAGAAGACCATCGGCAACGAGGTCCAGGACAACATCCGCCGGACGCTGACCCCCTATCTCGGCGTGGGCAACTTCGAGGTCAGCGTCGCGGCGCGCCTCAACACCGACAAGACGGTGCAGAACGAGACGATCTTCAACCCCGACCAGCGCGTCGAGCGCTCGACCCGCGCCGTGCGCGAGACCGAGAATTCGCAGAACCGCAACGCCGCCCAGCGCCCGACCTCGGCCCAGGCGAACCTGCCCGACCAGCGCGCCCGCTCGGATGGCAACGACTCGGCCAGCAACGAGACCCAGAAGCGCGAGGACCTCACGAACTACGAGATCTCCTCGAAGACCATCCAGACGGTGAGCGACGGCTACAACATCAAGCACATCTCCGTGGCGGTCCTCGTCAACCGGGCGCGGCTGGCCTCGCTCGCCGGTCCCGAGGCGAGCAAGGCCGCCATCGACGCGCAGGTCGCCGAGATCGAGCAGCTCGTCGGCTCGGCCGCCGGCTTCAACAAGGAGCGCGGCGACAACGTGAAGGTCGCCGCCGTCGGCTTCGTCAACGACGGCCAGCCCCTGGAGCCCGTGGCGCCGCTGAGCCTCACCGAGGTGCTGATGCGCCAGTCGGCCACCCTCATCAACGCCGGCACCATCCTGCTCGTGGCGGGCCTGCTGATCTGGTTCGGCCTGCGCCCGGCCATGCGCGCCATCCTGGAGATCCCGGCGGCGCAGCAGGAGGAGGCGCTGGCGCTCGCCGCCACGGAGGCGCAGGCGCTGGCGGCGAACGGGCCGAACGCGGCGCTCGCCGCCCCCGGCGCCCCGGCGCAGGTCGGCCTCAACGGCGACGCGCCCGGCCTCCCCGCACCGGGCCAGAGCCCCGTCGCCAGCATGATCGAAGACCTCGCCGAGAAGCTGAACCGCACGCCGCAGAAGAGACTGGAGCAGATGATCGAGTCCGACGAGGCCCAGGCCGCCGAGATCCTGAAGCGCTGGCTCCAGCGTGAGGCCGCGTGATGGCCGCCGCGATCGCACGCTTCCTGCCCGACTTCTCCGACGCCGCCGCGCCGGCGCCCGCCAACCCGCTCGCCCGGCCCGCGTCGCGCGCCACGGACGGGCTCGCCGCCCTGCTGCGCAAGCCGCCGGCCCCCGTCGAGGCGCCCGAGGACCGCGCGGCGCAGCTTCGCGCCGCCGAGGCGAAGGGCCTGGAACGCGGCCTGGAGCGGGGCCGTGAACTCGGCCGGGCCGAGGCGGCCGCCGAGGCCGCTTCCCTGCTCGCCGGCCTGCAGGCCGACCACGACGCCCGCCTCGCGGAGATGCGCGAGGCCTGGTGCACGCAGGAGGGCGACCGCCTCGCGAGCGGCTTCGCCGACGCCCTCCAGGCCCTCGGCGCCGGCCTCACCGACCGCGTCGGACACCTCCTCGTGCCCGTGCTCACCGAGTCGCTCCGGCGCCAGGCCGTGGACGAACTCGCCCAGAGCCTCGCCCGCATCCTCGGGGATGCCCGCGCGCCCGTGCGGGTGAGCGGTCCGGCGGACCTTCTCGACGCGGTGGCGGGCCGGCTCGGGCCCTTCGAGCCCGCCGTGGAATTCGTGGCCGCCGACACCGCCGACGTGGCGGTCCAGGCCGACCAGACCGTGATCGAGACCCAGCTCGGCGCCTGGGGCAGCCTGATGGCGGACGCGGTGCGGGGATCCTGAGGCATGGCCGACGACGCCCACCACGAGATCATCATCATCCGGCGCCACGGCGACCACGAGGACGGGCACCACGGCGGCGCCTGGAAGATCGCGCTCGCCGACTTCATGACGGCGATGATGGCGCTGTTCCTGGTGCTGTGGCTGATCGGCTCCACCACCAAGGAGACGAAATCGGCCATCGCCGAGTACTTCAACCCGGTCAAGCTGGCCGATGTCAGCTTCGACCGGAAGGGCCTGCGCGATCCGCAGAACAAGCCCGGCGAGGCGACACCCGAGGAGGGCAAGCCCGATGGCGGAACCGGCGAGGGCCGCACGGAGGGCAAGGGCGCGTCCGGGCCGCCCGGCAGCCGCTCCCGCGAGGCCGCCCTGTTCCAGGACCCCTACGCGGTGCTGGCCAAGCTCGCGGCCGAGGTCGAGCCCGGTCCGGAGACCGCCTCCGCCGATGCGGTGGTGACCGAGAACGGAGAGGCCGGCATCCGGGGCGGCGAGGCCGCGCGCGATCCCTTCGACCCGCTCTACTGGCAGGTCGCGCCGCTGGCCAAGACCCGCACCGAGCAGGCCGGCGCCACCGGCACGGTGACGCCCCAGCCGCAGGAGAGCCGCCCCGACGCCCGCTCGGCCTCGCCCGGCGCGAAGCCGGCGCCGATCAAGCTCGCCTCGGCGCTGCCCGGCGAAGGGGACACCAAGATCCTGGCCCTGCTGCCCAAGCCGGCGCCCAAGCCCGAGGCGACCCCCGCCGCCAAGGAGGCGAAGGCCGACACGGTCTCCAAGGAGGCGAAGGCCGACACGGCAGGCAAGGAGGCGAAGGCCGACACGGCGGGCAAGGAGGCGAAGGTCGATCCCGTCACCAAGGAAGCCAAGGCCGATCAGGCCGTCCGGGACGCCAAGACGGCCACCGACGCGGCCGAGGACGCCGCGATGGCCGAGATCAAGGCCGAGATCGCCCGGATCCTTCCGACGCAGGGCACCCCCGCACCCCGGGCCGAGGTCCGGCGCACCGGCGAGGGCATCCTCATCAGCCTGACCGACGAGGTGAACTTCACCATGTTCGGCGTGGGCTCGGCCGAACCCCAGGCCAAGGTGGTGCGTGCCCTGGAGCAGGTCGCCCGCATCCTCAAGGACCGTCCCGGCCGGATCGTCGTGCGCGGCCATACCGACGCGCGCCCCTTCCGCTCGGAGGTCTACGACAACTGGCGCCTGTCCTCGGCCCGCGCCCAGATGGCGTCCTACATGCTCGTGCGCGGCGGCGTCGCGGATGCGCGCCTGGAGCGCATCGAGGGCTATGCCGACCGCCAGCCGCGCAACCCGGCGGACCCCAAGGCCGCCGAGAACCGCCGCATCGAGATCCTCCTGCGGGGACGGCCCGAATGATGCGCGCCGCCCTGGAGGGCCTGGTGCGGATCCTCGGCGCGGCCTGCCTGATCGCGGCGGTCGCGGGCCCCGCCCGGGCCGCCGATTCCCACGGGAGCGGCGCCGGCGAGGCCGCGGCCCCGATCGAACCGCTTCCGGTCAAGCCCTATCCGGTCCCGGTCGAACTCCTGCGCACCCTGCAACTGCTGCAGGACCGGATCGCCCAGGGCTCGGCCCAGGCGCATCACGGCCAGCGGGCGCTGCTGGCCCATGCCGAGTCGCGCATGCTCGCCCTCGAGCCCGAGACCTGGGCGGAGGTCGTGAACCTGCGCGCGGCCGTCACCTTCGCGCTCAGCGGCGGCGGGCCGACCCTGCTGCGCCACCTCGTCGCCTCGGGCAAGGTGCAGGAGCCCGAGACGAAGCTGCTCTTCGGCGCGCTCGCCTACCTGGAGGGGCGCGAGAAGGAGGCCCGCGCCCTGCTGGTCAAGATCGACCCGCTCTTGATGCCCGTGAGTCTCGGCGCGCAACTCGCCATGGCGCAATCCGCCCTCGTCGTGCGCGACGACCCGACCCAGTCGATCCGCCTCCTCGACCTCGCCCGCCTGCTCGCGCCCGGCACCCTGGTGGAGGAGGGCGCCCTGCGCCGCGAGATCTTCGTGCTGGCCCAGGCCAACGACCTCACGAAGTTCGAGGCGCTGTCGATCCAGTACCTGCGCCGCTTCCGCCACTCGGTCTATGCGGGCAACTTCCGCCAGCGCTTCGCCGCCGCCCTGACCCGCCTCGACTTCACCGGCGAGGACGCGCGCTTCGGCCGCCTGCAGGCCATGCTCGACGAGGTCGAGGTCGAGGGCCGGCGCGAACTGTACCTCCTCGTCGCCCGCGCCGCCGTGGACCAGGGCAAGACCGGAACGGCGGTGTTCGCCGCCGAGCGCAGCCTCACCCTCGCCGGGACCGGCTCCGTGGAGGCGATGCGCGCGCGGCTCTACCGGGCCGCCGCCCTCATCGTGACGGAGGGGCGCTTCGAGGAATGCGTCGAGACCCTGCGCATGACCGACCGCGGCCTGCTGGAGCCCGCCGACCGCGACCTCCTCGACGCGGCCCTGTCCACCGCCCGCGAGATCCGCGCGGCGGCCCCCGGCCTCGCGGGCTCCGAGGGCGAACCCACCGGGCCCCGCGTGGTGCCCGTGGCGCCCGCCATCGCCCGCGCCCAGGGCGCCATCGGGCGCATCGACGAGATCATGCGGAGGAGCGAGCGTTGAACACCCTCGGTGCCACCAACCCCGGACGTAACCCCACCCTGGAGATCGCGGCCGCGCGCGGACCCGACCCGGAGGCGGGGGAGGGCGCCTCCGGCGTCTTCGGGGCCGTGCTCGGGGCCCTGCGGAGCGCGGCCGCGTCGGACCCGGCGGCGGTTCCCTCGAATCCCGACCGCCCCGCCGGACGGCGCGAGGAGGCGGCCGAGGCCGCGGTCCCGCCGGGGCCGGGTGAGGCGGTGGATCCGCTGTTCCTGCTCGCCGCCGTGGCGCCGTTGCTGCCGGGCGCCGCCGCGCCTCAGCGTCTGCCGGATTCCCTCGCGACCCTCGTCGCCCGCGCCGTGCCGGCCGGCCTTCCGGGGGGCCCGCCCGCCGCAGGGACGCCCGCCGCGACCGGTTCGACGGCTCTGCTCCCGACCTCCGCGGAGGCCGTGGGCACCGTGGCCCAGGAGACGCGGACCCGCGTCACCGTCCTGCGCCGGGAAACGCATTTCGCGCCGGTGCTGCCCCAGACCCTCGCGACCCCTTTCGCGACACCCTCGCCAGCCTCCTTGTCGGCCTCCTTGGCGGCCCCCGCACAGGCCGGTGCCACGATGCCGGTCCTCGGCGGGCCGCCTGAAGGGCTCCTGCCATCCTTGCCGCAACGCGCCGGCCTCCTGCCAGAGGCCGGAGCCGATCCGCTGCCGATGCCGGCCGCGATGCCGGCCCTCGCGCAGCCCGGACCGGCCGCGTCGGCGGCGCTCGGGGCCCGCGTCGCGATCCCGGCCGCCGCTGGATCGACCGAGGCTACCGGGGACACCGCGGCGACGCTGGCTGCCGGCGTGCCGATCCCGCCCGTGACACCGCCCTCGAACGCGTCCGCCACCGACGCGGGCGCGACGCGGGATCCGCGTTTTCCGCCGGTGGCCCATGCTTCTCCGATGTCCGCATCCCCGATGTCCGCCTCCCCGATGTCCGCATCCGCCACGGCATCCCTGGCGCCCGCATCCCTGGCGCCGGATGGGCGGGCAACCGCGATGTCCCCCGGTTCGCCGGAGAAAGCCGTCCCGGAATCCGTGCCTGCCGAACTTGCTTCCTCCGGGGACGCATCGGACCGGGACGCGGCCGCGCACCTGACGGGGATCCGGCCCTCGACCGTCGCCGGCCCGACGCCTCCTCCGAGCGCCACTCCCACCGAGCCGCCGGCCGTGCTTCGGTCGGCGTTCCCCCAGACCGAGCCGGCAGCAGCTCCGGCGACCCTCGGATACGGGCCCGTGCCGGGCTCCGCAGACGCCGCCACCGCCGCGCAGGATGCACCGGTCGGGGATGTGCCGGTTCCGGCGCCCGGCGTGATGCGCCACGCCGATGCCGTCCCGGTTCGCCCGCCCGGCCAGATCGTGAGCGGCGTGCCGGCGCCCGCCTCACCATCGCACGGCCTGGACGTCGGCTCGCGCCGCTCCGCCGAGGCCGGATCCGCGACGCCGGCTGAGACCGCCGCGACCGTTCCGGCACCGGGTGGCGCCTCCGGCCAGCCGGCCGCGACCCTGCTCGATGCGGCGCCGGCCCTGAGCCTGCCCGGGACCGCGCCCGCCGCGTCGGCGCCGGCGCAGCAGGTCGCGGCCGCCGTGCTGGGGCAGCTGCCGCGCGGGCTCGCCGCTGCGACGCCGGGCGCCTCGGGCCTCGACGGCCCCCTGCGGCTCCTCACGCTCCAGCTTCATCCTGCGGATCTCGGGACCGTCCTGGTGCGGATGCGCCTGCGCGACGGCCAGCTCGAGATGAGCCTGCAGGCCAGCCGCGAGGACACGGCGGCCCTGCTGCGGGAAGGGGGCGAGATCCTCACCGAACTCCTGCGCCAGGGCGGCTACCAGCCCGAGCGCCTGACCATCGTGGGCGGCCCGCCGCCACCCACCGTGGCGAGTGAGGCGCAGGCCTTCGCGCCGCGCGCCGATGCCGGCCCGAACCAGTCCCTGCCCGACCCGTCGGGGCGCCGCCAGCCCGAGGGCCGTCCGGCCCCCCCGTCCGAAACCCGAGAGCGGATCCATGAGAGCGTTTCGACTAACCCTGACCGCAGCGGCGTTTACCTCTAGCCTCGCGGGGGCCGCGGCCAACAGCGCGCCGCCGGTCCCGCCGAAGGCGGCGGCCCTCCCGGCCTCGGCCAACATCTGCGAGCGCGAGATGGCCGGCGCCTCGGCCCGGCACGGCGTGCCCCTCGGCGTGCTCTACGCGGTCGGGCTCACCGAGAGCGGCAAGCGCGGCTCCCTGCAGCCCTATGCGATGAACATCCAGGGCCGGGCCTATTTCGGCAGCAGCGCGGCCGACGTGATGGGGCAGCTCGCCCAGGCTCGGGCGAGCGGGATCAAGCTCGTGGATCTCGGCTGCATGCAGATCAACCACCATTACCACCGCGAGAAGTTCGCCAGCCTGGAGGCGATGATCGATCCGCGCCAGAACGTGGACTACGCCACCCTATTCCTGAAGCAGCTCAAGGCGCGCGAGGGCAGCTGGACCCTGGCGGTGGCGCGCTACCATGCGGGGCCGAACAACAACCCGGCCCAGAAGCTCTACGTCTGCCGGGTCATCACCAACATGGTGGCCTCGGGCTTCGGGGCCTGGACGCCGGGCGCGCGCAGCTTCTGCCAGTGAGCGGGGCGCGCCAGGGCGTCACCGTCGGTCCAAGCGAGGTTCTCGGCTCACGCGAGCTTCTCAGCCGATGAAGGTGTAGCCCATGAAGCGCTTGGCCTCGATCGGGTCGTAGCCGAGGCGCTCGCTGAGCTTCTTGCGCAGCTTGCTCACGTGCCCCTCGATCACGCTCTCCTCGACGCCATTGCTGTAGACCCCGTAGACGATGTTGTAGATCTGGGCCTTCGTCATGCGCCGGCCCCGGTTGCGCACCAGGCATTCGAGGATGTGGCGCTCACGGCGGGGCAGGGCCAGCTTCTCGCCGTCCACCTCGGGGTCGCGCCCGTCGAAGTGCACCTTCAGGCGCTCGGCCTGCGCCGGGGCGGCGGGGGCGGCCTGCGCGTTGACCCGGCGCCAGATCGCCTCCGAGCGCGCGAGGATCTCGCGGATATGCACGGGCTTGGGCAGCACGTCGTCGATGCCGGCCTCGAACAGCTGGAGCGTCTGGTCGAGGGAGCGCACGTCGCTGAGCGCGATGATCGGCGCGCGCGACATCTTGCGGATCAGGCTCGCGCATTTCGCCCGGCCCTCGAAATCGCCCAGCAGGAAGCCCTGGATCGCCTCCCGGTCGACGCGCGAGGAAGATTGAAACCAGTGGGTGAATTCCTGCGGGTCGAGGCCGAGGGACGAGATCCCCTCGCGATCGAAGCTGGCCTTGTACCCGGAATTCACCGATGGCCGGGCATCCACCAGGACATACATCTCTCTAGGCTCCCGGGCGTCCCGCGTAAGCCGGAGGATTAGCGAATCCGGCGGTAAACGCAAGACAACCGCAGGTTTGATCCATCTTTAACCTATCGCGAGCTTGCAACTACACAAGATGTAGTTCAACAATCGTGTCGACAGATTTCAAACTTGCGATGCATTGGCGATGATCTCGCATTCGCACGAACCCGTGATCGAACGCGGGCGGTTGCATGAAGACGATGCAGGCCAGCGATGGGGGCCCTGTTATCTCGCCCGATGTGAGAGTCCGCCATCACGAAGACTTCTACCGCAGCCACCCCGCCTTGCGAGGGACGTGGGCTGCGCCGTGCTCTTGCTTCAGCGAGCGGAATCCAACGCCCATTCGGGCATCACATGCAGGATGTCGCAGGCTCCGGCCGAAGCGGGCGAATCCCGGATCAGGCCGAGGCGTGGGAGAGGCGGGCCCCGGCGAGCGCGGTCTCGAAACCGCCGAGGCAGAAATCCGGGCCGACCTGATCGGCGAGGATTCGCTGGATGGCGACGCCGACATAGACCCCGTCGAGGATGAGCTTGAAGAACACGGTCACGGGTTCGGTGACGAACTCCATGTCGAGGACGACGGTGAGCGAACTGCCCCACTCGAAGCGCATGTCGGCCCCGTCCGCGTAGGCGATGGTGGCTTCCTTGAAGAAGGGTTCGGCGGAGGAGGCGACGAGGTCGGCGATGTTGCCGTGGCGCGCCGCCTGGACCCAGCCGATCAGGATACCGCCGTCGAGGAGGCAGAGTTCGGCGATGAAGTCCCGGATCGCCGTGGCGAAGACACGCTCGGCGTCGGCAAGGATGCCGGCTCCGGGTGCGAATTCCGTCGCAGGAAACGCCTCGGTCATCATCGGGCCTTCGAGAACAGGAAGAACAGGATCTGAGCCACTGCGCTGTAGAACTCCGCCGGAATCATCTGGTCCACCTCGACACTGTCGTACAGGGACCTTGCGAGAGGCTTGTCTTCCACGACAGCGATGCCGTTCGCCTCGGCGATTTCTCGGATGCGCAGGGCCACGAGGTCCTTGCCCTTGGCCATGACCAGGGGGGCGGGCTGCTCGTCGCGGGCGTAGCGCAGGGCGATGGCGTAGTGCGTGGGGTTCGCGATCACCACCGTGGCCTGCTTGACGTTGGCGAGCATGCGCTTGCGCGAGCGGTCCTGCGCCAGCGAGCGCAGGCGGCTCTTCACCAGGGGATCGCCCTCGGTCTGCTTGTGCTCGTCCTTGAGGTCCTGCTTCGACATGCGCAGGGAGCGCTGCCAGCGCATGCGCGACCAGACGAGGTCGGCCGCCACGATGACGATCGTGGCGATGCACACGACCGAGATGAGCCGGACCGAGACGGTCAGGATGAGATCCGGGATCTGGCTCGGGTCGGCGAACATGGCACTCACGGCTTTGCCGCCCTCCGAGCGCAGGAGTAGCAGGGCGATGAGACTGACACTTAAAAATTTAAGGAGCGATTTCAGGAACTCGACCTGACCCGCCTTTCCGAAGATCCGTCCCCAGCCCGCCGCCGGCGAGATGCGCGACCATTGCGGGCGGATCCGCTCGCCGACGAGGCTCGGCACGTTCTGGATCAGGGACGCGACGAGCCCGCAGCCCCCGATGATCAGCACGATGGGGATGAGGAAGCGCGCGGCCGCCATCGCGGTCGCTTCGAGGAGGCGCGCCACATCCTGGTTGTTCTCCAGGGCGAAATCGCGGGGATGGTCGAGGAAGGGCGCGAGCGCCTGGAGCAGGGGGGCGACCCCGTCCCGGACCACGAAGCTGAGGGCGATCAGCAGCCCGAGGATCGAGGCGAAGACCGGCGCCTCGCGGGAGAACGGCACGTTGCCCTTGTCGAGGGCCTCGCGGATCTTCCGCTCGGTGGCGTCTTCGGTCTTGCTCTCCTGGTCTTCGTCGGACATCGCAGCATCAAGCCGGCCACGGTGGCGCTAGCGCACCAGGGCTTCGGCCTCGCCCCCGCCGTTGATCTCGATGTCGCCGCGCCCCGCCATCTCCAGGGCGAGGTCGGTGATGCTGCGGCGCGCCTCGGTCACGTCCTTCTGGGCCGCCGGCTCGCCGCCGTTCAGTTCGTGCTCCACCATGCGGCGTACACGGGCCGAGAGCGCCCCGAGGATGACCCCCCGGAACTCCGCCTCGGTGCCCTTCAGCGCCAGGATCAGGCGGTCGTTGGGCACGGCGTCGAACAGGGTGGTGCGGGCGCGCGGCGCCAGCTTGACGATGTCGTCGAAGGTGAAGAGCAGCCCCTTGAGGATCTCCACCGATTTCGGGCGCGATTCGGAGAGGCTGGAGAGCACCTCGTCGATCTGGGTCCGCTCCATCTTGTTGATGATGTCGGCCATTTTGGCATGGGTGTCGGCCCCGGCGTTGCGGGCGCCGTTGGCGAGCAGGTCCTCGTGCAGGGCCTGCTCGATGATCGCGATCACCGCCTCGCCCACCGGCTTGAAGCTCAGCATCCGCCGCATCACCGTGTTGCGGGTGGGCTGGGGCAGGTGGGACATCACCTTGGCCGCCGCCGCCGGCTTCAGGCGCGACAGGATCAGGGCCGCCGTCTGGGGGTGTTCCTTGACGACGTAGCTCGCGATCACCGATTCGCCGACCTCGGACATGCGCTCCCAGACCGAGCGCGTGGCGCCGCCCCGCGCGTCGGCGAGCATCTCGGCGACCTGATCCGCCGGGAGCAGCCCGGAGAACAGCTTCTCCACCTCGGAGGCGGTGCCGACGAGGCGGCCGTCGGCGGCGAATTCGTGGGAGAACATCTCGACGATGTCGTCGAGCTGGCCCGCGCTCACGGTGCCGAGCTGCGTGGCCGAGCGGGTGATGCGCTTGATCTCATCCGGCTCGAAATACTTCAGCAGGCGGCCGGCGGCGGGCTTGCCCATGGCCAGCAGCAGGGTCGCGACCTCGTCCACCGGCTTGAGGGACCGGTGGGGGCCTGGAGCCCGGAGGGGGATCGGCACGCTCGCCACGCCGGGGTCCTCAGCCGTTCTGGCCGGCGTCGGCCGGGCCGACGATCTCGGTCAGCGAGACTCCGAAGCGCGAATTGTCCTCCTCCACCACCACGATCTCGCCGCGCGCCACCACCCGGCCGTTCACGGTGACGTCCACGGGCTCGCCGACCCGGTGGTCGAGGGGCACGATGGCGCCGCGCCCGAGCTTCATCAGGTTCGCCACCGGCATCGTCGCCGAACCCAGGACCACCTGGATCAGGACGGGGATGCGCAGGATCGAATCGAGGTTGCGGCCGTCGCCGATCCGCGCGTCGGGCGACGCCGCCTCGGGGGCCGAAGCGGCGGCCGAGACGGTCGGGAAGACCGGCGGGGCAGCGGAGGACGCGAGGTCCGCATCGTCGAAGGGGCTGTTGCTCATCATCCGCTCGTGAGGGGCTGCGATCGAACGTCGGGGGAGGGATTCGGCCGTCAGCGGAAAGGGGAAGGATCGGGGAAACGCGGTCGCGGCGCAAGCGGATCAGCGCCGTTCGGCTGACCCCTCACCGCACGTGGCGCTCGTGTGTGGCGACAAGATCGCGCCGGCTGGCCTCCAGCTCCGCGAGGGTCTGGCGCGCCTCGCCGATGCGCTGGTCGAGGGCCTCCAGGATCTCGCGGCCCTCGGTGCTGAAGCTGCGCACCGCGTCGCCCGCCTGGGTGAGCGCGTGGCCGGACCGGGTGAGGATGCGGCCGTACTCGGCCTGGGTCCGGTCGAGGCGCTTCAGCTTGAGGTACATCGGCACCACGCAGGCGCTCGTGCCCACGAGGGCCAGGAGGAGGATGGTGTCAGCCCACGGCGTCATCGCCCGCGCCTTCCTTACCCGGAGTGATGGCTTCGTCGACGCGCAGGACGTAGGAGCCCTGCGCCTGCCCCATATGGCACCAGAACAGCGGCCTGTCGTTGCCCTCGAGCTTCACCCGCGTCGCGGGCGTCGCGTCGAGGCCGATGACCTGGCCGACCTTGAGGCCGGCGATCTCGCCCAGGGTCAGGGTGCGTTCCTCGAGCACCGCCCGGAGGGTGACCTGCGCCTTCTGCACCTCGGTGGCGATCTGCTGCGTCCAGGCCGGGTCGCGGGCGGCGGAATCGCCGGTCAGCACCTTGGCGAGGGCGGGGCGCATCGGGTTGAGGACGGATTGGGGCAGGATCAGGAAGAGTTCGCCGCCGCGATTGAGGGCCTGGATCGAGAACTTGGCCTCGACGGCCTTGTTGCTGCGGCCGCCGATTACGGCGAATTCCATGCGGGTCTCGGTGCGCTCCAGCCGGAACGGCGTCGCGGAGACCAGGGAGAACGAGGATTCCAGGGCCTTGCCGACCTGTTCGAGGATGGTCTGGGCGAGGCGGATCTCCAGGGCCGAGAAGGCGCGCTCGTCCTCCACCGGCGGCTCGGCTCCGTCGGCGCCGAACAGGGCCTCCACCATGGTGAAGAGGAAGTCCCGGTCGAGGCCCACCAGGATGTGGCTGTCCCATTCGGGGGCGTGGAAGATGCCCGCCACCGCGTTGCCCTCGTAGGCGTCGAGCATCTCGCCGAAGCGACCGCTCGCGAAGCCGTTGAACGCAAAGTAGACCGGTGAGGAGACGAGCGGCTTCAGGTTGTCCGAGCAGCCCGAGGTGAGCCGGTCGAACACCACGTTCAGCATCGGCATGCGGTCGAGGGAGAGCCCCCCGGCCTCGATCAGGCGGGCGCGGATGTCGGCGGCGTTGCCGGTGGACGCGTCCATGCTCAGGCGGCCTCCCTCTGCGCGCCGCCGTTCACGGTGGCGTTCTCGACCTCGTCGATGGTGGGCCGGTCGGCGAGCGAGATGCCCTTGCGGCCATACTCGACGGCGATCTGCGGCACCGCCCCGCTCATGTAGGCGATCAGGGTCTGCTTGACGACGACGTAGACGTGGTTCTGCTTCTCGCGGACCGCCTTGATCTTGATCGCGAAGGGGGCGAGCACGCCGTAGGACATGAACACCCCGAAGAAGGTGCCCACCAGCGCCGCGCCGATGAGGCCGCCGAGGATCTGGGGCGACTGGTCGAGGGCGCCCATGGCCTTCACGATGCCGAGCACCGCCGCCACGATGCCGAGCGCCGGCATCGCCTCGGCCACGGTGGTGACCGCCGCGTAGGGCTTGAGCCGGTCCTTGCGGTAGCCCGAGATCTCCTCCTCCATCAGGGCCTCGATCTCGTGCGCGCGGGCGTTGCCGATCAGGATGAGCCGGGCGTAGTCGCAGATGAACAGGACGAGGTCGGCATCCTTGGCCACGTCCGGATAGGCCTTGAAGATCTCGGAATTGGCCGGGTCGTCGAGGTGCGGCTCGACCTCGTTGCGGGGCTTCGTCTTCAACTCGCGCACGAGGGCGTGCAGCAGGCCGAGCAGGGCGAGGTAGTCCTTGCGCTTGGGCACCTTGCCGGTGAGCGCGTCCATGCTCGCCTTACCGGAATCCACCACCGTCTTCATCGTGTTGGCCATGATGAAGCCGCCGGCTCCCATGCCCCCGATGATGACGAATTCCCACGGTTGCCAGAGCACGACGAGGTGGCCGCCCATGGCGACGAAGCCGCCGAGCATGCAGGCGATTGCGATGACGAGGCCGATGAGAACGCCCAAGGCTCGACGCCTCCGCTGGGGACAGAATGGATCGTTGTGGCGGACCTAAGCCGGGAGGCTTGCGCGGGGCTGGATCGCTCTTTCGCCCCGCCGCGCGTTGACGCGCAGGGAGCCCGCGCGGCGCGGGCCCGACCCCATGAGGAGCCACATGAGCAGCAGCGCGACATCGGGCAACCAGCACCAATCGAGCAACGAGCACGAGCCCGCCACCGTCAACGTCTCCGAGCCCTGGACCCTGGCCTACTGGGCGCGCCGCTTCGAGGTGCCGAGCGAGGACGTGCAGGCGGCGGTGGAGGTCGTGGGCCACGAGCCCGCGCGGGTGGCCGCCCATCTCGGCCGGCCCTGGCCGTTCGAGGGCAGCGGCATCGTCTGAGCGCGCCTCAGCGCCGCCCCGTGGAGCCGAAGCCGCCGCTGCCGCGCCCGCCGGGCGCCTCGACGGCCTGGTCCTCGGTTCGTGGCGCCTCGGCGGCCTTCACCGTCAGGGTCGGCCGCGTCACCCGGGTGAAGACGAGCTGGGCGATGCGGTCGCCGGGCTCGATCCGGATGCCGGCCCCGCCGGGGTTGCGGTTCCAGGCCGAGATCAGCAGCGGTCCCGCGTAGTCGGCGTCGATCACTCCCGTGCCGTTGCCGAGGACGAGGCCCTCGCGATGGCCGAGACCGGAGCGCGGGAAGATCAGCCCGCACCAGGCCGGATCGCCGATCGCCAGGGTGAAGCCCGCCGGAATCAGGGCCGGCGGCCCCTGCGGCGGCAGGTCCAGTGCCGCGTCGAGGCAGGCGTGCAGGTCGAGTCCGGCGGCGTCCGCCGAGCCCCAGCGGGGAAAGCCCCAGCCGGCGAGGCGGGCATCGAGCAGACGGATCTCGACGGAGAGGTCGCGGCTCACGCGCCTCGCGCCGCGATGGCGTCGGCGAGCGCCACGGTCCGTCCGGCCTCGACCGCGTGCAGGCGCTCCACCATCTTCCCGTCGAGGGCGATGACGCCGCGCGCCCGGTTCTCCGGCTCGGCGAAGGCGGCCAGGATGCGCCGGGCCCAGGCGACTTCGTCCGGGCTCGGGCCGAAGGCCGCGTTGGCCGGGCCGATCTGGTCCGGATGGATCAGCATCTTGCCGTCGAAGCCGCAATCGCGCCCCTGCGCGCACTCGCCTGCGAATCCCTCCGCATCGCGAAAATCGTTGTAGATGCCGTCGATCACGTCGATCTCGTAGGCCCGCGCCGCCGCGATCACGCTCATCAGCCAGGGCATCAGGGCCGGGCGGCCCGGCACCCCGAGGCGCAGGCGGCTGGCCTTGGCGAGATCGTTCGGCCCGACCATGAGGCAGGCGAGCCGCGTGTCCACGTCGCGGGCCGAACTCGCGATCTCGGCCAGATGCAGGATCGCCATCGGGCTCTCGATCATCGCCCAGGTCCGGGTCCGGTCGGGCGCGCCGAGGCGGCGCAGGCGCGAGCCCACCGCCACCAGGGCGTCCGGCCCCGTCACCTTCGGCACCACGATGGCATCCGGGCCGGCCGGCGCGATGGCGGCGAGGTCCGCCTCGCCGTAGGGCGTGTCGAGGGCGTTGATGCGCACCAGCACCTCGCGCGGGCCGAAGCCCCCTTCCGCGACCGCGCGGGCGACGGCCTCGCGGGTCGCGGCCCGGGTCTCCGGCGCCACGCCGTCCTCGAGGTCGATCATCACGACGTCGGCCGGCAGGGTGCGGGCCTTCTCCAGGAGCCTGGGATTGGAGCCCGGCATGGCGAGGACGCTGCGGCGGGGGCGGATCTCGGTCATGGCGCATCCCTTGGCGTCGGTTCGAGGATCGAGCCCCGGGGGAGGCCGGACCCGGCGGCGATGTCGGCAGGGGCGATGCCCCGGCCCACGACGACTCACATCCCCAGAGCCCGGCGATAGCGCCCCGGGTTTGCGGATTCAAGGCGGCGGGGCCCGCCCGCGGCCGCTCCGGATCGGCGCGCCCCGTCCCCGGGAAACTGCGCAGATCGCGGTGCGCCCACCGACGGCCCCGGCGGATGTCATCGAACTGTCGCGCAATCGTCATACCGCCTTGCCTGAACCGGACGTATGGCGCGGTGCACAACGGAGGGCGGGCTCAACCCCGGCCTCTCGCGCACGCTCCTCCAGGAGACCAGCACATGAAGTTCACCACCCTCGCTGCCCTCGTAGGCCTCGGCCTCGCCACCCTCGCGCCCGCCCAGGCGGCCGACATCACCGGCGCCGGCGCGACCTTCCCGTTCCCGGTCTATTCGAAGTGGGCCGAAGCCTACCGCAAGGACAGCGGCATGGGCCTCAACTACCAGTCGATCGGTTCGGGCGGCGGCATCAAGCAGATCCAGGCCAAGACCGTCGATTTCGGCGCCACCGACGCGCCGCTGAAGGGCCCCGCCCTCGAGAAGGACGGCCTCGTCCAGTTCCCGACCGTCATGGGCGGCGTCGTCACCGTGGTGAACATCCCGGGCGTCGAGCCGGGCAAGCTGAAGCTGACCGGTGAGATCATCGCCGAGATCTATGCCGGCAAGATCGCCAAGTGGTCGGACGCCAAGATCGCCAAGCTGAACGAGGGCCTGAAGCTCCCCGAGGCGAACATCACCCCGGTCTACCGCTCGGACGCCTCCGGCACGACCAACATCTTCACCACCTACCTCTCGCAGGCCTCCGAGGCCTGGAAGAAGGAATTCGGCGCCGCCACCACGGTGAGCTGGCCGGTCGGCCAGGGCGGCAAGGGCAACGAGGGCGTGACCGCCACCGTCAAGCAGGTCCCGAACGCCATCGGCTACGTCGAGTCGGCCTACGCCAAGCAGAACAAGCTCAGCCACACCCTGATCCAGAACAAGGCCGGCAAGTTCCCGCAGCCCGACGACAAGGCCTTCCAGGCCGCCGCCGCCAGCGCCGACTGGAAGTCAGCCCCGGGCTTCGGCATCTCCCTGACCGACCAGGCCGGTGACGATGCCTGGCCGATCACCGCCGCCACCTTCATCCTGGTCCACAAGGACCCGGCCGACCCGGCCAAGACCGCCGACGTGCTGAAGTTCTTCAACTGGGCCTACAAGAACGGCGACAAGCTCGCCATCGACCTCGACTACGTGCCGCTGCCCGACGCCGTCGTCGGCCAGATCCACGACGCGTGGAAGGAGATCAAGGGCAAGGACGGCAAGCCCGTCTTCAACATGTGAGCCCGACCCTCGCGGGCTCCGGCCCGCGAGCCCGGGGACGAGCCATCGCGTTCCCGCGCGACCGAAACGAACGGGCCCGGCGCCGATCCGCCGGGCTCTACCCCTGGCAGCGACCCGGCGATCCCCTCTCGCGTCGATGATCGGCGCGCGCTAGGACGCCGCACGGTGAAGAGAAGACATTCGGATGGCCGCCTTGACTGATCAGATCGCCCTGACGCGCGACGGCGCCTCGGCCCGCAAGAAGCCCGGCGGCCTCGGCGACAGCCTGTTCCGCGCGGCCTCCTACGGCTCGGCGCTCCTGGTGCTGCTGGTGCTCGCCGGCATCCTGGCCTCCATCGCCTACGGCGCCTGGCCGGCCTTCAACGAGTTCGGCTTCGGCTTCATCACCTCCAGCGCCTGGAACATCGGGCAGGAGCAGTACGGGGCCTTCGTCGCCATCGTCGGCACCCTGGCCTCCGCCTTCCTCGCCCTGCTGATCGGCGTGCCGCTCTCGCTCGGCATCGCGGTCTACCTGACGCAGCTCTGCCCCGGCTGGGCGCGCAAGCCCGTCTCGATGACCATCGAGCTCCTCGCCTCGGTGCCGAGCATCATCTACGGCATGTGGGGCCTGTTCGTGTTCGCGCCGCTCTTCGCCCGCTTCGTGCAGGTGCCGGTCTCGAACGTGGTCGAGGGCATGCCCATCGTCGGCACCCTGTTCTACGCCCGCGTCCCCTCGGGCGTCGGCATCCTCACCGCCGGCATCATCCTCGCGATCATGATCGTGCCCTTCGTGGCCTCGATCACCCGCGACATGCTGGACCAGATCCCCACCGTGCTGCGCGAGAGCGCCTACGGCATCGGCTGCACCACCTGGGAGGTCGTGCGCCACGTGCTCGTGCCCCAGGCCTCGGTCTCGATCATCGGCGCGATCATGCTCGGCCTCGGCCGCGCGCTCGGCGAGACCATGGCGGTGACCTTCGTGATCGGCAACGCCAACCGGCTCTCCGGCTCGGTCTTCGATCCGGGCTCCACCATCGCCTCCCGCATCGCCAACGAATTCAACGAAGCCGACGGCCTGCAGCTGAACTCCCTGATGGCGCTGGGCTGCATCCTCTTCGTCATCACCTTCTTCGTCCTGATCATCGCCCGCATCCTCACCCGCCGCGCCAAGGTCGCCTGAGACCTCCCCCTCACCGAGACGTCAGGAACCGCATCATGGACGCCGCCAACCCCATCGCCACCACCGCCGCCCCGGCCCATGTCAGCCGGGTCCGGTCCGGCCGCCGCATCGCCGACCGCACCCTCATCCTGGCGAGCACCCTCGCCACCCTGATCGGCATCGTCGTGCTCGGCTCGATCCTGTTCATGCTGGTGGTCGAGGGCGTGAAGGGCTTCTCGCCCCTGCTGTTCACCGAGCCGACCCCGGGCCCCGGCTCCGAGGGCGGCGGCATCGCCAACGCGATCCTCGGCAGCCTCGTGCTGACCTTCCTCGGCATCATGGTGGCGACGCCCGTCGGCGTGATGGCCGGCACGTTCCTGGCCGAGTACGGCCGCAACTCGAAGCTCGCCGACGTCATCCGCTTCCTCAACGACATCCTGCTCTCGGCGCCCTCCATCCTCATCGGCCTGTTCGTCTACACCCTGATGGTGCGCCCGATGGGGACCTATTCGGGCTGGGCCGGCGCGGTGGCGCTCGCGATCATCGCCACCCCGGTCATCGTGCGCACCACCGAGGACATGCTGCGCCTCGTGCCCTCGACCCTGCGCGAGGCCGGCGCGGCGCTCGGCGCGCCCCCCTCCATCGTCATCAAGAGCATCACCTGGCGCGGCGCCAGCGCCGGCATCGTCACCGGCATCATCCTGGCGCTCGCCCGCATCGCCGGCGAGACCGCGCCCCTGCTGTTCACCGCGCTCAACAACAACAGCTGGTTCCGCGCCGACCTCATGGGCGGCATCCCGAACCTTCCGGTGATGATCTACCAGTTCGCGCTCTCGCCCTACCCGAACTGGCAGCAGCTCGCCTGGGCCGGCGCCCTCCTCATCACCATCACGATCCTCGCCCTGTCGGTCGTGGCCCGCTTCGTCATCAAGACCGATCGGTCGCGCTGACCCTCAGCGCGCCGCCTTGCCCTCTCCCATCTTCGATCGACAGGATGCCGAACCGATGAACGCCGCCCCCGCGATCACCCAAGCGCAGCTCACCGGACGCCACAAGGCCGACGAGAATTCCCCGGTCCGCATCGCCGTCAGGGACCTGAACTTCTACTACGGCAGCTTCCACGGCCTGAAGTCGGTCAACCTCAACTTCCACGATCGCCAGGTCACGGCGCTGATCGGCCCGTCGGGCTGCGGGAAGTCGACCCTTCTGCGCACCTTCAACCGGATCTACAGCCTCTATCCGGAGCAGCGCGCGGAAGGCGAGATCCTCCTCGACGGCCAGAACGTCCTCGATGCCAAGGTCGACCTGAACGAGTTGCGCTCGCGTATCGGCATGGTGTTCCAGAAGCCGACGCCCTTCCCGATGTCGATCTACGACAACGTCGCCTTCGGCCTGCGCCTCTACGAGAAGCTGCCCAAGGCCGACCTCGACGTCCGCGTCGAGGAATCCCTGCGCAAGGCCGCCCTCTGGGACGAGGTCAAGGACAAGCTCAAGCAGTCCGGCATGGGCCTGTCCGGCGGTCAGCAGCAGCGCCTCTGCATCGCCCGCACCGTGGCCCAGCGCCCCGAGGTCATCCTGTTCGACGAGCCGACCTCGGCCCTCGACCCGATCTCGACGGGCCGCATCGAGGAGCTGATCGAGCAGTTGCGCTCCGAATTCACGATCGTCATCGTGACGCACAACATGCAGCAGGCCGCGCGCATCTCGCAGTTCACCGCCTTCATGTATCTCGGCGAACTCGTGGAGTTCGGCCCGACCACGCGCATCTTCATGAACCCGGAGAAGCGCCAGACCCAGGACTACATCACCGGCCGGTTCGGCTGATCCACGGCGGCCCGTGGCGGACCTTTCCCCGGTCCGCGCCCGACCCCATCGCCCTGGCGGCCCCCGGACAGGCGGGCCCGATCGCGGAGTGCGACCCCCATGTCCGACCACATCGTCAAGTCCTACGACACGGACCTTGAAAATCTGCGCCGCTCGATCTCCGAGATGGGCGGCATCGCCGAGAAGATGATGGCGGAAGCGAGCCAGGCCCTGGTGCGCCGGGACGCCGTCCTCGCCCAGGCGGTGATCGGCGCCGACGTGCGCCTCGATATCCTCCAGCGCGAGATCGAGGAGCGGGCGATCCTGCTCATCGCCCGGCGCCAGCCCCTGGCGATCGACCTGCGCGAGACGGTCACGGCCATCCGCGTCTCGAACGACATCGAGCGCATCGGCGATCTCGCCAAGAACATCGCCAAGCGCGTGGTGGCGATCGCCGACCAGATCCAGCCGCAGAAGATCGTCATCGGCGTCCAGCACATGAGCGACCTGGTGCAGGAGCAGCTCAAGGACGTGCTCGACGCCTATGCGGGCCGCGACACCAAGGCGGCGCTCGACGTGTGGGAGCGGGACGACGCCATCGACGCGCTCTACAACTCGCTGTTCCGCGAGCTCCTGACCTACATGATGGAGGATCCGCGCAACATCTCGTTCTGCACGCACCTCCTGTTCGTGGCCAAGAACATCGAGCGCATCGGCGACCACACCACCAACATCGCCGAGACGATCCACTACCTCGTCACCGGCGAGAACCTGCTGGCGGAGCGGGAGCGTCCGAAGAACGACGCCTCCAACTACGCGACGGTGGAGATGCCCGGCGCGGTCTGAGGATCGCGCCGCACGGAAAGCACACGGATGAGTACGCGTATCCTGATCGTCGAGGACGAGGAGGCCCTGACCCTCCTCCTCCGCTACAACCTCGAGGCCGAGGGCTTCATCGTCGACTCGGCCGCGCGGGGCGACGAGGCCGACCTGCGCCTGCAGGAGCAGGTGCCCGACCTCGTCCTCCTCGACTGGATGCTGCCGGCCCTCTCCGGCATCGAACTGTGCCGGCGCATCCGGGCGCGGCGCGAGACCGAGCGCCTGCCGGTGATCATGCTCACCGCCCGGGGCGAGGAGGGCGACCGCATCCGGGGCCTCGGCACGGGGGCGGACGACTACATCGTCAAGCCGTTCTCGGTGCCGGAACTGCTCGCCCGCGTGCGCGCGCTGCTGCGCCGGGCGAAGCCCGCGCACGTGGCCAACCTGCTGGTGGCGGGCGACATCGAGCTCGACCGGGTCAGCCACCGCATCCGTCGCGAGGGCCGGGAGATCCATCTCGGACCCACCGAGTTCAAGCTCCTCGAATTCCTGATGCAGAGCCCCGGCCGGGTCTTCTCCCGCGAGCAACTCCTCGACGGGGTCTGGGGCCACGACGTCTACATCGACGAACGCACCGTGGACGTCCATGTGGGCCGCCTGCGCAAGGCGCTGAACCGCCCGCGCCAGAGCGACCCGATCCGCACCGTACGCGGCTCGGGCTACTCCTTCGACGAGATGTTCGAGGGGGAGTAGGCGGCAACATTTCCGGCTGGCGTTGACCCCCGCGGCCGGACCCTGATCCCGCGTGCGCGGAAAAAGTCCGGCATCGGGCCCGTCCGCGTTCAGACGATGCTGCGCACCGTGCCGCCATCGACCCGCAGGGCCGCGCCGCTGGTGGCGCTGGCGGCCGGGCTGCAGACGTAGGCCACCATGCTGGCCACCTCCTCGACGGTGGCGAGCCGCCCGATCAGCGAGGTCGGGCGGTGTTCGGCCACGAAGGCCCGGCCCGCCGCGTCGAGATCGACCTCGCCGCCTCCCGATGCCGGCGCCATGCTCCGCATGAAATCGGCGACGCCCTCCGAGAGGGTCGGCCCGGGCAGGACGCTGTTCACGGTGACGCCGCTGCCCGCGACCGTCTCGGCGAGGCCGCGCGCGACGGCGAGTTGGGCCGTCTTCGTCATGCCGTAATGCACCATCTCCACCGGGATGTTCACGCCCGATTCGCTGGAGATGAAGACCACGCGGCCCCAGCCGCGCTGGACCATGCCGGGCGTATAGGCACGCGACAGGCGCACCCCGCTCATCACGTTGGTCTCGAAGAAGCGGTGCCAATCCTCGTCCGGGATCTCGAAGAAGGGTTTCGGCTCGAAGATGCCCGTGTTGTTCACCAGGATGTCGATGTCCGGCAGGCCCGCGACCACGCGGGCGGTGCCGTCCGGGTTGGCCACGTCGCCCGGCGCGCCGATGAAGCCCGCATGGCCCGTCTCGCGCTTGAGGCGGTCGATGGCGTCGCGGACCCGGTCCTGCGTGCGCCCGTTGATCGCCACGGTGGCGCCCATCTCTGCGAGCGCCCTCGCGATGGCGTAGCCGATGCCGCCCGTGGAGCCGGTGACGAGGGCGCGCCGGCCCGACAGGTCGATGTTCATGGACTCGTCCTCGCGTGGGAATTGCCGGGTCAACGCCCGGCGCGACCGTTGGTGCGATCGGCGGTCATGCCTCCGGCGCAAAGCCTGCGCGCTCCGCCGTCACCCCTCCGGCTGGCGCCGCAGCACGCTCGCCACCGCGCCGAAGGCGGCGAGCCCCACGGCGCACCACAGGGTGGCGGAGACCGGCCCGGCGGGGGGCGCCCCCTGGTGCAGGCCGAAGATCACCGCCACCAGGGCGGCCCCGAAGGACTGGCCGGTGAGGCGGGCGGTCGATTGCATGCCGCTCGCCCCGCCGCTGCGGTCGCGGGGCGCGCTCGTGATGATGACCTTGTTGTTGGGGGATTGGAACAGACCGAAGCCGAGGCCGCACAGGGTCAGGCGCCAGCCGATGTCGAGGTGCGAGGCGCCCTCCGGCAACAGCGCGATGGCGGCGAGCCCCGTGGCCATCAGGGCGAGGCCGAGGCCGCCGAGCAGCCCCGGCGCGTAGCGGTCGGCGAGGCGCCCCGAGATCGGCGCCGTCAGCGCGATGGCGATGGGCCAGGGCGTCATCAGGAAGCCGGTCTGCGTCTCGGAGAGGCGCAGCACGTCCTGGAAATAGAAGGGCAGGGCGACGTAGGCCATCATCTGCGCTCCGAACGCGGCGATGGAGGTCGCCATCGAGAGGGCGAAGGCGGGAATCCGCAGGAGGTCCACGGGCAGGAGCGGGCGGGCGAGACGCGTCTGCGTCCAGACGAAGACCGTGCCGACGGCGAGCGCCGCGCCGATCTCCGCCAGCGCCAGGCCCCGCGTGGCCGGATCGCCGAGGCCGTCGACGCCGATGATGAGGAGGCCGAAGGTCAGGGCGTTGAGGAGCGCGCTGCGGACATCGAAGCGGCCCCCGCTCCGGGGCGTCACCGGCAGGGTGCGCGCGCCGACCGTCAGGGCGATGAGCCCCACGGGCAGGTTGACGAGGAACAGCCAGGGCCAGCTCGCCACGGAGAGGATGCCGGCCGCCACCGTCGGCCCGGCCGCCGAGGCCATCGCCACCACCAGGGCGACGTTGCCGACCCCCCGCCCGATCAGCCGGTGCGGGTAGATGAAGCGCACCAGCGCGATGTTGACGCTCATGACGCCGGCGGCGCCCAGTCCCTGCGCGATCCGCGCGGCCACCAGCCAGTCGAGGGAGGGCGCGACGGCGCAGGCCAGGGACGCCAGCGTGAACAGGACCAGACCCGTGAGGTAGACCCGGCGATAGCCCAGGATGTCCCCGAGCGAGGCCAGCGGCAGCAGGGAGGCGGTCACGGCGATCTGGAAGCTGTTGGTCACGAAGATCGCGGCCGAGGGCTCCACCCCCAGATCCTTGGCCATGACCGGCAGGGCCACGTTGACGATGGCCCCGTCGAGCACCGCCATGGTCATGGCGAGCCCGATCGCCAGCAGCGCCAGCATGCGCTCCCGCACCGGCAATCCGTCCATCGCGGGTGGCGGGACGGGCTTCGGGGAATCGTCGGTCATGCATGGACCCCTGGGACGCCGCCGCGTGTTTCGCAAGGGATGCGGGTCTCGCAGGTGTCCTATGTCACCTCGCGCCCGTCGCCGCGCGCTAAACCCTGCGGACCCTTCTCGCGCGCGCGTCGCGCCTCGTCGCCAGGATCGCCCATGATCGGATCTCGTATGACCGGATTGCCCGCCGCGCTCGTTCGCCTGTCCGTCCTGCTCCTGGCCGCCCAGATGTCGCTCGCGCCCCTCGCCGCCCGCGCGGCGGACGACACCACGCCGCTCGGCATCGGTCTCGAGGGCTTCGCCTACCCGTATCCGGTCCGGTTCCTCGAGCGGACCCGCGACGGCGAGCGCCAGCGGCTCGCCTACATGGACGTGCCGGCGCAGGGGCAGCCCAACGGGCGCAGCGTGCTGCTCCTGCACGGGCGCAACTTTCCGGCGAGCTACTGGCAACCGGTGATCCAGGCGCTCGCGGGCGCCGGATACCGCGTGGTGGCCCCCGACCAGCTCGGCTTCGGCAAGTCGTCGAAGCCCGTGAGCCCGTTCAGCTTCGACACCATGGCGGCCGACACCGTGGCGCTCCTCGACGCCCTCGGCCTGCCCCGCGTCGACGTGGTGGCGCATTCCATGGGCGGCATGCTCGCGGTGCGCCTGACCCGCAACGCGCCGACCCGCGTCAACAGCCTCGTCCTCGAAGCGCCGATCGGCCTGGAGGATTACCGCTTCACGGTGCCGCCGGTCCCCGACGCGACCCTGCTGCGCCTGGAGGGCGATGCCACGGCCGAGTCCTATCGCCGCCAGCTGATGACGAGCTATTCGCTCTCGCTGCCGGCCTCGGCCATCGAGCCCTTCGTGTCCCTGCGCGAGCGGGTGAAGGGCTCGGGCGAGTACCCGCGCTGGCTCCAGTCCTTCGTCAATTCCTACCAAATCATCTGGGGCCAGCCCGTGGTGCACGAGATCCCGCTGATCGCGGTGCCGACGCTGTTCGTCATGGGCGAGAACGACCACAACGCTCCCGGCAAGCCCTTCGCGCCGGAGGCCCTGCGCGCCGGCATGGGCCGCAACGCGGAGCACGCGCGGGCGCTGGCGGCGCGGATGCCGAATGCCCGCGCCGAGGTGCTGCCCGGCATCGGCCATCTCGTCCACATGGAGGCGACGGACCGCTTCAACGGGCTGACCCTCGAATTCCTCAACGGCCATTGAGCGCCGCGCGAAGACAGGAGCGGATATGCAGGCGGACAGGATGGATGTGGGTGTGATCGGCCTCGGCCGGATGGGACGCGGCATGGCGGCGAGCCTGGTGCGCGCCGGGCACCGGGTGCGGGTCTGGAACCGCTCGCCCGGCGCGGCCGAGGGGCTCGCGGGCGCGATCCCGGTGGCCGAGGCCGCCGAGGCCTTCGCCGGGGATGCGGCGATCACCATGCTGGCCGACGACGCGGCCCTGCGCGCGGTGATCGTCGAGGGCGGCCTCCTCGACAAGGCCGATCGCCCGGGGCTCCATCTCTCGATGAGCACGATCTCGGTCGCTCTGGCCGGTGAGCTCGCGGCCATCCATTCCCGGGCCGGCGTGCCGTACATCGCCGCGCCCGTCTTCGGGCGGCCCGACGTCGCCGAAGCGGGCGCGCTCAACATCGTGGCGGCGGGCGATCCCGAGGGCATGGCCCGGGCCCGGCCGCTCTTCGAGGCCATGGGTTCCCGGACTTGGCCGTTCGGCGACGCGCCGCAGCGGGCCAACGCGGTCAAGCTCGCGGGCAACTTCATGCTGGTCTCGGCCATCGAGGCCATGGGCGAGGCGGCGGCCTTCGCCGAGGGGCACGGCGTGTCGGGGGCCGACCTCCTCGACCTCCTCACCAACACCCTGTTCGCCAGCCCGGTCTACAAGAACTACGGCGCCCTGATCGCGGCGCAACGCTACGAGCCGCCGGGGTTCAACCTCAAGCTCGGCGCCAAGGATATCGGTCTGGCGCTCGCGGCGGCCGAATCAGCGGGCGTGCCGATGCCGTTCGCCGAGGTTCTGCGCGACAACCTCGTCGCGGCGATGGGCCAGGGCGACGCCGACAAGGACCTCGCAGCCCTGGCCGAAGTGGCCCGACGCGCCGGCGGGCCGCGAAGCCCTACCGGTTGAACAGGAACAGCGAGACGCCGACCACCACCGGCACCATCGCGGCGAGCCCGATGAAGAGCGGCATGATCCAGCGGTTGTGCCCCTCCGGCTTCGCGGCCTCCCGCACCTTGGGCGGCGCGGCCTCGGTCTTCCGGGCCAGGGCGATGCGCTCGTGGGAGGGGGCGTTGCCGGCCGCCTCGTCGTCGGTGCCGAGCTGCGACAGGCCGGTGTCGTAGTGGGAGATCTTGTCGCCGGTGCGCCCGCTGTCGATGTCCGCCTTCAGCATCGCGGTGGTCGGCTTGTCGGAGTCCGGCGGAGGCTTCACCGCGAGGTTGGCCGGGGCGGGCGGAGTTTCGGATCGCAGTGCCATCGGGGCCTCCTCGCATCTGTGGCGCACCAACGCGTCATCCGTCCGGGTGTTCGCCGACGCCGCACGACCGGGCTGCCATGACGCAGCCCGGCCGCACGTTACGCCCGGACTGTAGGGCTCAGCGGCCGCCGCTGCTGCCGCCCGCGCTGCCGTTCGGGATGGCCCGCTCCGGCAGGTTGGCGTTGCCGCCGGCCGCCGAGTTCGTGGTGGCGGTGTCGGCGCCGGTGGCGCCACGGGCGATCACCAGGTCGGAATCGTTGCCCGTGGTGTTGGGCTGCTGCTGGATGATGGTCCCGCTGCGGGGGCCGCTGCCCGGGACGGGCACGGACTGGGCCCAGGCCGGCAGGCCGGCGGCGGTCAGGAGAAGTGCAGACGCGAGAAAGGGCTTCATGTGCTTCATGATGGTCTCCGTATTGTCGGGTATACGGAGAGAACCGGAGTGCAGGGCCCGCGTTCCGAAGTCTTTCGGTCGCACGGGGCTTCGTCCTTAATCGTACGATGATGAATTCGTTCGGGTTTCGCGGCCGGAACAGGCGTCGAAGAACCGGGGTTCGCCTGTCGTCAGGGAACGACGATTCAGGAGCGACCGATGACCCAGGGACACCCGAGCGATCGCAACGCCGCGACGCCCCCCGCGAAGCCCGGTGACGAGGCGACGCCCGGCGCCCCCGGGACGGGCGAGAACGTCTGCCGGGCCTGCGAGGGCCGGGGCACCGTGGAAGCCGGGACCTGTCCGGAATGCCAGGGCACCGGGATCGTCACCAGCGGCATCGGCGGCGGGTAGGGGCGGGCCCTATTGCGGGGGAAGCGCCGCGGGGATGCTCACGAAGTAGATCGTGTAGGCGATCAACGCCGCGACGAGCAGGCCGCCCATGATCAGGCCGTAGCGGTTGGTGCGGACCGGGCTGGGCTTGTGGTCGATGGGTGGCACGACGGGACGACTCCTCGGTTGTCCTGGGGATCGGCGGCGGTGGGACGAGGCCGGCTAATGGGTCAGCGCGGTCAGGCCGACCGCGAGCACCGCGCCGACGACGGCGAGCCCCAGCAGCGTGACGCTGCTGACCTGATCGACCCGGTCGACGGTCTGGCCATGATCGTGGGACGGGGCCGGATCCGGGTTCAGAACCTGCGTCGTGGTTTCCATTCGGTGATCCTCTGCCGGGTGATGTTTCGCGAAGGGTGTTCCGGGGCGCGACGATCCCGTGACGGAATCGTCGTGCCGGTCGGTCAGGTCAGTCCTTGGTCTGGCTGGCGAGGCTGCTCTCGGCTCCGGAGAGGTCGGTCTTCGGGCTCGCCAAGCCCGTGGTGTTGCCCGAGACGCCGGATTCGATCGCGTCGGGGTCGATCTCGCGATTGCCGGCGTGGTCCTGGTACTGCTCGGTCTGGACCATCTTGCTGTCGAGGCCGCGCTCGTCGTTGTGACGGGACTTGTCGCGGTT
Organism: Methylobacterium sp. FF17; assembly: GCF_025813715.1. NCBI lineage: Bacteria > Pseudomonadati > Pseudomonadota > Alphaproteobacteria > Hyphomicrobiales > Methylobacteriaceae > Methylobacterium > Methylobacterium flocculans. Next base: position 2,374,923 of record NZ_CP107532.1, read on the forward strand.
GCTCAGCACCATGTTCTCTTCCAGGATGCCGTCGGGCAGGTCCGTCATCGCACCGGTCCCGGTGCCCTTGCCCTGGGCGGCGGAGCCCATCTTGTGGCGGTCGGCATTGGCCATTCTGGCTCTCCCTCGGATGGCTGGAACCCGCCCGCGTCAGTGCGAGCGGTCGGCGGATTTGCCGGCGGCGTCGTGCGTGTGGTGACGGTCGCGCTCGCCGCCGCCGCCGGAGACGTGCGACTTCGAGTCGTTGGTGGGGCTGCCGGGCGTCGGGCCGGAATGCGCCTCCACCTGCGGCTTCGAGGCGTCCTGATGACTGCTGCCGGGGCCGCCGTGGTGACGGTCGGCGGCCGGCGTCTTCTTCGAGGTGCTCATTAGCGATCCTGCTGATAGCCCTGGTGCGTGGTGTTCACCTTGGAATTGCCGGCCTGCCCGACCTTGTCGGGATTCTGGGTCTGGGACCCCTTCGCGCCCGTGGCGACCGGCGTCTCCGGCGCGCTGCCGGGGCCCTTGTCGGACTGGTTGGCCGGAGGAACGGGCGGTGGCTTCGCCGTCATGCGGGGCTCCTGTCGCTGTTGGTGTATCGCAGGTATCAATCGCGCCCGGCGAAAGCTGTTCCGCCGGCGGGAGTGTTTGTCGCGGCGAGGCTATAGCTTGCGAATTCTGTCCTCGATACGTTTGGCCTCAGCCTCGTCGACCTGGACGGGTTGGCCGCTATCGTCGGGAATACCTTCGCCGGTCTGTGCGATGGTGGTGTCGCGCGGCCGGGAATTCGGTCCGGTGGAATCCGGCTTCTCCGGGGGCGGTTCGGCGGGTTCGCGTGGCATGGGGGCTCCTTCCTGGGCTCCTGTCTGGGCATCGCCGCCGACGTGGAGGCCGGTTCGGCGTAGCGCCTCTGAAGAACGATCGGCGCTAGTGCCGATGCGCGCTCCTGAGGGTGGCGTCGCGAGGCGCGTCGCGGTCGCTCGCCGCGATGAGGGCGAGTTCGGCGAGCCCCAGGGCCGCGAGCAGGAGGCGGTCCCGGGCCGGCTCGTCCTGGAGGAGGGCGGCCGCCCCGACGAAGGTGAGGGCGCCCACCGCGTCGCAGGCGAGATGCGTGCGCATGCCGAGGGCCGGGACGAGGCCGCCCTCGTAGCGGGTGAGCAGCGTGTAGCCGTAGTGCCAGACCGGGCCCACCCGCATGATCCGCCGCGTGGCCCGGCCGCGCCGTGGCGCGAGCGAGAGGGCGGCGATGCCCGCCGGAAACAGGTAGTCGGTCAGGGCGTGCAGGCGGGTGGGGATCATCGCGGGCAACCTCGTGTCAGGACGCGGCCTTCGGCGTCGGGCTCGGATCGGAGATGTGGCGCAGGTTCTCGGCCGGGGTCTCGGCTTCCGTCGCCTCGACGCTGGCGATGCTGCCGCCGCCGGTGGAATCGAGGCGCTGGAAGTCCGAGGCGACCCGGGCGGTCTCGGCCTGCCAGCTCGGGTCCGATTCGAGCTCGCGCTGCAGGGTCTCGGGCCGGCCCACGTCGCGGGCCTCGTCCTGGCCGAAATCCTGGCCGTTCCGGTCGGTGTAGGGATCGAAGTCGCGCAGGTTCGGGCGCTTCGTCCCGGCCGCCTCGGCGCGGGGCTGATCGGGTTGGGGCTTGTCGGTCTCGTCCATGGTCGCTCCCGCATGGTTTCGGAGGATCAGGAGATCACAGGATCAAGGGATGTGCCTCAGATGATGGGCTTGCCGCCCGTCACCGCGATGGTCGCGCCGGAGACGTAGCTCGATTCCGGGCTCGCCAGCATGACGTAGACGGGGGCGAGCTCGCAGGGCTGGCCGGGGCGCTGCATCGGCACCTGCGAGCCGAAGCTCCGGACCTTCTCCATCGGCATGGTGGAGGGGATCAGCGGGGTCCAGACCGGGCCGGGCGCCACGCAGTTCACACGGATCTCGCGCTCCGCCAGCATCTGGGCGAGCCCCCCGGTGAAGTTCTGGATCGCCCCCTTGGTGGTGGCATAGGCCAGGAGTTGCGGGCTCGGGGTGTCGGCGTTCACCGAGGTGGTGTTGATGATGGCGGCGCCCGGCTTCATGTGCGGCAGGGCGGCCTTCACGAGGTAGAACATCGCGTGGATGTTGGTGGCGAAGGTGACCTCCCACTCCTCGTCCGAGATGTCCTCCGGCTTCGCGAAGGTCTTCTGGTGCGCGGCGTTGTTGACGAGCACGTCCACCTTGCCGAACGCGGAGACCGCTTGGTCGATGATCGCCCGGCAATGCTTGGCGTCCTTGATGTCGCCCGGCACCGGCACGGCCGTGCGGCCGGCCTCCTCCACGAGGCGGCAGGTCTCCTTGGCGTCCTCGTGCTCGTCGTAGTAGCTCACCAGCACGTCGGCCCCCTCGCGGGCGAAGGCCAGGGCGACCGCCCGGCCGATGCCGCTGTCGGCGCCGGTGATCACCGCCTTGCGCCCGGTCAGGCGCCCCGAGCCGCGATAATGCGCCTCGCCGTAATCCGGGCGCGGATCCATGTCGGCGTCGCGGGCCGGGGGCGTGAGCTGGCGCTGCCGGTCGAAGGGCGGCTTGGGGAAATCCGTCATCGCGGCGGGTCCTCATGAGATCGAGTGCGGGATGGGGGCGTGGCGCGGACGCGTCCGGGCGTCCGGCCCAGGTGTCAGGGCGTCCTGCTCAGGGTCAGGGTGCCTTGGAAAGGCGCGCTCTGCTTCGAGACGCTGGTGCAGCCGTAGGGATACTGCCCCTCGGCCAGCGTCCGGATGCGAAGCATGCCCTTGCCGTTCTGCTTGATAAGGTAGCCGTCGTTGCTGGCCACGTGGACGAGGTCGCCGTCATGGTGAAGCACGTGCCGGTTCTCGAACTGGCGCGGCGCCGTCAGGGTGACCTGGTTCCTGGTGGTGTTGTGGATCGTGAGTTCGACGTTGCTGTCGGCGGGCAGGCGCAGGTCCGCCGGCGAACATCGGACGGCGCCGTCCGCCTCTTCCACCGTCAGGGCGACGGGGGGCAGCGCGTCGGCGTTCCGGGGCGCGCCCGTGGGTTTTTCCTCGGCCATGGCCGGGCCGAGGAGCAGGAGGCCGAGAAGGACGAAACGGGGCAGCATGGGTGGCATGGAGGGCAGGTCCGGAATCGTTCGGTCTGGGATCGACCGCGACGGCGCAGGGCAAGGCTCCCGACGAAGCCGTCCGGCGCATCACGGTCGCAAAGGTGTCGGCTCTGACACGACAACCGGGCCCGGATGGGTTTGTTTCGAGATCCTTCGGAACGACGCTCCCGGATCCGCCCGAGGGCGGGACAATACGCTCAAGCTCTTCGGGCGGTGCCATGTGGAGGACGAAGAGGACTTGGCCGACGAGGGCTTGGCAGGCGAGGACTTGGCAGTGGCACGCGGTGTTTCGCGCGCGCCCGGCCGTCGTGACGGCACCGGTTTGCCAAAGGGCGTCGGCAAGGCCGATTCCGCAGGCCGCGCCGCGTTATTCCCGAGGTTGCATTGCCTTGCGGATGGCCCTTGGGACGTGCAGGAACGGCTCTGGTCCCGCTCATGCTTCCCGGCAGCCGGGACGGGCACGGAGGATCGAGGCGGCATGCGGGGCGAGAACGCGGGAGGCGGGGAATCGCGGCCGGCCGGCGCCGGCCGGGAGGGTGCGCAGGACGGGATCGCGCGGGAGACCCGGGACCGGGTCGGCGCCATCTGCCGCTCGCTGCGCCGGGCGATCGTCGAGCAGGCGATCCGCCCTGGAGACCGCCTGCCGGAGGATGCGCTGGGCGAGCGCTTCGGCGTCAGCCGCACCATCGCGCGTCAGGCGCTCGGGCAGCTCGCCGGAGAGGGGCTGGTGGAGCTGCGGCGCAACCGCATCGCCGTGGTGGCGACCCCGAGCTGGGACGAGGCGCGCGACACCTTCGATGTCCGCATCAGCCTGGAGCGGCTGGTGGTCGCCCGCCTGGCCGGACGCCTCACGCAGGCGCAGCAGGCGGAACTCGCGGCCCATATCGCGCGGGAGGAGGCGGCCCGGGGCGGCTCCGAGGCGGCCTCGATCCGGCTCGCCACCGAGTTCCACCTGCTCCTGGCGCAGATGACCGGCAGCCCCGTGCTGGAGCGCTACGTGGCCGAACTCGGCTATCGCTGCGCCCTGGTGCTCTCGCTCTACAGCCGGCCCCATTCGGCCGAATGCGGCGTCAGCGAGCACCGCGCCCTGGTGGCGGCCCTGGTCGCGGGAGACGCCGAGCGCGCGGTCGCGTTGATGGACCATCACCTCGACGCGGTGGCCGAGCGCGCCCGCATCGTCGCGGCCCCGCCCCGCGAGCGCGACCTCGGGCGGCTGCTCGCCCCCTATGTCGAGGCCGCCGAGGGCTGACGACCGCTCAGGTGTTGAGGTCGTGCCGGCTCAGGATGCGCTCGGCGCTGTCGTTCCAGACCTCCATGGTCACGATCAGGCCGTCGCGCACCGTGAAGCGGTCGACGTAGCGGTTGCCCTCGAAGGGCGTCCCGTCTGGCCAGGCGCCGTAGAGGGTGCCGAGGCTGTAGACCGTGGTGACCCCGTCCCCGGGCACCACGTCGAGGCGCTCCATCCGCTTCTTCACCCAGGCATAGCGACCCGCGTTGAAGGCCGTGACCTCGCGCGGATGCGCGAAGCGGCGCCCGCCGGTGAACACGATGGTGATGCCCGGCGCCATGTAGGTGGCCGCCCGCTCCGGGTCCGGCACCATCGAGGCTTCGAGATAGGCGGTGACGTTGGCCGCGTCGCGGGCGGTGGTGTCGGTGGGCGTGGCAGCAGTCATGGGCGGGACTCCGTGGGACCAGGGTTCACTGCCGCAAAGGCGCGGCAAGTGCATGCAACAAGTGTATGCACTTTGGCGCATCGGCAGGCAGTGCAGGCCGGGTGCGCGGAATTCCGTCAGCAATTTCAAGGCCGAAGCGGCTGGCACGGGCATTGCGCGAGTCAGCGCAGATCCGCCGCCGGAGAGACCCCATGCCCACCCGCGTCCTGCCGCCACTCACCCGCCGCCTCGCCCTGGGCGCCTGCCTGCTCCTCGGCCTGCCGCTGGCGGACCCGGCCCGCGCCGCGGAGCCGATCCGGATCGGCCTCGTCACGGCGCTGAGCGGACAGTCGGCGAAATCCGGCGAGGCGATCTCGCGGGGCATCGGCCTCGCGATCGACGAGATCAATGCCGGGGGCGGCGTCCTCGGGCGGCCCCTCGAACTCGTGGCGCGCGACGACGAGGCCAACCCGTCGAAGGGCGTGCTCGCCGCCCGCGAACTCATCCAGCGCGTCGGCGTCGTCGCCCTGGTGGGCGGGCTCGACACGCCGGTCTCCATGGCGCTGGTGCCCATCGCCAACCAGATGAAGGTGCCGTTCCTCGGGCCCTGGGCCGCCGGCACCGGCATCACCCGCAACGGGGCCGCCGACAACTACGCGTTCCGGGTCTCGGCGGTCGACGCCCTCGTGGACGAGGCTCTGGTGGCCTACGCGGTGAAGACCCACGGGGCGAAGAAGCCGGGGATGATCCTCGTCAACAACGCCTGGGGCGAGTCGAACCAGCAGGGCCTCACGGCGGCCTTGAAGAGCGCCGGCCTGCCCGCCGCCGGCATCGAGAAGTACGAGGCCGCCGACCTCGACATGGTGCCCCAGCTCACCCGCCTGCGGGAGGCCGGCGCCGACACCCTGTTCCTCGTGGGCAATGTCGGCCCCTCGGCCCAGGTGGTGAAATCCCTCGACCGGATGGGCTGGAGCGTGCCCGTGGTTTCGCATTGGGGCCCGGCGGGCGGACGCTTCGACGAGCTCGCCAGCCCGGGCGCGGCCCGGGTCCACTTCATCCAGACCTTCACCTTCGCGGGCAACACGAGCCCGAAGGCGCTCGCCGTCCTCGACGCGCTCAAGGCGAAGTACCCGGCCATCAAGTCCATGGCCGACGTGACCCCGGCGGTCGGCATCGCCAACGCCTACGACGCCACGCACCTGCTGGCGCTGGCGATCAAGGCCGCCGGTTCCACCAACGGGCCGGAAGTGCGCGACGGCTTCTACAAGGTCGCGACCTATCCGGGCCTGATCAAGACCTACGACGCGCCCTTCGCGCCGGGCCGGCACGACGCCCTGGGGCCGCAGGACTACGTCTTCACCCGCTTCCAGAACGGCGAGATCGTCGCCGTGGCGAACTGAAGGCGTCGCGATGCTCACCGGCACCCTCATCACCGGCCTCGGCCTCGGCAGCATGTACGGGCTGGTGGCGCTCGGCTTCCACATCACCTTCGCGGTCTCGGGCACCGTGAACTTCGCGCAGGGCAGCGCCGTCACCCTCGGGGCGGTGCTGGGCTACGCCCTCGGCGTCACCCTCGGCTGGCCGATGCCGGTGGCGATTCTCGGCGCGCTCACCGGTTGCGCGCTCCTCGGCCTCGTCGTCGAGCGCCTGCTGGTGCGCCCCTTCGTGGAGAAGGGCTCCGATGCCTGGCTGCTCGCCACCGTGGCGGGCGGCATCGTCCTCGACAACGCGATGCTGTTCACCTTCGGGAAGGAGCCGCGCAGCCTGCCCTCCGCGCTCGCGGTGAAGCCCATCGAGATCCTGGGCACCGGCATCTACCCGCTCCAGCTCCTCATCCCCGTGGTGGGGCTCGGCGTGGCGATCGCGATCCGGACCCTGTTCCGGCGCACCGACCTCGGCCGGGTGCTGCTGGCCGTGGCGCAGAACGCGGATTCCGCCCGGCTGATGGGCATCGATGTCCGCCGCACGGTGGCCTACGCCTTCGCGCTCTCGGCCCTGCTCGCGGGGGCGGCGGGCCTCCTCATCGCGCCGCTCTTCTCGGTCTCGGCCGAGATGGGGGCCCTGTTCGGGATCAAGGCCTTCGCGGTGGCGATCCTCGGCGGCATCGGCTCGGCCACGGGCGTGGTGCTGGCCGGCCTGCTCTACGGCGTCCTGGAGGCCGGCGTCACCGCGACCCTCGGCTCCACCTACACGCAGCTCGTCGTGTTCTCGGTCATCATCCTGGCGCTGGCCCTGCGGCCGGACGGGCTGCTCGGCCGCGCCGCGATCAACAAGGTCTGACGCCCGATGCACGCGTTCCACGGGCGGGCCGCGATGCCCCTCGCCATCCTGGCGCTCACGCTGGCGGGGCTCGGCCTCGTCGGCGCGACGGGCGGCTACAGCCACTTCGTCATCGCGCTGGTGGCGCTGACCACCGTGGCGGGGACCGGGCTCAACATCCTCCTCGGCCTCACCGGGCTGATCTCCTTCGGCCATGCGGGCTTCTACGCCGTCGGCGCCTATGCGAGCGCGATCCTCACCGGGGCGGGCCTGAGCTTCTGGCTCGCCCTGCCGGTCGCCGGCCTGCTCTCGGGGCTCGTCGGGGCCGCGCTCGCGGTGCCGGCCATGCGCGTGAAGGGGCCCTACCTCGCCATGGTCACGATCGCGTTCGGCTTCATCATCGAGCACGCGCTGATCGAGGGCGGGGCGCTCACCGGCGGCCAGAACGGCCTCGTCGTCACCGCCGGGCCGAGCCTGTTCGGCTACGCCCTGGTCGAACGCGACCTCGCGATCCTCGCCGTGCTCGGCGCGGGCGCGAGCCTCTACGGCTTCCACCGCCTCGCCCAGAGCCGCCTCGGCCGGGCGATGCGGGCCGTACGCGACGCGGATGTCGCCGCCGCCTCCCTCGGCTTCGATCCGGTGCGGGTGAAGACACTGGCCTTCGCGCTCTCGGCGGCGCTGACGGGGCTGGCCGGGGCGGTGCTGCCGCCCCTGATGCTGTTCATCGCGCCGAGCTCGTTCCCGTTCTCGCAATCGATCCTGTTCGTGCTCTCGGTGGTGGTGGGCGGCGCCGGCACGGTGCTCGGGCCGCTGCTGGGCGCCCTCGTCACCGTGCTCCTGCCCGAGACCCTGGCGGGCCTCGCCGAATACCGGCTGCTCTTCTTCGGGCTCGCGACCCTGGTGGTGCTCTGGCTGGTGCCCTCGGGCCTCGTGGGCAGCCTGGCCCGGCTGCTTCCCCGTCGCCCCGGCGCCGCGCCCCGGCCCGCCACGGACCTCTCGGTCCTGCTGGGGCAGCGCGGCGGCGAGGCCCTGGTGGTCGAGGGCATCGGCATCAGCTTCGGCGGCATCCGCGCGGCCGAGGGCGTCTCGGTCAGGGCCGAGGCCGGGGCGGTGACGACCCTCATCGGCCCCAACGGCGCCGGCAAGACCACGGTGCTCAACATGGTCTCGGGCTTCTACCGGCCGCAGGCCGGCGCGATCCGCCTCGGGGACCGCAACCTCGCCGGCGCCCCGGCCCACGTCATCGCGCGGGCCGGCATCGCCCGCACCTACCAGACCACGCGCCTGTTCGGGTCGCTCAGCGTCCTCGACAACGTCGCCCTCGCGATCGCGCCGGGCCGCCTCGGGCGCCGCTCCGGCGTCGCGGACCCGGCCGCGGCCGCCGCCCTCCTCGCCTTCGTGGGCTATGACGGCGACGGGGACCGGCCGGCCTCGGAACTGCCCCATGTGGACCGCCGCCTCGTGGAGATCGCCCGCGCCCTCGCCGGCCGCCCCCGCGTGCTGCTGCTGGACGAGCCCGCCGCCGGCCTCACCCGCGCCGACACCGACCGCCTGAGCGGCCTCCTGCGCCGGATCGCCGGCCAGGGCATCGCCGTGGTGCTGGTCGAGCACGACATGCCCCTGGTGATGGGCGTCTCCGACCATATCCTGGTGATGGATGCGGGCCGGCCGATCGCCCAGGGGGCGCCCGCCGCCATCCGCCGCGACCCGGCGGTGATCCGCGCCTATCTCGGCGGGGCCGACACGCCCGCGCGCCCCCGCGCCGCGCCCTGGCAGGGGGCCGCCGACGCGGTGCTCTCGACCCAGCGCCTCACCGCCGGCTACGGCGCCGCCCCCGTCCTCGACGCCGTCTCCCTCGAGGTGCGCCCCGGCGAGACCGTGGCCCTCCTCGGCGCGAACGGGGCCGGCAAGTCCACCGCCATGCGGGCGCTGGCCGGGCTGCTGCGCCCGGTGGCGGGTGACATCGTGCTGGAGGACCGCGCCATCGCGGGGCTGCCGGCCCATGCCATCGCCCGGCTCGGCCTCGCTCTGGTGCCGGAAGGCCGGGGGGTGTTTCCCGAGCTCACCGTCATCGAGAACATCCGGCTCGGCGCCCATGGCCGCGCGGCGCCCATCGACCCGGCCGAGATCGAGGCCCTGCTCACCCGGTTCCCGCGCCTGCGCGACCGCGCGACGAGCCGGGCCGGCCTGCTCTCGGGGGGCGAACAGCAGATGCTCGCCATCGCGCGCGGGATGATGGCGCGACCGCGCATCCTCCTCCTCGACGAGCCGTCCCTGGGGCTGGCCCCGGCGATGATCAACGCCCTCTACGCCGTGGTGGCGGACCTGCGCGACCAGGGCGTCACCATCCTCATCGTCGACCAGATGGCGGCCCTGGCGCTGACGGTCGCCGACCGGGGCTACGTGCTGGAGCAGGGACGCGTCGTCACCGCCGGCACGGCCGCCGAACTCGCCGCCGACAAGGGACTGGAGGCGGCCTATCTCGGCGCCGCCTGATCGCCGTCCGGCTCGGGAGCGCCCTCGCGCAAAACCGCTTCGGCGAGCGCGCGGGCCTGCCCCCAGCGCCGCCACTCGCGCCTTGCATCCGACAGGGCCCGGTGCTCGGGGGCGGGATCGTCCTTCGCCTCCTGGCGCAGGGCCGTCATCAGCCGGCCCGCGACCGCGTCGCGCCGCTCCGGCGCCAGCCCGCCGGCCGTCAGGACGTCGAGGATGACCCGGCGCTGCGCATCCGCCGTCGCCTTCAGGCGCAGGGCGTGCCGGGGCAGGCCGCCCGCGCGCAGGAGCCGGCTCAGCCAGCGGCCGTCCCAGGAGGGCGCCGAGGCGTAGAGCCCAACCTCGCGCAGGGTCGTGAGCATGTGCAGGGCCACCCAGTCGTGCGGCACGCCCTCCCGGACGAGGCGCTCGCGCGGGATGCCGTGGACCGCCTCGGCGCCCGGCGCCCAGTCGGTCCAGGCGGGGGCCGGCCGGATCAGGAAGCTCTCGCCGGTGCCGTCCGCCAGCACCCACGCGACCTCGACCGGGTAGCTGGCCTTGCCGAGGGACGAGGCCTCGAAGTCGAGGAAGGCGACGCGGCTCACCGGCACGCGCTCGGACGGACGCAGCACAGGTCGAAACTCATCACGGGTCGGAACTCATGGCGTCTGGCCGGGGGCGGCGTCTGTGGGAAACCGCGGTGCGAACGCACCGGCCGGCAACCAACGGCCCCACCGTCGAGTTCCGGCTTCGACGGACCAGCGAAGGATCACGGGTGAGCGACGCAACACCGATCTCCCTGCCCAGGCGCGGGGAGCGCACCGGGATCATCCGGACTCCCTTCCCGGCCCGATGGGCCGCCGCCGCCCCATCCCTCCCGCTCGCTCTTGCCGCGCCGCATCCCGGATTCTGGGCCCTGGCGCTGGCGATCGCCCTCCTCGACGCCGTCTGGCTGGCGCGGGCCGGCATCGCCCTGGCCCCGTTCGGGTTCGCGGTCTCGGCCGGCCTCGTGGCGGTCCTGCTGGGGCTCGCCGTGCTGTTCGGGCCCGTGAAGTCGGAGCCGAGCCTGCGGGCCATGGCGCTCGCGAGCGCGGCGCTGATCGCGATCACCCTGCCCATCGCGGTGCTGCACTACCTCACCGCCACCTGGGCCCTGCCGCTGGCCGATGCGCGGCTCGCCGGCATCGAGGCCGCCCTCGGCTTCGACTGGCCCGGCTATCTGCGGTTCCTGGAGGCGCATCCGGATCTCGCCCGGGGGCTGGCGCTCGCCTATCACACGAGCGGGCCGCAGGTCGGCCTCGTGGTGATCGTGCTCGCCGCCACGCGCCGCCTCGGCCGCCTCTGGGCCTTCGTTCGGATGTTCGGCGTCTTGCTCCTCGCGGTGGTGGGCATCGCCGCCCTGGTGCCGGCGGCCGGGCCCTTCGCGCATTACGGCGTGACGGCCTTCGCGCCGGGATCCCTCGAGACGATGGGCGCCCTCTGGCACCTCGACGCCCTGGAGCACCTGCGGGCTGGGACGCTGCGCACCCTGGCGCTCGGCGACATCCGGGGGCTCGTGACCTTCCCGTCCTTCCACGTCTGTCTCGCGGCCCTGACCGCCTGGGCCCTGGCGCCGGTCCCCGTCCTCGGCCCCCTGGTCATCGCCCTCAACGCCCTCGTCATGGTCGCGACCCTGGGGGCGGGGGGGCATTACCTGCCCGACCTCCTTGCGGGCGGTGCCCTCTCGCTCCTCGTCATCGGCGGACGCGACGTCCTGCGGCGCCGCGCCCGGCGCTCCGCTGAACTGCCCGCGCGCGCCCCGCGTTACCCTGTGTGAAACGCCCGGCCCCGCGACGCGACCGCCGGTGCCGTCCGATTCCCGCCCGACCGGAGAGGATCGCCCATGCGCGTCCCGACGCTCGCCCTGATCGCCGCCCTCGTCTGCGTCGGCGCGCCGCTGCCCGCCACCGCGCAGAGCACCGGCTTCGTCACCGGCTTCCCGGGCAAGGACCCGGCCGGCGACGACGAAATCGGCTGGGGCCCGGCCTACCGGCCCGAGACCAGCTTCTCACAGCCCGGCACGCCGCCGACCCCGGGGGATTTCGCGGGCGCGGCCGCCCGCGCCCGCACGGGTCGCGGTTCCTACGATGCGGTTCAGGGCGGCGGCCTGCGCGGCGCCCGCTACGCGCCGGAAGCCGGGAGGGACGCCGCACCCCGTCACCCCCGGCGCCCGGCCCGCCACCATGCCCGGCATCCGGATCGTCACCGCTGACGCGCCCGTCCGTTCGGATCGCCCCGATACGTTGCCCCCACATGCGTTGCCCCCACATGCGTTGTCACTTGGCGCTCCGCACCCCAGGTCGTGTGCCGAGGCGCCCGCCGCGCACCACACCGGATCACCCCCGTCGATGACAGCCGCCATCCCCTTCGCCATTCCCTTCACGAACACCTATGCGCGCCTGCCGGAGCGGTTCTTCGCGCCCGTCGCGCCGACGCCGGTGGCCGCGCCCCGGCTCATCCGCGTGAACCGCGATCTCGCCGGACTGCTCGGGATCGACCCCGACTGGCTCGCCGGTCCGGAGGGCGTCGCGGTGCTGGCGGGCAACGGGGTGCCCGAGGGCGCCGAGCCCCTGGCGATGGCCTATGCGGGGCACCAGTTCGGCAACCGCGTGCCCCAGCTCGGCGACGGCCGCGCGATCCTGCTCGGCGAGGTGATCGGCCGCGACGGGCTGCGCCGCGACATCCAGCTCAAGGGCTCCGGGCCGACGCCGTTCTCGCGGCGCGGCGACGGGCGCGCGGCCCTCGGCCCGGTCCTGCGCGAATACGCGGTCAGCGAGGCCATGGCGGCGCTCGGCATCCCCACCACCCGGGCGCTCGCGGCGGTGCTCACCGGCGAGACCGTCCAGCGCGAGACCGCCTTGCCCGGCGGCGTCCTGGCCCGGGTCGCCTCCAGCCACATCCGCGTCGGCACCTTCCAGTTCTTCGCCATGCGGGGCGATGTCGACGGCGTGCGCGCGCTGGCCGACCACGTCATCGGCCGGCACGACCCGGACCTCGCCCAGGCCGAGAACCCCTATCGCGCGCTCCTCACGCGGGTGATCGAGCGGCAGGCGGACCTCGTGGCGCGCTGGCTCCTCGTCGGCTTCATCCACGGGGTGATGAACACCGACAATTGCGCGGTGTCCGGCGAGACGATCGATTTCGGCCCCTGCGCCTTCCTCGACGCCTACGACCCGGCCGCCGTGTTCAGCGCCATCGACGAGAACGGCCGCTACGCCTACGGCAACCAGCCGGGCATCCTGCACTGGAACCTGACCCGCTTCGCCGAGGCCCTGCTGCCCCTGCTCGCACCCGAGACGGAGGACGGCATCGCGGTGGCGCAGGACCTCCTGGCCGCCTTCGGGCCGCGCTTCGAGGCGGCCTATTACGGGGGCCTGCGGGCGAAACTCGGCCTCGCCACGGTGCGGGACGAGGACTTGGAGCTTGCCGGCGCCCTGCTGCAGGCGATGAGCGCGAACCGCGCCGACTTCACCCTGACCTTCCGCCGGCTCGGCGACGCGGCGCTGGGCCCGGAGGGCGACGCCGCCCTGCGCGCCCTCTTCGCGGACCCGGCGGCCTACGATGCCTGGGCGACGCGCTGGCGCGCGCGCCTCGCCGCCGAACCCATGGATCCGGCCGCCCGCCGCGCCGCGATGAACGGCGTGAACCCGGCCTTCATCCCGCGCAACCACCGGGTCGAGGCCGTGATCGAGGCGGCGATCGCGCGGGACGACTTCGCGCCGTTCCACGAACTCGTGACGGTGCTGGCCCGGCCCTACGACGACCAGCCGGCCTTCGCCGCCTATGCCGAGCCGCCGCAGGCGCATGAGCGCGTCCTGCGCACCTTCTGCGGCACCTGAGGCCCGCCATGCGGGCGAAGCGGTGACCGGCGACGCGGAGCGGCCGGCACGCGGGTGGCGCCTCGCGGCCATCCTGGCGCTCGCCGGACTCTTCGCGGGGCTGGCCCTGCTGTTCGTCCGGGCGCCGTCCGCCGGGGCGGTCCTCTTCGGGCTGCCCGCGCCGGAGGGCGGGGCGCTCGCCTATGTTCAGGCCATCGGGTTCCGCGACGGCGCGCTCGCGCTGGCCCTGGCGGGCCTCGGCTGGCGCGCGCCCCGCTCCGCCGTCGCCCTGGTCCTGCGGGTCGGCCTCGTCATTCCGGCCTGCGACTTCGCCCTCGTGGCCCTGTCGGGCCCTGTGGCCTGGCCCCTCGCGCTCCACCTCGCCAGCGGCCGCGTGCTCCTCGGGCTGTCGCTCTGGCTGAGCTCCCCGGCGGGCGGCCGCGAACCGGGCGCGCGGCCCGGAGGTTGATCATTCGATAATGGAGATCAGCCCATGGCCGTCACGCATGAGACTCCCCCCGCTTCCCGGGCGAACGCTGCATCCGGGGCGAAGACAGCCGGCGCGGGCGGGCTCGCGACCGGCCCGCGCGACACGGTGAGCGGCGCGGTGCAGGAAACCCCCACTGAGCCGATGGAGCGGCCCGGCACCGAGAATGCCGAGGACGCCCGCAAGACCGAGGATACGGAGAGCACCATCGACGGGCCGCGCCTGACGCCGCAAGGGCGCACCGGAGAGGATGCCTCGGGCGAGGACGAGACCGACCCCATGGGCGGCGCGAAGACCGGGCAGGTCGACCCGGCGGAAGGTTGAGGACGCGGCCCGCCCGGCGGACCCCAGGCGGACCGCCGCGATCGCGCTTTGCAAACGTACTGGTATATCGTATTCCTAAGAGGAGGTCGGGTCATGCCAGCAGGTGCATCGATGAGCCAGACAGTAAAACCGGATCGTCCGATCTGGCCGCCCGTTCCCGAGACCATCGTCCCGCCCGACACCAAGCGCACCAAATCCGAGGACGCGACCGAGGATTCCCGGCGCTCCGAGCACCCGGTCGCGGAGAACGCGGCCGGCAAAGCGCTGAGCTTCGAGGGATTCGGATCCTTCGCGGGCTGAGGATGCTCCCGGCCCGTGCGTGGTCGGCAACAGGTTTCGATCCCTGTCGGCGTGCTCAAGTCATCCTGCAGGTATCGGTTCACACGACGAACACCCGGTGCGGGGTTGGGAATCCGCTCCCTACGTGTGTCGATCGCAGCTTTCCGTGTGGGCTCCGTGCTCTGGCCTCGAGCTTCATCGCAGCCGATGAGGGACTCGGGGCATCGTCGGCTGACGATTGCAGGCGCGCAGTCCCCCTTCGTGGCTTGGCGCGACGGCGAGGCGCTTCCGGTGGCGCAGCACCCGGACGGTCCCGCGGCCGCGCCCGGCCTCACGGCATCAGGAACGGCGGTGGCCCGGCCGGTGCCGCGGCCATCGCGGGGTCGGCCTCGTCGTCCCAGGTCACCGCGTACAGGGTCAGGTCGCGGGTGTCGCGGCATTCCGAGGGCGGCATGCCGTCGAGGCGGAGGCCGGAGCGGATGCCCGGGCTGAGGAGGTGGATCACCGCATCGGAGGCCGCGAGCGTCAGGTTCGCGGCCTTGGCCCGGGCCTCGATCCGGGCGAGGCGGTTCATCGGGGTGCCCAGCACGGTGAACTCGGCCCGGTGGCCGTCATCGAAGACGCCGACCAGAACCTCGCCGGCATGCAGCGCCAGGGTGATCCGCAATTGCGGACGGCCCTCGCCGCGCCGCTCGGCATTCAGGACGGCGAGCCGGTCCCGGATGGTTCGGGCGCAGGCGAGGGCGGCGTGCGCCTGTGCCTGCGGGCGCCCGACGATGAACTGCGCCAGGATGCCGTCGCCCACGTACTTGTCGACGATCCCGCCCTGCGCGGTGACGGCGACATGGGTCAGGGCGCGCACGTCGAGCAGCGCCCGCACCACCTCCTCCTGGGAATGCTCCCGCGAGAAGGCCGAGAATCCCCGCAGGTCGAGGCCGAGCAGGCAGGCGTGGCGCGACTGCACCGTGCCGAGGCCGCCGGCCTCAGCGAGTTCGCCCGCCACCCGGTCCGGCACGAAGCGCGCGAGGCGCGTGCGCTCCCCTTCGATCCGCAGCGCCGTGGTCACCGCCGACCGCAGGCGCCGGACCCCGTCGATGACCACGAGGCCCGCGGCCAGGAAGGTGAGGAGGCCCGGCACCTCCTCCTCGAGGGTCACGTGGGGGCCGAGCAGGGCACTGTCCGGGTCGAGGTAGGCGAGCAGGATGGTGCCGCCCCAGCCCAGGCTCACCAGGCCGGCGAACGCGGCCGTGTGCCAGGCCCGCATGCTCAGGCCGGTCTGGAGCAGCAGTAGGAAGGCCGGCAGGCGGCTCACCGCCGCCGCGGTCTCCTCCGTCGTCACCGCGCCGAGGAGCATGTGCTCGACCAGCAGGAACAGCGCGACGCCCGCGTTGAGCAGGGTCGCGGCCCAGGCCAGCCACTCCGTCAGCCGCTCGGTGCCGCCCCGCTGCGCGGAGCGCCAGTCGGCGAGCCCGAGGCCGAGGGAGACGAGGGCGTAGATTCCGAGCCCGACCCAGTGGTGGGCGGAGTGGTTCGAGCCGTCGTAGCCCTGGGCCGTGACGAGCAGCACCAGGACGATGAGCAGGTGCAGGAGCAGGGACCGGCGCCCCGACGCCTTCTGCAGGTGGCGCAGGAGGGCGGGATCCTCCCCGTTCGCGGGGCGGCGCGAGGGCAGGCGCATGACGGGGGCGATCGGTGTGTGGGGCGGCTGCGCGTGCCGGCGGCGACCGGCGCGCCTGCGCGACGCGATCCCGCGCGGCGGACGCGGTCCGGCCGCCGTCAGAGCGCGCCTTCGCGGATGGCGCCGGGATCGGCGAGCGCGTGCAGCAGGCGCGCGGCGCTGTGGGCGAAGCGCAGGGTCACGGCCTTGCGGCGGGCGCCGCTCAGGGCATGGTCGGCCGGGTCGCGCAGGATCGCGGCGCCGAAGGCGTCGGCGACGATGAGGCCGGCATCCTCCGGGGTCAGGGTGGTGGAGAGCGTCTCGGGAATCGCGAAGTAGAAGCGGTCGCAGTAGTCGCGGTAATCCGGCCATTTCCGGTCGGCCCGGAAATCCGCCACGCTCGACTTGATCTCCACGATGGTCAGGCGCCCGGCCGGGCAGAGGGCGATGACGTCCGCCCGCCGGCCGTTGGCCAGGGAGAATTCCGGGATCGTGACGTGCCCGAGTTCGGCAAACAGCCGCCGGACGCCGCGCTGGATCTGGAGCGCCGTGGCCGACTGGCGCCGGTCGGGGGGCAGGATGACGTTCGCGAGGGCTGCTGACATACGGCTCTGATGGGTCGCGGATTCTGTCCCGAATCGAGATCGCGCCCACCAAATCAGCCGCCGCCGGCCTTGTCACCTGCGACCCCTTGGTCACCTGCGACCCCTTGCGCGCGTCCGGCGACGCGCCCGGCTCAACCCTTGAAGTAGCTCAGGATCCCGGCCCCCGGCGCCAGCATCAGGAAGGCCCAGGCCAGGGCCGAGGTCACGTTGGCGATCTGGAACGGCAGCCGCTTGACCCCGAACACCCCGGCGATCAGCGGCACCACGGCCCGGGCGGGCCCGATGAAGCGGCCGATCACGATGCCGCCGGCCCCCCACTTGCGGCAGAAGTCCTCCGCGCGGGCGACGAGGGTGGGGTAGCGCCGCATCGGCCACATCTGCTTGGCGCCGTCCTTGTAGTGGTGCCCGAACTCGTAGGAGAGCCAGTCGCCCAGCGCCGCGCCGAGGGCGCCGGCCAGCATCACCGGCCAGAACGGGATGCCGACCGCCCCCATCATGGCGCCGATGCCGAGGAGCAGGAAGGTCGCCGGCACCAGGAGCGACAGGAAGGCCAGGGATTCGCAGAAGGCGAGCACGCCGACGATGAGCGGCGTCCAGCCCTGGTTCGCTTCCACGAAGGCGAGGGTGCTGGCGCGGAGGGCGTCGAAATCCATCGGTCTCGCTCGTCGGGTCGGGAGGACCCGCTGTGGCCGAGGCCGGGCGCCAGGGCAAGCGGGTCGGGCGGGGCAGGGTGCTTAGAGCCGGGTGCTTAGAGCCGGATGCTTGGGACAGGGTGCTCGCGACCGGGAAACTGGGTTATGGGCCTTGCGCGAGAGATCCTTCGCCGCGCGGCACCGAGGAGAATCCGGCTTGAACATCCTCTCGATCCAGTCGCACGTGGCCTACGGCCATGTCGGTAACGCTTCGGCGGTGTTTCCGATGCAGCGCCTCGGGGTCGAGGTCTGGCCGATCCACACCGTCCAGTTCTCCAACCACACCGGCTACGGCGCCTGGCGGGGCCGGGTCTTCGACGGCCCCGCGATCGAGGACCTCGTCGCCGGCATCGCGGAGCGCGGCGTGCTCGGGCTCTGCGACGGGGTGCTGTCGGGCTACATGGGCTCGGCGGATATCGGCACCGCGATCGTGCGGGCGGTGGCCACCGTGCGCGGCCTCAACCCGGACGTGCTCTATGCCTGCGACCCCGTGATGGGCGACACCGGCCGGGGCATCTACGTGCGCCCCGGCATCCCCGAATTCATGCGCGACCAGGCGGTGCCGGCGGCCGACATCGTGACGCCGAACCAGTTCGAGCTGAACCACCTGTCGGGGCTGCCCACCGGCACCCTGGCGGAGGCGCGGCGCGCGGTCGCCGCCGTGCAGGCGCTCGGCCCCCGCGTCGTCCTCGTCACCTCGCTGATCACCGACGACACCCCCGCCGACGCCCTCGACCTCCTGGCGGGGGAGGGCGGCCAGTTCTGGCGCCTGCGCACGCCCCGCCTGCACCTCGACGTGAACGGGGCCGGGGACGCCATCGCGGCGCTCTTCCTCGTGCATTACGCCCGCACTCGGTCGGCGGCCCTGGCGCTCGGCATGGCCGGGGCCTCGGTCTACGGGCTCCTGCGCCGCACGGCGGAGGCCGGCTCGCGCGAGATCCTCACCGTGGCCGCGCAGGACGAGTTCGTGGCGCCGAGCGAGACCTTCCCGGTGGAGACGGTCTGAGACCCGACCGCGACGGGCCGGACCCCGGCGCGGGGCCCGACCTGATATAAGCGCCCGACCCGACGCAACCCCGGAGACCCCGCCCATGCCGCGCCGCTTCGTGACCCTCGACGTGTTCACCGACACCGCGCTCACCGGCAACCCGCTCGCGGTGGTGCTCGATGCCGAGGGCCTCGACACGCCCGCGATGCAGGCGCTCGCCGCCGAGTTCAACCTGTCCGAGACGGTGTTCGTGCTGCCCCCCGAGGTGCCGCGCCACCGGGCCCGCCTGCGCATCTTCACCCCCGTCGCCGAACTGCCCTTCGCCGGCCATCCCACCCTCGGCACCGCCGTGCTCCTCGCCCTGCAGGACGGGAAGGCGGCGCTGACCGACGCGGTGGCCTTCGGCCTGGAGACCACCCTCGGGACGCTGGCCTGCGTGGTCGAGCCCGGCGACGGGCGCGGCACCGGGCGCTTCAAGATGCCGGTCCTGCCGGAATATCTCGGCGCGGGGCCCGAGGCGGAGGCGCTGGCCGCCGCCCTGGGGCTCGATCCCGCCGAGATCGGCTTCGGACGCCACGTCCCGAGCCGGCACGGGGCGGGCCCGCGCTTCCTGTTCGTGCCGGTCGCGAGCCGCGAGGCCCTGGACCGGGCCCGCGTGGCCCCGGCCGCCCTCGACGCCCTGGGCGATCCGGCCGCCCTCTACTGCTATGCGCCGGACCCGGAGGGGCTCGGGCACCGCTACCAGGCCCGGATGTTCGCGCCCCATCTCGGCGTGGCCGAGGATCCGGCGACCGGTTCAGCGGCGGCGGCCTTCTCGGGCGTGATGATGCAGTTCGAGCCCCTCGGCGACGGCGAGCACGACATCGTCCTGCGCCAGGGCGTCGCGATGGGCCGCCCGAGCACCCTCGGCGTGCAGCTCTGCATCGAGGCGGGCGTCCTGCGCTCCGTGGAGATCAGCGGCGGCGCCGTCCTGGTCAGCGAGGGACGCCTGCTTGTCTGAGGCGTTCACGCAGACGCCGCTGCGGCGCCTCGACGCCCGCCGCGTCGCCTATGACTGGCCCTGGGCCCGGGACAACCGCACGGCCATTGCGGAGAACTGGGCCCGCCGCCGCGCCGCCGCGCCCGCGATGTTCGACGGGCGCGTCCTCCTGGCCGGGGCCTGCCGCGTCGCGGCGGGGGCCTGCGCGATCGACCTGTTCGAGACCGCCTATTCGAGCCTGATCGCCTTCCGGGATGCCGGCTCGCCCGACCCCGCGGTGGCCAACGCCTTCGCGGCCGTGGTGCCGTGGACGGCGGACGGCGCCGCCATCCTGGGGATCATGGGGGGCCACACCGCCAATGCGGGCCAGGCCTATTTCCCCTGCGGCACGCCCGATCTGAGCGACGTGCGCCCGGACGGCGCGGTCGACCTCGCCGGCAGCGCGCTGCGGGAATTCCACGAGGAGACCGGCATCCGGCTGCCCCCCGACGGGCCGGAGGGATGGGTGCTGGTGAGCGGCCAGAGCCAGCGCGCCTTCCTGCGCCCCGTCCGCCTGCCCGAGGACAGCGCGACGCTGCTCGCCCGCATGGAAGCGCATCGCCGGGCGGAGAGCGCCCCGGAGCTCGCGGGCTTCCTGGCGGCGCGGGGACCGGACGACATCGACCCCGCGCGGATGCCCGGCTTCGTCTGCGCCTACCTCGCGCGCGCCTTCGCGGGCGCCTACGGGTAGCCGTAGCGGGCTTTGGCCGCCGCGAGCAGGCCGAGCGCCTCGCGCTCGCGCCCGCCCTGGCAGGCGGCGGCGGCGTTGCGCAGGTCCGCGCCGAAGCGCTCGCCCACGGGCGCGTTCAGGTTGCCGGTGGCGACGTCGCTGTCGACCACGGCCTGGGTGCGCGCGATGGCGGGCCCGCAGCCGGTGCCCTGCGGCAGCGGGGCGAGGACCGGCGCGGCGGCGACGGGTGCCACGGGCGGCGCCGACGCGTGCGGCTTGCAGGCGCCGAGGGACGCGGCGGCGAGGAGGGCGGCGACGGCGAGGCTGACGCGGGACACGGGGGCTCCTGACATCACGACGTGCCGAATGAACGGCACAGCTTGGTCCGGACTGGTTCTGGCCCGCGCCGCGCGGCGGGTCAATCGGAGCGCGGGACCGGAGGCCGGACCGGCGGTGGAGGGCGGCGCCTTACTTCGGACGTTGAGGCGCTTTTGGCGATCTGGTTCGTGGGAACTCGGGAGCGGCGTGCCGGCACCCCCACCCTGACCCTCCCCGCAAGGGGGAGGGGACGCCGTTGTGGTTCGAGCGCCGTATAGCGCCAGCCTTCACATTCGCACCTGAGCAGGAAAACCGATCGCACGAGCGCAAGCCTACACAGGTCCAGCACCGCTCTCCTCCCCCTTGCGGGGAGGAGGCGGAGGTGGGGGTGCCGGCGCCTTACTTCGGACGTTGAGGCGCTTTTGGCGATCTGGTTCGTGGGAACTCGGGAGCGGCGTGCCGGCACCCCCACCCTGGCCCTCCCCGCAAGGGGGAGGGGAGGCCGTTGTGGTTCGAACTCGGGACATCGCTCGCCTTCACAACCGCGCTCGGGCAGAAGAGGCCGATCGCACGAGCGCAAGCCTACACAAGTCCAGCGCCGCTCTCCTCCCCCTTGCGGGGAGGAGCCGGAGGTGGGGGTGCCGGCGCCTTACTTCGGAAGCTATGGCACCCTTGGCGATCCGGTTTGCGGAAACTCACAACCGGCGTGCCGGCACCCCCACCCTGACCCTCCCCGCAAGGGGGAGGGGAAGCCGTTGTGGTTCGAACGCGGGACATCGCTCGCCTTCACAGCCGCGCTCGGGGCAGGGAAACCGATCGCACGAGCGCAAGCCTACAAAGGTCCAGCACCGCTCTCCTCCCCCTTGCGGGGAGGAGCCGGAGGTGGGGGTGCCGGCGTCCTACTTCGGAAGTTAAGGCACCCTTGGCGATCCGGTTTGCGGAAACGCACAACCGGCGTGCCGGCACCCCCACCCTGACCCTCCCCCCAAGGGGGAGGGAACTCGGTGGCGCTTCATGACCGAACCGGATTTGTCGTCATCCCCGCGTTCCGCCGGAAGGCTCAGGAAGCCGGAGCCATCGCGAGCCCCGACCCGAGGTCGGAGCCCGCCAGCCCGGTCCTACTGCGCCTTGTCGGCGATCGCCTTGAGGCCGGATTCGTAGATGCCCGAGATCGCATCGACCGCCACGGCGTCCGGCTGGCCCTTGGCCTTGAAGCTGCCGCGCCAGCTCACCGTGGCGCCCGTGCCCTTCGGCGCGACCGAGAGCGTCGAGGTGTAGTCGCTCACCGGCAGCGGGCCGGAGACGATGGCGTAGGTGTAGGACAGGGCCTTGTCGTCGCGGGCGGCCTGCGCCTCCACGAGGGTGCCGCCGCCCTTGAGGCCGAGGGTGCGCAGGGGCTTGCCCCCTTCCAGCGACGGGGTGCAGGTCGCGATGGCCGGGTGCCACTGCCCGATGCCGCAGAAATCGCCGATCGTCGCCCAGACCTTGGCCGGCGGCGCCGCGACGTCGATGGACTTGGCGGCTTCGAGGGCGAGACCCGGCGCCGTGCCGGCGAGAAGGGCGAGGGTCGGCAGGGTGAGGGTGCGCGAGAACATCCGCAGCATGGTGGGGTTCCTTCCAGATTTTTTCTTGAGGTCAGCGGACGAAATCCGCAGCCGGACCGTGTGGGTCACGCAACCAAGCTAGGCGGCCAGGCGTGCACGGCAATGCGCGGGGCCGACACAATGCGATCCCGATCGCGGACGGTGGCGCGAAAGCTTGTCAAGCCGCCCCCCAGGGTCTAGGACAACCGCCTTCGCAATGGTCCGCGCGCCGCATCGACGCGCCCTTGCCCCTCGGGAGAGACGAGCCTTGGCCAGCGCCGGCTCCACGCGCCGCTCCGCCGACACCGCTTCCGCGGTCGCCCGGTCGCGCGTGTCCCTTGCCGCCCTGCTCCTCCTTAGCCGCCCCTGAGGGCCGTCCGGGCGCGTGCGCCTGGGCTCTCAGGGGGTGCATTTCGCGAGACCCGCCCCGGCACCCACGCGGCCGCGCGGGCCCCCTCGATTCCCAGGCGCCGCCTCCCGACCGGAGCCGCGCCGTGACAGGATCCCCGACATGACCGCCAGCCCCGTTCCGGCCTCCAAGGACCGCGTCCTCATCTTCGACACCACCCTGCGCGACGGCGAGCAGTGCCCCGGCGCCACCATGACCCTCGACGAGAAGCTGGCGGTGGCCGAACTCCTCGACGCGATGGGCGTCGACATCATCGAGGCGGGCTTCCCCATCGCCTCGAACGGCGATTTCGAGGCCGTGGCCGAGATCGCCCGCCGGGCCAAGCGCGCCACCATCGCGGGCCTCGCCCGGGCGATCCCCGCCGACATCGCGCGGGCCGGCGAGGCGGTGCGCGGAGCCCGGCGCGGGCGTATCCACACCTTCGTCTCGACCTCGCCGATCCACCTCGCGCACCAGATGCGGAAATCCGAGGACGAGGTCGTCGCGATCATCCTGAAGACCGTGGCCCAGGCCCGCGACCTCGTCGAGGACGTGGAATGGTCGGCCATGGACGCCACCCGCACGCCGATCGACTACCTCTGCCGCTGCGTCGAGGCGGCGATCCGCTCGGGCGCCACCACCATCAACCTGCCCGACACCGTGGGCTACGCCACGCCCGACGAGTACCGGCGGATGTTCCAGGACGTCCGCAACCGGGTGCCGAACGCCGACAAGGCGATCTTCTCGGTGCATTGCCACGACGACCTCGGGCTCGCCATCGCCAATTCGCTGGCCGGCGTCGAGGGGGGCGCCCGGCAGGTGGAATGCACGATCAACGGCATCGGCGAGCGCGCCGGCAACGCGGCCCTGGAGGAGATCGTCATGGCGATCCGCACCCGCGGCGACGTCATGCCCTACGAGACCGGGATCGAGACCACGATGCTGACGCGGGCCTCCAAGCTCGTCAGCCACGCGACGAACTTCCCCGTGCAGTACAACAAGGCGATCGTCGGTCGGAACGCCTTCGCGCATGAGAGCGGCATCCACCAGGACGGCATGCTCAAGCACACCGAGACCTACGAGATCATGACGCCGGCCTCGGTGGGCGTGGCCAAGACCTCGCTGGTCATGGGCAAGCATTCGGGCCGTGCCGCCTTCCGCTCCAAGCTGGAGGAGCTCGGCCTCGTCTTGAGCGACAACCAGATGCAGGACGTGTTCGAGCGCTTCAAGGCGCTCGCCGACCGCAAGAAGCACGTCTACGACGAGGATATCGAGGCGCTGGTCGACCAGAACCTCGCCACCGCGCATGACCGCATCCGGCTCGTCTCCCTCTCGGTGATCGCCGGCACGCGCGGGCCGCAGCGCGCCACCCTCAAGCTCGACATCGAGGGCCGTGTCGTCACCGAGGAGGCCGACGGCAACGGCCCCGTGGACGCGGTCTTCAATGCGATCCAGGCCCTGGTGCCCCACGCGGCCGACCTCGAACTCTACCAGGTCCACGCGGTCACCGAGGGCACGGATGCGCAGGCGGAGGTGTCGGTGCGCCTGAAGAGCGGGGAACGCAGCGTCACCGCGCGCGGCGCCGACCCCGACACCCTGGTCGCCTCGGCCCGGGCCTACCTCTCCGCCCTCAACAAGCTCTCGGCCTCGGCCGTGCGCCTGCACGCGCAGAGCCCGGCCTCGGTTTAGCCGAGAAAACTTCGCGCCGGGGGTGGACAACCCCCGGAGCCCTTTGCTATCAGCCCCCTCGTCGCGGCGGACTTGGTGGCCGCAGCGACCGCCGCAAGGCGCGGGTGCATAGCTCAGTTGGTAGAGCAGCTGACTCTTAATCAGCGGGTCCAAGGTTCGAACCCTTGTGCACCCACCAAATCCTCCCAGAACGATCTTCGGACCTGACGAAGCATCGGGTCTCCGCTGGAGCCGGGCATCCCTGCCCCGTTCGCGGAACGGGTGACGACACCGCGATCCGACCGGTTCCACGAACGCTCCGTCGCGACCCTGTGAATGGTGGTCGCGAGACTTGTGGGGCCGGTGCGGATACAGCGCGCGCTTGTATTCTTCTCACGCGCGAGGCCGCCATGCCGGTCACCCCACACCAGATCATGATCGGCCGAAAGCTGACCCGGCTGACGATCGGCGAGCTGAGCCGCAGCGCGGGCGTGAGTCCCGGCACCCTGAGCCGCGTCGAATCCGGTTTCTCGACCCAGAAGCTGACCCTGTACGTCCTTCGCAAGGCGCTCGAAGACGCGGGCGCGGAATTCCTCTTAGACGGTCGTGTGACGATCCGGACCAGCAAGCTCGCGGACGCGACAGCTTAGCTTTTGTTGTGTTAAGACTGGTTCCAGAATACGGGCTGGTCTTCGCCAAAGGAATCTTAACCGCATCGTGGCATTCGACCCGCGAAGGCGCCGTCGTCCGGTCCGAGACACGCGACGTGGCTCGGTTGCCTCGGATTGGGTCGGAACAGGTTGTCGATGCGCAACGATCCCAGGGTGTTCAGCCTCCCGCGCTGGCGTCCGATCCGCTGGCTCACCGATGCCGGCCCGGACGTTCCCCAGGAGATCCGTGCCGCCCTGATCCGCAGCCTGTACGGCACCCTGCCGATCTTCGCCGGGGGCGTGCTGAACACCCTCGCGGTCTCGACCCTCGTAGCCTACCGGATGCCCCGGCCGGAATTCCTGCTCTGGTGCGCCCTCGAATACACCATCTGCCTGGCGCGCTTCGTCGTGCTGATCGTCGCCCAGCGCGCCGCCGGCGAACGCCGGCGCACCCCCACCGACCTCTACATCCTGCTCGGTCTCGCCTGGGCCGGCAGCGTCGGCTACGGCACCTTCATCAGCCTCGTCAGCGGGGATTGGGTGGTCGCGACCCTGGCCTGCCTCTCGGCCGCCGCGATGGTCGGCGGCATCTCGTTCCGGAACTTCGGCGCGCCCCGGCTCGCCGGCGCCATGATCGTCCTGACGCTCGGCTCCTGCTGCCTCGCCGCCCCCTTCACGGGCGAGCCGCTGCTGCTGATCACCTTCCTGCAGATCCCGTTCTACCTCGCCAGCATGAGCGTGGCCGGGTTCCGGCTGAACAAGATGCTGATCGCCACCATGCGGGCGGAACGCGAGAGCGCCTTCCGGGCCATGCATGACAGCCACACGGGCCTGCGCAACCGCGCCGGGCTCGCGGAGGTCATCGCGGTGCGCAGCCATGGTCTCGCGGCGCTGCTCTACCTCGACCTCGACGGGTTCAAGGCGGTGAACGACACCCACGGCCACGGCATCGGGGACCGGCTGCTGCAGGCGGTGGCCGACCGCCTGCGCGCCGGAACGCGGGCGGGCGACGTGGTGGCCCGGCTCGGCGGCGACGAGTTCGTCATCGTGACCGATCTCCTCGCCCCCGCGGCCCTGACCGCGTTCAGCGCGACGCTGATGGGCGAGATCTCGGCGCCCTACGACCTCGGCCTCGAGCATCCGGTGACGATCGGCGTCAGCATCGGCATCGCGCTCGCGCCCGAGCACGGCACCGACCTCGACAGCCTGCTCGGCGCCGCCGACGCGGCCCTCTACGAGGCGAAGGCACTGGGCAAATCGCGCGTCACCCTCGCGGCGCCGCGCAAGGTCGCCTGAGCGCGCGGGCAGGTCTATTCCCGGGCAAGTCTTCCCCGGGCGTCTATTCCCGCGCCAGGAGCCGCGCCGTGCGCTGCTGGCGCCGGAGGATCCCGCGCAGGTGGTCGATCGCCCCCGCCTGCATCCCTCGGAGCGCCTCCGGGTCCGTCTCCGCGTCCCGCCGCATCGAGACCGAGAACTCGAACCCGCCGGGCTCCGTGGCGGCGATCCGGTTCAGCACCATCGGGAAGAGTCCGAGCCGCGCGGCCGCCTCGAGGGCGTCGAGGAAGGCGAGGGGCGTGAACACCCAGCAGTGACAGCCCGGATAGGCCCCGGGGGCGAGGGCTTCGACGGCCTGGGCGTGCGCCCGGGTCAGCGCGGCGTCGCCGCAGAGGCGGGGCGCCTCCGCCGGGTCCGCCTCCTCCCAGATCCGCTCGGGGTCGATGGCCAGCGCCTGGTGGGTGTGGGCGAAGATCTGGCGCGGGCTCGGGCGGGTGTAGGCGAGGAGGTCCGCCTCCACCAGTTCGGCGAGGGTGCTGTCGGGCCGGCCCGCATCGAACATGAAGCGGCGGTCGGGCAGCGTGAGGTTGAGCACGCCTCCGGGCCGCAGGGCCCCGTGGATGCCGCGGAACCAGCCGAGCAGGTTGGGCACGTACTGCGCCACCTGGGCGGCGATGGCGAAGTCGAAGCCCTGGCGCCCGAGCCCTTCCACCAGCGAGCCCGAGCCCGTCCAGGCGTGGTCGATCGGCACCGCACCCGGCCGGTCCGCCCCGGCCCCGAGAGCGTGGTCGACGTACAGGACCCGGATGCCCTCGGGGAGGGCGGTCGGGTTGTCCGCCGGCCCGAATTCGAGGCCCTGCGCCTCCGGCAGGGGGATGTCGTGCGTGAGCCGGGCCAGACGCCGGTCCGTGGAACGGCGCGCCAGGAAGGCGTCCAGCGACAGGGACCCGGAATGCATGCCGTGCTTCGCCTCGATCCGGAAGGCAGGGGATTCGGACACGGAAATCATGCCGGACCGTGCCGGCTCCGACCAGGCGGCGGGGCCGGTGAGACGCGATACAGGCCGGACGGGCCCCGGCAGCCGCGCACCGGTTCAGGCGGGCGTGCTGTTCCGGTGCCAGTCCGCGCCCTGGCTGTGGACCGAGGCGCGATCCGCTTCCACCATCTCGCGCACGAGTTCGTCGAACGGGATCGTGTGGCTCCAGCCGAGCTTCGTCCGGGCCTTGCTCGGATCGCCGAGGAGAAGGTCGACCTCGGTCGGGCGGAAGTAGCGCCCGTCGATGCGCACGAGGACGTCGCCGGTGCGCGCGTCGTACCCCTCTTCCGCGACGCCGGTGCCCCGCCAGGCGATGGTCCGGCCGGTCAGGGCGAAGCTCTTCTCCACGAACTCGCGCACGGAATGCAGTTCGCCGGTGGCGAGGACGTAATCGTCGCCCGCGTCCTGCTGCAGGATGCGCCACATCCCCTCGACGTAATCCCGCGCATGGCCCCAGTCGCGCTTGGCGTCGAGGTTTCCGAGGAAGAGCGTGTCCTGGAGCCCGGCCTCGATGGCGGCCACCGCCCGCGTGATCTTGCGGGTCACGAAGGTCTCGCCGCGGTTGGGGCTCTCGTGGTTGAACAGGATGCCGTTGGAGGCATGCATGCCGTAGGCTTCGCGGTAGTTCACCGTGATCCAGTAGGCGTAGAGCTTGGCGACGCCGTAGGGGCTGCGCGGATAGAACGGCGTGTTCTCGGTCTGCGGGGTCTCCCGGACCTTGCCGTAGAGTTCGGAGGTCGAGGCCTGGTAGAACCGCGCACGGTCGGTCAGCTTCAGGATGCGGATCGCCTCGAGGATCCGCAGCGTCCCCATCGCGTCCGAGTTCGCGGTGTATTCCGGCGTCTCGAAGCTGACCTGGACGTGGCTCTGCGCGCCCAGATTGTAGATCTCGTCGGGCGAGGTTTCCTGGATGATGCGGATGATGTTGGTCGAATCCGTCAGGTCGCCGTAGTGCAGGAAGAAGTTGTTCCCGTCGATATGCGGGTCGCGGTAGAGGTGATCCACCCGCCCGGTGTTGAAGGAGGAGGAGCGGCGCTTCACGCCGTGGACCTCGTAGCCCTTCTGCAGGAGCAACTCCGCGAGATAGCCGCCGTCCTGCCCGGTCACGCCGGTGATGAGCGCAATCTTCTTGGCCATTCGCTGTCCCCCTCCGGCCGTCAAGGGGTCCCGCCG
Organism: Methylobacterium sp. FF17; assembly: GCF_025813715.1. Classification (NCBI taxonomy): domain Bacteria; kingdom Pseudomonadati; phylum Pseudomonadota; class Alphaproteobacteria; order Hyphomicrobiales; family Methylobacteriaceae; genus Methylobacterium; species Methylobacterium flocculans. Next base: position 2,403,045 of record NZ_CP107532.1, read on the forward strand.
GGTTCCGGTCCGTCATCGGGCGGTCACGGGCGCGGACGGCTTTCCCCAGTCTCGAAGGCGGTTGTTACGGGCAAGCGCCTAACAGAGTTGTAACGGCTCCGGCGAAGTTGTCGCCGGGCACCGCTGACGGTCGAAGCCCGGGATTTCAGCCGTGCGAGGCTGTTCCCCCGCGAGCGGCTTTCGCCGGCACCGATCGGCCCCGGCCGGCGTTGGAGCCCCAGGGATGCGCGACGCGCCGGCCGCGCCCGGTTCGCGCAAGGGCCGATCCCCCGTATCCTGTCGGTTCGGGGATGGTCGGGCAATACCGGGTGTTCCCCGTCACGGAGATCCACATGGCATTCAAGGCGAAATCCGCCTCCGAGACGAAGGCGGCCGAACTGGCCTCCGCCCTCATCCGCATCGCCGACCGGGGACAGGCGCCCCTGACCATCGGGGTGGACGACCTGCGGCAGGGCAACCCTCGCCTGACCCCCCTGGCGATCGGCCAGATGTACCGCAAGCACCGCGACCTGCTGGAGGAGGCCCTGAGCGCGCGCGGCTACAGCCTCGTGGACTACGCGGACCAGGGGCCGGGCCTCGGGATGGCCTTCGCGATCGACGCCGCCTGAGCCGCAGCCGACGAGACGGAACGCCGATCAGGCCTCCTCCCGAAAGATCAGGTCGACCGCCTGCGCCACCACCGCCGGATCGTAGGCGTGGGGGCCGTCATACTCGATCGCCGCCACCGCGTAGCCGGCCTCGCGCAGTTGGGCCGCGTGGATCCGGGCGCTGCGCGCGATGGGGATCTGCTCGTCGCGGGTGCCGTGGGTGATGACGATGCGCGGGGCGCCCGATTGCAGGTGCACCGACAGGAACCCCGCCGACGAGACAAGGAGGTGGGTGGCGACGTGGCCGTTGGCCAGCCCGAGGGACAGGGTGTAGCTGCCCCCGTCGGAATGGCCGGCGAAGACGAGGCGGCCGGGATCGAGCAGGAAGCGGGTGCCGACCTCCGCCAGCGCCGCGTCGACGCGCTCGCGGTCGGGCCCGTGCCCGCCGATCACGAGGTCCCAGGTCGGGAACACCGATTGCGGCAGGAGGAGCAGGAAGCCCCGCGCCGCGGCGTGGTCCCGCAGCATGGGCAGGATCTTCTCCGCGCTGCCGCCGCCCCCGTGGAACAGCACCACCAGGGGGGTCGGCCGGCGCGGGTCGATGCCGTCCGGCACCAGCAGCAGGGCATCCCGCTCGGGCGCGAGCCCGAGGGGATGGAGGCCGGGCGGCAGCGGCGCCCGGGTGGGGAGACGGTGCGCGAAGGCGAGCCGCCCGGCGAGTTGCGGATTGATCATGCGGGGAGCCGCCTCAATCCGCCTTGCCGGCGGTCGCCGGCTTGATCTTCAACTGGTCGATCAGCCAGCGCCAGCCGCCCCCCGCCTGGCGGCGCGCGGTCTCGGCCGAGATCGTGCCGTTGGGCAGGCGGGCGAAGGTCATGGCGAGGTCGCCGTTGCGGATCGCCGGCAAGGTCTCGGCGGCCGGAAACGCGGAGCGGCGCGCGAGCAGGTCCGTGTAGAACGCCCGGATCTCGGCGTGCCCCGTCGCCACCACCTTGCCGGCGGCCAGCACCGCATCCGGTTCGTAGAGCGCCACGAGGCCCTCCACGTCGCCCGCATTGGCGCGTTCGTTGAACAGGCGGGCGAGATCCTCGGGCTCCTCGGCGTGCACGGCTGTCGACATGGCGGAATCCTTTTCGGTTGGCGGGAGATGGATCGAGGTAGGGCTCAGGTCAGCAACGTGCCGGCCGCGTCGCGCACGGACACCGACACGGGGATGCCGGCCTGGACGCTCTCGGAGACGGTGCAGAAGCGCTGGAACTGCTCCAGCACCCGGTCGATGCGCGGCACCGCCTCGGCGCTCGCCCCGAGGGTGATGCCCACCGTGATGCCGGTGATGCGCAGGCGGTTCTCGGCGTTGCGGGTGACCGCGCAGCGGGCCTCCGCCCGGAGGCCGCCGGCCTCCTGCTTGAACTTGGCCAGCGCGAAGACGAGGCTGGCGCACAGGCAATTGGCCACCGCGCTCACCAGCAACTGTTCGGGGAACGGGCCCTCGCCGTTGCCGATCGGCGGGGCTTCATCGACGAGGAGCTGCGGCAGCACGCCCCCGAAATCGACCGCGAACCGGTAACCCTCGATCTGCGTGATCGTGATGCTCGGGCCCTCGCCCATGACGTCTCTCCCTTGTCGGCACCGGTCTTGTCGCGACCCGTCCGTTACTGATGGAACGTCCCGGGATCGGCCCCCGCTCCCGCGTCGCGTCTGACAATCCGTGGGCCCCGTCACCGGACCGGCCGGATCGGGACGCCGAGTCCGGCGGCCTCTGTTGACACCCCCGGATCGTTGGCATACCAAATACCAACGACGGAAGCAGAGAAAAAGCAAGTCGCCCAGCAAGTCGTTCGGGAAGTCATCGAGCCCGCTCATCGCGGTTCTGCGGCTTTCCCGAAAGCAAGTCCTCACGACGCTACCGGGCAGGGAGAGCCTGACGGTAAACAGAGGAGCGTTCCATGCCACTCCAACCCATCAGCCGTTCGCGACGTCTCGGTCCCTGCGTACCGTGAGGTCCGCCGGGGAGGGGCAGGTCGAGGGCCAGGGCCCGCAGGGCGCGACCTCGGCTCCCGAGATCGATCACGCGGGACTGATCGCGGCGGCGGGCGACGCCATCGTGGTCTCCGATCCGGACGGCGCGATCACCCTCTGGAATCCGGCCGCCACGCGCATCTTCGGCTACGCGGCGGAGGAGGCGCTCGGCCAGTCCCTCGACATCATCACGCCGGAGCGCCAGCGCCGCCGCCACTGGGACGGCTACGCCAAGACGATGCGGACGGGGGTGACCAAGTACGGCGCCGACGTCCTGCGGGTGCCGGCCATCCACAAGGACGGCCACGCCCTCTCCATCGCCTTCACGGTCGCGCTGCTGCACGGCCCCGACGACCAGGTCACGGGCATCGCCGCGATCATCCGCGACGAGACCCAGCGCTGGAACGACGAGCGCGACCTGCGCCGGCGCCTCACCGAACTCGAATCCCGCGTCGCCTGAGGGCGGCGCGTCGGACCCCGGCCAAGCCCAAGAACCCGGATCGACCGGGCAGACGTCACATCCCCCAAACAGACGTCACATCCCCAAGAAACATCGCAACACGACAGGGAGAACGCCACGATGACCAAGCCGCTCGAGGGTACCAAGATCATCGATTTCACCCACGTCCAGGCGGGGCCGGCCTGCACGCAGCTGCTGGCCTGGTTCGGCGCCGACGTGATCAAGGTCGAGCGCCCCGGCGCCGGCGACGTGACGCGCACCCAGCTCCGCCACGTGGAGGATGCGGACGCGCTCTACTTCACGATGCTTAACTCCAACAAGCGTTCGCTGACGCTGGACACCAAGACCCCCGAGGGCAAGGAAGTCCTGGAGACCCTGATCAAGCAATCCGACGTCATGGTCGAGAATTTCGGCCCCGGCGCTCTCGACCGCATGGGCTTCTCCTGGGCCCGCATCCAGGAACTGAACCCGGGCATGATCCTCGCCTCGGTGAAGGGCTTCTCGGACGGCCACCATTACGAGGACCTGAAGGTCTACGAGAACGTCGCTCAGTGCGCGGGCGGCGCCGCCTCGACCACCGGTTTCTGGGACGGCCCGCCCACCGTCAGCGCCGCCGCCCTCGGTGACTCGAACACCGGCATGCACCTCGCCATCGGCATCCTCACGGCGCTCCACCAGAAGAACAAGACCGGCAAGGGCCAGAAGGTCGCCGTCTCCATGCAGGATTCGGTGCTCAATCTCTGCCGCGTGAAGCTGCGCGACCAGCAGCGCCTCGACGCGCTCGGCTACCTCGAGGAATACCCCCAGTACCCGCACGGCGAGTTCTCGGACGTGGTGCCGCGCGGCGGCAACGCGGGCGGCGGCGGCCAGCCGGGCTGGGTGCTGAAGTGCAAGGGCTGGGAGACCGACCCGAACGCCTACATCTACTTCACGATCCAGGGCCATGCCTGGGCCCCGATCTGCAAGGCGATCGGCCGCGAGGAGTGGATCGACGATCCGGCCTACAACACGGCGCGGGCCCGCCAGGACAAGATCATGGACATCTTCGGCACCATCGAGGAGTGGCTCGCCGACAAGACCAAGTTCGAGGCCGTCGACATCCTGCGCAAGTTCGACATCCCGTGCTCGCCGGTGCTGTCGATGAAGGAACTCTCCGTCGATCCGTCCCTGCGCGCCAGCGGCACCATCGTCGAGGTCCAGCACCCGAAGCTCGGCTCGTACCTGACGGTGGGAAGCCCGATCAAGTTCTCCGACATGCCGGTCGAGGTGAAGGCCTCGCCGCTCCTCGGCGAGCACACCGACGAAGTCCTGCTCGACCTCGGCTACACCCAGCAGCAGATCGAGCAGCTGCACCAGTCCCGCGCCGTCTGAGGCGGACGCGGCGCCGGGAGCGCCCGACGAACACCACGGCGCGCCGCGAGGCGCGCCGTCTCTCGTTCAAGGGGACCGGGCCCGCGCGGTGGGGGCTTGCCCGGACGGCGTCCGGTGAGGCAGGCGCGGTCCCGGTCTCGAAGGTGAGGTCGACCCTCCGATGCGATTTGCCCTGCGCACCCTGATCCCCGAAGCCGCGCCCCTCAGCCTGCGCGAGCGCCTGCGCGCGGCCGGCGGGGCGCTCGTCGGCATCCTCGCCACGGGGCTGGTCTGCCGCGCGGCGCTGGGGCCCGAGACCGCCCTGCCGATCCTGATCGCCCCGATGGGGGCCTCGGCGGTGCTGCTGTTCGCGGTGCCGGCGAGCCCCCTGGCCCAGCCCTGGTCGATCGTCGGCGGCAACGCGGTGGCGGCCCTCGTCGGCGTCACCGCCGCGCTGCTGGTGCCCAACCCCTACGTCGCCGCCGCGCTCGCCATCAGCGTCGCCATCGCGCTGATGATGGCTTTGCGCTGCCTGCACCCGCCGAGCGGCGCCGTGGCGCTGACGGCGGTGCTCGGCGGCGCCCCGATCCGCGAGCTCGGCTACGGCTTCGCCCTGTGGCCGGTGGCGGCGAACTCGCTGCTGCTGCTGGCGGTGGCGCTGCTGTTCAACAACCTGACGGGGCGGGCCTACCCGCACGTCCTGCCGAAGGCGCCGGCCGGCCACGGCACCGGCGACCCGGCGCCGTCCGCGCGGGCCGGCATCACCGCCTCCGACCTCGACGCGGTGCTCAAGGATTTCGACCAGGTCCTCGACGTGCGCCGCTCCGACCTCGAGGCGATCGTGCTGCAGGCGCAGATCCACTCCTACCGGCGCCGCACCGGCCAGGCGACCTGCGCGGAGATCATGTCCCGCGACGTCATCGCCATCGGCCCCGAGGCGCCCCTGCACGAGGCCCTCGACCTCCTGCGGCGCCACCACATCAAGGCCCTGCCGGTCACCGACGAGGGCGCGCGGGTGCTCGGCATCGTCACCCAGACCGACCTCCTCGACAAGACGCGCTGGGATCAGGCCGGGCCGCGCCTCGGCCCGCGCCGCCGCCTCAGCCTGACGCTCAGCCGGGGCCGCGCCCCGCATGGCTGCGTGGAGGACATCATGACGGCGCCCGTGATCAGCGCGCGCCCCGACACCCCCATCGCCGACCTCGTGCTCTGGATGTCGGATGCGGGCCTGCACCACCTGCCCGTGGTGGGGCCGGACGAGCGCCTCGTCGGCATCGTCTCGCAGACGGACCTCGTGGCCGAACTCCTCGCCGATGCCGCCGAGCGCCACCGGCCCGCCGGCGATGCGAAGCGGGATTCGGGGATCCACCCGGTGGGGCGGCAACCCGCGACGCCTCTGCCGGTCTGATCCCGGAAGGCTCTCGCCGCCCCGCCTTTCCGGGAACCCGCGGGTCCCCTCTCCTTCGGGCGGAGGACAGGGTGAGGGACGTGGCCTCTCCGGGGATGGACGATCCCTCACCCCGAACCTCACCCGAAGAGGAGGGAGCCCCGCGTCGGGCGTCTCGGCCTTGCGAACCCGTCAACCGAACGCCGCATGAGGCCGCCGCGTCGGCGCCCGGAGGCATGCGGGGCGCTCAAGGCCGGGTGGCGTCCGGCCAGTTCGCGTGAACCGAAGCCGGGCTCCGGCGGTATCCGCCGCGAAGGAGTCCGCATGAGCACCGAGACATGATGAGCACCGAGACATGAGCACCGAGACCAACCGCCGCGACGGAGCCGACCTCTCTCGCTCGGACCTGCTGCAGCGTCCGCCGCACGGCCGCCTCGTCGGCGCGACGACGAAGCCCCTGATCGTGACGCCGACCTTCGTCTCGCGCACCGACGCGACCCCGGAGGCGGTGCGCCCGCACGATGCGGGCTCGGGCGTGAACCGCTCCGGCGCCGAGGTCGCCCATCCGGACCGGCACCCGAGCGCCCTGGCCCTGGAGCCGGACCCGAACCGCGCCTTCGAGCATTTCGACGAATACTGGCGCAAGGTGCACGGCCCGAAATTCGCCTATGCGGAGCCCGGCGCCGCCAACGACGCGGTGCTGCGCTACGACCAGCTCCACCGGATCGCCTCCGGCCCGTCCTCGGCCTTCCGGCCGCCCTACCGGGCCATGGTGGACGGGAGCGGCCGCCTCGTCGGCGACCCCGCCGCCCGCGTGCCGGCCTATCGCCGCCCGCGCTGGGATGGCCTCGCCTACATCGCCTACGGGTCCGAAACCGAGATCACGGCGGTGCTCGGTCAGGAGCAGTACGCCAGGCGCATCATCGCCGACGAGCAGGTCGCCTTCCGGATGGTGACGCGCGAAGTCGCCCGGGAATACATCATCATCCCGAGCGAGCGGCACCGCGACCCGGTCAGCCTCGTCAAGATCCACCGCCGGCGCCCGGACCTGACGCGCGCCGCGTTCCAGGAACGCTGGCTCGGGGTCCATGCCGACCTCGTGGCCGGCAAGGCGGCGAGCGCGGCCTATGTCCGGCGCTACGCCCAGCTCCACCCCTTCGGATCGACCCAGGACGATCCCGAAGGCTCCCGGATCGACGGCATCTCGGTCCTGTCCTTCGCTTCCCTGAACGACGTCGAGGATTACCTGATCACGCCCGACCACGCGGCCATCGAGGCGGACGAGGCGGACTTCACCGATCCGGCCGCCTCGGAGTTCTGGACGGCGGTGACCTACGCCGTGATCAACCGCCTGATGCCGGAACTTGCGACCGAGCGCTGACGCCGCCTCCGCCCGCCCGCGGGACGGAGCGGCGTCGCTCGGGCCGCGCGGCCGGGGCTGGTGAACCGCCTCAGGGTTGGACGGTGAAGCGCTGGCTGTATTCGACGGGGCCGTCGTTATGGCTCACGTCGACCCGGTACAGGCCCGGGGGCCAGCCCGCATCGGGCTTGCTCAGGCTGGACGAGACGGTGGGACTCGCCCCCAGCGGGATCGAGGTGGTGGCGATCGTGTAATTCGCCGGTGCGCCGTCCGCCTTCTCGGCGATCCAGGCCGTCGTCAGGCTGTCGCCGGTCTTGACCGCGCGGACCGCCAGAGCCAGCAGGATCTTGGGCGTGGTGCGGGCGAAGACCGTCTGGGGCGGGACGTCGCCGTCGCCCGGGAAGGTCATGGCCTTCGCGACATGGGCCGAATCCGACGGTGACGGGGCCGAGCCCGCGAAGGCCACCGACGCCGCGGCGGCCGCCATCGGCGCGGCCGCGGCGGGCACCGGCGCGACCGGCGACGGAGCCGCGGCGACGGGCGCCCTGGCCGGCGCGCTGTCGCAGCGGCGCAGCGACTCGTAGGCCTCGGGGAACCCGGCGAGCTTGAAGTCCGCGTCGGCGCCGTCGAGCTTGAGCACCATGATCTTGGCGGCCAGGAGGTTCGGCACGATGGTGTCGGGCAGGAGCGCCGTCAGGCTCTGGCCGTCGCCCGTCCAGGCCGATTTCGCGATGACGACCTTCTTGTCGAGGACGAACGGCACCCGGAGCTTCTCGTCCTTGTCCCAGGTCCAGTGCTCGTAGACGAAGCTCAGGAGGGCCTGGTCCCCCGCCAGCGCGAAGATCAGGGCGTTCACGGCGTCGTCGTCGTCGGGGTCCTTGTAGGACTTGCTCATCAGGCAGACCGGCCCCTTCGTGCCGGGCGCCGTGCGCTCGATCTCCCAGCCCTTGACCGTCTCGAACGGGGTCTCGCCCGCCGCCCGCGCGGGGCCGGCGAGCAGGAGGGCCAGGGCCGTCACGGTGGCGATGCGTCTCATGGTGTCCTCCGGGCGACGGGGGCGTCGCCATGGCCATCGACCTGCGCGGCCGACAGGAGCGCGGAGGCAGTGCGGACGAAGCTTAGCGGCCAAGTTCCGAATATAGCCAGGACGCGGCGGGGCCCTCTTCGAAGATCGGTAAACAATCCCTCGCTGCGGCGGAGGGTGAGGACCCGCGGGGATTCCCGGCGCGCAGGCCCGTCCGATCCGCCGGTGCCTGCGCCGCGCAGGGCAGCCGTGGGCCCGCGATCCCATCCTCCGCCCGGTCTCCCGCCAGCGCCTCGAACGGCAACCAGCCGGTGAACGGATCGAGCGCCGCGGGATCGGCCGACCGGTACCAGCGCCAGACCTGATGCGCCGCGTTCGGCGCGTACCAGCGCCCGCGCCGTCCCTCCGCCAGGATGGGGCCGAGGGTAAGATGGTTGAGCCAGATCCGCGCTACCGTCTCCGGGGCGGTGGACATCGGGTGCCAGGGGGCGGTGGGCGGCATCGAGCATCTCCGGTGCGACGGGCGGGGCTTCGACGTGTAGAGCGGGGCTTCGAGGCGTGAGCCCGGCTCCGAAAACGGGCGCGGGGGCCTGGACGTGGTGTCCGGCCCCCGCGCGTCGTGGCGACGGTGATCCCGTCAGTCCGGCCTCACGCCACGGCGACGCGGGGGGCGGGCTTCGTCTCGTCGGAGACGGCGAGCGCCTGGGCGACGACCCGCTTGCGCCAGGGCTTCAGCACCGCGATGGCGAGCAGCGAGGCCAGCACGTTGGCGCCGGCCGCCACCAGGAACACGCCGTCCCAGCTGTTGGTGGCCTGCTGGAGATAGTTCGCCACCGGCACGAGGAGGGCCGCCGTGCCCTTGGCGGTGTAGAGCAGGCCCGCATTGGTGGCGGCGAACTTGGTGCCGAAGGTGTCCGTGCAGGTCGAGGGGAAGAGGGAGTAGATCTCGCCCCAGGCGAAGAACACGAACCCGGACAGAAGCACGAACCACAGCGGGTCATGACCCCAGAGGTAGAGCATGTAGATGCCGAAACCTTCCATGGCAAAGGCGATGAACATGGTGTTCTCGCGGCCGATCTTGTCCGAGACCCAGCCGAAGAACGGACGCGTCAAGCCGTTGAGCACGCGGTCGATGGTGGCCGCGAAGGTGATCGCCACCATGGTGATGCCCATGATCGTGACCGGGACCTTGTCGACGCCGATGTCGGAGGCGATGGGCTTGAGGTTGGCGGTGATCATCAGGCCGCCGGCGCCGACGATGACGAACATGAAGTACATCAGCCAGAAGATCGGCTGGCGGGCGACCTCGCCGGGGGTGTAGTTGCGCCGGGTCTGGATGATGTTGGCATTCGCCACGACTTCCGGAACCTGGCCCTTCTTCGGCGAGGTGAAGAAGAACGCCAGCGCGCAGACGACGATGCCCTGGCCGATGCCGAAGTTGAAGAACGCAGCCTGGAAGCCGTGATCGGCGATCATCCACTGGATCGGGGCGACGGTCAGCGCCGAGCCCGCGCCGAAGCCGGCGGCGATGATGCCGGCGGCCAGACCCCGCTTGTCGGGGAACCACTTCAGGGCCGAACCCACGCAGGTGCCGTAGACCGCGCCCGCGCCGATGCCGGCGACGACCTGGCCGAGATAGAACATGTTCAGCGAGGTGGCGTAGGAGTTGATGACCCAGCCGATGCCGCAGAGCAGGCCGCCGAACAGCACCACGACGCGCGGGCCGTACTTGTCCACGAACCAGCCCTCGACCGGCACCAGCCAGGTCTCGAACAGCACGAACAGGGTGAAGGCCCACTGGATGGCGGCGCGGTCGAAGCCGAACTTCTTCTGGATGTCGGGGACGAAGAACGTCCAGCCGTATTGCAGGTTGGCGATCATCACCATGCAGATGACGCCGATGACGAGCTGTCCCCATCGATAACCGTCGGAGACGGGTTGGCTCGCAGTCTCTACCCTGGACATGGCATTCCTCCGGAAAGCTTGGTTGAAACGTGGGACGCGCGCGGTTCTTCGTCCGTCTTCGCGTCAAGGCCGTGTGTGCCGAACGTGACGTCGGCTTGGTATGTGGAATACCAGGGTCTCTCGCGACGCGGCACCCGTCAAGAGTAGGATTTCGGGAATTCGATGCCGCGCCGCAGCAAAACTGCGGGATTCATCACATTCGTCGGGACTTTCGAAGCTTTTCGAGGGGCGCGCGCAGTAGAGATCACGGGATCGCCGCCGGTGATAGTCGTGCGGGAAACGGCCGGGATCGCCGCGCCGCGCAGGCGGTCGGATCGCGCAAAATGCATGATCCTGCATCCTCTTAAGGCGGCCCGTACAAGGGAGCTTCCGGGGACTCGACCGGGCCGATCGGCCCTGTCCGGGACCGTTTCGGGGTGCAATGCAGCAGGAAATTTCCTTCGACGGGCGGGTTTCGACGTTTGGTCCCGAAGCGTTCGAAGGCGCCGCAGGATTGGCTGCCAACAAATCGTCGACTCTGTCAGGCGCGGCGGCAGGATATTTCAGATCGCCGGTTGACGGTTGAAATTCTGTATACCAGTGTCGCTGCAACAAGAATTCATGGGTTCGGAGGGGCCGCGCCATGCCCGAAGGCCAGCAAGCGCGCAGCGATGGCGCGCGTGTGCGAACGATCCGCATGCATCATTCGGTGCGCGATGCCATTCGGATTCTGTCGCAGCCGGATGTTGATGCCGTGATCGTCGTGGACGGGGAGCGCGACGACAGCGGCGGCTTCATCGGAATCCTGACGGAGCGCGAGATCTTCCGTGCGATGGCCGATCAGGGACTGGATGTCCTCGACCATCTCGTCTGGACGTTGACCACGGGCGAATTCGCCTCCGTGGACATCCAGGCGACGCCCGCCGACCGCCTGCAGGCCTTCTGCGCGCACAAGGTCAACCACCTGGCGATCATGGACGGCCTCTGCCTGCATGCGGTCGAGAGCATCTGGGACTGTGTCGCGCAAGGTTCAGGCGGGGCGATGTCGAGCGGAGCGCCGGTGGACGAAGCTTACGGTCGGTCTTGAGCGCTGCAACGCAGAATTGCGACGGGTTTCCCTGATCATCTCTCAGGTGGCGGGTGCGTCGTCTCTGCAAGGCTCCGGATCATGCACTGCAAAAAGCGGCGTTCGGCGCGCAAATACTTTTGCGTCTGGGTTTATCTTGACCCCATGCGACATGGAATACACTTTCAATCGGTGTCCTCGGCGCTTCCCGGCGCGGCGGGCCCCGCGGCCCCGCAGCGGCCGGTTCTGACAGGAAGGAAACGGGACTGATGCGTTATCTGGCGATCCTCGACTGCCCCGTGACCTTCAGCGGCGAGAACAGCTACGGGATGACCAGCGTCGACATGTGCCCGTCCGCCGGGATCACGCGCGGCCTCATCAGCCGCCACGTGAAGGTGGTCGACGGCCGCCTGATCGCGGTCTGCATCTGGACGAGCGAGTTCTGCAGCCGGGTGTTCTTCGACACGGCCTGGTACGAAAAGGCCGGCGAACTCTGGGGCGACCAGTACCAGCTCCGGCTCGAGGCCATCGACGAAGAGACCCAGGCGGCCTGAACACCAAACCTGGTGGGGAGCAAGGCGCATGCCGAATCGCGCCGGGTCGCTCCCGCCGGACCCGGACGATGCCGCGCCTTACGGCCCCTGGAACCCTGGAATCGAGTCGAGCCTGCCCCGGGCGATCCTGCCGCTCGCCACGGTGTTCCGGCCCGAGAACGTCGAGACCTCCCTCGCCGACGCGTTCGAGATGAGCGACGTCAGCGGCCTGCCGCTGACCCACCTCGTGCGCTTCCGGGCCGGTCGCCTCGTCATCCACGAGGTCCTGATCCGGGTGATGGCGGATCTGTCCGTCCCGGTGGGGCAGACCTACGGCGACCTCGGCGTGAACTTTCGCGCGATCGTCTCGGCGATCCTGCGGGGTGAGATTGCTACACAGGCCCTGCCGCTTGATGCACGTCTGGCGGTCCTCCGCGCGCATACTGATGCACTCTTGGAAACCGAGATTTCCGCGATGCTCGGGGAGGGCGCGCGCGGCGAGGCCCCGTCCCGACGCCGGGGTTGGGCGGCGCTCTTTCGACGGGAAACGGTCCCCGGCCGGCACCCCACCGCATCTCTCGACCCGGAAACCCGCGCCGCACGGCACCTGGAGGATTGGGAGCAGCGAGCCGCCGCCTCGGGCGATCCCCGGGCCATCGCGGCCTGCGCCGCCCTGGGAAACGTGGTCGCGAGCCTGATCGGCCGGCGCGGATTCCTCGTTCGCGACAAGGCTTTGCTGAAGCAGCTCGCGCTCACCCTGGTGTCGAACGGCTATGGCAGCCGCGTCCTCGGCGAGTTGATCGAGCCCTGGGTGCAGGCGGTGATCGAGCGCGAAGGTTTCGTGCGCCTCACCCCGCAGGCCTCCCCGGTCATCATGAACGTGAAGGGCTCGTCCGCCTCCGGCAAGAGCACGATCCGGCCGTATCAGCGTGCGCTGACGCAGGCGCTCGGGCTGGACTGGGCTGATTTTGCGCTTATCACACCGGATGTCTGGCGGAAATACCTGCTCGATTACAACAGCCTCGGCGACGCCTGGCGCTATGCCGGGCCGCTCACCGGGCACGAGGTCGAGATCATCGATCGAAAGCTCGACGGATACATGGCGCGCAAGGCCGATGCGGGGCGCATTTCGCACCTGCTCATCGATCGCTTTCGGTTCGACAGCTTCGCGGTCAATCCCGGGACCGAACTCGGCAGCCAGCTCCTCACCCGCTTCGGACGCCAAGTCTACATGCAGTTCATGATCACCCCGCCGGACGCGACGGTGGAACGGGCCTGGAAACGCGGCGAACAGTTCGGCCGCTACAAGGCCGTGGAGGACCTCCTCGCCCACAACGTCGAAGCCTATACGGGCATGCCACGGCTGTTCTTCACCTGGGTTCTACGCACGGACAAGGAGGTCCACTTCGAGTTTCTCGACAACAGCGTGCCCGAGGGTGAGCGGCCGCGCACGATTGCTTTCGGCACGAATGGCGAAATGAACATCCTCGACGTGCGATTCCTGTTCGACATCGACCGCTACCGGGCCATCAACATCCAGGCTCGCGCTCCCGAGGAGGTCTATGCCGGCCTGCCGCCGCGGGACGCGCCGGGCGACATGCGCTTCCTGCGCGATTGCCTGCGCCGGATGACCACGATCCGCTTCGCCGATCACGCCACGGGACGGGTCCTCGCCCGGCTCGACCACGGTCGCCTGACCGGTCTCGAGGAGGACGCCGCAGCGATCCACGGGGTCCTCGCAGCCCTGGAATTGCTGCCGACGGCGCGGCCGGTCGCCACCTGCGGAGAGACCCTGTGCCAGCGTCAGGCCCGCACCCTCGGCGCCTGGGGGCAGGGCGGCAGGCAACGGATCCCCGTTGAGGCAGCACCGCGCCATTTCGCGTAAGCAACTCACTTTGTTGAGGTATCGACGCTAGGGTTTCCCATCGCGGATGGGCCCGGCGGTGGCTCGGGCCGGTCCCCGGTCTGGTGTGCCAGCTTACAGCCATGCTTTCGGAACAGCCCTGATGGCTGGAATGTGATATATCCAATCGCAGTGCAACATGGCACAACGGCACCGCACCATCCCGGGAGGCCCGCCATGCTCGCAACCGTTCTCGTCTCGACCGTCAGCCTGATCGCCCTGCAGGTCATCCTCGTGGTCAAGCTGGCGGATTGGATGTCCCGGGCCACCGGCAAGGTCGAGGGCCGCAACCCGGTCGTGTCCGGCAGCGTCAACGGCCGCTTCGCGGGCATCGCCTGAAGCGCGACGACATTCCCATAAAAGAATGCGCAGTATCGAGGAAATCGATACCGCGCGAGGTGGGAGAAGAGACCTTAGGTGAAGTGTAACGGGTGGGTGAGCGCGCCTCCTATTCCGCCGCGATCTTCCGGACGCCCCCAATGGCTCCGGATTCCGCGATCCTGAGGCAGTCCGCGTCCGAGTAGCCGAGGACGGACCGCAGGATCTCGTCGGTGTGCTCTCCCAGCAGCGGCGACCGGGTGATCTCGGTCTCGCTCGCCGAGAGCCGGATGGGGTTGCCGACGGTCAGGTACTTGCCCCGCGTTGGGTGATCGACCTCCACCACCGTGCCGGATTTGCGCAAGGACTCGTCCTCGGCGATCTCCTTCATCGACAGGATCGGGCCGCACGGCACGTGCAGGGCGTTGAGGATCTCCATTGCCTCGAACTTGGTCTTCGACATCGTCCAGGATTCGATCCGGGTGAAGATCTCGTTGAGGTGGGGAAGACGGGCTTTCGGTGTCGCGTAGTCCGGGTGGGTCGCCCAGGCCGGCTCGCCGATCACGTCGCAGATCTGCGGCCAGACCGCGCCCTGCGTGATGAAGTAGATGTAGGCATTGGGATCGGTCTCCCAGCCCTTGCACTTCAGGATGCGGCCGGGCTGTCCGCCGCCGGAATCATTTCCGGCGCGCGGCACGGAATCGCCGAACGGAATACCTTCGCCGTACTGGCTGTACTCAGGCAGGGGGCCGCGCTCCAGGCGCTGCTGGTCGCGCAGCTTCACCCGGCAGAGATTGAGCACCCCGTCCTGCATGGCGCAGTCCACGCGCTGACCGAGGCCCGTCTGGGTCCGGTGGAAGAGGGCGGTCACGATGCCCAGCGCCAAGTGGAGGCCGGTGCCGGAATCCCCGATCTGGGCGCCCGTCACCATGGGGATGTCGGTCCGGAAGCCCGTCGTCGAGGCCGCGCCGCCGACGCATTGCGCGACGTTCTCGTAAACCTTGCAGTTCTCGTAGGCGCCGGGGCCGAAGCCCTTCACGGAGGCCAGGATCATGCGCGGATTGGCGGCGTGGATCGCCTCCCAGGTCAGGCCCATCCGCGCCAGCGCGCCGGGCGCGAAGTTCTCGACCAGTACGTCGCACTCGTCGATCAGCCGCCAGAGCACCTCGATGCCCTTCGGGTTCTTGGTGTCGAGGGTGATCGAGCGCTTGTTGTGGTTCAGCATCGTGAAATAGAGGCTGTCCACGTCGGGAATGTCTTGCAGTTGCTGGCGCGTGGCATCGCCGACACCGGGCCGCTCGACCTTGATCACGTCGGCGCCGAACCAGGCCAGCAACTGGGTGCAGGTCGGGCCGGACTGGACGTGGGTGAAGTCGAGGATCTTGACGCCTTCGAGGGCTTTCATGGGGCTCACCCGGTTCTGGGGCGAAGGGGGCGACGGCCGTCTTCACGGCCGTCGCGTCCGACGTGAGCGGGGCGGGAGAGCGTCCCCGCGAGGGGAGGGGAGCCCGCGCCGGGTCCCTTGGGTCAGGCGGGCTTCTTGCGCACCGTGCTGGTCGGGTTCAGGCTGCCGATATTGCCGCTCTCGGTGCCGGCGGCGGGGTCGATCACCGCGTTGATCAGGGTCGGACGCCCTGAGTCCATCGCCGCGTTGACAGCCTGCGAGAGTTCGTCCGGCGTGGTGACGTTGACGCCGACGCCGCCGAAGGCCTCCATCATCTTGTCGTAGCGCGAGTCCTTCACGAAGACCGTGGTGCCGGGGTCGCGCCCGGTCGGGTCGATGTCGGTGCCGCGATAGATGCCGTTGTTGTTGAAGACCACGATGCAGACCGGCAGGTCGTACCGGCAGATCGTCTCCACCTCCATGCCGGAGAAGCCGAAGGCGCTGTCGCCCTCCACCGCCAGCACCGGCTTGCCGGTCTCGACGGCGGCCGCGACGGCGAAGCCCATGCCGATTCCCATGATGCCCCAGGTGCCGACATCGAGGCGCTTGCGGGGCTGGTACATGTCGATGATGCCACGGGCCAGATCGAGGGTGTTGGCGCCCTCGTTGACCAGGATCGCGTCCGGCCGCTCCTTGATGATGGTGCGCAAGGCCCCGAGCGCACCGTGGAAGTCCATCGGCGTCGAGTTCTTCTTGAGCTTCGACGCCATCTTGGCGAGGTTCTCCTCCTTCTTGGCGCTGATCGCGTCGGTCCAGGCGGCGGGCGGTGCCTGCCAGTTCTGGCCCATGCCATCGAGGAGGGCGGAGACGCAGGAGCCGATGTCGCCGACCACGGGGGCGACGATCTCGACGTTCGAATCCATCTCCTTCGGCTCGATGTCGATCTGGATGAACTTCTTCGAGCCCGGGGCGCCCCAGGTCTTGCCCTTGCCGTGCGAAAGCAGCCAGTTCAGGCGCGCGCCGACCAGCAGGACGACGTCGGCTTCCTTCAGCACGAGCGAGCGCGCCGCGCCGGCGGACTGGGCATGTGTGTCGGGCAGGAGGCCCTTGGCCATGCTCATCGGCACGTACGGGATGCCGCTGCGTTCGACGAGGTTCCGGATCTCCTCGTCGGCCTGGGCGTAGGCCGCGCCCTTGCCGAGTACGATGAGCGGCCGCTTGGCGCCCTTCAGCACATCGAGGGCGCGGGCGATGGCGCTGGGCGCCGGCAGCTGCGCCGGGGCGGCGTCGATCACCTTGACCAGGGACTTCGCACCGGCCTCGGCGTCCATGACCTGGCTGAATAGCTTGGCGGGGAGGTCGAGATAGACGCCGCCCGGGCGGCCCGACACGGCGGCGCGGATGGCGCGTGCCACCGCGATGCCGATATCGGCGGCGTGCAGCACCCGGAAGGCGGCCTTGCACAGGGGCTTGGCGATGGCGAGCTGGTCCATCTCCTCGTAGTCGCCCTGCTGCAGGTCGACGATCTCGCGCTCGGAGGAGCCCGAGATCAGGATCATCGGGAAGCAGTTGGTGGTGGCGTTGGCGAGCGCCGTGAGGCCGTTGAGGAAGCCGGGCGCGGACACGGTCAGGCAGATGCCCGGCTGCTTCGTCAGGAAGCCCGCGATCGCGGCGGCGTTGCCGGCGTGCTGCTCGTGGCGGAAGGAGATGACGCGCATGCCGGCGGCCTGTGCGAGGCGGCCGAGATCGGTGATCGGAATGCCGGGCACGCCGTAGATGTTGGTGATGCCGTTCAGCTTCAGCGCGTCGATGACGAGGTGGAAGCCATCGGTCTGCTCGCGCTCGTGAGCCTCCGTGCCCTGTGCGTCCGACGCGTGGTCGTGGACGGCGTGCGCGTGATCGGTGCCAGCGGTTCTATCCATGGTGATTTCCTCCGGTTGTGGCGCTTCTTGTTTGTTTGTGCGCCGTTCTTGATTGCGTCGGTCGCACCGGGCGTCAGGGCCCATCGACCCGTTCATCCGGCGATAGGCGCCGGGACGCGGTTCGCGGCCCGGTCTTCGCGCAAGGTGCGGGTCAGTCATGGCCGGCGATGGCTCACCGGATCACTTGACGGTCCACCATGCAGGGCGAGGTCTTGTACGACGAAGGCTGATTCGAGCGCCGTGCCGCCGGTCCTGGCCTTCGATTTGTCAGTATCAGAATGGTGGCATACCAAATACCAAGTGTCAAACCGGATCGCGGCCCTCCTATGCCGGAGCGTTGCGGACCGCCCGTCGCTCGCGATGTCGGGGACGCGGACGAGAGACCATCCGGTCGGTCGGCAGACGCGGGCGTGTTCACGCTTTCGCGGGCTGATTCAGCTATGTCGTTGTCGCAGGGGGGCTATTCAGTTTTTGTCCCGGACGAACGCTTCCTGTTTCCTTGTATTCCGGGAACGGGTTCGGCATGCTCCGGACCAAATGTGCGCAGCGTCGGCGTTCCTGAACTTGTTCCGGGTGTAGAGATGGTTGAGTCCACGACTTTTCAGATCAAGCCGCTCGCCGCGACGTCGAGCTTGCGGGCCTTGGCCTATGATGCGCTGAAAGAAGCCATCACCAACATGAACATCTACAGCCAGCGTGAAGAGGTGCGGCTCGACGAGCGCAAGCTCTCGCAGGATCTCGGGGTCAGCCGCACGCCGGTACGCGAGGCGCTGACCGTCTTGGAACAGGAGGGATTCGTCCGCTTCGAGGCCCGGCGCGGCGTCTTCGTGATCAAGAAATCCAAGAAGGAGATCGTGGCCATGATCCAGGCTTGGTCCGCCCTGGAGAGCATGGCCGCCCGCCTCGCCTGCCAGCACGCGACGGACGAGCAACTACGGTGCCTGCGCGAGCATTTCCCCGAATTCTACGAGGGGCGCCCGTCCGACCACATGGACGAGTACTCGGACGCCAATATCCGCTTTCACCAGAAGATTATCGCCCTCGGGGGCTGCGAGGTGATCAAGGACATCACCAGCAACCTGCTGATGCATGTCCGTGGCATCCGGAACACCGCCCTGCGGCAGGGGGAGCGCGCCGCGAACTCGATCAAGGAGCACGTCGAGATCATTCAGGCGCTGGAAGCGCGGGATGCGGAGCGCGCCGAGCGTCTGGTGCGCGAGCACGGCCTCGGCCTCGCGCGTCACGTCGAGAAGTACGGCGATTACCTCGATTGAGCACCCGCCCGGCCCTCAGTAGCTGGGCACAAGTCGCTCCTCCGGCAGCGGCGCATCCATGCGGAAGTGCAGGCCCGTCTCGGCGTAGTCGATCGCCACGGTGGCATTGCATTGCTGCGCGAGCACCCGCTGCAGCAGGGTCGAGCCGAACCCCTTGCGCTGGGGTGGTGCCACGGACGGGCCGCCCGATTCCAACCAGTCGAGGGTGAGGCGGCGGCCCCTCTCCTCCATCGTAACGGTCCAGGCCACGGTGATCCGCCCGGCGGGCAGCGACAGGGCGCCGTACTTGGCCGCGTTGGTGGTCAGTTCGTGAAAGGCCATGCCGGTCGGCACCGCGAGATCGGCGGCGAGTTCGAGTTGCGGGCCATCGAGGCGGATGCGCTGCCCGTCGGCATCGTTGTACGGGTTGAGTTCGTTCTCGAGAAGTTCGTGCAGCGGAGCGGTCTGCCAGTAATCCTCGGTGAGCAGGGTATGGGTCTTACCCAGCGAGACGATGCGGTTCGAGAACGAGTGATAGAACGTCTCGACGTCGCTGGTGGAGCGGGCGGTCGCTCCGAGCAGGCCCTGGACGGTGGCCAGCGTGTTCTTCACCCGGTGGTGCAGTTCGCGGATCAGGAGGGCCTGGCGTTCGTGCGTCCTCTGCCGTTCCTCCAGGTGCGCCGCCACCTCCCATTGCCGGCGACGGGCGCGCAGGGCCGACCGTACGGCATTGGCGAGCACGGCAGGGTGGAACGGCCGCTCCAACAGGGTGACGTTGCCGAGAAGCCCGGTCAGGCGTTCATCCGGCGAGGCGCCGCGATGGTTCAGGAGGATGAAGGGGAAGTCCGACCAGGGCGGCTGGCGCTCGGACCATTCGGCGAGCGCCCGGCGATCCGAACGCAGCAGGGCTTCTTCGGTGACGACGGCGCAGGCCGCCGCATCGAGATCGGCAACGAGGTCGGGGAGGCTGTCCTTGACGCGGGCAGCGATGCCGACTTCCGCCAGGATCGCGGCGGCGACCCGCGCATCCCGGCCGCCCGGCGCAAGGATCAGGGCGATGGGATCAGGCTGCGGCATCGGGGCCCGATACGGGGTTGGTGTTCGGCTCCGCCGAAGTGGGGCGGTCGTCGAGAAGGTCCACGCGTTCGCCCTCGAAGGTGGGCACCCCGGTGAGCACACCGCGGAACTGCGTCAGGGCGTTGCCCACCCGCAGCCCGTGGGCGTCGATCCGGAACTCGCGGATGCTGTCCTCGTGGGCCCCGGTGCGCTTCTTGAGCACTGAGAGCGCTCGGCGCACGCGTCCGCCCGCCTCGAAGAAGCGCAGCATCACCACCGCGTCGCTGACGTAGGTGAGGTCGACCGGCGTCTCCATCCGCCCCACCATGCCGTGCTGGGCCAGGACGAGGATCGTCACCACCCCCTGCTGGTTCAGGTAGGTGGTCATCTCGTGCATCTGCATCACGAGGTGCGGCTGACCGCTCATCGCGCTCATGTACCCGGTGAGGCTGTCGATCACGACGACACGGGCCTTATCGGCGCGGACAGCGTCGCGGATGCGCCCGGCGAACGCGCCCGCCGAGATGTCGGCCGGATCCATCTGCTCGATACGCAGGAGGCCGGATTCCAGGTGCGGGCTCAGGTGGAAGCCGACGCTGGCGGCCCGGCGCAACAGGATTCCGACGGTCTCGTCGAAGCTGAGGACGAGCCCAGCCTCCCCCCGGTCCAGGGCGGCCGCAAGATAGCCCATCGCCAGGGTGGACTTGCCGGCTCCGGAGGGCCCGATGATGAGGTTCGTCGTGCCCCGGTCGAGGCCTCCGCCGAGGACGGCGTCGAGTTCCGGCACGCCCGAGGCGATGGTCCCGGGCGTGAAAGCGGTGTGATGGTCCGCCGCCACGAGGCGAGGGAAGACGCGAAGCCCGCCACGCCGGAGCTCGAAGTCGTGATACCCGCTCTCGTAGGGCGTGCCGCGCATCTTGATCACGTGGAGGCGCCGGCGCCCCGCTCCGTAGCTCGGCGTGACCTGTTCCAGGCGCAGCACCGCGTGGCTGATCGAATGCAGGTTGAGGTCGTCGTCCTCGGTGCTGAGGTCGTCGAGCATCAGCACCGTGGCGTTGTTGAGGAGGAAGTAGCTCTTCAGCGCCAGCACCTGCCGGCGGTAGCGCAGCGAGCCCTGGGACAGCAGCCGGATTTCCGACAGGCTGTCGAACACCACCCGTTCCGGGTTCACCCGTTCGATCGCCGCGAGCGCCATGCGCACGGTTTCTCCGAGTTCGAGATCCGAGGCGTGGATCAGGCTCTGCTGCTGCTCGGAATCCAGGCTGAGTTCGGGAGGCACGAGTTCGTAGATCTCGACGCCGTCGAGGGACCAGCCGTGACGCTCGGCCACGGAGAGCAGTTCGCGCCGGCTCTCCGACAGGGTGATGTAGAGGCCCCGCGCACCGCGGCTCGCTCCATCGATCAGGAACTGCATGCCGAGCGTGGTCTTGCCGCTGCCCGGACGCCCCTCGACGAGATGGGCGCGCTGCGCGGCGTATCCGCCGTGAAGGATCTCGTCGAGCCCGGTCACGCCGGTCGGGACCGGCGCGGCGTCGCCCGCGGTGGGATCCTGCAGGGGCGGGGCGAAGTCCTGAGACATGCGGTTCACCATCGGCGCGACACCCTGGGGCCCGATGCGGATGGCACGGGTGATCAAACATCAAGCTGGAAGGCCCCGAAGGGGCATACGGGATCGCGCCGATCATCGGAAGCCTCGAGGTCGCGCGAGGGCAAGCCCGAACGGTCACCGCGCGACCTGCCCTTTGCAGAACCCCGAGCCCTTTGCAGAACCCCGAGGGCACCGTATCAGGGCGGGCCCCACCGCGTGGCCGCATCGTCCAGCCCGCTGAACCCCTGTCCCTTCGAAGTGCCGGAGAGCGGAGTCCCGATGCGCGAACCGAACGCGGTCGATTTTTGGCGGGGGCTCGCCCTCATCACGATCTTCGTGAACCACATCCCCGGCAACACCTTCGAGCGCTACACCTACTCCCAGTACGGCATCTCGGACGCCGCTGAGCTTTTCGTGTTCCTCGCCGGGTGGTCCATCGGTATCGCCACGCGCAACCGCGACGGCAGCCCCGAACCCCGTCTGCGGACCGTCCTGCGGCTGTTGTCGCGCACCATCGAGGTCTATCGGGCGCAGATCACCACCATGGCCCTGGCGCTCGCCATGATCGCCGGGACCGCCCTGGTCCTCGACAACCCGCTGCTGCTCGAATGGCACAATGCCGGTGGGTTCTTCGCCGACCCGATCCAGACCATGGTCGGGTTCGTGCTTCTCACGCACCAACTCGGCTTCTTCAACATTCTGCCCCTCTACGTGGTGCTGCTCGGCATCGCGCCGGTCTTCGTGCTCATCGCGCGGGAGAGCCGGCTGACCGCGCTGATGCTCTCCTTCGGCCTCTATGCGGCGAGCCTGGTCTTCGAGTGGAACCTGCCCTCCTGGCCCGGGGAGGGCGACTGGTTCTTCAATCCCCTGTGCTGGCAGCTGCTCCTCGTCCTCGGTTTCACGGCACAGGATTGGAGCCGGACATCGCCGTGGCTGAAGCGCTGGGCGCACCGCCTCGTGCCGGCGGGCGTCGTGATCGTGCTCACCGGGATCGTCCTGTCGGTCCTGGAGTTGCGGCCCGATCCGCTCCTCGTGCCCGACCCGCGCCTCGTCTTCACATTCGACAAGACCTACCTGTCGCCGGCCCGGCTGATCCACTTCCTCGGCGTGCTCCTGGCCTTTCAGACGCTCTATGCGCTCCTCGCCCCACGTCTGGGCTGGGTCACGGCCTTCCTGGCCAGCCTCGGGCGTAATTCACTGGCGGTCTTCTCGATCGGTTCACTGTTGAGTCTGGCCGCGCAACTTGTGAGGTTCTGGGCTGGCGGCGGTGTCGTTGTTGACATTTTCGTCGTAGGGTCAGGCGTGTTCGCACTGGGTTTTACCGCATGGTTCGTCGAATGGCGCTCCCGCAAGCCACGGCTCTCCTCGCCTTGAGCCTGACGCTCGCCTGCATCGCGGGCGGGCGGGAAGCTCTGGGACAACAGCCCTCGGCACATCAGGCGCTGCCATCGGGCGATGTGCCGACGACGAAACCGGCACCTTCAACGCCGGCGAAGATCGTTTCACCGCCCGGGGTCGCCGCCGGAATGGGGCCCGACGCGGAGGCGGTCGACGTCGCGCTGTCACCGGAATGCCGGGTTCCGGGTTCCAAGCTCTATACGCTGGCACGCCTCGGCGCCGTGAAATTGGCCCTGAAGGACAAGCGTCCGGTCCGCGTCCTTGCCATCGGCGCCTCCACGATGGGCCTGGGGGCCTCGGCCACCTATCCGGTCAAGCTTGAAACGGCGCTCGAACGCTCGCTGCCCGATGTCGATGTGGTGGTGGAAAGCCGGGGCCTGCAGGGCGAGATCGCATCCGGCGCCGGCGAGCGCCTGCGCAGCATGGTCGCCGAGTTGGAGCCCGACCTCGTGATCTGGCAGGTCGGCTCTCACGATGCCCTGGCCCGCGTCGATCTGGATGCCTTCGGGGAAGCCCTCGACGAGACCGTGCAGTGGATCAAGGGTCACGAGATCGACGTCGTGCTGGTCAGCCCGGTCTACACGGCAAGCCTGGCGGCCGACGATTACTACACTGCCCTGGTGCGCAAGGTGCAGGCGGTGGCCCTGCGCGAGGCCGTGCCCCTGGTGCAGCGCTACGAGGCCATGCGCTATCTGGCCCATCGGAACGATAAGGGGGAGGGGCACCTGCTCGGCACCCAGTTCCGCCTGAACGACCTTGGCCTGCGCTGCATGGCCGAACATGTCACCCGCGCCATCACCCTCTCTCTGCTGCAGCCCGACCCGGCCGCGACCGGTAGCGCCGGCCGGCCCGCGCTCACCCTCGCGCCACCGCCCGCACCCGCATCGCCCTGAACGCGAAGCCTTAACCTCGGCGCTTAACCGGCCCGCAAGGCCGGACCCGCTAACTCCGGTGGGAGGGCGGGGGTGTCACGGTTGAGCATCGCGGCGGACAGGATCGGGGCGTCCAGGTTCCGGAACGGCATGGCGCGCCTACGAACCGGCGCCACCGGCGCGGCCGTCGAGGTCTTCGCGATCCGCATCGCGGCTGCCGGCTTCGCTTACGTCGCACAGGTCCTGATGGCCCGCCTCATGGGCGGCACCGAGTACGGTATCTTCGCCGCCATCTGGGTCTGGATCGCCATTCTCGGTCATTCGGCGACCCTTGGCCTTTCCCAGGGTGCCTGCCGGTTCCTCCCGGCCGATCAGACGCGGGGCGACGAGGCGGCCGTGCGCGCCTACGTCTTCGGCGGTCTCGCCGTCACCTTGGCCACTGCCAGCGCCGTCGCGCTCCTCGGTCTGGCCCTGGTCTGGGCCGAAGGCTCCCTCCTCGACGGCCCCTACGCCGCACCTCTCCTCGTCGCAGCCCTGGTCCTGCCCCTCTTCGCCCTGCAGGATTACTGCGAGGGAATCGCCCGCAGCCAGAACTGGGCAGTGCTCGCCATCGCGCCTCCTTACCTGCTGCGCCAGGGCCTGATCATGGCCGCGATGCTGCTCGCGGTCGGACTCGGCGCACCGGCGGAGGCGCGCGTCGCCGTGTTGTGCACACTGGTGGCCACGGGCGCAGCCGTCGCGATCCAGGCAGGCCTGTTGGCGATGCGCCTGCGCCGGACCCTCTCGGCCGGCCCCCGGCGCTACGAATGGCGTCGCTGGTTCCGGGCCTGCCTGCCCATCGCCGCGAGCGATCTCGCCAGCGCCGGCTTCAATTTCGTCGATGTCGTGGTGCTGAGCCTCCTCGCCTCGCCCGCCACCGTGGGGCTCTATTTCGCCGCGACCCGCATCCAGCAATTCGTGGTCTTCGTTCATTTCGCCGCCACCGCGGCGACCGCCCAGCGCTTCACCGCCGCCCATGCCGCCGGGGACGGGGCCGGGCTCGCCGCGCTGGTGCGGATGCAGGCCCGCCTGACCCTGGCGGCCACGATCCTCGTCGGGATTGCGGTCCTGGCTGCCGCGCCGCTGCTGCTCGGCTTGTTCGGCCCCGAATTCCGGGACAGCCTTCCGATCCTTGCGGTCCTCGTGGCGGGCAGCATCCTCGCCAGCGCCTTCGGCCCCGGAGAGGATCTGCTCAACATGCTGGGTGGCGAACGGCTGGCGGCCCTGGTCACCGTGGCAATGCTGGTCCTGGCAGCGGGCCTCTGCCTCGCGCTGGTGCCGGTGCTCGGGGTGCTCGGCGCTGCCCTCGGCATGGCGCTCGCCACGACCGTGCGGGCTATTGCCATGGCCGGAGTGGCCAAGTCCGTCCACGGGCTGACGACACCGGTCCAACTTCCCTCGTTCGGTCGGAATCCGCGATGATCGCCACTTCGATCGGCACGGCCACGCCGGCTTTTACTCCCGCGATCCTCACGTTGGCCGATCTCGAAGCCGAGGCGGGGGCCTGGGATGCACTCTGTATGGGTGCTGAGGACGCTCACCCCTATTACGGGCGCCAGGTGATGCTGGCGCATGCGGCAGCAGGCCTCGCAAGTGCCGACTTGTCGATCCTGGTAGTGCGCGGGCCGCAGGGCCTGGCGGCCCTTCTGCCCTTCCGCATGTCCTACGACATCTGCGGTCTGGGCTGGCCCGTGGCCCTGCCCTTCGTCTCACCCTTCATCACCACGACGGCGCCGCTCGTCGCCACCGGGGCGGAGCGCCCCGCCATCCTCGCTGCGCTCGTCGAGGGCTTGCGCGAGGCCTCGGGCGGGCGGCCCTGGCGCTGGCCGCTCCTCTCGTCCGACACCCGGCTCGGCCGGGACCTGCTCGCCGCGCTCCGAGCCGCCGGATGGGAGTGCGGGGAGGTCGCCCGCTTCGAGCGCCCGGTCCTCGACAGGCGCCCCGACCACGCCGCCTTCCTCGACGGACATCCCCATCGCTCCCGGCTGAAGGATTTGCGCCGCCGCCAGCGCCGGCTCGCCGAGGGGGGCACCGTCTCCTTCGACGTGGCCACCGGCGGCCCGCGCCTCGCTGCAGCCCTCGAGGCTTTCCTGGTTCTCGAAGCGGCGGGCTGGAAGGGCGAGACCGGTACCGCCATGGCGTGCCGCCCCGCCCACACGGCCTTCGCCCGCGCGGTCTTCGCCGGGACCGCCGGACCGGTCGGGGTGCGAGCCGACATTTTGAGCCTGGAGGGGCGTGCCCTGGCGATCAGCCTCGCGCTCGTCTCGGCCGGCACCGCCTACCTCTTGAAGACCGCCTATGACGAGGGGGCCCGGGCCCTGGCACCAGGCTTGGTGCTGGAGGTGGAGATCGTACGGGCCCTGCACGCCGACGCCTTCGCCGATCGGCTCGATTCCGCCACGACGGCCGGATCCGCGCTCGAGAGCCTTTACCGGGAGCGGGAGACCGTGGCCGAGATCGTGGCCGTGCCGGGCGGGGTGCGCCACTTCGTGAGCCTGGAGCGTCGCCTGCGTCTCGCGCGCCTGGAAGGTGAAGCGCGCGCTGAGGCCAAGCGCCTGTTGGGGCGCCGGACGGGCGCGACCCCCTGACCGAGCCGGGCAAAGGCGCTGACGGCGTAGGCCGTCCGTGCTACTGGCCGGCCTTGGTACGCCAGACTAGGACCTCAGCACCCATGCGCCGTCCGCTCTACGCCCTCACCGGAGCCCTGATCCTCGCCATGACCGCATCCGCTTCCGCCGAGACCATCACCACGCCCTCGGGCCTGCAGTACCGCGACGAAGTCGTCGGCACCGGCGCCGAGCCCAAGGCCGGCCAGAAGGTCAGCGTCCACTATACCGGCTGGCTCGACGAGGGCGGCAAGCCGGGCAAGAAGTTCGATTCCTCGCGCGATCGCGGCACGCCCTTCACCTTCACGCTCGGCGCCGGTCAGGTCATCGCCGGTTGGGACACGGGGGTCGCCACGATGAAGGTGGGCGGTAAGCGCACGCTCATCATCCCGCCGGACCAGGGGTACGGCCCGCGCGGCGCCGGTGGCGTGATCCCCCCCAACGCGACGCTGATCTTCGACGTCGAACTGCTCGGCGCGCGCTGAGATCCATCGCCCGCCCGCTCGACCGGGATCGTCAGGACCCCGGCCGGGCAGCGGGCATCGGCCTCATTCCGGCTCGGATCCGGGGTCGCCGGCGGGTGGCTCGGCCGCTCCCTCGCGGTACAGGAGGGCGACCTCGCCTGGCGCGGTGGTGACGAAAGCGAGTCCGGCCGCTTCCAGGGCGGAGCGGATCGCATCCCGGGTTCGCGGGCGCAGGGCGGTTCCACCACCCTCCTCGAAGCGCTTGACGCTGGAATCAGAGACCTTGGCGGCCGCTGCGAGTTCCGGGATCGACCAGTTCAGCATCGCCCGCCCGCTTCGAACCAGGGACCCGGTCACGTTCTCGAGGCGCGCGGGAGTGGGTTGCGCCATGGCGCTGGCGGAACTCGTCATGTCGAGGATGAGGCCGATCCATTCGCGGGTCGTCTGATCGGCGTTGAACAGCGGAACGGCACGGCTGCTCATCCACCGATACTGTCCGTCCGCGCACCGCAGTCGATAATTGGCCTCGTACGGAGCCCGACGCTCGAAGGCGATCGCCCAAGCCTGGGCTGCACGGGGCCGATCATCCGGGTGGATGGCGAGCGTCCAGCCCCCCTTGCGCCAGACCGCTTCGGACATGCCGGTCAACTCGCACCAACTGGGGCATGGCCAGTGCACGCCATCGCTGTTCACGATCCAGACCACGGCGGCAATGGCCTGAACGAGCCCTTGGTAGCGTGCCTGACTCCAGTCGATCGATTGCGCGGCTTCCCGACGGCTCGTGATGTCGATGACGATTCCGTCGATCCGCGCCGGTCGGCCGTTGGACCCGAGCACGACGTCGGCCTTGATCTCGATCCAGCGGACGGTCCTGTCAGGCCGAAGGATGCGCAGTTCACGATGCACGGACAGGCCGGACGTGAGCGCGGCCCACATCTCCTCGCGGATGTTCCAGTCCGCCGGATGAACGAGGTCCAGCACCGCGCCGCCGTCGCTGCTCGGGTACGGCAGCCCCGCGATCCGCAGGAGTCCTTCCGAAAGGGCGATCGCGGTATCCTGCAGATCGATGGACCAGACGCCGATCTGAGCCTGGTCTTCGATCAGCCGGAGCATGTGGCGCGCCGATGCGGCAGCCTGGGAGTCAAAACGATTGTTCAACAGGGGGACTCTGACCCGATCAGGTTCGCGGTGAACAAAGGTTTCTCCTGACAGGCCCGAAGGCTGGTGCGTGTAGGGTCCTAGAGGCGCAGCCTCGAAATCCAGGGCTCAGATATACTGGTTTCATAGAGCAAGACAAGACTTCTGGCAGCAACTCATTGAGGTTGTCCCTCGGCAAAGCGTGCAAGTAGACGAGGATTTTCAACAAATTGTGTATTCGATCTTGTTCCACTGCAGGCAGTGTCATATAGGTTTCAGTGTTTCTTGGCGTGGGGCACGTCTGTGAGGAGCGAATAGTCCGTGTCAAAAATCGCAATGTCCGGAAGCTGACTGCTCGGAGCGAAAAATCGGCATGATCGGGCCGTTGGCCGAAGCCCCTGAGGGCTGGGGACGGGCAGGCGTGAATACTACGGCCTGCCTTGCTGAGGCGGGATCCGGAGCGATCGTGCCGGATATCGCCGCACCCCGCCCGGCCCCGCGGACGTGAGCGTTCTGCGCGCAGGGCGACGGCAAATCAGCGAAGCCCAGAAACGATGAGATGCTGGAGTTTCCATCCTGGCGTATGGGCGAGTCGCTATCCAGGATTTCCAATTCATGCGCGAGCATGTTCTCAAGTATTTCGTGGCGTGCTTTGTAAAATATTCGTGACCGAGTGCGTTTATGGGGCGGCTCCGTTTTCGAGAACGGGATCGACATCCTGATATCTGTTCACGAGTGGTTTCTTCACCGGCCGTATGGCTCGGCCCGATCCGATGGGGTCCGCCAACGTCGTAGCCGGCGGACGATATTGACCGACGCGCTATCCTGGCTGGAGCGGGCCGTCGAAGCGGCGATCCCTCCGGCCCACCCCGAAATGCCTGACACACGCTGCGTGTCGTAGCTTCTCCCGGGCAAATGGCACGGGCACGGATGGAAACTCGGATCAGCCGATGCTCAAGTGCGGCCCGACTCGGCGGGGCAACCGCAGGGTCATGCGTCCGTTGCGGGGGCGGCAGGTACGGCACGAGGGTCGTTCGCGACGCCACGTGGGTGTTCCAGCGCTGCATGACCGAAACGGTCCGACATCTGGGGTCTGGTCGGCTCTGTCCGCCCGCCCCGAGGTTGATCGTACAAGGAGAGCATCGCATGGCTCTGGAACGGAACGCAGCCCTCTCCAGCCCGGAGGCTCGGGGCGCCGCCAAGGATCTCCTGGGCGCGGCCGCCGAGAGAGTCGAGGCCCGAAGCGGTCCCGGCGGCTTCGTCGCCGATCTGTTCGGGCGCGTGCCGCCGGAGGATCTCGCGCCCTATACCGCGCAGAACCTCGCGGATCTCGCCCTGGCGGCGCGCGCGCGTCTGGCCGAGCCCCGCCGGATCGGTTCGGCCGCCGCCTTGTCGGTGAGCGATCGCGTGGTCGAGCGTGACGGTCGTTCCGCTGAACTGACCGTGGTCGAAATCGTCAACGACAACCGGCCTTTCCTCCTCGACTCGACCCTCGCCGAACTCACCGGGCAG
The DNA here is from genome assembly GCF_025813715.1 of Methylobacterium sp. FF17. Taxonomy (NCBI): domain Bacteria; kingdom Pseudomonadati; phylum Pseudomonadota; class Alphaproteobacteria; order Hyphomicrobiales; family Methylobacteriaceae; genus Methylobacterium; species Methylobacterium flocculans. The sequence continues at coordinate 2,432,227 of NZ_CP107532.1, forward strand.
GGGCTCACGCCGTACCTGGTGGCGCATCCGATCCTCGGCGTCGAACGTGACGCCTCCGGTCGCCTTGTCCGTGTGGTCGGGGAGACGACCGCCGACACCAACGCGGGCTTCGCGCGCGAGAGCTTCATCCATATCCACCTCGACCGCCTCGATGCGGGCGCGGCCCGCACCAGCCTCATCGAAGGCCTCGACCGGGTCTACCAGGACGTGGCGCTCGCCACCGACGATCACGATGCGATGGCCGAGCGTCTCCGCGCGATCTCGGCGCTCTACGCGAGCGCACCCCCGCCGCTGCCCGGCGACGAGGTCGCGGAGGCGCGCGCCTTCCTCGACTGGATCCAGGAGGGACACTTCACCCCGCTCGGCCTGCGCGAGCACGATCTCGACGGAGCGGAACCGTCGCTGGTCGAAGGCTCGGGCCTGGGTCTCCTGCGCGACCCCGCCGTCGCGGTGCTGCGGCGCGGCAGCGCCCTCGTGGACATGACGCCCGAGATCCGTGCGTTCCTGGACGGGCCGCAGGCCCTCATCATCACCAAGGCCAGCGTGAAGTCGCGGGTCCGCCGCTCCGCCCACCTCGACTACATCGCCTGCAAGCTGTTCTCCGCCGAGGGCACGCTCGTCCGCGAGGTCGGCATCGTCGGCCTGTTCAATGCCAGCGCCTACACCCTGCCCACGCGGGACATCCCCTATCTGCGCGAGAAGGTCGCGCAGGTGGCGGCCCGGGCCGGCCTCGACCCGACGAGCCATGCGGGGCGCGGACTTCTCGACGTGCTGGAGACCTATCCGCGCGACGACCTGTTCCAGATCGACCACGACCGGCTCTACCGCTTCAGCCTTGCCATCGCGCACCTCGCCGACCGGCCGCGCCTGCGCGTGCTTTCGCGTCCGGACCGCTTCGGTCGCTTCGTCTCGCTCCTCGTCTACGTGCCGAAGGACCGTTACGATTCGACCGTCCGGGTCCGGATCGGCGCCTATCTCGCCGCCGAATATGGCGGCCGGGTCTCGGCCGCCTACCCGTACTTTCCGGACGGTTCCCTCGCGCGCACCCACTACATCATCGGCCTGCCCGAGTCGGGGGCGCCCGAGCGTGACCCCGCTGCCCTGGAGGCGGGCATCGCGACCCTGGTGCGCACCTGGGCCGACGAGCTTCGCGTGGTCCTGGCCGAATCCGTGGCGGGTTCACAGGCCCGCGCCCTCGCTGCGCGCTACGCGGAGGCCTTCTCGGCCGCCTATCGCGAGAGCTTCACGCCGCGCGCGGCGATCGCCGACATCGCGACCCTCGAGCGCCTGAGCCCCGCGCGCCCGCGCGCCGTCGATATCGTCCGGCGCGCCACGGACCCGGAGGCGCAGATCCGCCTGAAGGTGTTCTCGCTCGGGGCGTCGCTCTCGCTGTCGGAGCGGGTTCCGGTGCTGGAGAACCTGGGCTTTCGCGTCATCAACGAACGGACCTACCGCATCCTGCCGCCCGGCAGCGAGGACGGGGCGCGCATCTGGCTTCACGACATGCTCTTGGAGCGTGCGACCGGAGCGGCCATCGACCTCAATCGCCTGGAGCGTCCCCTGGAGGACGCGCTGCTGGCCTACGGCGCGGGTCAGGTCGAGTCAGACGGCTACAATCGCCTCGTCCTGGAAGCCGGTCTGAGCTGGCGCGACGCCGCGTTGCTGCGCGCCTTCGGCCGCTACCTGCGCCAATTGCAGATCCGCTACGGCCAGGACTACCTGGCCGCCACACTCGCCGTCCATGCGGATCTCGCCCGCTCCCTCGTGGATCTGTTCTACGCCCGCTTCGACCCCGCTGTGGCGGGTGACCGCGATGCACGCGAGGCAGAGATTCGCACCGGCATCGAGACGGCCCTCGCTGCCGTCACGAGCCTCGATGAGGACCGCATCCTGCGCCGCTTCGTCAACCTGATCGAGGCCGCCGTTCGCACGAACTTCTTCCAGGTGACGGCGGAGGGCGGCGCTCGCGAGACGATCGCGTTCAAGTTCGCGTGCGCCCGGGTCAGCGGAATGCCGCTGCCGCGCCCGTTCTTCGAGATCTTCGTGTATTCGTCGCGCGTCGAGGGCGTGCACCTGCGCTACGGCTACGTGGCGCGCGGAGGGCTGCGCTGGTCCGACCGGCCGGAGGATTTCCGCACGGAGATCCTGGGGCTGGTCAAGGCCCAGCAGGTCAAGAATGCCGTCATCGTGCCGGTGGGCGCCAAGGGCGGCTTCTTCCCCAAGCGCCTGCCGCCCGCCTCGGACCGGCAGGCCTGGCTGGAAGAGGGCACCGAGAGCTACCGGATCTTCATCCGCACCCTCCTCGAACTCACCGACAACATCGTCGGCGATGCGATCGTGCCGCCCGCAGATACGGTGCGTCACGACCCCGACGATGCCTACCTCGTCGTCGCGGCCGACAAGGGGACCGCCACCTTCTCCGATATCGCCAACGGTCTCTCGGCGACACGGGGCCACTGGCTTGGCGATGCCTTCGCCTCGGGCGGTAGCCAGGGCTACGACCACAAGGGCATGGGCATCACCGCGCGCGGCGCCTGGGAGGCAGTCAAGCGCCACTTCCAGGAGATGGATGTCGACACGCAGAGCGACCCGATCACCGTCGCGGGCGTCGGCGACATGTCCGGCGACGTCTTCGGCAACGGCATGCTGCTGTCGCGGAGCCTGCGCCTCGTCGCCGCCTTCGACCACCGGGACATCTTCCTCGACCCCGATCCCGACGCCGCCGCGAGCTTTTCCGAGCGTCGGCGCCTGTTCGACTTCGGGCGCTCGTCCTGGCGCGACTACGATCCGGCTCTGATCTCGACCGGCGGCGGCGTGTTCGCACGCAGCCTGAAGACCATTCCGCTCTCGCCCCAAGTCCGGGCCGTCCTTGGGATCGATGCCGTCGAGGCGACTCCGGCGGAACTCATGCAGGCGATCCTCAAGGCACCGGTCGACCTGCTCTGGTTCGGCGGGATCGGCACCTATATCCGCGCGACTTCGGAGACCGACGAGGAGGCCGGCGACCGCGCGAATGACGCCGTGCGCATCACCGGTCGGGCGCTGCGGGCCAAGGTCATCGGCGAGGGGGCGAATCTCGGTGCCACCCAGCGCGGCCGAATCGAGGCGGCGCGCCAGGGCGTGCGCCTCAACACCGATGCGATCGACAACTCCGCCGGCGTGAACACCTCGGATGTCGAGGTGAACATCAAGATCGCCCTGATGACGCCGGAGCGCGACGGCCGGTTGGACGCGGCTGCGCGCAACGCTCTCCTCGTCGCCATGACCGACGAAGTCGCCGCCCTCGTCCTGAGCAACAACCAGCTCCAGACGCTGGCCCTCTCGCTCGCCCAGCATCGCGGCCTCGGCGAGACCGGGTTCGCCATGCGCACCATGCAGGCCCTGGAGGCGGAGGGCCGCCTGGACCGAACCGTCGAATTGCTGCCCGACGACGCGGCGCTCGCCGAGCGGATGCGCAAGGGAGAGGGGCTGACGCGGCCGGAATACGCGGTCATCCTGGCCTACGCCAAGCTCGCGTTCTACGATGCATTGCTCGCGAGCGCGGTGCCGAACGATCCGTACTTCGACCGCGAATTGCAGCGCTACTTCCCGGCCGCCCTGCGCCAGCAATTCCCCGACGCGGTCAAGGGCCACCGCCTGCGCCGGGAGATCATCAGCACCGCCCTGTCCAACATCATCGTCAACCGCGGCGGCCCCTCGCTGGTGACCCGGCTCGTGGACGAGACCGGCGCGGATGCCGCGTCCATCGCCAAGGCCTACGCGATCACACGGGATGCCTACGGGCTGATGGAGCTGAACCAAGCCATCGACGGGCTGACGGGCACCATCGGGGGGCAGGCGCAGATCGCCCTCTACGCCGAGGTTCAGGACCTGCTCATCGGGCGTATCGTCTGGTTCATCCGCAACCTCGACCTGTCGGGCAACATCGCTCCCATCGTCGCTCGCTACCGGGAGGGGATCGCCGCGCTCCAGGCGGTGCTGCCGGAGGTAATGGGGGACGCCGTGAGTGAAGCGCTGGTGCGCCGCGAGGCCGAACTCGTGGGGCAGGGCATGGGCGAGGGTCCGGCCCGGCGCCTCGCGGCACTGGTGGCCCTGACCTCCGCCCCGGACATCGTTTGGGTGGCTGAGACCGGCGGCGCGGCGATCCCCGATATCGCCGCGACCCATTTCGCCCTCGACCGGGCGTTCCACCTGTCGGACCTCGCGGCGGCCGCGCGCGGGGTCGCAACCGGCGACACCTTCGACCGCATCGCCCTTGAGCGCGCGGTGTCCAACATCGCCACCGCGCATCGGCAACTCACGGCGGAGATCATCGATACGGTCGGGGCCGGAGCCGAGGCGGTCGACGCCTGGAGCAGGAGCCGGGGTTCCACCCTCGACCACACCCGTGCCACCCTCGAGGCCGTCAGCGCCTCCGGTCTCACGGTCTCCAAGGCGACGGTCGCCGCCAGCCTCCTGGCGGATCTGGCCCGGCCCCGGTGAATGAGCCCGCGCATCGCGAGAGTCTCTTCCGATCGCATTGCGATTGGAGGCGGCCCTGAGCCTTGATTTTGAGGCGATCTTTCCCGCTGGATCGGTATCCGTTTCGGCGGAAATTGCTCTAGCGGGCGAGGACGCGGGCAGCGTCCTTGGTCGTCGCAACGGCCTGTCCCACGCTGACGATCGATTGCGAGATCGATTGGATGTTCTGGGAGATGGCCGCGACCGCACCCGCCGCGTGTTGCATGTTGCCCGACATGTCCTGCGTGACCACGCTCTGCTCCTCCACGGCCGCGGCCGTGCTGACCACGTAATCCCGCATCTGCTCGACCGAGCCCTGGATGGCCTGGAGCGCGGTCCCGACCTGTTTGGATACGGCCTGCACGTGGTCGATCTCGCCGGCGATCTGCCCGGTGGCCCGCGCCGCCTGGTTGGCGAGGCTCTTGACCTCCTGCGCCACCACGGCGAAGCCGCGCCCCGCCTCGCCGGCTCGGGCGGACTCGATCGTCGCGTTGAGCGCCAGCAGGTTGATCTGCCCGGCGATGTTCTGGATCAGGCCGACGATGCTGCTCATCGCTGTGGCGGCCTGCGTCAGGGTCTGGGTGAATTCCGCCGCGGCGGTGACCTGGCCGTGGGCGAGATCGGTTGCTGTCCGGGAATGGGCCATGCTCTGCGAGATCTCGGCCACGGAGGCGGCAAGCTCCTCTGAGGCGGCCGCCATGGTCTGAACGTTGCTGGCGGTCGTCTCGGCCGCCTCGCTGGCGGCGCCGGTCTTCGTGCCGGACAGTCGTACCGCCCCGTCGATCTCGCCGAAATTCCGCTCGATCAACTGGCGCAGCTCGGCCAGGAGGTTCACCTGCGCGGTGATGTCGGTGGCGAACTTCACGACCTTGTAAGGCCGGCCGCTCGCGTCGAGGATGGGATTGTAGGAGGCCTCGATCCAGATCTCGCGTCCCCCCTTGGCGATGCGCCGGTACTGCGCCGCCTGGAATTCGCCGTGGCGCAGATTGGACCAGAACGCCGCGTATTCGGGGCTTTGGCGCTCGTCCGGGTCTACGAACAGGCTGTGATGCCGGCCGACGAGTTCGTCCAGCGTGTAGCCCATGGCCGCCAGAAAATTGGTGTTGGCGTCGAGAATTTGCCCCTCGAGGTCGAACGAGATCACCGCCTGGGCCTTATTGAGGGCGGTGATCTGACCTTCCCGATCCGCGTCCAGCATCCTCCGGCGCGTGACGTCGGTGGCGAACTTGACCACCTTGTAGGGTTGGCCCGACGTATCGAAGAGCGGGTTGTAGGTAGCTTCGATCCAGATCTCGCGGCCCCCCTTCGCGAAACGTCGGTACTGCGCTGCCTGGAACTCGCCCTGACGGAGCTTGGACCAGAAGGCGGCATATTCGGGCGTGTCGCGATCGCTCGGGTCGACGAAGAGGCTGTGGTGTCGGCCCTTGATCTCGGCGAGTGTGTACCCGACGACGTCGAGGAAGTTCGGGTTGGCGGTAATCACCGTCCCGTCGAGGTCGAACTCGATGATGCCTTGTGATCTGTCCAGTGCCGCGAGCTTCGCGTTCGTCTCAAGGGTCGCCTTCGTCCGTAAGCCCAACATCGAACGCCCCGTCGATGGAGCCTGGACGGCTCCCACTGCCATGTCGTGGAGCCGTCGCTTTGAAGAGCGATCATGTTCCTGTCTCAAGTTTTCTGCAAAATGTTAAAAATTTGCTTTCGGTAGGGACTCCTGAATTCATGATGGCTATCCAGGTCGAAAAATCAGGTAGATATCCTTTTAAGTTGTGGGGTGATATTTTTGTTTTCTAGAAATCTCCTTTAAGTTGTTGTTATAACTCGATCTAGTCTGAATTTAGGGTGGTCTGTCTCTTGTTCGGTGGTGCGGCTCGGTTCTCCCGTCGCCGCATCCGATGCTCGAGGCAAGGGGCGATCCAGTCCGGACGCCTCGGCACCGATCGCGCGATATTGTCATTCGAGCCTGTGCGGCGTGTTGGAACTCGCGATCGGTTGGTGTATGAGCCTGCCCCTAGTGCAGTTTCTGCGCCGATTCGAGGCCGTCTGACGGACGTCCCGCCCGGGTGAGATCCCGGGTCCGGGACGTTTTGCAGTTCGCGTCGAGGGGCTCCGCGAGGGTCTCAGGGTCGGCGCCGCCCAACAAACACCGTTTCAGAGGATTGAAACCGTTGCAGGTACTCGTTCGCGACAACAACGTCGACCAGGCCCTCCGCGTGCTGAAGAAGAAGATGCAGCGTGAAGGCATCTTCCGTGAGATGAAGCAGCGCAAGGCTTACGAGAAGCCCTCCGTGCGCAAGGCGCGTGAGAAAGCCGAGGCCGTTCGCCGCGCCCGCAAGCAGGCGCGCAAGACCGCCATCCGCGAGGGCCTGATCGCCGCTCCGAAGCCGAAGCCCCGTTTCGGTGCCGGTGCGCCCCGTCGTCCCGGCGGCTCGCCGTTCGCGCCTTCGGCTCCCTCCGTGGCACCGGCTCCCGCCAGCGCCTAACCATCTCCGTTTCGGAGCGTCATCACGGCGCTCCGATCGTGAGACGTGGCTCCCAAAAAAGCCCGGTCGCACTGCGACCGGGCTTTTTCGTCATGGGCGAACGACACAGCCTCGGGACGACGCCCGCCCGCCGGGACACGGCTACGTGTCGTCCCGGGAGTACTGCATCCCGTGGACGATCAGGGGAACCGGGTTACGCCGCCCGCGCGGCCATCGTCGCGTGCTCGGCCTGAACGAGGACATCGAGGGCTCGCCAGGGCTTCTGCATGAACACCGCCTGCGCCGACAGGCTGTCGACGGCGGGGGCATCGCCGCCCGACGTCAGCACCACCCGCACGTCCGGCCAGCGCCGTTCGACCGTCGTCGCCAGGGCGACTCCGTCCATACCTGGTCCGAGGCGAACATCGGCGAAGAGCAGCGCGACCTGCCAGCCCGAACGCTCAAGGACCGTGATCGCGGCCTCCGCACTGGCGCAGGCGATGACGTCGAGGTCGGTCTCCTCGAGAACGGCGGCGGCGAGGTTTCGCACCTCGGCATCGTCTTCCACCACGAGGGCGATCGGACAGTCGGCGTGTAAGCGATCCATGGAGTCTCCTCTGCGCGTATGGGGCAGCGCGAGCCGGGCGGGGGTATAGGGACGCCACAGGCGGAGCGCCACGCCCCGGACGCTCCACACGATCCGCGCTGATTCTTCCGCACCGATGCTGCGCCGACACATCATGCTCGGCAAGAGTCCGAATCGCTGACCCGGCAATGCGGTTCCCACATCCGCTTTCGAGACCGCCGCCGCATTCCCGCCGGCGTCGCGTGCGCAATGTCTGCCGGCCCGTTCGGGGTAAATCTCTCCAGCCGGCGATGCGGTGCGCCTCTTGCATGGCGCGGGGTCGAAGGCCGCGGAACGCACGGTGTGTTAACTTTTCATTCACCGCGTCGGGTCGAAGCTCTTCGGCGAAGAAGTTCAAAGGCTTGGGGAAGTTCAATGCCCCGGAGAAGTTCGAGGCCTTGCCGTCGACGGGCGATGCTTCGCGGGGCTGGACGGAGGCATCCGTCCCATGATCGGGACGTCGTCGGAAACTGAGGGGTGTTTGCCAGTCATGTGCCGTTTTCTCGCCTATTCCGGTGAGCCGGTTTTCCTGACCGACCTCGTCTGCGCACCGACGCACTCGCTGGTCCATCAGTCGCTCCACGCGGCCGAGGCTAAGACGGAAACCAACGGCGACGGCTTCGGCATCGGCTGGTACGGCGAGCGGGTCGATCCGGGCCTGTATCGGGACGTCTGCCCGGCCTGGTCGGACGAGAACCTCGTCAACCTCTGTCAGCAGGTTCGCGCGCGGATGTTCTTCGCCCATGTCCGGGCGTCCACCGGCACCGCCACCACCCGCGCGAACTGCCACCCCTTCGCCCATGGCCGTCACCTGTTCATGCACAACGGACAGGTCGGCGGCTATCATCGCATCAAGCGGCGGATCGAGGCGCTGATTCCCGACGCGCTCTACGACGACCGGCGCGGGACCACCGATTCCGAGGCGATCTTCCTCCTGGCCCTCGCCAATGGCCTCGCTGAGGATCCGGTCGGCGCCATGGCCAAGACCCTGTCCACCGTGCGCGACCTGATGCGGGCGGCCGAGGCCAGCGAACCCCTGCGCTTCACCGCCGTGGTGACGGACGGGGAAACCCTGACCGCGTTCCGCTGGGCCTGCGACGGCTCTCCGCCGAGCCTCTATTATCGCCAGACCGAGACCGGCCTCGTCGTCGTCTCCGAGCCGATCGACGGCTGTCGGGACGGCTGGCAGGTGGTGCCGAAGGGCGCCACGCTCCAGGCCCGGCGCGGTGGCGCCGTGATCGTCAGCCGGTCCGAGACGGGAGCCGAGCGCATCGCTGCCTGAAGAGGCTTGCGGCAGCCGCGGGATCGGCGGACAAGCCGGGCTCCACGTCCAGACGGGAGCCGCCGATGACGTATCCGAACGTGACCCTGCACATCGCCGGAGCCTGGGCCGATGGTTCCGGCGGGCAGACCCTTCCGGTACTGAATCCGGCCACGGGCGAGACCCTCGGCACGCTCGCCGTCGCGACCCGGGAGGACCTGGACCGGGCGCTGGCCGCCGCCGAGCGCGGCTTCGCGGCTTGGCGCAAGGTCTCGGCCTTCGAGCGGTCGAAGGTCCTGCGCCGCGCCGCCGACCTCCTGCGCGCCCGGGTCGAGGATATCGCGCGCATCATGACTCTGGAGCAGGGCAAGCCGCTGGCCGAGGCGCGGGTGGAGACCCTGGCGGGAGCCGACGTCATCGACTGGTTCGCGGAGGAAGGCCGGCGCGCCTATGGCCGGATCATCCCGGCCCGCGCCGACGGTGTCGTCCAGATGGTCTTCCGCGAGCCCATCGGTCCGGTCGCCGCCTTCACGCCCTGGAATTTTCCGATCAATCAGGCGGTACGCAAAGTGGCGGCCGCCCTCGGTGCCGGCTGCTCGGTCATCCTGAAGGGGCCGGAGGACACTCCGGCCAGCTGTGCCGCGATGATCCGCGCCTTCCTCGATGCCGGCGTGCCGGGTGACGTGCTCTCCCTGGTGTTCGGCGATCCGGCTGCGATCTCGGGCTACCTCATCCCGCACCCGGTCATCGCCAAGATGTCGTTCACGGGTTCGACCCCGGTGGGCAAGGAACTCGCGGCGTTGGCGGGCCGGCACATGAAGCGGGCAACGATGGAGCTCGGTGGCCACGCCCCCGCGATCGTGTTCGAGGATGCCGACGTCGAGACCGCTGTGGCGGTGCTCGGGGCCAACAAGTTCCGCAACGCCGGCCAGGTCTGCGTCGCGCCGACCCGGATGCTGGTGCACGAGGCCGTCTATGACCGGTTCCGGGACGGCTTCGTAGCCTTCGCGGAAGGACGCCGGGTCGGCGACGGGCTCGACCCGGAGACCACGATGGGTCCGCTGATCCATGCTCGCCGCCTGGAGGCGATGGAGGCACTCTGCGCTGATGCGGTGGCGCGGGGGGCCGATCTGCGCACCGGCGGCAAGCGGATCGGCAACCGGGGCAACTTCTTCGAACCGACCGTGCTCTGCGACGTGCCGCAGAGCGCTCGCATCATGAACGAGGAGCCGTTCGGCCCGGTCGCGCTGATCCAGCGCTTCACCGTCGACGAGGCCGCCTACGCGGAAGCCAACCGGCTCCCCTACGGCCTGGCGGCCTACGCCTATACCCGCTCGGCGACCCGAGCCGTCACGGTCGCGGCACGGGTGCAAAGTGGAATGGTGGGCATCAACCATCACGGCCTCGCCTTTCCGGAAACGCCCTTCGGCGGCGTCAAGGATTCCGGCTACGGCAGCGAAGGCGGCGCGGAGGCGTTGGAGGCGTATCTCACGACGAAGTTCGTCAGCCAGGCGAGCGTCGCGGGGTAGGCTTCCCACCCTCGAGGCCGGCTCGCGATCCGTCGAGTAAACATCGGCCCCGATGCCTCCCCACCTGGCCGCTTTCCGCATAGGGGGGAGGGGCCGCGCCTTGGCCCGAAGAAAGCCTCGTGCCCGCTCAGTAATGCGGGGGCGGGGGCTCCGGTGCCCCCGTGCCGGGGCGGCTGGCGGCAGCCTCCACCTCTTCGACGAGCTTGGCCATCTGCCGGGTGAGGGCGTCGATCTGGCGCCACTGCGCGGTGATGGTGGCGTTGAGGTCGTCGATGGTGACCTCCTGCTCGGTCACCCGCATCTCCAGCGCGTCGATGCGGGCAACGAGATCGTTCGGCTCTGTCATCGCAGGGTCTCCGGCGCGTGGTCCGGGCGCTCCACCAGGGCGGGGCCCAGCGCAATGCGCCCGTCGAAGACGAAGCAGTCGCCGCGCCAGCGGTTTTCGGCATCGGGTACGGTTTCGAGGTAGCGCAGGATTCCGCCTTCGAGGTGGCGCACATCGGCAAATCCCCGCGCCCGCATGTAGGCGCCGGCCTTCTCGCAGCGGATACCGCCGGTGCAGAACATCGCCACGCAGGGGTAAGCCGCCGGATCGAGCCGGTCGACGTAGTCGCGGAACGCGCTGAACCGGGTGATCCCCGGATCGACCGCGCCCGGAAACGTGCCGAGCGCCACCTCGAAGGCGTTGCGCGTGTCGATGAGGAGGAGGCCCGGCGTGTCGAGGAGCGCGTTCCAGGCGTCCGGCGCGACGGGAAGGCCGGCCTGCGTCGCATCGGTGGCGCCGTCGTCGAAGGTGACGATCTCGCGCTTCACCCGCACCTTGAGGTGACCGAACGGCGCCGCTTCGGCCCGCGAGAGTTTGACATCCAGGTCCTGCAGGCGGCCGCTGAAGAGCGGTCCGGTCCGCAGGGACTCCAGCAGCGCGTCGATCGCGCCGGGGGCGCCCGCCACGGTACCGTTGAGGCCTTCACGCGCCAGCAGCAGCGTGCCGGTGATGGCCAGATCCGCGCACAGGGTCTGGAGCGGCGTCCGCAACGCTTCCACGTCGGGCAGGGCGACGAACTTGTACAGGGCGGCGACGGTGCACGGCATTGACGATCAGGCAATCGCGAGGGGGGGCGGTCAGGGTGCGGCGGCATCCACCCGACGCAGGATGAAGGTGGTGCCGACCTCCGGGTCGCGGCGCCAGCGTCCATCTTCCGTGGGCACGAGGGAAACCACGTGCCCCCGTCGGGCGATCAGGGTGAGGCGGCCCTTGTCGAAGCGCCAGGACACCGGATCGAAGACCGACAGGCCACTGTCGCGGCACGCGTCGAGGATACGCACCGGCGCCGGCGGGGCGGCCTCCGTCAGTTCGATGCGGCAGACATCCTGTTCGCGGAAGCGGTCGAGGGCGTAGGTTCCGGGGCGCGGGGCGTCGCCCGTCGCGCCGGTCTCCGCCCGCGCTGCGACGGGGACCCGCGTGTCCGGCGCGGCGCTGCCCGCTCCCGGACTCGTCGGCACCGCCTCGGTCGGCGGCATCATGGCGATGATTTGGAGCGGCACGAGGCTGAAGCTTTCGTCGCCCGCGCCCGGCGCGACGAGGCTCCGGGCATCGGCCCGCCGGGTAAACTGAAGCACCGGACGCACATCCTTGTCCACGAGCCGGATGTTTCCGTCCGTGAACAGCCATCCCGCCACTCCGGAAAGGATGGGCAGCGCCCGTCGGCAGCCGGCGGGGAAGGACAGGCGCCGGCCCGCCGGCCCACTCTCTCCCGACAGAGTCATGACGCAACGCCGGGTGCTGCCGTCCCGGGACAAATCCCAGGTCCCGGGCACGCCCGCGATGTCGGCCGGTAGGCTCGCGACGAAGGGCGCCTGCGGAGCAGCCTCCGGATCTGGTGCCGTCTCCTGGGCGGCGGCCGAACCCGTGAGAAGCGCGAGGATGAGGGTGAGCGGGATGCGGTTCATGGCCGGGTGGTCCAGGGCGTCTCCGGCACCGGCGTCAGCGGCCCGCGGCCGTCGAACCAGGCCGTCAGGTTGTCCACGACGAGCTTGCCCATGGCGGCGCGGGTGTGGACGGAGGCCGAGCCCACATGCGGCAGCAGCACCACGTGTTCCATGGCGATGAGTTCCGGAGGCACGTGCGGTTCGCGCGCGAACACGTCGAGTCCGGCCCCGAGGATCGTCCCTGCCTGTAGCGCCTGGATCAGCGCCGCCTCGTCGATGATGCTACCGCGCGCCACGTTCACTACGAGGCCCTGTGGTCCGAGGGCCTCCAGCACCGCCGCGTCCACGAGGCCGGTCGTCTCCGGGCCGCCCGGGGCCACCACGAGGAGGACGTTGACGGCTTCGGCCAAGCCCAGCAGGGTCGGATGATAGTCATACGCCACCCCCGGCTGCCGGCGCCGGCCGTGATACGCGATGGCGACGCCGAAGCCTTCGAGGCGCGTGGCGATGGCCCGCCCGATCCGGCCAAGACCCAGGATGCCGACGGTGCGCCCGCGCAGGGTCGGGGTGAGCGGATAGGTCTGGCGCGGCCAGTGGCCGGCCCGCAGGTAGCGATCGGCCTGCGGGATCTGGCGCACCGTCGCCAGCAGCAGGCCGAGGGCGAGGTCCGCGACCTCGTCGGTGAGCACGTCGGGCGTGTGCGTCACGACGATGCCGCGCTCGCGCGCCGCCCCCGTGTCGATGGTGTCGTAGCCGACGCCGAGGCTCGCGACGATCTCCAGCGTCGGCAGGCGCGCGATCAGGGCTCGGTCCACGGGGGCCTGTGCGCCGGTGGCGAGGCCCCGGATGCGCGGGCCGATCTCCTGGAAGAACGCCTCGGGGTCCGGAGCCAGATCCAGGCGGTGCAGGGTGAAGCGCGCCTCGACCGCCGACATCACGCCGGGATGCATCGCCTTGAGCATCAGGATGTCGACGGGCTGCATGGGCGGGGGTCTCGACGAAAGGGGCTCGCGGGCACCAGTGAATTCGGTCGCGCAGCCGACCCGGGGAGCTTTAAGCCGGGCATTGGATCCGGTCCAGTGAGCAGGCCCGGTGCGGCGCTGTAGCCCCGCGCCCATGATCCCGGAGTCCATGCGGGCGGTTCCGGGCTGCGATCCGTTGCGTGCAAGCGGCCGTTCTCTTTCGCAGGGCCCCCACTTTCGCCGGGCGACCTGGAACATTACTAAAGGGAGACCCAAACCCTTTCCCGTTCGACAACCAGAACAGTCCCGCCATGACCGCCCCGCGCACCCTCTACGATAAGATCTGGGACGACCACGTCGTCGATGTCGAGCCCGATGGCACCAGCCTCCTCTACATCGACCGGCACCTCGTCCACGAGGTCACCAGCCCCCAGGCCTTCGAGGGCCTGCGCGTGGCCGGGCGCCGGGTGCGCCACCCCGAGAAGACCCTCGCGGTGGTGGATCACAACGTGCAGACCTCGGATCGCAGCTTCGGCATCGAGGATCCGGAAAGTCGGATCCAGCTGGAGGCGCTGGCCGAGAACGTGCGCGACTTCGGCATCGAGTTCTACGATGCGCTCGATCGCCGGCAGGGCATCGTCCACGTGATCGGTCCCGAGCAGGGCTTCACCCTGCCGGGCCAGACCATCGTTTGTGGTGACAGCCATACCTCGACCCACGGCGCCTTCGGAGCGCTCGCCCACGGCATCGGCACCTCCGAGGTCGAGCACGTGCTCGCCACCCAGACGCTGCTGCAGAAGAAAGCCAAGAACATGCGCGTCACGGTGGACGGCATCCTGCCGCCCGGCGTGACCGCCAAGGACATCATCCTGGCGATCATCGGCGAGATCGGCACCGCCGGCGGCACCGGCTACGTCATCGAGTATGCCGGCTCGGCGATCCGCGCTCTCTCGATGGAGGGCCGTATGACGATCTGTAACATGTCGATCGAGGGCGGTGCCCGCGCCGGGCTGGTGGCGCCGGATGCCACCACCTACGCCTATGTCGAGGGTCGCCCGAAGGCTCCGAAGGGCGAGGCCTTCGCCCGGGCCAAAGCCTACTGGGAAAGCCTCGTAACCGACGAGGGTGCGCATTTCGACCGCGAGGTGCGCCTCGACGCGGCCAACCTGCCCCCCATCGTCAGCTGGGGAACCAGCCCCGAGGACGTGGTCTCGATCTCCGGCGCGGTGCCGGACCCGGCCCAGATTCTGGACGAGAACAAGCGCCAGTCGAAGGAGAAGGCCCTGGATTATATGGGCCTGACCCCCGGCACCCGGATCACCGACATCACCCTCGACCGGGTCTTCATCGGCTCCTGCACCAATGGCCGCATCGAAGACCTGCGCGCGGTGGCCAAGATGGTCGAGGGCCGCAAGGTCCACGCCAACGTCTCCGCCATGGTGGTGCCGGGATCCGGGCTGGTAAAGCAGCAGGCCGAGGCGGAAGGCCTGGACCAGATCCTCAAGGCGGCCGGCTTCGACTGGCGCGAGCCGGGCTGCTCCATGTGCCTCGGCATGAACGCCGACCGCCTGAGCCCGAACGAGCGCTGCGCCTCCACCTCGAACCGCAACTTCGAGGGCCGCCAGGGTCATCGCGGCCGCACCCACCTCGTCTCCCCCGCTATGGCCGCGGCGGCGGCCGTGGCCGGGCGCTTCGTGGACATCCGTGACTGGCGCAACGAGGCCTGAGCCACAATCGAAGGGCCGGCCGAAAAATCCCGACGGAAGCGGCGAGAAACCCCGCGGAAGCGGATTGACGGCTGGCCCCACCCCGCCTAAACGAAACCCGCGTCGGCGCCGCAAGCGGCCTCGGCGAGCCCAGGTGGCGGAATTGGTAGACGCGCTGGTTTCAGGTACCAGTCTTGCAAGAGGTGAAGGTTCGAGTCCTTTCCTGGGCACCATCAGCTGGCTAAGCCGCTGATCCGCAGAACGAAATAGCAAAGCCAGAGACTTAGGGTAGCCCGAGTGATACAGTCGGGCGCTACAAATGGCATTGTGAGCCGCTAAGTTTTGGAAATACCTTAAAATCGGTATTTCTGGTTTTGGTACGCTGTGCTTAGGGGTCTGCGCGACCGCTTTGGCAAGCGGGAAGAGTTTGGTATCCCTGATGCCAAGTATTCCGTCGAGGCTCTGTTTGCTAACCCAAGGTTTTTGCCGAGCTGTCCCAAAAATGCGGACGGAGCGCGAAGCTCGTGCTCTCGCTGGCGCCGATCACGTTGAGCAGATACACACTCCCCAAGCGCGCCTGACCTTTCAATTCGATTGGCATACTCATCTATACCCGACCCTTTTGGGCGGCCGTACCTCTGCCGGCACTTGTTGAACAAGAGGGCGTGTCGGGCGAGCGGCCATAATGAACGTGTTCTCCCGCTGAATGCGGCGCAGGTGTTTCGATGAGGCCGACGGTCTCCTGACCCGACCTGGCCTCGTCGTTGATGACGAGGGTCACGGACAGTTGGCGAGAGCCGGTGGTGCCGCGTTGCAACGGGCTAGCCTGAACCCTCAACTGCACGGCTCGAGGGAAAATTGCTTTGAATGACCTGCCCAGTGATCGTCCCGTCGATATCGGCAACGGTCAGGCTGGCATTCCAGCAACTGTACCTCCAACACCCTTGCGCCTTCCGACGTAGTGGGACAGAGCAAGGCCGTAGGTCACCGACAGCCCGATGGTATAGGATCGAAGGCTAATCCTTTATCGCCATTGCAATGTTGACCAATTCCGCGAAGTTTTGCGCTCCGGACTTCCGTCGGACAGCAGAGATCATGTTTACAACCGTCTTGTACTTCATCGCTAATTTATCGGCGATCGTACGATACGAATGTCCGTCCTTGATCAATGACAGAACCTGGAGTTCCCGTTCCGTAAGCGTTGAGACGGGCGACTGACCGGTGTTGGCGTTGAGCATGGCCACACCCAGGGCGAGGTCGTGATCGATGTAGCTCCTGCCGCTCCGGACCTCGTCGAAAGCCCTGAGGAACTCCGAGGTCGGGGCGTCCTTGAGGACATAACCGCTCGCCCCGCTCTCCAGGGCGCGTGCGACGATCGTCGGATCGTCGTGCATGCTGAAGGCGAGGATCCGGGTTCTGCGATCCAGGCTTCGAATGCGTCGGATCAGGGACAAGCCCGTCACACCGTGAGCGCCGAAGGTGAGGTCGGCGAGGACCATTCCAGGGCGTTGTCGATAGAACGCCCGGTAGGCTTCCACGATGGTGGTGGCCTCGTGGATCGTTTCAATTCCCACATCCTCCATGAGGGTCCGGAATCCTCTCAGGATCACCGGATGATCGTCCACGATGAGGATGCTCGTCGCGGGAGACGTCATGGAACGGCGTTCGGAGCGGCAGGCTTCGCAGCATAGCGCTCGGTCAGGCGTGCGAGGGTCTGGGTGCGCCCCAGGCCTTGGCGGCGCGTGTTGTAGTAGTGCTGACACAGTTCGCCATAGAGCTGTTTTCGCCGGGTCGTGGCTGCCGCCGCCGCCAGACCGTCAAGAAGGTCGTTGTAGGATTCGGGTTGGCCGGCTTCGGCCAGCATCTGCCCGAGTTGTACCGTGCGGTTTGCGATCATGCGCGGATCTTCGATGAAGGTCTCCTTCGCCCGTGCAAGACTGTGGCGCAGCTGGTCGCTCCGCGCCGCGGCGCGCGTCGTGGGCTGGCCGGGCTCCCGCCGGGCGAGCCAGAGTGCCGGCTCCATGCCGTCCGTCGGCGAGAGCCAGATCGGGACCTCCGCATCGGACTTCGTCGCGACGACGGCCGTCTCCTGCACCGGCTCGCCGCCATCGCAAGCCGTCAGGGCCAGGAGAAGGGTGAATGAGAGTCCGGCGCTGGGCTTCATCGGGCTTGCCCGAGCGCGAGGCTGCGAGGGCCGTCCGGCACCGCGATCCGGGCCGTCTCACGCAGGCTCGCCAGATCGATCACGGACACCGAATCGGAGAACCAGTTGGCGACGTAGGCCTGTCCCGCGGTGACGGCGACGCCTTCCGGATAGCGGCCGACCGGAACGGTGGCGCTTATGGCTCCATCGGCCGCCCCGAGGACCACCAGGGTCCCGGCCTGCTGGTTGCTCACGAGGATGCGGGCGCCGTCCGGGGTCACGGCGACACCGTAGGGCATGCCGCCGACCGTGAAAGTCGCGATGGTCCGTTTCTCGGCCGTATCGATGACGCTGACGTCGCCGCTGCGCACGTTGGCGACGTAGAGCCGGTCCTCGGCCGGGTTCAGCGCCAGAGCGAAGGGCGCCTCGCCGACCGGAATCGTCCCGATGCGCTTCATGTGCGCGGTATCGACGACACTGACCTGCCGGCTCTCCCGGTCCGCCACGTAGAGCGTTCCACGCCTGTCGAGGATGATGCCGGCGGGCTCGTGGCCGACCGCCACCGCGCCTTCCAGCGCTCCGGTTTCGGCACTGAGGCGCATCACCCGGTTGCCGGCCCAGTCACTGACATAGAGCTGCGTGCCATCGGCGGAGACCGCGATCCCGAAGGCCTGCCCGGGCACGGAATACGTCCGCAGGATCGCGCCGCGGGCTCCGTCGACCGCCGTGATCTGCCGCGTGTCGGGATGGGTGAGATAGAGCCGTCCATGGGGGCCGGGCGCCAGCTGGGCGGGGCTGCGCGCGACCACGAGGTGGGCGCCGGCCGCTATCGATCCGGGCGCAAGAGCGACCAGGGTCCCGGCGCCCTGGCTCGCCACGTAGACGCTCTGCGCCCCGGCCGCACCGGGCAGGAAGCCGAGGAGCAGCCCGACCAGGACATGCCGTTCGATCATCGCCCTCCGGATCATCACCCCACGAATCATGGCGCGGCCTTCCCCTCGACCTTCGCCTTCAGGCCCCTCAGCCCATCCGCGAAGTAACGGTTCATGGCGTTGCGCCCGGCCGCATCGCTCAGGTCTTCGGGCGGCTCGTTGCCGGTATCGCCCCGGTAGAAGCGGCCGAGCCACTCGACCTTGGAGCCATCGCCCTCGGCGGACACCGTGAGGGTCGCCGAGTAGGACGAGACCGGGAGCGCCTTCAGGTCGGGATCGGACAAGCGGTACGAGTAGCTCCGCCCGGAGGCGTTCATCTCATCGAGCCCCTCGTCCAGAGTGCCGCCCGCCTTGAGCGTGATCGTGCGTCGGCCGCCCGATGTATTGCCTCCGCTGCCCTCGCTCCTGGCGACATCCGGATGCCAAGCGCCGATGCCCGCGAAATCGCCGACCACCTTCCAGACGGCGTCTGGCTTGGCCGCGATCACGATGCTCTGGTCGACCTTCTGCGGCGTCGGGCCGTGGGCGAGGGCCGCGCCGGAGAGAAGGGTCAGGACGAGGGCGGGGATACCGAGACGCATTGATCAGGCCTTTTTCCAGGTCGGGATTTTGCGGACGCGAAGGTGAGGGGCGAGGAACGCCGCGAGCAGGAGCAGCAATGCGACCCCGCCGAGAACAGGACGCAGGTCGAAGTGGCCCGGGACCGGGCGTGGCGTTGCGGTAGCCGTGAGCGCAGCGCCGAGGCTGGCCGGTCCATCGAGATGCGCGTAGGTCAGGCCGGTCTCACCGGCGAGCTTGCGCAGGTAGGGCTCGCGCACCGAAGACAGGTGCTCGGTGCCCCCGGCAGCGGCGGCGCCGAAAGGTGCGTTGCGGGGGTTATAGCCCTCGCGGCTCTCGGCATCCGCCGGGGGCGGTCCGAAGCGGTTCTCCTGCTGGACGTCGCCCGCTCCGTAGAAGCCGGTCTCGCGCCCCCGGTCATCGTAGCGCGGGATCGGCGACAGGCCGGGTGCGCCCGCGCCCACGATGAGCCCCCGCACCGCTCCCGGCCTGCCCTCGAAGGGCGGCCCGCCGCGGCTCGGCAAGGGCGGCGCCTCCTGCCCGTCCGTGATGAAGACGAGGTCGGTGCCCAGTTCCTCCGCCATGGCGATGCTGCGGAAGAGGCCGGCAGAGATCCGGCTGTCGCCCTCCCAGGCCATGCGCCAGTCGATCCCCGCGAGGGCGCCGTCGAGGGGCGCGAAGCCGGAGCACGTCTCGATGGGGGTGAACAGCAGGAAGGGCCGGCGTTCGGTGAAGAGGCCGAGCGCCAGCCGCGATCCGCAGGGCAGGCCAGCGACGACGCTGCGCAGCGCCGCCTTCGCGGTGTCGAGCCGGCTCGCGGGCATTCCGTCAGTGCCGGCATAATCGCGCACGTTCATGCTGCCGGTGATATCGACGATCGCCAGGACAGCGACGCCGTCGCGGGTGAGTGGGAACGGACGCGCTACGAAAGACAGCGCCACCAGCCCGAGGGCTCCGGCGAGGAGGCGCAGGCGTCCGTCCGACAGGTTTCGCAGGATCAGGGCGCCCAAGGTCACGGCTCGCCCCGCGGCTGACCGGGAATGTCGGTCCAGATCTTCTTCGGCTCTGCCGCCAGTGCATCGCCGGACTTGCGGTCGAAGTCGGGGAAGTCGCGCATCAGGCGCGAGGCCACGTCGAGGTTGAACTTGGCGTCCCAGTAATCCGGCCGGCCCTGGAGGGCTCGCCGGTACTCCTGGCGCGCGAGGGTGATGCGGGGGCCGGCCGGATCGAGGTCGCCGCGCTCCAGGTGGTCGAAAGCCTGACGCAGATGGGCGTTGGCCAGGGCAAAGCGGGCGCGGGCCGCGCGTTCGGTCTCACCGAACCGGTCGAGGGCGTCGATGAGGGGCTCGATCGCCTCCACCGCGCCGCGCCGGGCGAGATACTGCACGCGCGCGAGCAGAAGCGTCGGCGCGGCGTCCACCGGAACCGCGAGGTCTTGTCCGGCGGCGAGAGCCCGGATCGCGGCGTTGTCACGGGAGATCCGCCAGCCTCCGGAGGCACAGCCGACCGCGATCGCGACGAGCAGGATCGGCAGCAGGATCAGGAGGTGCGGGCGGGACCGTCGCCAACCCGTGCCCAGCCCGGTTCGAAGAACCGTGGATCGGCCGGTGCTCAGGGGCCGGGAGGCGTGCCACGGCAGGGTATTGGGCGACGTCATGCGGCGCGCTTCGCAGGGTCGGATGCGGTGGCTTGGGACCGCATGACGGGCGCGCCGGTGCGGCGCAGGTCCGCCTCGCCGAGCTTGGCCGCGACGAGGATCACGAGTCCGGCCAAGCTGGCAGCGTAGGCAAAGCCCGCGAGGTCCCGGCGCGGGCGCTGCTCTGTGTAGGGGATCGGGTCGCGTTCCAGCCGCTCGAGCTGGGCAATGGCCTCGGCGACGGCCTGCGCTCCCTCGGCCTCGAAGGCGCGGTAGGGCGTCCGCAGGCTCTTGAAGAACAGGTCGAGGTGGCGCTCGGGCGCCGCCTGCGGGGTGTCCTCGCCCGCTGGCCTGTCCGCGATGGAGGGAGAGCCCTTCGTGCGCAGGAAGAGCCAGTAGAGGTTCGGCCGCAGGCGGGCGAATGCGGCCCGCAAGGTATCCTGCACGCGCGGATCGATGACCGCCGCTCCATCCGACACCAGCAGCAGCGCACGGGACGTGGCGGGGCTCGCCGGCCCGAACTGCGACAGCCCCATGGCGAGGCCACGCGCGATGTTGGTGTAGTCGAGCCCCGGCCGGTCGATGGCGCCGATGGCGGCCCGGACCGCCGCGTGCCTGTCGGTCATCGGGATCACGAGCATGGGGGCCGTCGAGAAGGCCGTGACGGCGAACTGGTCGTGCGCCCGGCTCCCCACGAAGGCGGCGAGCAGGCGGCGCGAGGCTGCGGCCTTCGACTCCTCGACGCCGGAGGGCTGCCGCCCGGCGAAGGTCTCGTTCATGCTGCCGGAGCGGTCGATGAGGATCGAGACCTGGGCTCCGATCCCGGTCCGCGTCAGGGGCTCGCCCTGGCGGTGGGGGCCCGCCAGGGCGAGGATCAGACCCGCGATGGCGATGATCCCGGCGGCGCGCAGGATCGCACCGATCACCCGTGACGGGCCGTCGGCCGGCCCAGCCGCGATGGAGGCCACGGGTACCCTGCGCTGGGCCGAGGCCAGGAGCGGCAAGAGGGCGAGGGGAAGCAGCCAGAGTACGGCCGGGTGGTCGACCGAGAGCCGGGCGAGCGCATCGATCATGCTGAGCGCTCCGCGCGGGCGAGGCGCTGCGCGAGGGCGGCGAGGTCGGGCAAGGCGAGCGCGCCGAGCCCCGCCTCCGGGCCGGGCCCGAAGAAGGTTCGGCGGGAGGCCTCGAAGAACCGGGCGAGCGCCGGACCCTCGACCGCATAGGCAGGATGGGCCCTCAGGAACGCGCCGAGGTCGTCGGCCAGCACCCGGCGACCGGCGGCGGCATCGAGAGCCTGATGGAGCGCCAGCAGCGCGTCGCGGTGATGCGACGCCGGATCGGGCCGACGCGACAGGCCGCGGAGGCGACGGGCGGCCAAGCCGAATGGGCGCCCCGGCCTGCTCCGGAACGGCCACCAGGTCCGGTCCCGGGCCAAGCCGACGAGCGCCAGGAGCGCGAGGGTGGCGGAGCCGGCCGCACCAAGGAGCAGGGGGCGCGGATCGCCGGGGCCGACCTGTCCGTCGGGACGCATGTAGTCGCGCGCGTCCTCCCGGGCGGGCGGCTGGACTTCGCGTAACGGCGAGACGTTGAACGACCAGGCCGGCACCTCGGTCTTCACGGTGGTGGCCCCGTGATCGCTCTCGCTGACGAATGTGACGGTGAAGCCCGGGATCTCCAGGGCACGCGCATCGAGGGCGGCGTAGAAGGTCTGGTAGGTGAGCGCGAGGCGTACGCGCTGCGCGTCACCGTATCGCGACGCCGTCGCATCGAGGTCGCGCAGATCGAGCCAGTAGGTGAGCGCCCCGGGCCTCGGTAGCGAAGCGGTCTGGAGGCGGAAGCCCGGCTCGACCACGAGGTGGATCTCGGCTCGCACGAGGTCTCCGAGGAAGTAGCCGAACGGACGCGGCGTGCGGACTTCGACGGAGCGCACCTGAGCTCCGACCGGGCCGGACAGGAGGAGGCCGGCGAGGACCAGGGCGAAGGAGTGGGCGCGCATGATCCGCCTCATGCGCCGAGGAGGTGGCGGCTGACCGCATCGGAATCGAAACGGCCGGCGAGGTGGAAGGGCGATCGGCCATGGGCCGTCGCGAGGCGCTGCAAGATCCCGAGCCGCTCAGCCTCTCGGGCGATCCAGCGCCGGCGCAGCGCCGGGCGCATGAACACGATCCGGCGCCCGGCGCCTTCGAGGTCGTCGAGTTCGAGCAGGCCCCAATCCGGCAGGCCCTCCGCCTCGGCGGCGTCGCCGAGCACGATCGGGATGAGATCGTGCCGGCTCAGGGCCGAGAAGACCTCGGTGATCAGCGCCTCAGACCAGCGAAAATCCGAAAGAAGGAAGACGATCTTGGGGCGCCCGGCGAGGCGACGGGATGCCAGGGCCATGCCTCCAGTACCGCGCCCGGTGCAGGCGACTGTCGCGAGGCACGAGGCCACTTCGGAAGCCCGCGTCGCGGCCCGGCTGGGGGCGAGGAACACGTCCTCCCGCAGGGTCTCGTCGCAGCCGATCAGTCCGAACCGGTCGCCGATCCGCGTCGCCGAGGCGGCGAGGCCGACGCAGAAGGCCGAAGCCAGGTCCATGCGGTCGGCTTCGCCGGAAAATCGCATGGAGGCGGACAGGTCGAGGAGCGCCCAGACCTCGACCGGGGTGCGCGTCTCGAAGCGCCGCACGACGGTGCCCTCGAAGGGATCGCGCAGGGTGGCGCGCACGTCGATGCGCCGCGCGTCGGGCATGCGCAGGAAGGCCACCTGATCGCGGAAGGTGCCGAGCCCGCCGGCCTCGCGGCCCCGATGCGCGCCGGGGCGGGTGCCGGGCAGGCGTCCGCGCGGACGGTAGACGATGTCGGGCTGGCTCATGTCCATCATGGCGCCGGCACGGTCTCGAACACGGCCCGACACAGCTTGGGCATGATCGCGGACCGGCGCATCTCGTAGACCGGTTCCAGGAAGACCCGGTGGGCCATGACCTCGGGGAAGACGGCCCGGATGTCCTCCGGCACCATCCAGTCGCGCCCCTCCAGCCAGGCGCGGACGCGGGCGGCCCGGACCAGGAAGGCGACGCCGCGCGGCGAGGCTCCGCCCTGGACCAGGGCCGCCATGTCGAGGCCGGGCAGGCGAATGCCGGCGTCCGCCGGCCGCACCAGCGTCTCCCAGAGCCCGATCACGTAGGCTTCGATCGCCGGGCTCGCCTGGACGCCGTGCTGGATCGCGGCCCCGATGCCCGCCATCGCGGCGTGGTCGAGGACGCTCGCATCGATACCGGCGATCAACGCGTCGGTGTCGTGGAAGCGTGGGTCGAAGACCAGGGCGCGCCGGCTCTCCGCGTCGCGGGGCGCCTCCAGCCCGATCTCCATCAGGAAGCGGTCGCGGGCGGCGGCCGGCAGCTCGAAGGTCTCCTCGCGCTCGACGCGATTGCGGTCGGCGAAGACCTGCAGGTTGGGAAACCGGTACTCTCGGTTGAACGCTGTGAGCGTGCGCTCGGCCATGAGGCGCAGGAGCAGCGCGTGGACCTGCGGCCGGGCCCGGTTGATCTCGTTGAAGAAGAAGATCGACAGGTCCTTGGATTGCCGCAGCACGGGGCCGGGCTCGACGCGGGGGCGCCCGTCCTCGGCGAGGTAGGTGTGGTAGACGAGGTCGGTGGGCATCATGTCGACGGTGCCCTCGACGCGCTCGTAAGCGCCGCCGAGGGCCCTCGCCACGGCGCGCAGCAGGGTGGTCTTGCCCACGCCCACATCGCCCTCGAGGAGAACGTGGCCGCGCGCGAACAGCGCGATGGTCAGGAGCCGGATTGCCCGGTCCTGGCCGAGTACGGCGCCCGAGACCGCGCGTTCGAAGCGGACGGCGGCCTCGCGCCAGTCGGTCAGCATCGCGTCGCCGGAGCGGAACTGGTTCATGGACTGCCTTCGGAGGACCGAATCCTGGTCCCGCCTTCGTGGGAGACGATGGCCTGCGAGCCGGATCGGATGGGCGCGACCTGTTTCGAAGCGGCCGCACCCGCTCTCGCCTGCACCGCAGCCGCCCTCTCCCGAGGCGGGGAGAGGGCGATCGCGCCGACGCGCGTCGAACGGCGCGGTTAGTTCGAGGAGAGCTTGGTGACGTCGTACTCGAACTTGCCGGACTTCTTGGCGGCTTCGATGCGCTTCTTGTTGCGCTCCTCCATCGCCCGGATCGACTCGGATTGCTTGTTCAGTTCCTTGGGGTCGTGCTTCGGGTCGTACTTGGTGCCGGCGATCTTCTCGGGGAAGCCGGGCTTGGGCTCCCAGCAATTGCCGGCGGCCTTGCACTTGGTGCCGTCATAGGCCAGCGCCGGAACCGCGAGCAGGGCGCCTGCACCGATCGCCAGGGCCGTGATGAATGTCCGCATGGTCGTCTCCTCTATCGATCGCTTGTGCGTTGATCGTCGTTGCGGCTGTGCGCCGTGGTCGCTCACGGATGGCGCCGTGACTTCCTGGGACATCAATCGGCCAGCGGGGGGCACTGGCCCTTCACGTCCTTGGGGAAGATCTCACCCTGCTTGTAGGGCGTGTAATTCTTCTTCTGGTCGGCGTTGAGCCAGACCGCATCCTTGACGGGACCTGTATAGAGGTGTCGGATCCAGGCGATGACCTGGATCATCTCATCCGGCGTCAGATTTTCGTTGTGCGGCCCCATCATCCCGTTGGCGCCGCCGAAGATCGTGGCGAAGAGGCCGGTATCCTCGGTGTTGGACGGATAGGTCCAGTAATTGTCGTTGAGTCCCGGCCCGAGCTTGCCCTCGGCGAGATGGCCGTGACACCCGGAGCAAGAGGTTGCGAAGAGCGATTCACCGTTCCGTAGGCAGGACTTGTCGTCGATGTATGCGTTCTTACCGGTCTGGAGGAACTGCTTGACCGCCGGCGTATCGCGACCGCCCTCCTTACCCTGAGCGATGTCGAGTTGCTCCCCTGTGACGGTGTTGCGGAAGACGAAGCCGCTCTGGGGGCCTGCGGCGGGCTGCGCCAGGGCGGCGACCCCGCCCAGGACCGCGACGAGACTGAAGCAGACGGCTAGGATGCCGTGGAAATCACGCATGAAATCGACCTGATGGCGCCGGTCGTCTGAAGCGACCGGGCTCGGCTGTGCCGGACTCCTTCGCGGGGTCCGGCGATGAAACGGGGAGGGGTTCTCGACGGTGTCGCGGACGGACCTGACGTCAGTTCGTTGCAGCGACGACGGGCACGCCGTCCTGCTTCAGGATGGCCTCGATCTGCGGCTTGGCCTTCGCGATCGCCGCATCGAGGGCAGCTTTCAACGCCTCGTCGCCGCGCCGGACGCCCATGGACTGGTCGAAGCTCTGAGGCATCTTGCGGCCGTCGCTGCGGGTGGTGTCGTCCGGGACCAGGGTCATGCGCAGGGCCTGACCGGAATCCTTGACATAGCGAGCGACATCCGGGCCGAAGGCGACCGCCACATCGGCCTTGTTGTTCACGACCTCGCTTACCATCCGGGCCGGATCGATCTGCGTGTAGGTGTTGCGCGCCGCGCGGAAGTTCACCAGCGAGTAGAGGTAGGCCATATCCTCCTCGTAGCGGCCAATATCCTTCAGCATGACCTCGCCCGGCGTGCCGAAACCGACCACCATGTGGTCGACGGTCTTGAGGCGCGGGTCCGCCCAGGACTTCACGTTGAGGTCGCGGTCGGCGCGCGTGATGAAGACGTAGCCGCTGCGGTAATAGGGCTTCGTGGTCAGCACGCGCTGGTCGTCGCTGTCGAGCCCCACCACCACGTCGCAGAGCTTCTTGTCGAGGCTGTCACGCACCAGGTAGATCGCCGCCTTGTCCGACCAGACGAACTCGGCCTTGCGCCCCATGGCGTCGGCGACCGCGGACGCGATCCGGTTCTCGAGCCCACTGCCGTCCTTCAGGGAGAGCGGTGGCTGGTTGGCGGCGCAGACCCGGAGCACCCTGTCGTCGGGCGCGGATTTCGTGCCGGCTTGCGTGGTGCCTTGCGCGAATGCGGCCCCGCCGAGGGCGAGGAATGCGGCGACGGACAGGCATCCTTTGGCGAAGGACATGAGAGTGTTTCCGTTGTTCTCGATGGTCGGATCGTTTCCGGACTTTCGCGCAGTCCGCGTCCCAGCGGATCTCGAGCTCGTCCAGGGTCGACCGGCGCGTTCAGTTGATCTCGCAGGATGCGCGGGTCCCCTCTCCTGGGAGGAGAGGGACAGGGCGAGGCGCGCGGATTCTCCGGAAAGCTCACACACCTCACCCCAACCCTCTCCTTTTAGGAGAGGGAGTCCTCTGGTGCCCCCCACACGCGGAACCCGGAGTAGGCCCGCGGGGGGAGGAAGCGCTCGGCCTACTTGCCGGCCGACTCGCCGGACTACTTCGCGGCCGCCGTCTGGTACTCACCGACGTTCGGATCGTCGTAGGGGCCCTTTCCGTTCAGCGAGAACACCATCACGCCGCCGCCCATCTGAGTGTAGTTCGCGAGCTTCTTGAACGCGCCCACTGCGCCGAGACCGGCGGTCGGGTCCTGAAGGTCGAAGACGAGGCCGACACCTGGCCAGCCACCGACGCCATAGTAGATGGCAACGAACTGCTCACCCTTGTGGGTATAGGTGATCGGGTAACCGATGGCGCCGGACGGCATCTTGAACTTCCAGAGAAGGTCTCCGTTGTCCGAGTTGCGCGCCTTGATGTAGCCGTCGAGCGTTCCGTAGAACACCAGGCCACCGGCCGTCGCCGTGGTCCCGCCCCAAACGGCGAAGCGCTCCATCTTCTCCCATTTGAACTCGCCGGTGATGGCGTTGTAGCCCTTAATCTGGCCTAGACCTTCGTAGTTCTGGCGATCGCCCTTCGGGCCGGGATACATGTTCAGTGTGGCACCGACGAAGAACTGGCCGGCACGGTAAGGCAGCATGAAGGGCTCCCAATCCATGCAGATGTGGTTGATGCCCATGAAGAAGAGCTTGCGCTCCGGGTCGTAGGAATCGTGGCCCTGGTTGTGGTAGCCCATCGCGGAGGGACAGATGTCCTTGCCGAGATGGTCCATGCGGGTGCCGTATTCGGGATCGCGCACCGGCTGGCCGGTCTTCAGGTCCACCGACTTGAACACGTTGACGGTGTCGTCGATCTTGTTGGCGGAAACCAGCGAGCCGTCGGTGCGGTCGAGCGTATAGACGATGCCGTTGCGGTCCGGATGGGTCAGGAGCTTACGGTCCTTGCCGTCCTTGTCCTTCTGGTTCGAGAGCATCATCACGTTGACGCCTGCGTAATCCCACTCGTCATGCGGAGTCTTCTGGTAGCCGAACTTGGCCTCACCCGTATCCGCGTCACGACCGAAGATGGTCATGGTCCACTTGTTGTCGCCGGGACGCATGGTTTCGTTCCAGGGCGCCGGGTTGCCCGTGCCGAAGTAGATCAGGTTGGTGCCGGGATCATAGGCGTACCAGCCCCAGTTGGTGCCGCCGCCGATCTTCCAGGCATCGCCCTCCCAGGTGGAGGTGCCAAGACCCTTCTGGCCGTAATGGGCATTGCGGATGTTGAAGTCGTCGGCCAGCAGCAGGTCCTTGTCCGGGCCGGTGGCGTAGGCGCGCCAGACCTGTGAACCGGTCTTCACATCGTAGGCGGTGAGATAACCGCGCACGCCAAGTTCAGCCCCGGACGAACCGATGATGACCTTGTCCTTGACCACGTAGGGCGCGATCGTGAGCGTCGAGCCGACCTTGATGTCGGAGTTCTCGACCTTCCAGACCGTCTCGCCGGTCTCCGCGTTGAGCGCCATGACGTTGCCGTCGAGCAGCGTCTTCAGAATCAGCGCCGGGGTCTTGCCGTCGCCGGGCCAGTAGGCCAAGCCGCGGTTCACGAGATCGCAGCAGGCCACCGCGCGGGCGGCAGGGTTCTGCTTGGGCTTGTCCTGCCACAGGATCTTGCCAGGATCGTCGAGACCGAGCGCGAAGGTGTTGTTGGGAAAGGAGGTGTGAACGTACATCTTCCCGTCCACGACCACCGGGGCGCCCTCGTGGCCGTTGAGGAGGCCGGTCGAAAACGACCACGAGACCTTCAGGTCCTTCACGTTGCTGGTGTTGATCTGCTTGAGCGGGCTGTAATTGTCCGAGTCGTAGTTCTTACCCGGCATTACCCAATTGGCATCATCCTTTGCCATCGCGATGAGCTTGTCGTTCGCCGAGGCGATGCTCGGCAGGCCGACGGGCGCGAGGGCGCCGATGGCCAGTACCGAGACCGAAGCCAGAAACCTGTTCATCCGAACGTCTCCTACCCTGATTGCCGCATCCGTTGACCGGTTGAGGTCCGGCACAGCCTTTGATTTCGCCGGGTCAGGACAAGACTCTGTATTCTTCTCAGTGTCTCGTCGTATTCATAAGAAGTTATTATGATGCTGTTCTTCTTATGAAAGTTTTATTACTGACCGGCTGGCTATTTATAAAAGCACTTGCTTGTCGGAATGTCTGCCGCCAGATGGCACTTTTTTCTTGGGAGCATTCGGCAATCGGGCGTTTGCGATCCGGAATGGGAAAAGGCCGAATATCCCTCCGTCATGCCGCAGGAGAAGATAATTGACAGACGTGCGTCGGCAGATTGATGCTTAGGACGATGGAAACCCTTCCCAGGCGAGCAAGAGCCTTGTGATGATAACCTTTCGTCTTAGTTTTTTATTATGTCTGATCGTCGGGGCCGGATCGCCCGTCGAGGCCGCCCGGCTGACCCTGGATGATCCGGTCGCGCTCTGGCCGCGGACGCCGACGGCGGACAGGGTCGAGTTCGCGACCCGGATGGGAAAGGCGTTCTCCAGCCTCTCGCCCCGACTCGACAGGGAGTACTTCGTCCGCTGTCTCGAAGAGACCGCCAATATCGGCAATCCGCGCGACACCAAGCTGGAGCAGGCTGTGAAGATCTGCGTGTCGGTTCATCAAGCGGCCGACGAGTAAGCGCTTGGCCGACGGGAACGGAGCGATGCGGGTCATCCGGACAAGGCGGCGCCTGCCCACCGCCGCTGCGCAGGTCTTGCTCGGGTTCGCTTGGCTTGGGTTCGCGCTCGGTTTGGCTCATCGCGGACTGGCGGACGACGGGCCGCGATGGGCAGCCCTCTATCCGCAAGACGCCCGGCGCGAGATCGAGGGGGCGGATTATGAGCGCTATCCCGGTGCCGGCGTGCTGTACTGCCGATCGGACGGCCTTCCCCGGAAGGCCGCCGCCGCCTGGTTGATCGGCAGCCGGAGGCTCGTCGTCATGAACGCCCACAATGTCCGCAACCGGCACCTGGCGCCGATACGCGACATCGCAGAGTGCTTCTTTCAGATCGGCGGCCGGAACTACGACTTCGCGCCCGATACGCTTCGGCTCGGCACCGTGCCGGGGGCGATGTCGCTGCACATCACCGACGACTGGGCGCTGGTCGACCTCGCGCAACCCGCCGAGGGCGTTCGCCCGCAGCCGGTCCCGGCTGCCCCCGATCTACCCAGCGGATCCGAGGCGGTCCCGGTCGTTATGGTCTCGCCCGGCGGCCACGCCAATTATCCAGGTCAGAGCAGCCTCGAGGTCTGCAAGATCCGCCAGGTCGACCCGCCGAGCGAGGATGCGATCCGGCGCGTCCGCCACGATTGCAATAACGGCTACGGCGGCTCCGGTTCGGGCCTATTCGACGCGAACGGCCGTCTCCTCGCCCTCCACAGCGCCTCTCTCGCCATGAATTCGCGCCGCGCCTTCGACATCGAATACCATTACGGCTCGGCCCTGATGTTCGAGGGCGGCCTCCTGGATGCTATCCGCGCCCGCATCGCGGCGGAGCCGAACACCCGCTGACACCGGCAATGACACCGCGGGATCATAACACCGGGCGAAAGCCCGCTTCTCGCGTCCCTCTGGGACGCCCTGCAACGGCCGAGGTGGGTGGGCACCAGATAGGCCCGCCTGTGCGAATCGGAGGCGTTCATCTTCCCGACGTGAGCCGTTTATGCAGAAGCGGTGATTGAGATGGGAACGGGCAGACCGGGAACGCCGTCCCGTCGAGCCCCGTTTTGCTTCTGTTGCGCCGCCCACCGCGCCGCGCGCCCGCGGAGTGGCAGACGAGAGGTGTGCTGTTGCAGAGGCAGCGGAATCTTGGTTCCGGCCGTTCGAAGCTCGCAAAAAGGAAGCGCCTTTACCGGGACTCAGCGGGGACCTCGGATGGCGTCCCATCCAGAGTGGGTTGTCCGGAGAGCTGCTTGCGGATGTCCGCGAGTTTGTTCTGTGTGTCTGCGAGTTCGATGCGGGTAGAGCCGAGGCGGCTCTCCAAGTCGGCCACCTCCTTGTTACGGGTCGATACATTCTCAGTAAGTGTCGCGAGCTGCGCCTGTGCCTCGGTCTGCTGCTTCCTTAAAGCATCCAGTTCGGCTGCACTGCGCTTCCGTTCGGCATCCAGTTTCGCAACCACAGACTGCAATTGGCTGCTCTGAGACGCCAATTCCTCACGCTGAGCCTGCGAACGCGTGATCTCCTGCTGCGCCTTGCTCAAGCCATCGCGGCTTTTCTGGAGTTGTTGGTTGGCTTGCGTCAGAGCTGCGGCGAGTTTGTCTCGATTGGCCGTCTGATCGGCAATCGCTTTCTCGAGCTGTGCCTGCTCGGCGACGAGCCTGTCTCGACGCCCTTGGGCTGCGTCCACGTCCTTCTGGATGGCCGTCAGGTTGAAACGCACCTGTTCAAGTGTTTGATTGGCTTCGGTGACGCTCGCACTCAGGTGCTCGCGTTCGACGCTCAGAGCCTTGAGGGCGTTCTGGGCCTCCGCGCGCTGGGCCATGAGGCTGCCCCTCTCGGCTTGCGCACGGGACAGGTCGTCCTGCGTGAGGGTGAGACTCCGACGAGCCTGATCGAGCTGCTGGTTGGTCTGGGTCACGGTGGCGGCAAGCTGGTCGCCTTTTGACTTCAGTTCATCGAGGGCCTGCTCGGTATCCTGGCGCTGTTTGGCGGCTTGCGCGCTTCCGGCCTTCGCCTCGGAAAGCTCCTTCTTTGCAGCAGCGGCGGCCTCTTGCGCCTGCTGCTGCGATTGCTCGAACTTCGCGTTGTTCGCAGCCTTCGTTTCGACGTCCTGCGCCAAGCCCTTGAGATCAGAGCGCAGCTTGGCCTCCTGCTGCCGAGCGGCCTCGATCATGCGGTCGAGATCTGCAAGCTCCTGAGTGCGGGTCGCCGCGCCCTGTTCGGCTTCGGAGATCGCTTGGCGCAGAGGTTCGAGCGTCTGTGCCTTTGCCTGAAGATCCGCGTAGCGCTTGGCTTCCTGTTCAGCGGCTTTTCCGGCCTCGGCCGCACGCGCCTCCGCAGCAGCCTGGGTCGCCTTCAGGGCGGCGATCTGCGCCACCGCCTCGGCAACCAACTCGCTGCCCCGTCGCCGCTGAGCCTCGACCAGAGCTGCCTTTTCCTGCAACTCGCTCACTGTCCCTAAAGCGTTGCGCTGCCTAGCGAACTCTCCCTGAAGGGCAATCTGGCTTTCCATCTGTGCCGCGAGCTGCGCCTCGTAGGCGCGCCGCTGTCTGCCGTGAACCACCGTCACGATCAGCAGCCACAGCAGCAGCACGAGAGCCACAACCCCGAGGCTGAACGTGAGAGGGCGACGCAGTTCCGAGCGGAAATCGACTGCCATTAGAGCGCCTCGTGTTAGGCCGGGGTGGCGGTGAGTAACGTTTGAGGGTTCGCGTTGTTCGAGACGGCGGCCACGTACCAATCGCAAGCCGCTGCGGGCTGCACGATGCGCCGCCGAGTGCTCAAAACAGCATGAGGGTGGCCGATGCTCCGGCGAGGACTATCGCCTCATCGTCTGAGGCCGAAGGATCCCGAACCCAAATCAGTATATTTATAATTTCACCGTTTCCTGAGAATGCCCGGATGGCCAACGCGCGGGGAACAATCCTTTGCACGCCGCTGGGCGACCAGCACGTTCCTGCCCTCACAGGAAGCTGTAGATTGACTTGCGCTCATGGCCGATGATTTTGACGAAACGAAAATGCCATAAGAACGACGTATGACGGCTTCGCGCCGTTTCCGGAGGTGGCCCATGATCAATGGATATTCGTTCGACCCATCTTCGGCGCTGATCGCCTTCTTCGCGTTGCCGACTTGGGTGCAGATTGCGCTTCCAGCCATGGCTGGCGTCATCGTGCTGATGAACAGCGTTGTCGGGACGGCCCTGTACTCTCGGCGCAAAGCGCTGTCGAAGGCCAAGGATTTGGCGATCGAACTGGCTGACGTGAAGGCGAAGCTCAGTTCGGAAACGCGTTGGCGCCTGGCGGATGAGAGGTGC
Organism: Methylobacterium sp. FF17; assembly: GCF_025813715.1. Taxonomy (NCBI): domain Bacteria; kingdom Pseudomonadati; phylum Pseudomonadota; class Alphaproteobacteria; order Hyphomicrobiales; family Methylobacteriaceae; genus Methylobacterium; species Methylobacterium flocculans. Next base: position 2,464,710 of record NZ_CP107532.1, read on the forward strand.
AGAGCAGAAGTGTCTCAAGCCACCACGGAAACCCCCGGTGGCCACACCGTGGCAGTGCCTGCGATCTAGAATTGCGAGCGGTGGCGCATAGAGCCCTTAAAGCGCGAGCACCGCGATTGGCGCATCCCAGCACCGGGTATCCTCCTCGCTCGTCCGTATCCCCGGCGGAGTCCGATCCCGTACTCGGGCATCCGCCCGACCTGAACGCGGCAGAGGCCAAGGCCTGCATCATGAGTGCTATGGTCGGTGGAGAGCCGGCAAGATGGCAGGGTACGGGAAGATGGGCGTCGCTGTCGGGTGCGCTGTCGGCCACGACGAGGCCAGTAAGAAGAGCAGGGTGGTCGCCAGCAGCCTCGGGCGCAGTCGCCGAGGTGGGGATCATCTCGTCCTGCCGTGAAGTTGCCGTGTCGCTGCACCACCGACGTTCCCGGCTGGGCGTCCTTCGAGGCGAGGTCGGTCTTCGGTGGTGCGCATGGTGGCACCGAAACGGGAGACCGAAATGGCCGACATTCAATCGCGCGATCCGCTCGGGAAATCCTCAGGACAGCCGGGATCAAGCAAACCGCAACTCGTCAGCGACGGGCCCGGAGCGGCAGATCAGGCCCGTGAGGCCCTTCGTACCGTCTCGGATCGGGCATCCGAGACCTGGGACGACGTTTCCAGGCGCGGCGCCGACTACTACCGCCAAGGCAGCCGCGCCATCGGCGACGCCGACAGCACCACGGTCGCCAGCCTGTTCATCGCCGGGGCGATCGGATTCGGCATCGGGTGGCTGGTCTTCGGGCAGCAGTCCTATTCCGGCGACTACGTCGCGCGGCGCATGAGCGATAGCAGCGAGCGCGGATACTGACGGAAAGCATGCACGAGGGTGTGCCGTGATCGTACCCCTCGTGCCCCCTATGGGACCTCAGGCGGCCCGGACGGTGTCCGTCTCCCGGCTCGACCCTGCATCCGAATCAGAGACTCGCTTGGCCTCGGCGGCCAGCCCACGAAGAGCCGCCACCATGGCATCCGTCTGTTCATCGAGGTCTGCGGAGTCCTGCCACTCCGATCCACGCTGACGTGCGATGTAGAACGCAGCCAGGAGTGTGCCGAGACCGGCACCGAAAGGGGTCGCGATCACAGCCGTGAGAGCACCGAGCGGCGCCACGACCGACGCTGTCGCGAGACCGCCGCCAAGCGCTGCAAACATCAAGGGGATCATTGAGGTAGCTCCGGTGAGCCGTGAGTATGCCCGATTGGTCGGCCGCGTTGTTGTCCAAATCAGGATATGGATTGTGCTTCGTTAAGGCTACGCATCGCGACGTTTAACGCCCCCGCCGGCGGTACGCCAACAAGGCAATCACACTCCCCGGCGCCGCGAGGACGAGCACCTTCAAGGAACGCGGTGCGGCAATAGGCGAAGACCTGCCCGATCGACGAGGTCCACATCGATGCGGCCCAGGTCAGTACGGAACCGGGCAAGCTCCACCTCTTTCATTTCACCGATCGGGCGAGCAGGCCGGAGCCGAACATCAGGCAGCGCGCACGGTATCGAGGAAGCGGGTCACCTCGCGGGTGAGATGCGCCGATTGCTGTGAGAGGTCGGAGGCGGCACCCAGGACCTGCGAGGCGGCTGTGCCCGTTTCCTCGGCAGCTCCGGCGACACAGGCGATACTGACCGTCACCTCGCCCGTCCCCATGGCCGCCTGGGAGACGTTGCGGACGATCTCCTGTGTGGCCGCACCCTGCTCTTCGACAGCGGCTGCGATCGAGGCCGCGACGTTATCGATCTCGCGGATGCGAGCTGCGGTCACGCCGATCGCGGAGACCGCCTGGTCGGTGGAGGCCTGGATGCGCTGGATGTGCAAGGTGATCTCCTGCGTCGCCCGCGCGGTCTGACCGGCGAGTTCCTTGACCTCGGTGGCGACCACCGCGAAGCCACGTCCCGCCTCGCCGGCGCGCGCCGCCTCGATGGTCGCGTTGAGGGCCAGCAGGTTGGTCTGCCCGGCGATCGTCGAGATCAGGCCCACGACATCGCCGATTCGGGACACGGCCTGTGACAGTTCCTGGACCAGACGGCCGGTCTCGTCGGCCTCGCTGACGGCATCCCGGGCCAGGCCGGCGGATCCGTCGACCTGCCGGGCGATCTCCTGCACGCTGGCTCCGAGCTCCTCGGCCGCCGCCGCCACGGCGCCGACATTGGTCCCCGCTTCCTCCGCCGCCGCGGCAACGCTCGTTGATTGAACCGCAGTCTGGGTCGCTGTCGCTGTCATGGACTTGGCGGTGGCCTGCAGTTCGGAGGCGGAGGACGACACCGTCGCGAGGATGTCGCCCACCGCGCCTTCGAAGGCATCGGCCATCGCGTGCATGGTGGCCTTGCGCTGCTCCTCGGCCGAGGCTCTGGCCTGAGCGGTCGCCGCCTCGATCTCGCGGGTTCGGATCAGGTTGTCCTTGAACACCTGGACGGCGGAAGCCATCGAGCCGAGTTCATCGCCGCGGCCGGCCAGCGGGACCGCGACCTCAGTGTTGCCGGCCGCGATGTCGCGCATGCCGGCCGCGAGCGTCGTGATCCCGCGCACGACGCGAAGCTGCACGATCAGCACGCTCGCCACGATGAGAACGAGACCGAAGGCGGCGACCGCGAGGTAGAACAGGAAGTTGCTTTGCTCCCGCTCGGCGTGACGCTGGGCTCCGGCGGCGAGCTCGCTCATGATTTCGGCCGCGGTATCCACGATCGCCGACATGGCCGTGTAGTTGCCCTTCATCCACGTATCGACGGGGAAGTCCAACGCATCTCCGGCGGCGATCCTGCGGACGAGGTCCTGGCGCATGGCATCGAACGACCCGCCGAAATACGCTTCGCTGCCACGCTTGTAGGCCTGGGTGACGGTGGGCGACCTGCCCGGCTCTTCCGCCGTCCGGCCCACGACGGCCCAGAGCGTCCGGGCGCGCACCTCGGCATCGTGGATGACGTTGCGCTGCGCATCCGTCGCGGGCTGGCGGCTGCCGATCACCACGTTCACGGCCGTGCCGAGCTCCCCGGTCGCATCCCGTGTCGCCCAGGCATTCGCACGGGCATTGAGCATCGGAGCTGTGGACGGATCGAGGGCCTTGATCTCGAAATCGACGATCCGGGCGGATCGTTCGACCCGTTCGATGATGCGCCCGCCGAGGTCGAACATCCGCTTCTTCAGATCGGGGTTGCGACCGCCGAGCGGTCCATCGATGCTCGCATCGATTTCGGATCGCATCTGACGGAAGGTCGCCACGAGCGGTGCGATCTCGCCCGCCAGGGCCTGCAACTCTGGCTTGGAGGATGCGGCCAGCCCTTGTGCGGCCGCGTCCAGCGCACGATCCACGGGTGCGCGAGCGGCCAAGGTATACTCGCGTGCTGAGCGATTGGCGGACGGCTCGAGGTTCAGGGCGATGAATCCGTACCCACGCTCGTTGCGCATCTGCGAGAGGCTCTGGAACAGATTCAGCGAGAGCGCCGCAGAGCGGGCGACGCCATCGGCAGCAGACTTTTTATTCAGGCTGTTGATGAGTGCCGATGTGATGAGGCTGGCCAGGACCAATCCTATGACGGCGACCAGCGACGTCAGGGTTCGCGCAATTGTAATTTTCGGCATGGATCATCGCCTTGCGAATATCGGCCCCACGCCGGATGGCCATATATTGGCCAGCGTTACTGGAGCTAAATCAGATTAAACCGCCTCCATTTAAAATAGAGTTTAAAAATATCGTATGTTATCTGCAATCCCTGGTTGTAATGCTTGGGTCTGATTTGCGTGCAAAATTACCTTGGCTGCCGGGGACCCATCGTCGTGGATGAAGGCCGCATTCAAGCCAAGCCCGTCGATGTCCTCGAATGCCGGGTCGATGAGGGCGGGAAGGCCAACTGCACGATATTGGATCTCTGGCGTGGCCACCCGCAGATCGGCGGCATACGGCTGGATTACTGCAGAGGCATGACGAGAGGGGCGCTGGCGTCATCGGTATCGCGAGGGGCCCCATTTTCGCCGGGCATGCTCAACGCCAAGCGTTGCTCCGGCGGGGCCAACAGGATCGCGGTGCGCGATGCCGTCACCTTACGGTGTTCGCTGACTTGGTTCGTTCCAGGATCGTAGGCGCATGGTCGTCCACGGGCAACGTTGTTGCCAATAAGTATTATTCGAAAATTGTAATGATAAAATCCTTTCTCATATCATTATGGAAGACAAGCCGCATCTTGATTCAATAAATCGATCTATGGATACTCAGATAATGCATATCATTCGAGGGCCTCCGAGCCGTGCATACGGCTCGCCAGAGCTATTGCCTGGCTAATTAATTTAAACGCGATCGATTTTTCCTCCCATAAAGGGATTGTTCATCTTTTCACACCTTTTCTATCACAAGCTGTAAATCGCGGGTGATAGTAAGTGTTCAATTCTGAAGGTAAACCGGGAATCAGATCAGGTCGGGTGCGTCGGCGTCTCGGGGTTTCAGGTCGAGCGACCTTGGCGATCCTGGGTATCGTCAGTGCAACCTTTGTTGCTTGCTCAATATATATCTATGTTTCGCAATCGGCGGCTTTACGAACAGGTATCAACGCCAGGATGTCGAGCTTGAGCACGACTGCCTCGCGGGGCGTCGGCAATTGGCTGCGGGGTAAACTCGATCTGACCCAGGGGATGGCGCAAGTGATCGCCATCGGGGGGGCGGGACCGGAGGCAGACGGAGTCCTTGGCGCGCCGATCGCGCGAGAGACCTTCCTGCTCAGTTCCTTCGGACGGGCCGACGGTTTCTACACGAAGATGCCGAAAGGGCCGATCGCCGCCGGCTACGATCCGCGCCAGCGCCCCTGGTACAAGGGTGTCGTGAGCGCCAACGGCCCGATCCTGACGGAACCTTATGTGGCCGCGACGACGCGGACGCTGACCATCACGGCATCGGCACCGGTCCTGGACGATAAGGGCACTTTCCTCGGGGTCGTTGGAAGCGACTTCGATCTCGGCGCCCTGACCCGCATGATCAACGAGGTCGATATCGGTGCGAACGGCTACGCCTATCTTGTGTCCAACACCGGCAAGCTCCTGATCCATCCGCGCGCTGAGCTGATCGGCAAATCCCTTTCCGACCTGATATCGGGTCCTGTCCCCAAGCTCGGATCGGGGCCTGCGGAAACGATGGAAGGTGATCGCGCGACTTTGACCGTCTTCGTTCCCGTGCCGAATCTGCCCGCGACACTGAACTGGTACATCGCCCTGTCCGTGGACAGCGCCGAAGTCTTTGCCCCGGTGCAACGCCTCGGTCAGATCATGGCCGTCGCGACTCTGATCGTGCTGGTGCTGCTGGCGGTCGTCGTCAGTCGCCTGATGGCGGTCACCGTTTCGAGGCCGATGAACCGCTTGGTGGGCGTTCTCCAACGCATGGCTCAGGGCGAGATCGACGCCGACATCGCGGAGGCACGTCGTTCAGACGAAATCGGCGATGTCGGCAAGGCGGTCCAGAGCATCAAGGCGATGGTGGCCCAGAAGGCCCTCGCGCAGGCCGAGATCGCGCGGCTCGCCGAGGAGGCGGCGGCGATGGAGCGTCGGCGCACGATGCTGGAACTCGCGGATGATTTCGAGAAGGCTGTGGGCGGTATCGTCGGCATGGTGTCCTCGTCCGCCACGGAATTGCAGGCCACCGCCCAGACGATGACGGCGACCGCGGAGCAGACGGCAGCCCAGTCTTCCAGCGTCGCGGCCGCGGCCGAGGAGGCCGCCATCAATGTGAGCACCGTTTCGGCCGCAACCGAGGAACTCGGTGCGAGCGTGCACGAGATCGCCCGCCAGGTGTCCGGTTCTTCCAGCCTCGCGAACGCGGCAGTCAACGAAGCGGATCACACCGGACGACTGGTTGCGGAACTCTCCCAGGCGGTCACCCGGATCGGTGAGGCCGTCGGCCTGATCTCGAACATCGCCTCGAAGACGAATCTGCTGGCCCTGAACGCGACGATCGAGGCCGCGCGGGCGGGCGATGCGGGCCGCGGCTTCGCCGTGGTAGCCGTCGAAGTCAAGGATCTCGCCAACCAGACTGCGCGCGCGACCGAGGAGATCACCGGGTACATCACCCGCATCGAGGGCTCGACGGGTCAGGCGGTCGCGGCGATCAACGGGATCGTCGTGCGCATCCGCGAGATCAACGGGGTGGCCGCCTCGATCGCAGCGGCGGTTGAGGAGCAGGGGGCGGCAACCCAGGAGATCGTACGCAACGTGGCGGAGGCGGCCAGCGGAACCAGCGAGGTGACGAGGAACATCACCGGCGTTGCCGGCGCGGCCGAGCGCAGCGGAACGGCCGCCGTCCAACTCCTCGACTCCGCCTCCACGTTGTCACGTCAGTCGACCCATCTCGGCCACGAAGTCGCGCGCTTCCTGCACAGGGTCCGCGCCGCCTAGGGTGACCTCGTCGCCGAACGGTTCGACCGGATCACACCCCGTCTCACTGATCTCGACCTACGGTCGGGAACAGTGGTGGGCAGCGGAGGATCTCGAGCAAGCTTTCAGTGTGACGCGGGATTCGGTGCCGCATTGTCGCTTTCCGAATGCCGGGCGACGGCAGCGGCGATGCCGCATGGCTGCTCGCTGAGCGACCCACTTCAGTAGAACTCATCGCGCAAGCCATACGCGTCGCCGGGGCCGTAGATATCGGGCGCATCGTAGCGATCCGAGGGGCGATGGGCCCGGCGCACCGGGGACGGTGCGCCCCAATGGGTAGGGGTCTCCCGTCCCATCTGCATGCCGGCCGACATCAACCCCGAGGCACCGGGATTCCCGCGACTTCGGGACCGCGTGCCGTCTCCGCGACCACTCGCCAGGAGGGAGCCGCTGCCCGCGATCACCACCCGGGTGTTGGCCATGCCCTGGGCCGTCACGAGACTGTACAGAGCCGCGGCATGTTGCGGGGAAAGCCGCACGCAGCCATGCGAGGCGGGGCTGCCCAGCCGCCGGGTGTGGTTCGTGCCGTGAATGGCGTGCCCTCGCCCCGTGAAGAAGATCGCGTTCGGCATCGGCGCATCGTCGAACTCGCGTGAGACATGCCTGCGCGCCATCCGAAATGGGCGGTAGGCGCCGGTCGGCGTCTCGAAGCGGGCGAGACCGGTGGAGACCGGCCAGGCGTGGCGCGCCTGTCCGTCGACGGTCACCGTCATGCGCTGCGCATCCGTGTCGACGGTGACTAGGAGGTCCGCCGAAGCTGGCAGAGGCAGTCCGAAGGTGAGGAACGCCGCCGTCAGGATGGCTGTCGCGGGAAGGCGCATCGGAGCCTCGCATGGGGACTGGGGTGTATACGAAGTGTGGAGCACGTCGGTAGCGTTACGCTGATCCCTCTCCGAGGTTCCTCTGCGCCGCCCTGCGGTTGCTGGCGGGACGTGTCCCGGATCGCCGCCGGACCGCGCGGCTTGGAGACCGACAAGGGAGCCCTATGTTGTGGGACATGACCGAACCCGACGACAACCTCGATCACTACACCCTTGGCCTCTCCGCGCCCGGCAAAGGCCTGAAGCGCGAGGCCTGTCCCTATGCGGAGGGCACCGAAGCGCATGCGCAATGGATCGCGGGATACGATGCCGCCGTGACTGCGGGTGAGAGCAAGTCGGACAAGACTCGCTGAGAACGCGCCGACCGGCGGGACTTCAGCGCGTGGTCCCTGGGCGACGATGGGAAGCCGGCGGCAACCGGGCGCAGTGCCGGTTTGCGCATCGTACGGAAGTGGACAGCAACATCGCTGAGGTTCCGGCGTTGGCGACCTATGCCCCGCTATTTCCTCAATATTCGCGATGGTTCCGAATTTATCCAGGATCATGAGGGCAGTGTTCTGCCGGATATCGAAGCGGCGTGCCGCGAAGCGATCGCGGCTGCGCGTGACATCCTCGCCGCAAAGCTTCGTGCCGGCGAAGTCGTGAATGGTCAGATTTTCGAGATCACCGACGAAACGGGACTCGTGAGGGTGCGTCTTCCGATGCGGGATGCCATTCGGACGACTTGACCGATACGGAAGTCTGACTTGAACCGGACCTTGGTTGGGCTCGACACAGTGAGATGGTCCTCCGTCGCGCCCTTCCGCAGAACTTCGCGGGCCTCCACCAGCGGCTAGAAACCATGAGGCCCGTCACGAGATCGAGCACGCGCGGATTGCAACGCGAAATCTGATGCTGCGTCATCATTGATCCCCCGTGAGGCTCTTGCCTGCTCAGATTGCGCTGCGGTCTTGCACCGAGGGGCCGGGGCGTCATCCTGCGTACCTGCACAATCTGGATCGCGTTCACGACACGACGAATCGGTCTGGTGGATTGCTGTCCGGTGCGTTCGGGACATCGAGGACAGTTGCGTCGGCCGAGCGCATTCCACAACGCGACGATACCATTGCGTTGGTTCTATTGGTGGACCTCTTGCAAGCGCCCTTACCATCTCTTAAGACCATAGCATGAAGATGGTGGCGGAACCGCCCTTGCCTTCCTAAATTACCAGTTCAGACGTCCAGCATTATCAGATAGCGAGCTTCCGTTGCGTAAACAGGGACGACAGTCGTTCACCGTCGAAGTGAAGACTGGCCCAATGGGGAGTCGTACGTCGATTCCCGCCAAGCCATCGCGCGTGCCACGCAAGGGGATGCGGGCAGTTGACCCCGCCAGCCCGATCGCGGCGGTCTTCGCCCAGGAGGTGTTCCGACCTCTGGAGAGCGGGAAAGCCGAGACATCCCGGCGTATCCTGCCCAGCCTCATCGCGTGGGAACCGGCGGCACCGGAGGCCGAGCCGGAACTGGTCCGGGAGCCGCCGCTGCCGCGCGTCCGCCGCGTCCTGCCCGCTCCGGTCGCCGAGGAGGCTCCACGCCGGAGAGGCCGCCCCCGGAAGGTGGCGACGCCTGTGGCGACGGATCCCGACATTGCGCGCGCGGCTCCGACCGAACCCACGAACCATTCGCCATCGGCACCGGTGGCGGCTGTCGCAGAGATGCCGGTACGGCGCAGTCCCCGGATCGAGGCCGCGGGCCTGTCCCGCGCGGACCGTTGGAAGCGGCGCCTGCCACGCGCCTGCTGGTAAGAGGATCAAGGCTCGACGATTCCGGCCCGTGGTCGGAGTCGTGAGACCCGCGGGACGGCCGTCGCCTTCCCACCGGGTGAGAAGATGTCGATGAGTCGGGTGCATCGAAGTCCGGCGTAGATCGCAACTAGCCGAGGCTTTCTCGAAGTTCCGATCGGGGCGGACCGCCTGTTGTTCCGATGGCCGGACAGCATCGATCCTTTGGCGGGTCGTGACCTGATCCTCGCCCTTGATCCGCCTTCGCGGAATAAACGCCGACCTGGGACATCCCCGATGCCGACTCCGGCATCCGCGCACAGCGGCGGAGGTGTGCTTGGCGACTCAATCTTCATCGCGGCCGCGCGTTTTACCGGCCGTTCAGGGATGGCCCGGTCAGCCGCCCGCCACTGGCCTAGCTGCCGTTGCTCTCTCATCCGAGCCGATACCGCGAGCGACGGGTCCGACCGGCTGGCGTCGATATCCGCCGCCTGAACGTGGCCTCGCCCATCCGGCCGTCTTTCGACCATCCAACATGTTCTTCGCGAGGGCCGATCCGCCGGGGCGACGCTGTTCCGCCGCGACCCTTGTTGACCGCGCGGGAAAGCGCGTACTAAGAGATATAGCATCAGCTATAACTCGGGTTAGAGCGTTGCGGACACGTCAATCCCCCGGGGGCCACCCCGCAATCGCCCTGTTCCTTATGCTCGCTGCCCTGACGGCTGGGACGGTGCGCCTCGCGTCTCCGGCTGTTGCCCAAGCCCTTCCGACGGCCGCGGAGAACCTGACGCCGGGTGACATCGACAGCGAGCACCTGTTCGGCTTTACGGAGGGCAGCGACCTCGGCGTGCCCGGCGAAGTGGAACTGGAGTGGGAGACGACGGGTCGCGTCGGTAAGCGCCTCGGGCGGTTCGTTGCCCTGGACACCGGGCTTGCCCTGAAGGTGCCGCTTGCCAACGATTTTCGGCTCGCACCCGGCGTCACCTTCAACGCCTACGAAATCGGCGCGCCCGGTCTTCCCGCTCGGCTCGACGGCGGCGTCAATGGCGGATTCCTCGAAACGCGCCTGCGTCTTCTCGACCGCCGCACGGGGCAGTTCGGCCTCACCCTCAACATCGTCCCGGCCTATAGCAGCGTCGATGCCGGCTCCGGTGCGGCCGCGCGGAGCTTCGGCACGGAGGTCGGCCTCCTCGCGGATCATGAGGTGATCCCGGGCAAGCTGGTGGCGGCCCTCAACACGAATTTCTCCTTCGCCGCCACGAGCCTCGGCAACGGGGATGAACGGGTGCGTGGATCGGGCTTCGAAGTGGCCGGCGCCCTGGCCTGCCGCCTCGGCGCCGGCGTGTTCGTGGGCGGAGAGGCACGCTACGCACGAACCTATGACGGCCTGACCCTCGACCGGTTCGCCGGTCATGCGGTCTATCTGGGGCCGACGGTCTACACGACCCTCTCCCCCCATGCCTGGGCCTCGTTCACCTGGAGCTTCCAGGTGGCCGGAAGGGCCGAGGGTGAGCCGGGTCCCCTCGACCTGACAGGCTTCGACCGACATCAGATGCGTCTGCGCGTGGGCTACAGCTTCTGAGCTCGCGGGTCAGGCGGTCGGTTGCCTCGGATGCCGGATGACCGGAGGCGAACCGAGGCCTTCGTCGCGGCGCTGCTCGGAATGCGCGGCGGCCGTTGATCCCGGCCGCGTTGCCGACGTGAGGGACGCCTAAGGGCTGCAGCCCCGGCAGATCCCCTTCGAGAGGCCGACCCTGGCCGGAGCCGGCCGGCGCCGGCTCACCTTCCCGGGCCTTTCCGCTGCAATGCGCAGCCGAACCGCCTCGCGCCCGATCGGATCGTCCTGCCGCGGAATCGCCGCGTGGGCACCGGCCTGATCGCGCTGAACCTCCCGCAGGAGGGCTCGGCCCTCCCGCCCGGCCTCGGCGATCCTGCGGTCCGAGGCGGATAGGGCCCGTCCCCCGCTGGCGGAGGGAGCGACCGAGCCGCACAGGATGACGGCCACCAGGATGCCGGGCGTGGACCACCCCCCTCGAACCCGCGTGTCGCGCCGCGCTGAAACGCCCATGCCCATCGTGCTGCCCAGCCGTTCCGTTCGATGCTGCCGCTCAACGTGTACGCGGCCCGCGCCGTGAGGTTTCCATCCCGTCGCGGCGCGCGCGCTTGCCCGCCCGATCAGCCGAGAGCGCGGAATCGAACAGGCCGGCATCGCGCCGCGTTGCTCCTGGCGCAGGGAAGCGAGGGTGCCATGGATGGTGGTTTGATCTGGCTCGGCATCATCGGCGGCACCTTGCTGATGGGTGGGTTCGCCTACCTCTTCGCGGCCCGGGCGAAAGCACGCCGGCGATAGGGTTCCGGCGTTGGGAGGTATTCCGCGCCGATCCCGAGGCCGGCCGTGACCGAAGAGGCAGGCCCGCTCTCCCCCGGCGGCATGGCTGGGGCGGCGCCGGCTCCCCTCGCTCCCGCCGCGGCCGCCTGATACGCCGATGGGCCCGCCGCCGTGCCGACGCGGGTGCAGCCGAACGGAGTCCCGATGAGCGTCGTCACGCCTGAGCCCGAACTGGACGTCGCCGTGGTCGGGGGCGGGATGGTCGGCCTCGCCTCGGCCATCGCCCTGCGGGAGCGGGGTTTGCGGGTCCTCCTCCTCGATCCGGGCGAGGCCCGGGCCCGGACCTCCTACGGCAATGCCGGGGTGATCAGTCGCGGCTCCATCTTCCCCATGTCGAGCCCGGCCCTCTGGGCGAAGCTCCCGACCTATCTGCGTAACGCCGACCGGGGATTGCGCCTGCGCCACAGCCACGTCGCGCGCGTCATCCCCTGGACCACGCATTTCCTCGCCGCCGCCCGCGCCTCCGCATGGGAACGGGCCGCGGCGGCCCTGCTCCCGCTGACGAGCGCGGCGTTCGCCGAACATGCCCGGCTGGCCGAGCGGGCGAACGCCGCGCACCTGCTCACCCGCCCCGGTTGGATCAAGCTCTATCGGACGGAGGCCGATTTCGCAGGCGCCGCCCTGGAGCGGAGCATCCTCCAGCGGCACGGCGTCGGTCTCGAGATCCTCGATTCCGACGCGATCCGCGAGGCCGAGCCGGCCCTCACGCGGACCTATGCACGCGGCATGCTGCTCCCCGAGACGGGGGCCGTGAGTGATCCCGGCGGGCTCGTCGAGGCCTACGAGCGGCTTTTCCGCGCGCTCGGGGGCCAGATGCTCCATCGGGCCGTCACCGACATGGAGCCGGGGGAGGGCGGCTGGTTGGTGCGCCACGCGGACGGCGCGGTACGCGCGCGGCAGGTCGTGCTCGCGGCCGGCGCGGCCTCGGGTGAGATCGCCCGCCGCCTCGGCTATCGCTTCGCCTTCGCGGCGGAGCGCGGCTACCATTGCCATTTCGCCCTGCATCCGGACAGCCCGCCGCTCACCCGGCCCGTGCTCGACACCGGCGCCGGCTCCATCCTCGCTCCGATGGGGGAGGGGCGCGTGCGCGTGCTCTCGGGGGTGGAACTCAATGCCCGCGACGCGCCGCCGGACTATCTCCAGATCGAGGCGGCCTCCCGTGAGGCCGCCGGCACCCTGCGTCTCGGGGCGCCCCTCGACAACCGGCCCTGGATGGGGGCGCGTCCCTCGACGCCGGACGGCCTGCCGGTGATCGGTCCGGCCCCCCGGCACCCCGGCCTGATCTTCGCGTTCGGCCACGGCCATATCGGTCTCTCCACCGGCGCGATCACGGGGCGTCTGGTGGCCGACCTCGCCACCGGCCAGGCGCCCGCCATCCCCCTGGCGTCCTTCGCGCCGGAGCGCCTTCTCGGCTGGCCGCGCTGGCCCGGGCGGGCGGAGCGACGCTCCGCGTAACCACCCGATTGACGCGTTCCCCGCGAGGCGTCATGCCGGAGCGCGCGAGGCCGCCCGTCGCGCCCTCCCGATCCAGCGCACGCGAGACCCGACACGCCATGCGCCTGTGCGTTCGCCTCGACGGGGGCATGCCTCGGCGCTGGCATCTCCGCCTGCTCGAACGCCTCGCACGGCGTCCCGGCCTGTCGGTCTGCGTCGATGCACGGCCCGGCCCCGGAGTCCTGCCGGTCAATGCCGCGCTGCTGTTCGGGCTGGAAGCGTTGCTGCGGCGCCTGCCCCGCGACGGTCCCTCCGCGCCCCTGACGCCGGCGGAACGCGATGCGCTCCCGCCCGAGGGGCAGGACCCGCCCGATCTCATCCTGGACCTCTGCGGCGATGCCGAGGCCGGGACCGGCACGCCCGTCTGGCGCCTGCGCTACGACGGCGCCGGCGGGGAGGCGTCCCTGCTCGCCAGTCTGCTCGCCGGACGGACGCCGGTGGTGACCCTGTCGGACGGCGAGCACATCCTCGCTTCGGGCCGGGTCGGCACCGAGGCGCGCGGCGTCATGCTCACCGCCTTCGAGGATGCTCTCGTGCGGACCATGAGCCTGATCCTGGCGTCACTCGGCGGCGCCGGACCGCGCCTCGTCGATGGGTCGACCTTCGCGCGGGAAGTCCCGGCGAGCGCATGGTCGGCCCTCGATCTCGGCGCCCGCGCCGCCCGCCTGGGCTCCCGGATGGTGGCCCGGCGGCTCCTCGACCTCTGCACCCGTGCGCCCCATTGGCGGATCGGGTGGCGGCGGCTCACCGGCCCCGACGTCATCGACCTGCGGGCGCATCCCGAGGGCGGCTGGCGGACCTTGGCGGATGATGGGCGCCGCTACTACGCCGATCCGTTTCCCGTCGCGCATGCGGGCGGCACGATGCTCTTCGTGGAGGAGTACGGCTACGCGCACGACAAGGGCCTGATCTCGGCCGTTCCCTTGGGTCCTGATGGCCCCATTGGTACGCCGGTGCCGGTGCTGGAAGCCGCGCACCACCTTTCCTACCCCTTTGTCTTCGAGGTGGACGGCACGCACTGGATGGTGCCGGAGAGCGGTACCACCGGGACCGTCGACCTCTACCGGGCCACGGCCTTCCCGGGCGGCTGGGTGAAGGAGGCGACCCTGCTCAGCGGCCTCAGCGCCAGTGATCCCACCCTGCTCCGACAGGACGGGCGCTGGTGGCTGTTCGCCTCGGTACGGGACGACGGTGAGCGGGATGGGCCGTTCGCCGCCTGGGGCTCCTATTCCGATGCGCTCCACCTTTGGTCGGCCCCTGACTTTCGCGGGCCCTGGACGCCGCATCCGGCGAACCCGGTCCTCATCGATGTCGCGTCCGCACGCTCGGGCGGGCGCATCGTGGCGCGTGGCGGGGCACTGTTCCGGCCCGTCCAGGATTGCCGGGACGGCTACGGCTCGGCCCTCGGGCTCGCCCGGATCGAGCGGCTCGACGCGGAGGGCTATCGGCAGCACGTGGAGACGATCCTGCGGCCGGGTCCATCGTTTCCCGGCACGGGCCTCCACAGCCTCAACCGCTCGGCGGACTTCGAATTCATCGACGGCGCCGGACGCGTGCCACGGCGTCTCCGCCCCTAGCCGGAGCATCCGATCGGCACCCACGCGCAACCGGCACGGGATCACGCCGATTTTAATCCCGTTCCCGGAACGAAGTGTCGCGCGCCCGCTTGTGACAGCACTCGACGGATAGGGGGTGCGGTAGCGCACCGTCTCCTGTCCGGTCTGCCGAGCCGTCTGAAGCTTCCGAGAGTCACCGATGACCGCGCCGATCCCCTCCCGGCCCGCAGCCGCGCGCGCCCCGTCCGCGCAGGTCCTGCGTGGGCTCGACGCCCTCAACTTCTTCCTAGCCGATGTCCGTGACGGGCTGGGGCCGTACCTTGCGATCTACCTCATCGCGGTCCGGGGACCGGACCAGGGCTGGAACGAGGCCACCACCGGTCTCATCATGACCATCGCGGGCATCGCCGGCCTGATCGCCCAGACCCCGGCCGGCGCCCTCATCGACCGGACCAGCGCCAAGCGGGCCGTGGTGATCGCCGCAGCGATCGCCGTGACCCTGAGCTGCCTCGTCCTGCCCTTCATCGGAAACTTCTACCTGGTTGCCGCCACCCAATCGGTGGCCGGTATCGCTGGAGCGATCTTTCCACCCGCGCTCGCCGCGATCACCCTGGGCGTCGTCGGGCCGAAGATGTTCGCCAAGCGCATCGGCCGCAACGAGGGCTTCAACCATGCCGGCAACGCCGTCTCCGCGGCGATCGCGGGCGCCACGGCCTACTTCTTCGGGCCGATCGTGGTGTTCTGGCTGATGGCGCTCCTGGCGGTCTGCAGCGTCGGCGCCATGCTGCTGATCCCGGCGGACGCCATTGACGACGACCTCGCGCGTGGCCTCGACCAGACCGAGGCCGACGCGAAGCCAGAAGGCCAGGAGGAGCCGTCCGGCCTGACCGCCCTCCTCAGGAACAAGTACCTGCTGCTCTTCGCCGTGCTCGCGGCCCTGTTCCACCTGTCGAACGCCGCGATGCTGACCTCCGTCGGCCAGTTGCTCACGCATCTGGCGGGCAAGGACAATGCGACCTCGCTCATCGCTGTCTGCATCGTGGCGGCCCAGTGCGTGATGGTGCCGGTGGCGGTGTTCGTCGGAGCCAGGGCCGACGCGATCGGGCGCAAGCCGATCTTCCTCGTGGCGTTCGGAGTCCTGGCAGCCCGGGGCGTCCTCTACACCCTGTCGGACAACCCGTTCTACCTCGTGGGCGTGCAACTCCTCGACGGGATCGGCGCCGGGATCTACGGAGCCCTGTTCCCCGTGATCGTCGCCGACCTGACGCGGGGCACCGGGCGCTTCAACATCTCGCAGGGGGCTGTCGCGACGGCTCAGGGGCTCGGTGCCGCGCTGAGCGCGACGCTCGCCGGCGTCATCATCGTCTCGGCCGGGTATTCCGCCGCCTTCCTGGCGCTGGCGGCGATCGCGGCGGCGGGCTTCATCCTCTACCTGTTCGCCATGCCGGAAACGCGCGGCTTCGAGCCGGGCCGGTCCGATGCCGACGGGGGTGGGATCAGCCCGATCCCGGCTCCGGCGGCCTGAGGCGATGGCGCTTCCGGACGAACTCCACGTCTTCGCTTCCGTCAGCAGGCTGTCCCGCCGATGACGCCTGTCCTCACGCCCCAACTCGCCACCTGGGTGATCGCCGGGTTCGCCACGCTCGGCGTCATCGTGCGGCCGTTCTCCTGGCCCGAGGCGGTCTGGGCCGTGCTCGGCGCCCTCACACTGCTTCTCCTCGGACTGATCTCGCCCGCCGCCGCCTGGGCGGGCGTGGCCAAGGGATTGGATGTCTACCTCTTCCTCGTCGGCATGATGCTGCTCGCCGAGATCGCCCGGAAGGAGGGGCTGTTCGACTGGCTCGCGGGCATCGCCGCGCGTCAGGCCCGGGGCTCGGCCACGCGGCTCTTCGCGCTGATCTACGTCGTCGGCACGGTGGTCACGGTCTTCCTGTCGAACGACGCCTGCGCGGTGGTGCTGACGCCGGCGGTCTACGCCGCCACCAGGGCCGCGAAGGTCGAAAACCCGCTGCCCTACCTCTTCATCTGCGCTTTCATCGCAAACGCGGCCAGCTTCGTGCTGCCGATCTCCAACCCCGCCAACCTCGTCGTCTATGCCGCGCACATGCCCCCGCTGATGCAGTGGCTCGCACGCTTCGCGCTCCCCTCGGCGCTGGCGATCCTGACGACCTACGCGGTGCTGCGCCTGACCCAGAATGCCGTGTTGAAGCAGCAGCGCGTCAGCGTCGAAGTCGAGACCGCGGACCTGTCCCGCACCGGCAAAGTCGCGGGGCTCGGGATCGTCGCCACGGCGGGCGTTCTGATGGGGGCCTCCGCCTATGGTCTCGAACTCGGCTTGCCGACCTGTGCGGCGGGCCTCGCCACCACGATCCTCGTCTTGGTGCTCCGGCGCGGCGGCGCAGTGGCTGTCGTCAGGGACGTGTCGTGGAGCGTCCTACCCCTCGTGGCCGGCCTGTTCGTGCTCGTCGAGGCCCTGGAGAGGACCGGCCTGCTCCAGGCCCTGGCCGCGCAGTTGAAGCTCGCGGCGCAGGCTTCGCCCGGTGGGGCGGCCTGGGGCGGCGGAATCCTCGTCGCCGTCCTTTCCAACGCGGTCAACAACCTGCCGGCCGGCCTCATCGCGGGGGCGGCGGTTCAGGCGGCGGATGTCTCCGACCGGGTCGCGGGGGCGATCCTCATCGGCATCGATGTGGGTCCCAACCTCTCGGTGACGGGCTCGCTCGCGACCATCCTCTGGCTCACCGCGATCCGCCGCGAGGGCCAGGACGTGAGCTTCTGGCGCTTCCTGAAGCTCGGATGCCTCGTGATGCCGCCGGCACTCCTGTTGGCGCTGGCCGGCCTTCTCCTCGTCTGATCCGCCTCGCACCTCAGGATGCCCGTGAACCCGGCTCTGCTCTATCCCTTCATCCTCGTCGCGGGCGTCCTTCAGGCCCTCGGCAATTCCATGAACGCGCAGTTGCGCGGACGCCTCGTGAACCCATGGCTCGCCGCCTCGGTCTCGTTCCTGCCCATCGTGTTCGTGTTCGCGACGCTGTTCCTCGTCATGCCGACGCCACTCCCCACCCTGGAGACGCTCGGCACGATGCCCTGGTACGCGCCGCTCGGCGGGGTGGCGGGTGCGGTGGCGGTGTTCGGCGGCCTCGCCTTCATCGACAAGGTCGGTGCCGGGCCGTTCAACGGCTTGACACTGACCGCCAACATCCTCGCCTCCCTGGCTATGGATGCGTTCGGGCTGTTCGGGCTGCCGGCCGGCGGGTTCAAGGTGATGCCGTGGCTCGGGGGCCTGCTGATGGCGGTCGGCGTCGCCTTCATCGCGCGCAGCACGGCCGCCGAGGATCAGAAGGAACCCGGTGCGGGGAAGGAGGCCGGGCACGGTCTCAATCCGAAGCTCCTCTACCCCTTCATCGTGGTGGCGGGCATCCTGCAGGCGGTGGGCGTCGTCTGGAATTCCCAGTTGCGCGGCGCCCTCGTGAACCCGTGGCTCGCCGCCACCGTCTCCTTCCTGCCGGTGGTCTTCGTGTTCCTGCTGGTGTTCCTCGTCCGGCCGACGCCGCTCCCGAGCCGCGCGGACGTGGCGGGCGTGCGGTGGTGGATGCCGCTTGCCGGCCTCACCGGGGCGGTGGCGGTGTTCGGCGGCCTGCTGTTCGTGGACACGGTCGGCGCGGGGGCCTTCAACGGCCTCCTCATCACCGCCAACCTCCTGACCTCCGTGGCCCTGGACCACTTTGGCTGGGTCGGCATGAAGCGCGTCGAGGCCGGCCCGTCGCGGCTCGGCGGCGCGGCCCTGATGATCGTGGGAATCGTCCTGATCTCGATCTTCTGAACCGGCTTCCGGCGCGAAGCTTGAGGACAACCGGGCGCAGCCAACGGGAGACGTTGGCGTTTTCGGCGTGCGGCGTGCTAAAGGTGTCACGATCCCGCCCGGAGCCGATCCGCGTCAAGGGTGTGTGGACTGCCTCTCGTGTCGCCCGATCGCCGTGCCTCGGCAGATCCGGTGCGCGTCACGACCTCGACGGTCAACCGGGCCTCCGGAGCCCTGCCGCCCACGTGGGCGCGCCTTCGGCGATCCAGGACGCCGCGCCCCGCGCGCGTGGGAGGGTTCAAGGATAGGAATGCAATGAGCGACGAGACCGACGCCCGGACCCGATCCGAAGAGCGTGCCGAGCGGGCCGAGCGGATGGCCAAGGAAGGGGCCCAGGCCATGGCCGAGCACCTGGCCTCGGTGAAAGCCGTGGACGAGCGGACGGTGAAGTTGCGCGCCCTGCGCCTCGCCAAGGAAGCCGCCGATGCCGAGGCCAAGGCCGCCGCGCCGCCGGCCCCCAAGCGCAAGCGCTCCTGAGGCGGTCTGGCGAAGGAAACAGCCATGGCATTCGATCGCTCCCGTCGTCCCAGCGACCCGCGACAGGCGGCCGAGGCCGCCTTCAAGGCCGCGACCACCAAACCCGTCGCGGCCGCCAAGCCGCCGGCGCCCGCCGCACCCTCGGCGGTGCCGGGCGCGCGCGAGATGGTGAGCCTGCGCATCGACCGCGCCGTGCTGGAGCATTTCCAGAAGGACGGCCCGGGCTGGCAGGACCGCATCAACGCCGCGCTGAAAGCCGCTGCCGGTCTCTAGACCCGTCACCGATCGCACCGCCGGAAACGGCGCCACGGATTTCACTCGACGCTTACGCCTGCGTAGAATCCGCATCCGCGGCGTATGTGCTAGCCGAAGCCGGCGCGCTTCAGGCGAACCACGATCCGGTCGAGGGCGCCGAGGAAGGCGGAGCGGTCGCGGGCTGAGAACGGCTTCGGCCCGCCCGTGATAGCACCGGCTTCGCGCAGGTCCTGCATGAGGTTGCGGGTGGCCAGCGCCATGCCGATCCCGCTCTCGCTGAACGGCTTGCCGTTGGGGCCGAGGACCTCCGCCCCCGCCTTTACGCAGCGGCTGGCCAGCGGCACGTCGGCCGTGACGACGATTGCGCCGGGGCGCGCCCGCTCCGCGATCCAGTCGTCGGCGGCGTCGAAGCCGTCGCTCACCACCACGCGCTCGATCCAGGGTTCGCGCGGCAGCGCCATCACGCTGTTGGCGACGACGAACACGTGCAGTCCGTAGCGAGCGGCCACGCGGTAGGTCTCGTCCTTCACCGGGCAGGCATCGGCATCGATGTAGACGACGATGGGGTTCGGCGTGTCCGGCGTCGTCATTGCGCGGCGACCGCGAGGGGCACGCCAGCCGGTACCGCCGGCGCGCGCTCCAGGGTCGAGACGCTCAGCGGCTGGCCGCGCCCCCGCAGGGCATGCGCCCCCAGGGACCGGGCCTGGATGCCGTCGGGCAGGCGGTCGAGGCGGGCGAGGAGGTCGTCGGAGACCAGGATCTCGGTTCCGAGCGGACGGCAGAGGGACTCGATGCGCGCGGTGACGTTCACGGCATCGCCGAAATAAGCGATCTTGTGCCGGTCAATCCCGACTTCGGCCGTGACGATGGAGCCCCCGTGCAGGGCCGCGCGCAGGCGCGGCACCGTGCCGAAGCGGGCGGTCCAGGCCTCGGCTTCGGCCTCGAGCCGGTCCATCACGTCGAAGACACAGGCGACGCAACGCGCGCCCTTGAGGCCGCGCGCCATGGGCCAGGTCACCATCGCCATATCGCCGATATAGTCGTCGATGGAGCCCGCATTGCGCCGGACGGGTTCCGCCAGCGCCGCGAACACCGCGCCGAGATAGGCCTGGGCCTTGAGGTCGCCGTGGGTCTCGGCGAAGGCCGTCGAGCCGACGACGTCGAGGAACAGAAAGATGCGCTCCTCCCGCACGGGCTGGTGGTAGCGCCCGACGAGGAAGTTCACGAAGACCTCGCCGCCGATGAGGTCGCGCATGCGGATGACGAAGACGAGGATTGCCGAGACCGCGAGGCAATAGGCCAGCACGCGCGGCGTGATCCGCACGGCATGGACGAGGTCGTCGTCCGTCAGGCCCATCGCCCAGACCAGCAGGCCGCCGAGCGCGACGCCCGCCGCGATCATCAGCACATAGGCGAGTTCGGCGGCCGGGACGTAGAGCTTGGCCGGCATCCGGCGCATCCGAGTCTGGAGCCCGCCGAGGATCATGCCCCGGTCGAAGGCCAGGGTCGTGGCGCCCACCGCGAGACCGTAGGTCAGGCCGGCGAGCGGCGTGGCGCCGCCGGCGAACAGCACGTTGTAGAGGAGGCCGGCTCCACCGCAGGCGACGAGAATGAGGAGCCAGAACCAGCGGTGCTGCGGCAGCATCAGCGTGCGTCCCCGCGACGGCGACCGGCGCGCGGTCCCGTCTGCGAACCGGATCGGGGGGGAGCAGCCTTGCGCAACGGAACGTTTCCCCTCCGGGATCGGTCGCGGCATCGCGCATCATCCTGCGCGCCCGAGCCCCGGCCCCGCGCCCTGATCACCGCCGCATGATGGCGCGAGTAAGGCCAAGGTGACGCAGCCGTCGGAATCGGGGACGGGTGTTGCCGCTGCGCGTTGTCGACGGGAGTCACGGGAGACATCACGGCATGCGCGTCAGGACATTCGGCGGGACGGGACGCGAGGTCCCGGTGATCGGACAGGGCACCTGGCACCTCGATGCGGCCGACCGGGCCACCGCCGTGGCGACGCTGCGGGCCGGGCTGGAGGCCGGGATGACGCATATCGATACCGCCGAGATGTACGGCGAGGCCGAGCCCCTGGTGGCCGAGGCCATCGCCGGACGGCGCGCCGACGTGTTCCTCGTCTCGAAGGTGGTGCCGGACAATGCCAGCCGGGCCGGGGTGATCGCGGCCTGCGAGCGCTCCCTGAGACGCCTCGGCACGGATCACCTCGACGTGTACCTGCTGCACTGGCCGGGCCGCCATCCCCTGGAGGAGACCATCGCGGGGTTCTCGGCGCTCAAGGCGGCGGGCAAGATCCGCGCCTGGGGCGTGAGCAACTTCGACGTCCCGGACCTCGACCGGGCACTCGCGATCGCCGGCCCGCGGCAGATCGCCTCCAACCAGGTGCTCTACCACCTGCAGGAGCGCGCCATCGAGCACGCGGTCCTGCCCTGGTGCCGGCGCAACGGGGTCGCCCTCGTCGGCTACTCGCCCTTCGGCAGCGGGGATTTCCCGGACGCCGGCAGCGCGGGCGGCCGGGTGCTGGCGCGCCTCGCCGAGGCGCATGCCTCCACCCCGCGCGCCGTCGCGGCGGCGTTCCTGACCCGAGGGGAGGATACCTTCACGATCCCGAAGACGGCGCGTCCGGAACGCGCGCAGGCGAATGCGGCAGCGGGCGCACTCACCCTCACGGATGCGGATGTGTCCGCCCTCGACGCGGCGTTTCCGCGTGGGCCGAAGCCGCGCAGGCTGCCGATGTTGTAGCGCCGGACCCGAAATTCGGCCACAGCCTCGGGGAGGGGAGGCCCGGGAGCGGGCGGGCCGGGAGGGATGCGGCGTGTCGGACACACGGCTCGGAACACTGTGCGTCACCCTGTCGGGCATCGCCCTGTCCGGCCTTCTCGGCACGTCCGGAGCGGCGACGGCGGAGGCCCCGTCGCCGAAGCGCGGGTCCGGTCAGCCGAACGGCGAGACCCTGACCATCGATGACAAGGGCATCACCCTGACGTTCCCCGAGGATGTCGCGAAGCTGCGCATCGGCGGCAAGCTGCAACTCGACTTCGGCGCCGCCGGGATCCGCCAGCCCGGCTTTCCCGAGCCGTTCCCCGAGAACGTCGCGGTGCGTAGGGCCTGGATCGAGAGCTACCTCACCCTGGCGAAGACCTTCGCCTTCGCGTTCCAGTACGACTTCGCCGACCCCGAGCGGCCGATCAACGATGCGGCCGCCGCCTACAAGGGCTTCGCGGATACGCTGCTGACGGTCGGCAATATGAAGGAGCCCTTCAGCCTCGACCAGCTCATCAGCGACAACGCCACCCTCTTCACGGAGCGCTCGCTGGTGGATGCCTTCGCGCCCGCCCGCAACGTCGGCTTCGCGCTGGGCCGGCACGGAGAGGACTGGACCCTGGTCGCCAGCGTGTTCGGTGGCAACGCGAACACGGGCGTTTCCCGCGAGGGCATCGCCGCCACCGCGCGGGCGACCTACGCGCCGATCCGCACGGAGGACCGTGTGCTGCATGTCGGGCTCGCGGGCAGTGTTCGCGACCTGCCCCGCGACGGCCAGGGCCTGTCGTTGTCGAGCCGCTCTGAGGCATTCCTGTTCCAGCGCAACTTCGTCGATACCGGCGACATCCGCGACGCGTCGAGCGTCGGCCGGATCGGCGTGGAGGCGGCCTGGCGCGAGGGGCCGTTCCTGGTGCAGGCCGAGTATATCCGCACCACCGTGGAGCGCTTCGGTGGCGCCAGCCCCGCTCAGTTCCAGGGCGGCTACGTGCAGGCGAGCGTGGTCCTCAACGGGGCGGGCCGCGCCTATGCGCTCGCCCCGGAATACGGCACGACCTATGCGACCTTCTCCGGGGTCCGCGTTCCTGAGGCGGCGCGAGTCTCGCGCGGCGGCCTCGGCGTGTTCGAACTCGGCACCCGCTTCAGCGCCATCGACCTCGACGATGCCGGCGTCCGGGGCGGCATCGAGCGCGACGTGACGGTGGGGCTGAACTGGTACCCCGACCGCAACATCCGGATCATGGCGGACTACGTCCGCTCGCGCGCCAGTCCCTCCGCCCTCCAGGGTGGCCGGACCATCGAGGCCGACACCTTCATCGGGCGGTTTCAGCTGTACTGGTGATCCGGGCTCCGCTTGATCGAAGCGGACACCGTCTCGGATCTGCCCACGCGGCGCCCGAGGGGAGCCCGAGGGGAGCCCGAGGGGAGCCCGAGGGGAGTCCACTGCGGAACAGCGGGCGGGGTTCCGTCGCGCCGGGCGGCACCGGGGAGACCCAGCCAAGCGACACTCATATGTCGTTCACCAGCCGGGCATATCCTTTGTTATAGATTGAGCGATAATCTGTCT
This sequence comes from Methylobacterium sp. FF17, assembly GCF_025813715.1. Classification (NCBI taxonomy): domain Bacteria; kingdom Pseudomonadati; phylum Pseudomonadota; class Alphaproteobacteria; order Hyphomicrobiales; family Methylobacteriaceae; genus Methylobacterium; species Methylobacterium flocculans. The sequence continues at coordinate 2,488,096 of NZ_CP107532.1, forward strand.
CGACGTGAGTTTGTCTGCACGCCGATGGCGATGTTCCAATGCAATTCAATCGTTTCATCGGCTTATACAAAAGCTTGCGTCCGGCTCCGTCGGACTCGAGCACTGCCGCCTCGCAGGACTTCCGCCGGCAGTTCCTCCATCTGCGCTCCGACATCGAACCCGGCGATGGCGATCAACCTGCCGACGGGCCGGCCTGTCCTCCGGGGCCGGATCAGGTTACAGCCGGAGCGGGCTCGACATCTTGGACTGTTCAACCGCGCGTCAGGGACTTGCGGCTTGCCCTGGCCGCGGGCGAGTTCGCGCTCGTCTATCAGCCCTACGTCTGCGCGCGGACCGGTGCGGTCACGGGCTGCGAGGCGCTGCTGCGCTGGCATCACCCGGTCCTGGGACGGGTCTCGCCCGCCACCTTCATACCCCTGGCTGAAAAGACCAACGCGATCATTCCGATCGGGGCCTGGGTCCTGAGGACGGCCTGCCGCGAAGCGGCGGCTTGGCCGGAGGCCTGCCGGGTCTCGGTGAACGTGTCGTCGGTTCAACTGCACGCGCCGGGCTTCGCGACCGAGGTCGCCGCCGCCCTCCAGGCCGGGGGTATCCCGGCCTCCCGCCTCGAACTGGAACTGACCGAGGGGGTCCTCATCCGCGATGCCGAGGCCGCGCAGGCCTGCATCGCGGAGATCCGGGCGCTCGGCGTCAGCGTCGCCCTCGACGATTTCGGGACGGGCTTCTCGTCGCTGAGCTACCTGCAGCACTTCACCTTCGACCGGGTCAAGATCGACCACTCGTTCACCAAGGGTCTGCTGGAGATACGCCAGAGCGAAGTCCTCGTTCGCGCGATGCGGGACATCGCGCGTCAACTCGGGATGTCGGTCACGGCCGAGGGCGTCGAGACCGAGGCCGAAGCCGGCCTGCTGCGCGAGATCGGAGCCGATGAACTTCAGGGCTTCCTGTTCAGCCGCCCCCTCGACGCCACTGCCGCCCGGATCGTCCTGAGCGAGAACACCCGGGCATCGGATGGGCATCGCCCCGCGCCCGTCCAAGACTTCCGCTCCGGTGAGGACTCTCGCTCCGGTGAGGACTCTTGCTCCGGTGAAGACCCGCACTCCGGTGAAGACCCGCGCTTCAGCGAAGACTCGGCCCCTGGTGCCGGCGCCGTGCCGCAACGTGGGACTACGACCGGGCGTGGGAGGCGCTGAATGACCACGCTGGATTACGATACTCTGCAGGTCGCGAGCATCTGCAGCCGCCTTGCCTTCGTCGGTGTGTTCCTGGTGACCCTGCTGCGGCATCCGGGCGAGACCTGCTTCGCGGTCTGGGCGGCTGCGCTCGGCTGCTCGCTGGTCGCTTCCTTGATGATGCAGGGAGACCTCGCCTCCGTCTCGCTGAGCGCCCACCGGGGGGCCTTCGTCTACACCCTGTACGGCGCGAGCCTGGCCCTGTCCTGGGCCGGGCTTCGCCTGTTCTATGAACGACCCGTCATCGGAGGTCGGATCCTTGCCCTGGCTGTCGCGCCCGGGCTGTTCTACGGGCTGCTGGTGACGTTCGGAATGCCGATGACGGGGAGCATGAGCGCCGTCTTCGTCTGCATCGCCCTGAGCACGGGCCTGTGCATCCTGGAGATCCTGAGGACGCCCGCCTCGGCGCGGCTCTGGACACAGTACATCGTCCTGCTGGGTTTCAGCGGATACTTCCTGGTCTTCCTGCTCGCGATCGCCGCCATGCAACTCGGGGAGATACGCCCCAACCCGACGGAGAGCGGCATCCACGCGCTGCTGTTCGATCAGTCCTGTGGCGTCTTCCTGCAGGTCGGGTACCTGGCCATGATGAGCGAGCGCGCGCAGCTGAAGCTCCAGCGCCTCGCCGAGACCGATCCGCTCACCGGACTGGCGAACCGGCGCGGATTGTTCTCGACGATGGCCCGGATGTCCGGCCCCGATCGCGCGTTTCCCCGTTGCGCGGTCCTTCTGACCGACATCGACCATTTCAAGTCCGTCAACGACACCCATGGACACGAAGCCGGTGATCGCGTCCTCGTCGAGTTCGCCCAGCGGTTGCGCGCTGTGATGCGCAGGAACGACGTCGTCGCCCGCTGGGGTGGCGAGGAATTCCTGATCGTCCTCGACGCTGCGGACGCCCCCGATGCCGTCGGCGTGGCCGAGCGCCTGCTCGGTGCGGTGTCCGGCCAGCCCTTCACGATCGACGGCTTGGCGCTGAAGATCACGGCGAGCGTCGGGGTTTCGGCTCCGGCGGCCGGGGAGTTGCGGATCGACGACGCTCTGGCCCGGGCCGATTCCGCCCTCTACGCGGCCAAGACCGGCGGCCGGAATCGCGTCTGCCTCACAGGCCCTCCGGTCGCACCCGTCTCGGACGAGACCGGATCGCCGAACACCGCCACCCGGCTCGGCGCGGCCGTGCAGGCCATCCAGGCCGGTATCCAGCCGCAACCGGACCCGGCCTGAACGGCCCGCCCACCGCACGTCCGATGTGCACGACGAATTTACCGATCCTCACCCCCGATCCTCGCCCCCCAGACGCCTGCCCTGCAGGCCTGCCCTCGAACACGAAAAGCACGGGACCATGTCCGGCCGTTTCCCACGCTCCACCGACTCGTGCCCTTCGCATGCGCCTCGCCCGAAACCGTCCGGACGCCGGATGGTGTTTCGCCGTACGCAGACCGTGCTGGCGGCCTCCCTCGGTGCGTTCGTGCTCTCCGCACCCGGCCGGGCGGCCGACGCCGCGCCGGAGGCGCGAGACACCGGCGGGCTCGTCGCCGGCAGCATCCTCGTGCGTGGCCGGGCCACGGGCCTGATTCCCGTCAACCAGCATTCGCAGGTCGATTTCGTGGGCGGGCGCGTGGTGACGCCGATCCGCATCCTGCCCGACTTCGACGCGACGTACTTCCTCAGCGACCATTTCGCGGTGTCGGGTCAGGCCGGCATCGTGGCGACCCGGAGTGCGTTGCACGGATCGCTCGTCGGCAACCTGCCGATCGGCCGTACCTGGAGCTTCGCCGCCACCGGGGCGATCCAGTTCCACCTCTTTCCCGACGCGGCCTTCAACCCTTATGTCGGTGCGGGCGCCGCCTATACGCATCCGCTCGCCTACGAGCCGGCCAAGCCGTTCATTACCGCGATGAAGGCCGACCCGCAGGTGGGACCGGTGATCCAGGCGGGTTTCGATTATCACCTCGGCGGACGGTGGTACGCCAACGTCGAGGTCAAGCAGATCTTCCTGCCGACCCAGGTCTCCCACATCGGCCCCGTCGGCGCGCGGGTAAAGCTCGACATGCTGATCGTCGGCGCCGGCCTCGGCTACCGTTTCTGAGCGCCGGCTCGTGGGGCGGAGGGTCTACTCCCCCACCCCGAACAGCTTCTCGAGGAAGTTCCGGTCGTCCTGGCTCGGGCCACGGCTCGCATCCGCGTGGCGCGCCGCGGTGCGGGGCGGCGGGGCTGCGGCCTGGGGCTCGCCCAGGAGCGCGCCGATGAGGCCGCCCGGCGCGCTGCCGGTGGCGGCCGGCTCGGCCGGTGCACGGTTGCGCCAGCGATTGGCGCCGGGCAGCATCGCGGGCGATTGACCCTTCAGGGCCACCGTCATGTAGGCCTTCCAGATCTCACCCGGCAGGTTGCCGCCGGACACCTTCTTGGTGGATTCGCCGTCGTCGTTGCCGAGCCAGACGCCCGTCACCAGGGTCGACGAGTAGCCCACGAACCAGGCATCGCGGAAATCCTGGCTGGTGCCGGTCTTGCCGGCGAGATCCCAGCCCGGAACCTCCGCCTTCTTCGCCGTCCCGGTCACGAAGGTCTCGTGCATCATCGCGTTCATCATCGAGACCGCATTGGCGTCGATGACGCGGCCGAGCCCCGCATCCTTGCGCTTGTAGAGGAGCTTGCCGTCCGCGCCCTTCACGCTGGCGATGACGTAGGGGATCACCCCCGTGCCACCATTGGCGAAGGCCGCGTAGGCGCCCACCAGTTCCAGCGGCGTCACCTCCGAGGTGCCGAGCGCGATCGAGCCGTTGGCCTGGAGCGGAGAGGCGATGCCGAGGCGCTGGGCCGTCTGCACCACGGTCTTCGGGCCGACCTCCTGGCCGAGGCGCACCGCCACGGTGTTGAGCGACAGGGCCAGCGCGTCCCGGAGCGTCACGGGGCCGCGATAGTCGCGCGAGTAGTTCTCGGGGTTCCAGCCCTTGATGCTGATCGGCGCGTCGTCGCGCACCGAGTCGGGGGTCAGGCCGTGCTCGACCGCCGCGAGGTAGACGAAGGGCTTGAAGGAGGAACCGGGCTGGCGCTTGGCCGTGGTGGCGCGGTTGAATTGGCTCTGCGCGTAATCGCGCCCGCCCACCAGGGCGCGGATCGCGCCATCGGGCCTCAGGGAGACGAGGGCGCCCTGGGCGACGTTGTAGCGGGCGCCCTTCTGGTTCAGCTCGTCGACCAAGGCCTTCTCGCCGGCCGCCTGCAGGCCGGTATCGACGGTGGTTGCGATGACGATGTCGCTCTCGAATTTCGGCAGGAAGTCGTCGAGCACGTCCATGACGAGGTCGGCGACGTAGTTGGCCGATCCGCCGCCGCGCGCGCCCGCGGGGCGGGCCGGGTTCGCCAGGGCCAGCTTGGCGTCCGCGGGCTTCGCGAAACCGAGCTCCTGCATCGCGGCGAGGACCTGGGCGGCGCGGGCCTGGGCGGCGGGCAGGTTGCGGTTCGGGGCCAGGCGCGAGGGCGCCTGCACGAGGCCGCCGAGCATCGCGGCCTCCGCCAGGGTGACGGCCTTGGCGGGCTTGCCGAAGTAGCGCTGGGCGGCTGCCTCGACGCCGTAGGCGCCGGCGCCGAAATAGACCCGGTTGAGGTAGAGTTCGAGGATCTCGTCCTTGGTATACGTGTGCTCCAGCCACAGGGCGAGGATCGCCTCCTGGATCTTCCGCGAGGCCGAGCGCTCGGGCGTCAGGAACAGGTTCTTGGCGAGCTGCTGGGTGAGCGTCGAACCACCCTGCGAGACGCCGCGCCGCGTCACGTTCTGGGCGACCGCGCGGGCGATGCCCACGGGGTCGACGCCGAGATGGCTGTAGAAGCGCCGGTCCTCGATCGCCACGAAGGCGCGGGGCAGGTAGGGCGGCAATTCGCGGATGCTGACGACCCGGCCGCCGGTCTCGCCGCGATTGGCCAGCAGCGAGCCGTCGCTCGCCAGGATCGCGATGTTGGGCGGACGCTTCGGGACCGCGAGCTGGTCGATCGGCGGCAGTTGCGAGGCGTGATAGGCCACGAGCCCGGCGATGCCGATCACCGCCCAGAGGCCGAGGACGAGGCCGAAATAGACGAGCCGCCCGAGGATGGAGCGGCGCGCCCGGCGCGGCGCCTTGCGGAGCGCCTGCACCGGAGCCTTACGCGCCCCCTTCGAGCCTGATCCCCCGCCTCTCGCCACGCCGCCTCCCGCGCGATCGGCCCGCGACAGGCGCAGATCGAGGTCGGCCGGATCCCCGGCGCGCCCCTCGGGCACGTCGAAGTTCGGCTCACCCCGGCCTACGCGTCCGCGTCCCTTCGCCATCAGTCCCGTCTGTCCCAAGGTTCGTTCGCGATTCGAGCGACCCTGCAAGCGCACGGTAAATGCGGCGGGTTTAAGGGGTGTTAACCGATGGTTTTTTCAAAGGCTTGAGAAACAAGGGAAAAATCTGCCGCGGTGGAATTCCGTCCTCCCAGCGTTCGAGTCGGAAGCCCTTCGGATCAGCTCTTCTTGCGTAAGGGGCGGACCATCACGGTGCCGCCGCCGAGGAATCCGGTGGCGTCGGCGAAGGCGTGCAGCGTGGGCTGCTCGGGGTCGATCAGCAACTGAAGCGCGCCGCAACCGGCCGAGCGCGCCGCCTGCGCCCCGGCCTTGAGGAGGAGCCGGCCGATGCCGCGTCGGCGCTCCTCTGGGCCCACCAGAAGGGTGGTGACCTGCGCGACCGGCAGGTCCGCCTCAAGGGTGCGATACCAGTGCAGGAGGATGAGCCCGCTGGGCGGTCCCCATTCCGCGGCGACGAGGGCCGCGCCCGAACCCTGCCGCAGGGCGTCGAGCCGCTCGGCCAAGACCTCGGGGGCCGTGGGATACCCGGCCGCGCGCAGCAGCACGGACAGCCCCGCCGCGTCGGTGCCCGTCGCGGCGCGGATCTCAAGCCCGTAACGGCTCGCCAATCTGATCTCCGATCGGCTCGTCCCGGCGGGTCACGCCGGGAGAGCGAGGGGCGGAAGCCGGTTCAGTCCCGCCGCATCAGGCCGAACAGGGCGAAGCCCGCCAGCGCCGCGAGGCCGAGCGCCAGCCCGCGATTGCCGCGGAAGTGGTCCGCCGCCGCTTCTCCTGCCTCGCGCAGGTCCTGGGCCAGGGGCGAACCGGTGAGGATGCGCTCGGCGCGGGCGTGATTCTCGGGCCGCGTGGCGATCGACACCGCGAAGGAGCCGTCATCCACCCGGTCGATCTCGACGCTGTTGCGCGCGAAGCCCGCGCGGGACAGGCGCTCGCGTGCGGATCGCGCGGCCTTGAGGGAGGGAACGGTCACGGAAGCCAACACGCTGTCGGACATTGAGTTTTCTCCTTGGTTTGGCAAACCAAACCACGGCCGTACGAAGGTGGTTCCGCGAAAGTGGGCCGCTGCCCCCGGGGGATGCGCCCTTAAGCTCCCGGCAACCGACGTGGTCCTAAGCCCGGGGTGTCTCGCGTCGGGCCGATCCCGCGCCGTCGCATCAGGAGCTTGCCAGGCTTGCGCGATCCGTTCGTTCCCGCCGCCCTCGCCGACCGCCTCCGGCAGAAGGGTCGCGAGGCCCGGTCCCGCGCGGCGCTCGTCTACGAACCGGCGAAACCGGTCTTCGCCGAACTACTGGACACGCGCGGCCACGGCACCGGGCAATTCGTGCGCCTGTCCCAGGGGATGGTCGAGGCAATCACGCGGGGGACGAAGGCGGAGGGCTGACGGGCAGGTGCGCCGTCCGTTCGGGACTTCGCGCGAACGCTGTCGGGAAGGCGGACCTACCCAACCTTGATGGGACGTGCCTTCACGCCCCGTCGGCATTCACGTCGGAATGCGGCGCGCTACCGGTCACAGCCGATGCAGATGTCGCGGACCACCCTGTCGCGGGCCGGGCCGGTGCGCTGGTTCGGCAGCGTTCCGGCGAAGGCGTGTTCCGCCGCGCGTCCCTGGGGTGCGACGGGCTTCGGCGCGGCCGGCGCGAGCGTCCGGGATGGGTCGGGCATCGGCGGGGTCAACGCCATGTACTGCGCCGGGGCCGTGCTCGGGGCAAACGCGAGCCCGGCCATCAGGCAGGGGATCACGCGTTTCGGCAGCGCCGCAGCCGCAAGAGCAGCCGCAAGACATCGCAGGGCCATCCGAGCCTCCGGTCACGTGCCCAGGGTGTGCGACGCAGATTCCTGCGGCGATGCAGATTCCTGCGGCGATCCGGCCACCCCTCCACCGGGAACGAGGGGGCGGCCGGATCGTTCCTCGTCCCATTTTCCGGCCTCGCGGCCGAAGGGGATCGGACATCCATGCTCACACTCCTCGTCGCGGACGGGAACGACCGGGAGGGACGCGCGAGCCACTTCGCGGGCACCGGCGTCACCTCGGCGGAGGCCTATGCGGCCATCCTGCGCGACCTCGCGCCGGGGATGGCCTGCACGCTGATCAATCCGGCCGATGCCGATGCGACGCTGCCTCCCGGCGCGGCGCTCGCCGATTACGACGGCCTCGTGGTCACCGGCTCCACCCTGCATGTCGGTGACGACACCGACGCCGTCCGGCGTCAGATCGCCCTGGTGCGCCGGGCGCTCGCGTGCGGCCTGCCGGTCTTCGGCTCGTGCTGGGGTGTCCAGGTGGCGGCGGTGGTGGCGGGCGGCGACGCGGGCCCGAATCCGAAGGGACCGGAATACGGGTTCTCGCGGGATCTGACCCTCACCGAGGCCGGACGCGCCCACCCGCTCCTGGCCGGGCGACCGGCGCGCTTCGATGCGCCGGCCATGCATTTGGACGCGGTCGTCACGCCGCCCGCCGACGCCACGGTGCTGGCGGGGAACCGGCTCCTCCCGGTTCAGGCGATCGAGATCGTGTACGGGCCGGGGGTGTTCTGGGGGACGCAGTACCATCCGGAACTGGACCTCGACGCGCTCGCCGCCATGCTGCGGCTGAGCGCCGACGACGTGGTCGCGGCGGGAGTCCTGCCCGATCCCGCGGCGGTGGAGGCCTTCGCGGCCGATCTCTGCCGGGTCCATGCCGATCCAGAGGGTGAGACCGGGCGCGTCGCCCTGCACCGGCTCGGGCCCGACCTCCTCGAACCCGCCCGCCGGCGCACCGAGATCGCCAACTTCCTGGAGCGTCTCGTCCGCCCCCGCGTCGTCGCGGCGGCCTGACCGCTCGGGTGAGCGCCGCGCGACGTCCTCAGGCCGTCCGCAGGGCGGCGTCGGCCGGGCGCGGGCGTTCGCCCACCAGCTGGAACGCCCTGGGGCGCTTGAACAGGAAGGACGCCCGGGTGTGGCGGATCGCCCGCTCGAAGGCGAGGGGCACCAGGATCGCCACCACGGTGACGGTCACGCTCGCCCAGCCGATATCCGTGACGGCGCCGGATTTGACGATGAGCGTCCGGGTCAACGCCATCGGCAGGAAGAAGGCGAGGTAGATCACGATCGAGCGCTGGCCGCAGGCCCGCAACGCCGCCGTGACCGGTCCGCCGGCCCGGCTCATCAGGGCGCCGATGGCCACGATCGCCAGGGCGCCCGCCCCGCTGAGAGCGAAGCCGAGACCGGGCAACTGCGCCAGGGTCGGGATCGCGGGGTTGCCGGTGGGGAGGAAGACCAGGGCGGCGTTGACCAGCGCCCAGAGGGCGAGGCCCGCCAGGGCGGCGCGGGCATGGCCCTGCACCGCGTCGGCGAAGGAGAAGATGCGCTCGGCGAACAGGTAGCCGACGAGGAACCAGACGTAGCGGTCGCAGAACTCGTCCACGAGGTCGAGGCCGGTCTCGATCGGCAGGATCTCCAGCAGGGTCGCCGCCGCGAGGATCAGCGGGGCCGGCACTCGGCGCAACAGCTTGGTCAGCACCGAGAACACCGCCAACAGGTAGATGAACCACAGCGTCGAGTAGGGTTCCACCAGGGCCAGCGCGAGATGGGCGAGGAACGCACCGGGGCCGCCGCCGTCGACGATCTGTCCGTACCTCGCCGCCGACTGGATCAGCACCCAGAGCCCGTAGAAATAGGCGAAATGCACGAGGCGGCGGTCGAGGAAGAGGCGCCAGTCCCGGTCGATGACCCGGCCGAGGAACAGGCCCGACAGGAGGAAGAAATCGGGGATCCGGAACGGGCGCGCGAAGGCGACGAGGGTGTGGAGGAAGCCCTCGCCCTCCATGGCGATGCCGGTGCCGATGGTCGAGTGCATCATCACCACGAGGATGATGCAGAGCCCTTTGGCGACGTCCACCCAGGCGAGGCGGCCCGCTTCCACCGGTCCCGCTGCCAAACCCACCATCTTCCCGCCCCCCACCATCTTCCCGCTCTCCCTCCTCGATCGTGCGCGACACTCCGGCCAAGAGTCTTAAGGGAGCGGGTACGCGGGGCGCCCGCCCGCCGATCATGCCGAACGGCGGGTAAAGCGGGTTCGGCGAATACGGCGCATCCCCCCGTCAGTACGGGTCGCGCTTGGCGCCGCGCCGGTCTCGGGTCATCCGCGTCGCCGCATGGAAGTCGTCGGGCTTGGTCCGGACCCAGGCCAGGAACTGGGCCATCTCGGGGTCCGTCCGCAGGGCATCGACATCGGCCAGCCGGCGGGCGATCTCGGCCTCGCTGAAGCGGGCATGGATCGCCGAGTGGCAGATCTGGTGCAGCCGCACCGTGCCGGCTCGCGCCCCGCCCTTCAGCTTCGGGGTGAGGTGGTGCAGGCTCGACTTGGCGCGTGGCGGGATCGGGCGTTCGCAGAGCGGGCAGATGACCGGGGCCTTCGCCGCCGGCCCCTGCGTCGTCGGATCGTCCGCGCGCCACATCCGGTCCCGTCGTCCCATCGGGGTTTCCCTAAGGTGCCTGCGCGGACGCGTGACGGCAGGGCGTGGCCGAGCTGTCCGCCGGGCGGAACAGGGCCTCCGCCTCCGCGTCCTGCGCGCCGAGGATCGAGACGTGGTCGCCGTCAAGGACGACGAGGCGGACGCGCGCGCCGCCCCGCTCGGCCAAGCGCCGGGCATGCGACAGGGGTACGACCCGGTCTCGGGTGCCGTGGACGATCAGGACCGGGCCGCCGGCTTGTCCGAGGCGCTCATCCGAGCGGAAGGTGTCGCGCAGCAGGAGGCCGGTCGGCAGGTAGGGAAAGCGGGCCGCCGCCACCGCTGCGAGAGAATCGAACGGCGCCTCCAGGTAGAGGCCGAGATGCGGCACCGATGCCGCGGCCGCCACCGCCACGGCGGCACCGAGGGAATGGCCGTGCAGCAGCACCGGGGCCCCAGGGGCCCGCGCCGCGATCGCCCCGTAGGCCGCGGCGGCATCGGCGATCAGCCCGTCCTCGCTCGGGCTGCCCGTCGAGCCCGGATAGCCCCGATAGGCGATGGCGAGCAGACCCCAGCCCCGGTCCCGCCAGGGCGCGCCGGCAAAGCGCGCGGCCGCCGGCTCGGGCCGCGAGCCGTTGCCGTGGAAGCTGAGGACCACGGCGCAGCCCGGGGCGGGCGGGCGCCAGAAGCCGAGGAGGCGCTCGCCATCCGCAGTTTCCAGGCTGATCGCCTGCGTTCCGGCTGGGGCCTCGCGGCTCGAGGCGGGCGCGGGGCTGCGGAACGCGCCCGGATAGATCAGGTGGCGCTGGAACACGCCGAGCAGGAGCAGCACGACCGCGTAGAGCGCCAGCGGCACCGTGAGGAGGAGCGAGAGGAGGAAGCGCATGCGTCCGGGCTCGAGGGCGTTCCAGCGATGGAGCCGTGATCCCGGTGGCCAGGAGGGGTCCGGAAGGAACCCCGTAGCTAGGGACTGGACATTGGCGTGTCACCAGCGATGTTGCGTCGCGTGATAGCCCTGGCTCCCTTCCCCCTCCCAGATCCCGCGAGCGGGACCTCCCCTCGTACCGCGCGGACGCCCTGCCGACGCGCGGGGGACCGTCCGGCCGCGCCGGGCCTCGCATGAGCGGGACCCCACGCGAGGCGGTGATCGGCCTCAGCGCCAATGTGCTCCTCGTCGGCCTGATCGTCGGCGTCCTCGGCTTCGGCATCGGCGCCGGGGCCCTGGATGGGTCGGGGGCGGCCTTCAGCTTCGTGATGGCGGTGTGGGTCCTGGGCCTGTGCGTGCATGCGTTCGGCCATGCTCTCGCGGCGCGGCGCTGGGGCCTGCCCGGGACCGAGGCCCTGACCCTCGATCCAAGGCGCCTGCCCAATCGCGTGGCGACCCTGCTCCTGCCGGTCGTCCTCACGGTCCTGGCCGGGTTCGGCTTTCCCGGCGGGGTGTCCGATGCGGCGACCGAACCCGACCCGGGGCGGCGTTCGGCGACGGCCCTGGCGGGACCGGCGATGAGCCTCGCCTTCCTGCTCTTACTCGCCGCCCTCTACGCGCTGGCGCGTCCCGAGGCCGAGACCCTGCGGGCGGTGCTCGCGGTCTCGGTCCTCTTCCAGGGTACCGCCCTCATCCTCGGCCTGATGCCGGTGCCGGGACTCGACGGCTACGACATCCTTCGCCCCTGGCTCCCCAACGCCTGGGCCTGGACGGAGCGGATGGCCCGGCACTCCGGGTTCGTGCTGCTGGGACTGTTCCTCGTCTCCAGCGCCTTCAGCCGCCCGCTCTTCGGCGCCAGCCTGCGCCTGACCGCCGCCCTCGCGATCGATCTCTCCGACGTGATCGCCGGCTACCGGCTCATCCGCCTCTGGTGAAGAATGGGCAGCCCGCTTCACGGAGAATGTGAGATCGCTCAGTACAGAAATGGTCTCGCGAGCTTGTGACCGCTGCCGTATGCTGTCGTACGATAGGGAGCCGACGCGGGCGTCCTGGTCCGGGCCGATTCTGACGCGCATTGCGCGGAGGCGATCCTTCACGCGAACAGTTGGTCATGACGGACGCCGCACCAGCCCAGATGCCACCGAACTCCTACCGCGTGCGCCTGCTGGATGGGGCCGGCCGCGTGCTGCGCACGAAGGTCATCCCAGCCCGCGACGAGGCCGAGGCCATCGAGCGGGCACGGGCCTTCATGGATGGCCGGTCCGTCGAGCTCTGGGCGGGGGATCGCCTGGTGCTGCGCCTCGACGCATCCGATCCCGCTTGAGCTGACGGTCCACTGCGATCCGTGGGACAGCCGCCCGGGCCAGGGCGCAAAACCACTGTCCCGCCGCGTGAAACCTGATTAGGTGCACGCCGGATTCGGACCGGGCCGTTGGCGTGCCTCGGGGCCGCTGGAGACCCCTCATGGCCCTCAAGACGACTTTCCTGGTCCAGACCTTCGTGCTGAAGCGCAAGCGGCTCACCCCCGGCGACCGGGAGGTCGCCGTCACCGAGAGCGGTGCCCTCAAGAAGGCCGAGGCCATGGCCGCGCGCTTTCCCGGGACCGCCGCGATCAAGGTCGTGGCCGACGACGAGACGGGGGAGCTGGAGAGCGCCGCCATCCTGGCGAGCTTCGGCGAGGTGCCGGACGATTTCGCCGAGAGCCTCCAGGGGGGCTGAGGGACCCGAATCGACAGAAGGCCCCGCCCGCGCGGGGCGGGCGAGGCCTTCGATTCCGTGTGGCCGGTCAGCCGTTACGGGCAGGCGTGGCGCTGGCCGTCATTGCCGAGATAGGTCCCGCTGCGGCGGTCGTAGGACCGGAAGCGCTGGACGCAATAGGCGACGTCGTTGCCGGTCGGGGCGACCTCGGTGGTGGTCTCAGTACCGTAGCCGGCCGGGGCATAGCCGCCGCCGTAACCCGTGCCGTACCCTCCGTAACCACCCCCGTAATAGGCTGGTGCGTAGCCGCCGGCGTAGTAATCGTCGCCGTAATAGCCGCCATAGGCGCTGCCGAGGCCGTAGCCGATGCCGGCGCCCGCCAGCCCGAGGCCGACACCGAGCCCGATGCCGCCATAGCCACGACGGTAGCCATAGCCCCGCCCGCCGTAGCCGGCCCGGTTGAAGCCGCCGCGATTGAACCCGGCGACGCCGCCCCGGAAGCCCCTGCCGCCGGCCAGCCCAACGCCGCCACCGAAGCCGGCGCGGTTGAAGCCGCCGCCGCCGAGACCGTTGCCCCGGAAGCCGCCGCCCGCGAGGCCGCCCCGGAAACCACCGCCACCGAGGCCGCCCCGGAAGCCGCCACCGCCGAGCCCACCACCGTGGAACCCGCCGCCACCGCCCCGGAAGCCACCGCCGCCCGGACGGGCATCGGCGGTCACGGGAATCATCGCGAGGGCGCCGACCAGGGCGGCCGACGCCAGAAGAATGCGCTTCATGGGAGAACCTGTGGTTTGTGCGCCGGCCCAGACGGCCGGACTCGTGGGGGGAAAACGCCGGCCTCGTCCGTAAAGTTCGTTCAGGCGCAGTTTCCGCGTCGGTTTGTCAGTGCGGCGATTGACAAAGCCGCTCGGGAGATCGAACCTGGAACCATTCCGAGGGGAGCCCCGAGTCCGGGGGCTGAGATTGGGCGCGTCGCCCCGACCCTTGAACCTGATCCGGTTCGTACCGGCGGAGGGACGGGAATCCTCTTAAAAACGGCGCGCCCGCACAAGCGTCGTCCCATCCAGAGCCGTCGTCCCCGAACCGGATCGCCTCCAACGCCAGGAGCGAACCGATGAATGCACCCGTTCTCCCGAAGGATCTGCCGCAGGGCCCGCCGCAGGCGGTGACCACGGGCCCGATCATGGGCTCGCGCAAGGTCTATGCGGCGGTCGCCGGCCATGACGACGTGCGGGTGCCGTTCCGCGAGATTACCCTCAGCGATCCGAAGGAGGCCCCCGTGCGGGTCTACGACCCGTCCGGCCCCTACACGGAGACGGATGCGCGGATCGACCTCCATGCCGGCCTGCCCCTGGTGCGCGAGCCCTGGATCGCCCGGCGCGGCTACGCCACGGTGACGCCCCGCGCGGTCAAGCCCGAGGACAACGGCTTCGTGCCCGAGGACAAGCTCGTGGCCCCGTGTCCGGCCACCCGCGAGATCCGCAAGGCCGGCCCCGGCCAGATGGTGACGCAGTACGAGTTCGCCCGCGCCGGCATCATCACCGAGGAGATGATCTACGTCGCCCACCGCGAAAACCTCGCCCGCGAGACGATGCTCGAAGGCGCGCAGGCGGCGCTTGCCGACGGCAACAGCTTCGGCGCCTCCCTGCCGGGCTTCATCACGCCCGAGTTCGTGCGCGACGAGGTGGCCCGCGGCCGCGCGATCATCCCGGCCAACATCAACCACCCCGAGGTGGAGCCGATGGCGATCGGCCGGAACTTCCTCGTGAAGATCAACGCCAACATCGGCAATTCGGCCGTGACCTCGTCCGCCGCGGAGGAAGTCGAGAAGCTGGTCTGGGCGACCCGCTGGGGCGCCGACACGGTGATGGACCTGTCCACCGGCCGCAACATCCACAACATCCGCTCGTGGATCGTGCGCAACTCGCCGGTCCCGATCGGCACGGTGCCGATCTACCAGGCGCTGGAGAAGGTGGGCGGCGATCCGCTGAAGCTCGACTGGGAGGTCTTCAAGGATACCCTCATCGAGCAGGCCGAGCAGGGCATCGACTACTTCACCATCCATGCGGGCGTCCGCCTCGCCCACGTGCCGCTCACCGCGCGCCGGGTCACCGGCATCGTGAGCCGGGGCGGCTCGATCATGGCGCGCTGGTGCCTCGCCGGGCACCGCGAATCGTTCCTCTACGAGCGCTTCGACGAGATCTGCGACATCATGCGGGCCTACGACGTGTCGTTCTCGCTGGGCGACGGCCTGCGTCCCGGCTCCATCGCGGATGCCAACGACGCCGCGCAGTTCGCCGAACTGGAGACGCTCGGTGCGCTGACGAAAATCGCCTGGGACAAGGGCTGCCAGACCATGATCGAGGGCCCCGGCCACGTGCCGATGCACAAGATCAAGGTGAACATGGAAAAGCAGCTGGAGGAGTGCGGCGAGGCGCCGTTCTACACCCTCGGCCCGCTGACCACCGACATCGCGCCGGGCTACGACCACATCACGTCCGGCATCGGCGCGGCCATGATCGGCTGGTTCGGCTGCGCCATGCTCTGCTACGTCACGCCGAAGGAGCATCTCGGCCTGCCCAACCGCGACGACGTCAAGGAAGGCGTGATCACCTACAAGATCGCCGCCCATGCCGCCGATCTCGCCAAGGGCCACCCGGCGGCGCAGCTGCGCGACGACGCCCTCTCCCGCGCCCGGTTCGATTTCCGCTGGGAGGACCAGTTCAACCTGTCGCTCGATCCCGACACGGCGCGCGCCTACCACGACGAGACCCTGCCGAAGGACGCCCACAAGGTCGCGCATTTCTGCTCGATGTGCGGCCCGAAATTCTGCTCGATGAAGATCACGCAGGATCTGCGCGCCGAGGTTCTGGCGATGGAGGCGGCGGGTCAGGTGCTCGGCGAGGCGAAGCCCATGAGCGAGGCGGAGCGCGCGGCCGGCATGGCGGCGAAGTCCGCCGAGTTCCAGGCGGAGGGCGGCAAGCTCTACGTCGACGCGGCGGAGTAGGTATCCCCGCCCCGGGTCGGCCGAGGTCGACCCGGGAAAACTCATGCGAACAGCCCGTGCACGAACCAGCGCGCGGGCGTGTCCATGGTGAGGAAGCCCTCGCGGTAGACCCAGAGGCGGCGGCCGGCCTCGTCCTCCACCACGTAATAATCCCGCGTCGGCCCGGGCGCCCGCCACCATTCGTCGGCGATGCGCTCGGGGCCGTCCGCATGGGCGACGCGGTGAACGCGGCGGCGCCAGCGGAAACGATGGGGCGGCCCGTCGGGGGCGAGTGCGATCACGTCCTCTGCGACCTCGCCTCGGCGCAGGAGCACGAGGGGGCGGGGCGGCAGGCGGGGGACGCTCCCGTCGGGGTTCGGGCGGCCCGTGCGCCAGGGCTCCGCCGTCCCGGCCTGCTCGGGCAGGTGGCTCGCGCGGAAGCCGAGCCGCATCATCCGCCGGCCGATGCGCTGGCGCAGGGCATCGCCCAGATGTTCGGCTCCTTCGGCAGCGCCGGGCGCCTCCACCAGTATTCCCTGATGCGCCGCGATCGTGCCCGTGGCGGTCACCGCGAGCTCTACGGTCTCGAAGCCGAAGCCGGCATCGAGGGCTGGGCCGAGGCGGTCGAGACGCAGGGCGAGTAGGCGCGCGACCTGGGCCGGGCAGCGGATCGGCAGGCTCATCCCGAGGTCGAGGGTGCGCACCACCCCATCGACCCGGGTCAGGGACAGCCGCAGCGCCCGCGCACCGAGGCCGGCCGCGTCCAGTCGGGGCGCCAGTTCCTCCATCAGCCGCGTGGCCGTGGCGACGATGGTTTCCGGCTGTCCGATCGGTTCGAGGAAGCCGCGCGCAGCCTGGAAATCCCGCGGGTCCCCGGTGGTGACGAGGGGTTCGGGCCGATGGCCGAGGGCCTGGTCGAGCCGCAGGAGCAGGGCCTCGCCGAAGCGCCGGGCCAGCGGCGCCCGGGGCGCGGCGGCGAGGTCGCCGATCCGTCGCAGGCCAAGGCGAGCCAGGGCCTGCGCCGTGGCGGGGTCGAGGCGCAGGGCCGCGACGGGCAGGGCGTGCAGCGCCCGGGCGTTGCCTCCGACCGGAACCAAGATATGCGGGCCACGCCAGTGTTCCCCCGGATACGGCGCGGTCCGGCCTCCCGATGGAAGATCCAGGGCGCCACGAGAGTCGCCGTCCTGGCAGACCAACGAATTTGCGCCCTTCGGGCTGCGCCGGGGAGCATCGCCAGATCGGATGCCGACGAGGCTCCGATCGTCCGCCAGAGGCGCAACCGTGCCCCCTCTCCTGGAAGGAGAGGGCTGGGGTGAGGTGTGTGCGCTTTCCGGAGATGGACCACACCTCACCCTGTCCCTCTCCTTCCGGGAGAGGGGACCCGCGCTGCCCGTCGGATGCGTGAAACCCGTCGTTTCGTCCGGGACAGGGGGCGCGACCAGTCCGCCTCCGCCGTGGCGGGCCAGGGCGAAGGCGCAGGCGGGCGTGTCGGCGAGCGCGATCCGGGCCGGGATCGCGTGCTCGGCGAGCCGCCGGGCGAGATCGGCCAGCAGGGCGGCCTCGCCGCCGAGCAGGTGGCTCGCCCCCGCGATGTCGAGGAAGAAGCCGTCCCCGCCCTCCGCCGGACCGAAGGGGGCGACGACGGGGGTGTAGCGCTTGGCCCAGAGGCAGAGCCGGTGCAGGGCGGCGGCATCCGCCTCTGGGTCGCCGGCATGGACGGCGATGGGCGTGCCGATTCGTGCGCGGGCCCGCGCCAGGGTCTCGCCGGGGGCGAGGCCGAGGGCGCGGGCGAAGGGATCCACCGCGATCAGGCGCAGGCCGTTGGCCTCCATCGCGGCCACCACCATCGGGCCGTCATCGGACGCGCCGGAGGCGCCGCTCTCCGAGGGGCTCGCCCGGGCCCGCCTCAGCCGCGTGATCGGCCAATGCTCCAGCCAGACCGAAACGATGCGCGGCATGATCCCACTCCAGGAGCCAGTGTCCGGTCCGCCCGTTGCGGCTCCGCTCGAGGGTGGCCTGCCAGCACGGCCGCTCGATGCAGCCGAAGCGGTCACGCAGGGCCTTGCCGGCGGCGATGCGCCAGCGCGTCGTCGCCACGTTGGGGCTCTCCGCCCCGGGTGGGCGCAGGACGAGGAGCAGCAGATCCGTGTGCCCGGCCGCCAAGTGGAGCCGCCGGCTCTGGGCCAGGGGCAGGGCGGCGTCCACGAGACCGGCCACGGCGGCCAGCCCCTGCGCGCGCAGGGCCTCTTCCAGGGCGCGGTAGGCGTCGCCGTCGCTGCCGACCTCGAACAGCAGCAGGCGCCCCGGGTCGAGCCCGAGCCCGGCCAGTCCATGTCCGTAGGGGAGGGGATGGCCCTGGCCCGCCACGAGGAGCGCCTCGCCCCGCACGCGGGCGAGGTGGCGCGCCACCAGCGCCAGGGCGAAGCCGAGGGCCGCCGGCTCATCGCCCGCCGCCAGGGGAGAGATCTCGTGCAACTGCCCGAGAGCGAGCCCCCCGCCCGCGAGACGTGCGTCGACATCGTGGATCCCGAGGGGCAGGGCACCCCGCGCGATGCGGGTATCCTCCTGTGCCGCCACGCGGGCCCGCAGGGCCGCCAGATCCACCGGCAGGCCGTCCGCCGCCCGCGGACGCGTCCGTTCCGATGCTTCCGTCGGGGGATCGGGAGGTTCTTCGGGTCTGTGACGCATCGGCTCCGCTCCTGTCCCTTCACGATAGGAACAAAGCATGAACACACTCAACCGGTTTCCGGGAGCGTCGGGATTTTTTCGGGTGGCCAACGCGTTGGCCTGTGGATGCCTGTGGACAGGTGTGGATAGGGCTTGCGCGCACCGATCCGGCCGTGAGGGGCGACACCCGACGCGCCGAAGCTTGACCCTGTGCCGTGGGCAGGGCAGCACACCTCACCTGCCGCGCAGCAGACGCGGACCAGCCGGGAGAACTCCATGCGCTTCGCTCGTGCCCTCGTGGTCCTGTCGGGCCTGATCACCGTCGCGGGGGCGCTGCCCGCCGCCGCGCAGCCGGCCCCGGAACAGTCCCGGCAAGGCCGGCCCGCGAACGACGCCGCCAAGGCCCGGCGCGCGCAGGGCGTGTCGCAGCCGATCCAGATCTACGACGCGCGCTTCGAGAACGGCGACCTGCGCATCTCCGGCAGCGTGCGCAAGGCCGGCACCGTGGTGGTGCTCGACGAGGACATCTCGGTGATCGCCGACAGCCGGGGCCGCTTCGTCTTCCGCCTGCCCTACGTGCCCACCAACTGCATCGCTCATCTCAAGGCGGGCGAGGACGAGCGCGAGGCGACGGTCGCCAATTGCGGCCCCGCCGGCCAACCCGGACCGAAGGGCGAACCCGGCCCCACCGGCCCGCAGGGCGTGACGGGTCCGCAGGGTTTGGCGGGCCTGCCCGGCACCCAGGGGCCTCAGGGCGAGGCTGGCCCGAAAGGTGAGACTGGCTCGAAGGGTGAGGCTGGGCCCAGGGGCGAGCCGGGTCCAAAGGGCGAGCCGGGTCCGAAGGGCGAGGCGGGCGCCATGGGCCAGCCCGGCGAGCGCGGACCGGCGGGCCCCGCCGGTGCGCCGGGCGCGAAGGGGTCTCCGGGGCAGAAGGGCGAGCCGGGTCAGGCGGGGCTCGCAGCCAGCGCGCCCGCCGCGCCGTTCCGGGTGGTGCGGCAGGAGACCTGCCCGGCCACGGGCTGCAGCGTGACCTGCGACGGCACCGAGATCCTGGCCTCCGCCCTCTGCCTCAAGGGCGGCAGCGCCATCGTGACGGCGGCGCCGGACGGGACCTTGAGCGCCGCCTGCCCCAGTGAGAGTCAGGGCCTGGTCGGCCTCTGCGCCCGGCGCTGAGCGCATCCCCTATCGCCGAAGCGGAGGCGTCCGGTGTAAGGACGCGCTCCGCTTCGCGCCGATCTCGATCCAGCCCCATGACGTTCTCGTGTTGACCAACCTTCTCGTGTTGACCCGCCCGTGTTTCATGACCGATCCCCGCACCCACGGGAGTTGCCGATGAGCGTGGGAATCTGGGGCAAGCTCGGGGGCGCCGGCCTCGGCCTGGCCATCGGCGGGCCCCTGGGCGGCCTCGTCGGCGGTGTCGCCGGACATTTCCTGTTGGATCGCGAGGGGGCGCTGTTCGGCGCCACCCCCCGGGATGTGGTCTTCACCACCGGACTCGTGGCGCTCGCCGCCAAGATGGCGAAATCCGACGGCGTGGTGACGCCGGCCGAGGTCGAGGCCTTCGCCAAGGTGGTGCAGGTGGATGAGCGGGCGCGGCCCGGCGTGCAGCGCCTGTTCGATCTGGCCAAGGGCACGGCGAACGGCTTCGAGGCCTATGCCCGGCAACTGGCCACCACCTTCCACGACGAGCCGGCCCTGCTGGAAGACGTGCTCGACGGCCTGTTCCACATCGCCAAGGCGGACGGCGCCATCCACGAGGCGGAGGAGCGTTATCTCCGCGCGGTGGCCGAGACCTTCGGCTACGACGAGGCCGCCTTCCGGCGCATCGCCGCCCGGCATGTCCGGCTCGCGGACGACCCCTACCTCGTACTGGGCCTCGACCCCGACGTGGACGACGCCGCCCTCAAGGCGGCGCACCGTGCCCTGGTGGTGGAGAACCACCCCGACCGCGCCATCGCCCGCGGCCTGCCGCCGGAGGCGGTGGCCATCGCCACGAGCCGCCTCGCCGCCATCAACGCGGCCTATGACCGGATCAGCGCCGAGCGGGGTCTCCGATGAAACCGACGCCCGAGAGCCCCGCCGCCACCAGCGTCCATCCCTCGCCGAATCACGGCGAGCGGCGCGGCGGGCCGGTGGACCTCCTCATCCTGCACTATACGGGCATGGAAAGCGCGGCCGCCGCCCTCCAGCGCCTCGCCAATCCGGTGGCGGAGGTCTCGGCCCACTACGTGGTGCTGGAGGACGGGCGCGTCGTGCAGATGGTGCCGGAGGGCCGCCGGGCCTGGCATGCCGGCCAGGCGTCCTGGGCGGGGATCAGCGACGTCAATTCGCGCTCGCTCGGCGTCGAGATCGTCAATGGCGGCCATGCGGGCGGCCTGCCGCCCTATCCGGAGCCACAGCTCGCGGCCGTGATCGCCCTGTGCGGCGACCTCGCGAAGCGCTGGAGCCTCGCCCCGCACCGGGTGCTCGCCCATTCCGACATCGCGCCCGAGCGCAAGGAGGATCCCGGCGAGCACTTTCCCTGGGAGCGGCTCGCCCGCGACGGCATCGGCCACTGGGTGCCCCCGGCCCCGATCCGGGACGGGCGCTTCTTCGCGCAAGGGGATGCGGGCCCGCCGATCGAGGCACTCCAGGCGATGTTCGCCCTCTACGGCTACGACCTGCCGGTGACCGGAACCTTCGACGCCCGCATGGCCGCGGTGGTGACGGCGTTCCAGCGCCATTTCCGGCCGGCCCGGGTCGACGGTGTCGCCGATGCCTCCACCATCACGACCCTGCGGGACCTGATCGCGGCACTACCGCGCCGAGGCTGAGAGACCACCCGCACAATCCCAGGGAGACATCCGCATGCCCCCACGCCGTGTCCCGAGCCTGGGCCTCTTCGGACTCGCGGTCCTCGTTGCCCCGGCGGCCGCGGCGCAACCGGCGGGCACCTGCCAGGGCACACCGGATTTCGAACAGCCCGCCGGCCTCGCCACCGTGATCGGCCCCGAGCGAGTCCCCTTCGTAAAGTCCCAGTGGCAGGACAGGACCTGCCCCTCGGTCGCCGCATCCTGCCGGGAGGCGGCCTACCTCGTGGCGGGCAACCGGGTGCTGGTGAACGGGACGCTGCGGGATTTCGCCTGCGCCACCTACCAGGGCGCCAAGGGCGCGACGCGCAGCGGATGGATTGCGCGGGCGGCCCTCAAGGCCGAGCCCGCCGCCGAACCGGGCCTGTCCGACTGGGCCGCAACCTGGGTGAGCGGACCCGAGCAGACCATCACCATCGTGCCGAAGGGCGACAGCCTCGTCCTCGTGGGCGAGGCGACCTACGGTCTGCAGGATCCGGATCGCGTGCGGCGCGGAGGCGTCCATCTCGGACAGTTCCAGGCCACGGCGCGGCCGACGGGCCCGAACCTTGCCTTCACCGAGGGGGAGGACGGTGGCCGGACGCGTCCCTATGGCCTGCCCGACGACTTGTCCTGCCAGGTCCGTCTCCGGCTGGTGCCGCCGTTCCTGCAGGCGCAGAGCAACACGGCCTGCGGCGGCATGAACGTCACCTTCTCGGGTCTCTACCAACGCAAGGACTGAAGCGCGGCGCAGAGACCTCGACGATCGCATGCCCGATCCGATCGATCCCTCCGGGATGGCGGGCCCGGGCTTTCGACGAACGCCGTGCGGGCCTGCCCGAAACGAGCTCCGGTTCGATCCAGCGGCGCCCGTATCGGACGCGCTCGCTCACGGGCGTGAGGAAGCGCGGATGGATCGCTCAAGCCCGGTGCTGCACGGCCCCGCCGCCATGTCCGTGCGCTTCCTCCGTCACCGCGCCGCGGGTGCGCCACAGGCTGTAGCTGACGCCGGCGATCAGGAAGACGACGGTGACGGCCAGCGACACCCACGGCGGCACGTGGACGAGGTCGAAGGTGTCGGCGACCACGATCTTTCCGCCGATGAAGATCAGGATGAACGCCAGTGCCGTCTTGAGATAGGCGAAGCGGTCCACCATCGCGGCCAGCGCGAAGTAGAGGGCGCGAAGCCCGAGGATCGCGAAGATGTTGGAGGTGTAGACCACGAAGGTGTCGGTGGTGATGGCGAAGATCGCCGGCACGCTGTCGACGGCGAAGATCACGTCGGCGCCGTTCACGAGGATCAGCGCCAGGGCCAGGGGCGTCAGCCAGAGGGCGGTCTTGCCGGTCTTCGGGTCGGGCTTGCGCACCACGAAGCGCTGCCCGTGCAGCTCGGGGGTGATGCGCAGGACGCGCTGCAAGAGGCGCACGGCCCGGTTCTCGCGGATGTCGCCCGGCTCCTCGTCCTTCGAGACCAGCATCTTCACGCCGGCGAAGATGAGGAAGGCCGCGAAGATCGACAGGACCCAGGCCGCCTGATGCACCAGGGCCGCGCCGAGGCCGATCATCAGGCCGCGCAGCAGCACGGCGGCGAGGATGCCCCAGACCAGCACGCGATGCTGCGAGGCGCGCGGGATGCCCAGTGAGGTGAGGATGACCGCAATGACGAAGACGTTGTCCATCGACAGCGACTTCTCGACCACGAGGCCGGCGACGTATTCCTGGCCCGCCTGCGGCCCGAGGTACCACCAGACCCAGCCGCCGAAGATCATCCCGAGGGTGAAGTAGAAGGCGGTGAGGAGAAGACTCTCCTTCACGCCGATCTCGTGGTTCTTGTCCCGGTGCAGCAGCCCGAGATCGAAAGCCAGCAACCCGGCGACCAGGGCGTGGAACCCGAGCCACATCCACACGGGCTTGCCGAGCCAGTCGTAATACAGAAAATCGATCATGACGCAGGACCGTCGATGCTTCTTGAGGAGAGAAAGCATCGGCTCCGACATCACGGAACGCAGCACACAGCGTCCCGCCAGAGGGGCCCGCAGCCGATGGGGCGCAGTTGGGGCTCGGAACCGGGCGAATCAAGGGCGGAGGGCCGCCACGCTTGACAGGGCCGCTGCGCAACGGCTTCCCAGGACGCATGACTCACAGCGATTGGAACGGCCCGGCCGTGATCGGCGGCGGACCCGCCGGCCTCGCGGCGGCGGAGGTGCTGGCCCGTGCCGGCCACGCCGTCACGCTCTACGAGCGGATGCCGAGCGTCGGGCGCAAGTTCCTCATCGCGGGGCGCGGCGGCCTCAACCTGACCCATTCGGAGCCGCTCCCCGCCTTCCTGGGGCGCTACCACCCGCAGGGCGGCACGCTGGCGCAGGCCATCGCCGACTTCCCGCCCGAGGCCCTGCGCCGCTGGTGCGACGACCTCGGCGAGCCCACCTTCGTGGGGTCGAGCGGACGGGTGTTTCCGGAGCGCTTCAAGGCCTCGCCACTGCTGCGGGCCTGGCTGCGGCGCCTCGACGGCCTGGGCGTCCGCATCCGCACCCGGCATCGCTTCACCGGCTGGTCGTCGGAGGGCGGCCCTGTCTTCGAGGCACCGGACGGCCCGGTCGCGACCGCGCACCGCCCGGTCCTGCTGGCGCTGGGTGGCGCGAGCTGGCCCCGCCTCGGCTCCGACGGCGCCTGGGTGCCCCGGCTCGCCGCCGAGGGCATCGCCGTGGCGCCGCTGAAACCCGCCAATGTCGGGTTCACGGTAGCGTGGTCGACGGTCTTCGCCGAACGCTTCGCCGGGGCGCCCCTGAAACGCATCGCCCTCTCGATCGACGGGGCCTCCGTGCGGGGCGAGGCCGTCATCAGCGCCGACGGAATCGAGGGTGGCGCAATCTACGCCCTCTCGCGAACCATCCGGGCGGCGACCGAGCGCGGCGCCGCGCGGCTGTACCTCGACCTGCGCCCGGATGTGAACGAGGCCGCGCTTGTCAAAGCCCTGGGCAACCCGAAGCCGGGGCTGTCCCTGGCCAACCGCCTGCGCAAGGACGCGGCCCTGCCGCCGGTCGGCATCGGCCTGCTACGCGAGGCCGCCCATCCGCTCCCCGTCGCGGCCGAGGCGCTGGCGGCGCTGATCAAGGCCGTGCCGCTTCGGCCCGAGGCCGCGCGCGGGCTCGACCGGGCGATCTCCACGGCGGGCGGCGTCCGCTTCGAGGGCCTCGACGCCCGCTTCATGCTGACGCGCCGGCGCGGCACCTTCGTGGCCGGCGAGATGCTGGACTGGGAGGCCCCGACCGGAGGCTACCTGCTCCAGGGTGCTTTCGCCTCGGGCCGCGCGGCGGCGGCGGGCATGCTGGACTGGATGGATCGGAGCGGGGCGCCCGGCCCATGAACTGAGCCATGAACTAACCCAAAGAAAAGGCTCCCTCTCGGGGGAGAGGAAGCCTCGTGGTCCGGCGCGGCCGGAAGGGCCGCGCGGGCGCCGGGACTCAGCGGCAGTACACGTCGCCGTAGGCGTCGCGGTAGGTGCCGTAGGGGCAGCGCGGGGCGGTGGCCGCACCCGCGATGGCGCCGCCGGCTCCACCGATGGCGGCACCCGCAAGAGCTCCGCCGGCGCGGCCGGTGGCGGCTCCACCGATGGCGGCACCCGCCAGGGCGCCGAGGCCGGCGCCACCGAGGGCACGGTCCTGCGGCGTGTTGCAGGCACCGAGCGAGAGGGCGAGGGCGCCGGCGAGGCTGGCCGCGATGAGCTTCTTCATGGTTCCGAGACTCCCTTGTGCGTTGTGATCCGGCCTTCGGCCGTTCTCTTCGTCGCGCCCGAGCTTAAGCATTCTGCCGCAGAAATGCACGCTGAACGGCCAAGGTTCCGCCACACCTTTCCGTTTCCCGCAAAAACCCTCTAGTGGTGCGGGCATCACGGTCCATCGCGGCGGACCGATCGCCGCGAGGCCTGCCACCCATCCCGACACGAGGAATCCATGCTGCGTGCCACCACCCTCGTCCGCAAGGTCGCCGTCCGGACCGATGCCGTCGTCGACACCGTCGTCCTCGATCACGCCGCCCGGCAGACCCCGCCGGACCAGCTGACGGGGGAGGGCGGCCTGACCCTCGACCTCGCCCTCGCCAAGGCGGCGGCCCTCGAGGATGGTGATGCCCTGCGCCTCGAGGATGGCCGCCTCGTCGCGATCCGCGCCGCCGGGGAGCCCCTCCTCGAAGTGCGGGCGGAGAACCCGGCCCGCCTCCTGCGCCTCGCCTGGCAACTCGGCGGCAGCCACGTTCCGGCCGAGATCGCTTCGGAAGTGCTCTACGTCCCCCGCAGCGCCGCCGAACTCGTGCGCGGGCAGGGCTGCGCCGCCACCCCCGTCACCCGGGCCTTCAAGCCCGAGCGGGCCGCCCACGACCACAGTCAGTGCGGACACGATCATCACGCCCACGATCATCATGCGCACGAACATCACGCCCACGATGATCACACCCACGATCAGCACGCTCACGATCACAGGGCGCACGAGACCCGAGCGCATGGACATGAGCACGGCCATGTCCACGGTCCGGATTGCAAACACGATCATTGAGGCGCGCGAACCCGCCGCGTCCACGCTCCGATCGGGAAGTCCGGCCGCCGCCGCGTGAAGGCGTGGCCGGCCTGGGCTCCGGGTGAGACGCCTGAGGCGAAGCACCCGCAATTTCGTCTTGATCCGACGTCAAGGACACCGGAACTTCCGGAGAGGCGCCCGATGGCCGTTGCAGCCGACGAAATCCTGCGAGCCCCGAGCAAGCTCGAAACCTACGCCCACGTCATTCGCGCCCTCGTCCTGCGCGACATGCGCACGCGCTTCGGTGGCTCTCACTGGGGTTACGCCGTCCTCGTCCTGTGGCCGGTGGCCCACATCTTCGTCATGGTCGGCGTCATGGCATTTCGCGGCCAGCCGTCGCCGATGGGCGACAGTCCCCTCCTGTTCGTCGCCACGGGCTGCGTCCCCGCCCTGACCTTCCAGTACATCTCTCGCGAGGTCATGAAGGCGGTCAGCGCGAACAAGCCGCTGCTTTACTATCCGCAGGTGAAGATCTTCGACGTCATGCTGGCGCGGCTGATCGTGGAGATCGTGAAAGGATTCACGGGTCTCCTGATCGTCATCTGCATTCTCGCGAGCTTAGGTGTCAATCCGATCCCGGTGGAGCCGTCGATGGCGATCGGCGCTTATTGTTCTGCAATTCTGATCGGGGTCGGCATCGGAGCCGTCAATATCGGGATCGTCTCCTTCTTTCCCGGCTGGCAACTGGGCTACGTCATCGTCACCATCTCGGTCTATCTGACCTGTGGCATCTTCTACCTGCCGCATTTGCTGCCCGATCAGCTCTACGACATTATGAAGTGGAACCCCATGGTCCAGATCGTCGAGTGGACCCGGCTCGCCTACGAGCCCAATCTCGGCGTCGAGGTCGATTACATGTATGTCTTGCTGTTCGGCCTGTCGGCGCTCTCCATCGGCTTGCTGATGGAGCGGACCCTGGTGCGGCGCCTGACCTGAACCGCGTTCCACCGACGGGTGACGGGTTCGCCGGGACGCGATCGGCGATGGTCCCACCCGTGGTGCCCCCGGACCCTCATCGGGGGAACGGCGCGCGGATTCGATATGCGTTTCCGGTTAGGGACACGCGTGGACCGGGCTGATGTTGAATGAAGCAGGGCGGAGCGTCGAGCAGGTGACCGGATCAATCGTGACAAGCCCCGGTTCAAGTCCCTGGCGCTTTTCCATCGCGCCCATGATGGATTGGACGGATCGGTATTGCCGCGCCTTCCACCGCACCCTGTCGCGGCGCGCCCGGCTCTACACCGAGATGGTCACCACCGGCGCGGTCATCCACGGCCCTCGCGAGCGCCTTCTCGGCTTCGACGCCGGGGAGCATCCGGTGGCCGTGCAACTCGGCGGATCGAACCCGGCCGATCTCGCGCGGGCCGCGCGCATCGCCGAGGATTTCGGCTACGACGAGGTCAACCTGAATGTCGGCTGCCCGTCCGACCGGGTTCAGGACGGGCGATTCGGCGCCTGCCTGATGCGCGATCCGGGCCTCGTCGCCGATTGCGTGGCCGCCATGAAGGGGGCGGTGTCGGTGCCCGTCACGGTGAAGTGCCGGATTGGCGTCGACGATCAGGACACCGAGGTCGCCCTCGATGCCCTTACGGAGGCGGTGGTCGAGGCCGGGGTCGACGGCCTCGTGGTGCATGCGCGCAAGGCCTGGCTCCAGGGTCTCTCGCCCAAGGAGAACCGTGATGTGCCGCCCCTGGATTACGGGCGCGTGGCCCGTCTGAAGCGGGCCCATCCCACGCTTCCCGTCGCCATCAACGGCGGCATCGCCACGATCGCGGCCGCGGCCGCCCACCTCGCGGCGGTCGACGGGGTGATGATCGGCCGGGCCGCCTACAGCGATCCGGCGATCCTCCTCGACGTCGATCCGGTCCTGTTCGGCGAGGCCGCCCCGGTAGCCGACCCGTTCGCGGCGGTGGCGGCGTTCGAGCCGGTCCTCGCCGGGTTCCTGGCCGAGGGCCTGCGCCTGCACACGGTGACGCGGCACATGCTCGGCCTGTTCAACGGACGCCCCGGAGCACGCGCCTACCGCCGGCACCTCTCCACGCACGGAACGCAGGCCGACGCGGATCTCGCCACCCTGCGGGACGCGGTGAACCTCGTGGTGCAGGCGGAGCATCGACGGGATGCGGCGGAGACCCGCGCCGCCTGATGCGCAGCGGCGCCCGACCGCGCAGGGACACCGCCTCAGCGCCCCCGCAGGATCAGGCGATCGCCGCGGACCTCGAAGGAGGCCAGCCGGTCGAGGAAGCTCATGCCGAGGAGGTTCTCGCGCAACGCGCCCGGGCGGCTCACCAGGGCGGGAACCCTTCGTTCCACGATGTCGCCCACCCGCAGGGTGTCGAGAAAGGCGGGGGCCGCCACCGTGACCCCGTTGGCGGTGGAGACGCGCACGCTGAACTCTGAGGCGGAGGGGCGGATTCCGAGGCTGGCCGCGCTCTCGGCGGTGAGGACCACGGAACTCGCGCCCGTGTCGAACTGAAAGCCCTGGGCCTGGCCATTCACCTCCGCGCGGACGTGGAAATCGCCGTCCGCGCGGCGGGTGATCGTGACCGTGCCGTCCGAGGCGACCACCGCGCTGCCCGGGCGTACGGCCCCGAGCATGCGGTCGCCGATCCGGCGCGCCTCATCGCGATAGGCATAGCCCGCCACCAGGGCGGCCCCGAGGGCGCCCCAGGCCATGAGCGCGGTCAGGTTCGCTCCCATCCGGTCCCGGAACTGGTGCCAGAACCCGGCCACGATCACGGTCAGGAACCCCGTGGCCATCGCGAGCTGCGCGAACTGGTCCGGGTCCATCCCCAATACGGGCCGGTCGTCGCCCGAGAGCAGGAGCAGGGCGAGCGCGCCACCCAGGATGACGAGGCCGAGAACGAGCCTCATGGCACGGCCGGTGCCGGGACGCGCGCCGGGTAGGCGGCGCGCAGGCGCTCCTCCAGCGTCGCCATCACGGCCCGGCGCCGGGGCTCCGGCATCGACCCCCACAGGGCGATCTCATCGCGCGTGCGGCCGCAGCCCTCGCAGAGGCCGGTGGCGGCGTCGAGGATGCAGAGCTTGGTGCAGGGGCTGGAGGGTTTGGGGCGAAGCGGGCTCATCGCGCCGATCCATGCCAGGGGAGCCCGCTCCGGATCAAGCCCGGCCGGCGTCACGGTGCGGTTCAGGCCGGCAGCGCCGCCACCAGTCCGAGGAGCGCGGCGATCTCCGCCCCCTGCTGGGCGGCGCCCACCACGTCTCCGGTCTGGCCGCCGATCGACCGGCGCGCGAGGGCCGTGACGCCGAGGGCGGCGAGCGCGGCGAGAACCAGCATCAGGATTCCGCCGAGGAGCGGGAGCCCGAGGGTGAGGCCGAGCAGCGTCAGGCCAAGGGCGAGCGCACCGGCCGTGGACAGGGTCCTGCGGCTCGGACGGCCGACGGCCGCGCCGGCCCCGTCGAGGCGTGCGGGCGGCAGCAGGGCGAGCGGCGCCAGGGCAGCGGTGCGCGAGAGCGCGGCGGCGAGCACCAGGGCGAGGACCGCGAGATGTCCGCCGCGATCGAGGAGCGTCGCCAGGGCGCCGATCCGCAGAGCCAGCGACAGCATCAGGGCGACGCCGCCATAGGCGCCGATGCGGCTGTCGCGCATGATCTCCAGGCGCCGGGCCGGCGTTGAACCGCCGCCGAACCCGTCCGCCACGTCGGCGAGGCCGTCCTCGTGGAGGGCGCCGGTGACCAGCACCCCCGCCGTCAGCGCCAGCGTCGCGGCGAGGAAGGGCCCGAGCCCGAGGCCCCAGGCCGCCAGCATCACCAGGGCTCCCGGCAGTCCGAGGACGAGGCCGGCGAGGGGGAGCATCCGGGGCAAGGTGCGGAAGTCCGGCACCGCATGCGGGTCGCCCTCGCCGGGGAGGGGTGGCACGGGCAGGCGCGAATAGAAACGCAGGCAGCCGGCGAGATCGTAGGCGAGGGTGGCGCCCGGAAAGGCGGGATCGGCATCCTCGTCCATCGCGACCCCGCCTCGCCTTCACCACCGTTGCGCCCACCGTTATAGCTCCGGCCACGGGCGGGCCGCCATCCTGGCGCCGGGCCGGCCACCGGAATAGCCACGCATGACCGATCGCGACACCGACGCCACCCCCTTCAGCGACATCCGCCGCCTTGTCACGTCCCTGCCGGGGCCGGACCGGGACGCGGTGGCGATGGTGGCGGAACGCGACGCCACCCTGACGAAGCCCGCCGGATCCCTGGGACGCCTGGAGCACCTCGTCTCCTGGCTCGCCGCCTGGCAGGGCAAGGGTCAGCCGACCCTGGACCGTCCCCTGGTCTGCGTCTTCGCGGGCAGCCACGGCGTCACGGCGCGCGGGGTCTCGGCCTTCCCGGCGGCGGTGAACCGCCAGATGCTCGACAACTTCGCCGCCGGCGGCGGGGCGATCAACCAGATCTGCGCCGCCTACGGCCTCGGCTTCAAGGTGTTCGATCTGGCCATCGACATGCCGACCGGGGACATCACGACGCAGGCCGCCTTCGATGAGAAGGCCTGCGTCGCCACCATGGCATTCGGCATGGAAGCGGTGGCCGCCGGCACCGATTGCCTGGCGCTCGGCGAGATGGGCATCGGCAATACCACCATCGCGGCTGCGATCTATGCCGCGCTCTACGGCGGCGAGGCCGCGCACTGGGTCGGGCGCGGCACGGGCGTCGACGAGGCCGGGCTCGCCCGCAAGGTCGCGGCGGTGGAGGCCGCGCTCGCCCATCACGCCGGCCACCTCGACGATCCCCTTGAGATCCTGGCGCGTCTCGGCGGCCGCGAGGTCGCGGCGATCGCGGGTGCGATCCTGGCCGCCCGGCTGCAGCGCGTGCCCGTGGTGCTCGACGGCTACGTGGCGACGGCCGCCGCCGCGATCCTGCATGCCCTCGACCCGTCGCTCCTCGACCATTGCCTCGCCGGGCACGTCTCGGCGGAGGGCGCACATGCGGATGTGCTGGAGCGTCTGGGCCTCGTGCCCCTGCTGGCGCTCGGCATGCGGCTCGGAGAGGCCTCCGGCGCCGCCCTGGCGCTGGGCCTCCTCAAGGGTGCGCTCGCCTGTCACCGCGACATGGCGACCTTCGCGCAGGCGGGTGTCTCCGAGCGCGGCGTCGGGTAGGGCGCCGTCAGGCGGCGCGGGCGCGCCGCTCCTGGGGCGCCGCCACGGCGGGTTCGCCCGGAACCTCGATGGCGGGCAGGGTCTCCATGACCCGGCTCGCGGGGAAGATCACCACGACCTCGGTGCCCTCGCGCGGCTTCGACTTGAGCTGGAAGTGGCCCCCGTGCAGGTCCACGAGGCCTTTCACGATGGGCAGGCCGAGGCCCGAACCCTGTTCCGCGGTCTTGATCGCGAGCGACCCGCGCCCGAACGAGGACATGACGGTGCCGATCTCGTCCTCCGGGATGCCGGGACCGCTGTCCTTCACGCTGACGTACTGGCCGCCCGACGAGGTCCAGCCGACCTTGATGGTGATCTCGCCGCCGGGGGGCGTGAACTTCACGGCGTTCGAGAGGAGGTTCAGCACGATCTGGCGCAGGGCCCGCTCGTCGGCCCAGAGGCGGGGCAGGGTGCCGTCGATGAACTCGTGGATCGTCTGGTTCTTGCCCCGGGCCCGCAGGCCCATCATGTGGCGGCATTCCTCCACGGCGTGACCGAGCTGGATGGCCTCCTCGTTGAGCTCGTAGCGCCCGGCCTCGATCCGCGACAGGTCGAGGATCTCGTTGATGAGGTTGAGGAGGTGCAGGCCGCTGTCGTGGATGTCGGAGGCGTATTCCTTGTACGAGGGGGCCACGTGCGCTCCGAACACCTCGTTCTTCATGACCTCCGAGAAGCCCAGGATCGCGTTGAGCGGCGTGCGCAGCTCGTGGCTCATGGTGGCGAGGAAGCGGGATTTGGCAAGGTTCGCCTCCTCGGCGCGTCGCCGCGCCTCGTCGGAATTGGCCTTGGCCTGTTCGAGCTCGCCGAAGATCGCGTCCTTCTCCGCCTGCGACTGCAGCGCCTCGACGGTGGCGGCGTAGACGCGCCGCGCCAGGCCCAGGAAGAACACCTGCGCGCCGACCACCATGGTCACGAGCATCATCGTGTCCATGTCCTGCGAAACGGCGAGGAGCGACAGGGCGGCGACGCAGAGGGGGACCAGGGCCGCCACGGCGGCGGCCGGCAGGGTGGCGGCGAGCATCGCGGCGATGGCCGCCACGATGACGAGGCCGAAGAGCACGAAGGTGCGTGCGCCCGAGGCGCCCACCAGCACCATCATCGCCCAGGCCGTGCTCTGCAGGAACTCGGCGGCCATGAAGGCGCGCCGCCAGCGCCGCACCGAGACCTGCGCCGGGTCCTGCGCCAGGAAGCCGCGCGTCAGGAGCTTGGTGAAGGTGACTGTGGCGACGATGCAGACCCCCCAGGCCGCCGCGAGGACGGGTGGGGTCCACAGGGCGGCGATGCCGGCCACTGCGAGGCCGAGGAGTGCGAGCGGGATCGCCGCGCCGGCACGGTACTGCGCGTAGACGCGGACAAGTTCGTAGTCGAAGGCGCGTTCGAGCCCGCTCGTGGAGGTGAGCCGCTCCCGGGCCGAGCGCATGTCGCGCGCGACATCTCGACGACGCGCGGCCTCCTGCACCGAGGGCCCACGGCCGCGTTGGATCATCTCCGCAGTCAGGTCGGTCATCACCGTCTTGAGATTTCGGGGCGGGCGTCGCGGTCCGGGCTTGGACCGCCGAGAGGCCGGGATACGACCGGACCGAGACTGATCCCGATGTGTTAAGAACCGCCTGCCGGGATGCGCAGCATTGTCGCGGTTTCCGCACCATACCTTTGGCCCCACAGGCTTGATCTCGCTTGCGTGTCCGCCGGACCACGCTGGTTCCGCGGCGGGTCCCGGATCACGTGCGCCGGCGCACATGGTTTCCGGGGATCAAGGATTAGCGTAGTTCCAAACTGCGCATCGGGAGGCCGTGATGCTGAAACTCACCGTCAACGGAGTCGCCCACGAGGTCGATGCCGATCCGGACATGCCGCTCCTCTGGGCGCTGCGCGACCACCTCAACCAGACCGGTACCAAGTATGGCTGCGGCATCGCTCAGTGCGGCGCCTGTACCGTCCACCTCGACGGTCAGCCGGTGCGCGCCTGCCAGACCCGCATCGGGGATATCGGCACGGCCAAGGTCACGACCATCGAGGGCGCCTCCGGCAAGGTCGCCGAGGCGGTACGCACGGCCTGGCGCGGCCTCGACGTGGTCCAGTGCGGCTACTGCCAGTCCGGCCAGATCATGTCGGCGATCGGGCTGCTCTCCGAGAACCCCAAGCCCACGGATGCCGACATCGACGGCGCCATGGACGGCAACGTCTGCCGCTGCGGCACCTACCAGCGGGTGCGCGCCGCGATCCACGAGGCGGCACGCAGCCTCGCCTGACGATCCCCGCGCCGTTCCGATCCCCGTCCCCGACTTCGCGTCTGCACTGGAGCCCCCCATGCTGAAGGTTCGTCAGGCCAAGCCGCCCGCGCCCTCCCGCCGCGCCTTCCTCGGCGGCGCCACCGTAGCCGCCGGTGCCCTCGTCATCGGCTTCACCCTCGATCCGGCGAAACTCGCGAAGGCGGCCGCCGGCCCCGACCTCTCGGCCCTTCCGGCGATGCCGAACGCCTTCGTGCGCATCGCCGCCGACGACACCGTGACGGTGGTGATCAAGCACCTCGACATGGGCCAGGGCAACACGACGGGCCTCGCCACGATCCTGGCCGAGGAACTCGACGCCGACTGGGCGACCATCCGCACCACCTTCGCGCCGGCCGACGCCACGCTCTACAACAACTTCGCCTTCGGCCCCGTCCAGGGCACGGGCGGCTCTACTGCCGTCGCCAATTCCTGGTTCCAGCTGCGCAAGGCCGGCGCGGCGGCCCGGGCCATGCTGGTCGCGGCGGCCGCCGAGAAGTGGAAGGTCCCCGCCTCCGAGATCACGGTGGAATCCGGCACCGTCCGGCACCCGGCATCCAACCGGCAGGCCCGGTTCGGAGAACTCGCCGAGGCGGCGGCCGCGCAGCCCGTGCCGAAGGAGCCGCGCCTCAAGAATGCCAGCCAGTTCAAGCTGATCGGGAGCAAGCTCCCCCGGCTGGATTCCGCCGCCAAGACCGACGGTACCGCAATCTACTCCCTCGACATCCGGCGCCCGGGCCAGCTCACGGCCGTGGTCGCCCATTCGCCGCGCTTCGGCGGCACGGTGAAGAGCGTGGACGACAAGGCCGCCCGCGCGGTCGCGGGCGTGGTCGATGTCGTGACGATCCCCACCGGCGTCGCGGTGTTGGCACGCGACACCTGGTCGGCCATGAAGGGCCGGGACGCCCTCAAGGTGACCTGGGACGACGCGGCCGCCGAGACCCGCTCCTCCGACGCGATCCTCGCCGACCACCGCCGGCGCCTCGAGACGCCGGGCCTCGTCGCGTCCAACAAAGGGGACGCCAAGGGCGCCATCGCCGGCTCGGCCAAGGTGCTGGAGGCGGAGTTCACCTTCCCCTACCTGGCGCATGCCGCCATGGAGCCCCTGAACGTCACCATCGAGCGCGCCTCGGACGGCAGCTACGACGTCTTCGCCGGCTGCCAGTTCCAGACCGTCGAGCAGGCCGTCATCGCCGCCAATCTCGGCGTCACCACCGACAAGGTCCGCCTGAACACCCAGTGGGCCGGCGGCTCCTTCGGCCGGCGCGCGACGCCGAGCGCCGACTACTTCGCCGAGGTCGCCACGATCATGCGGGCGACCGGGGGCAAGGCGCCCGTCCACCTCGTCTGGACCCGCGAGGACGATATGGCCGGCGGCTACTACCGGCCGATGGTGGTGCACCGCCTGCGCGCCGGCCTCGACGCCAAGGGGGCGATCACGGGCTGGGAGCACCGGATGATCGGCAAGTCGATCATGATCGGCACCCCGTTCGAGACGGTGATCGTCAAGGACGGCGTCGATGCCACCACGGTGGAGGGCGCCTCCGACACGCCCTACGCGCTGCCCGCCTACCACTTCGAGGTCCACAATGCCCGCGAGGGCGTCCCCGTGTTGTGGTGGCGCTCGGTCGGCCACAGTCACACCGCCCAGGCGATGGAAGTGTTCATCGACGAACTGGCCCATGCGGCCGGAGCCGACCCGGTCGCCTATCGCCTCGGGCTGCTCGGCGGCGCGCCGCGCCTCTCTGCCACCCTGAAGCTCGCCGCCGAGAAGGCGGGCTGGGACCCGAAGAAAGCGAGCGACAAGGGACGCGGCCTCGGCGTCGCGGCGCACGAATCCTTCGGATCCTACGTGGCCATGGTGGCGGACGTCACCGCCGAGGCCGGCAAGGTGAAGGTGAACCGCATCGTGGCGGCGGTCGACGTGGGGGTGGCCGTCAACCCGGACGTGATCCGGGCGCAGGTGGAGGGGGCGGTGGGCTTCGCCCTGTCCTCGGTCCTGCGCAACAAGATCACCCTCAAGGACGGCGTGGTGCAGGAGCGCAACTTCGATTCCTACGCGCCCACCCGCATGAGCGAGATGCCGGTGGTCGAGGTTCACATCGTGCCGTCCCAGGCGGCCCCCACCGGCATCGGCGAGCCCGGCGTCCCGGTGATCGCGCCCGCGATCTCGAACGCGATCTTCGCCGCCACCGGGCAGCGCCTGCGCTCGCTGCCCCTCGACCTCGACGGACTGAAGGGCGCCTGAGCGGGGGCGACGATCCGGGGCCTCGCCCTGACGGTGAGCAGCGCCTATCTCGGACGGCATCATGCCCTCCGAGACATCCTTCGATGCCACCGCGGCGCGTCTGCGGGCCTGCCGCCTCTGTCGCGACGCGCCGCTCTACGGTGCACCCCTGCCGCAGGAGCCGCGTCCCATCGTGCAGGGCCGCGCCTCCGCCCGGCTCTGCGTGGCGAGCCAGGCCCCCGGCAACCGGGCGGACAAGAGCGGCGTGCCGTTCATGGACCCCTCCGGCACCCGCCTGCGGGACTGGCTCGGCCTCGACGAGCCGGCCTTCTACGACGCGACCCGGCTCGCCATCGTGCCGATGGGCGCCTGCTTCCCGGGCTACGATGCCAAGGGTGGCGACAGGCCCCCGCGCCGGGAATGCGCCGAGCGCTGGCGCGTCGAACTCTTCGCCGGTCTGCCGAACCTCGAGCTCATCCTGGTGATCGGGCAATACGCCCAGAACTGGCATCTCGGCCGTTCGAAGGCCGGGCTCACCGACACGGTGCGGCGCTGGCGCGCGATCCTCGACTCGCCGGGGCATCCGCGCGTGCTGCCGCTGCCCCATCCCTCCTGGCGCAACAGCGGCTGGCTCAAGGCCAACCCCTGGTTCGAGGCCGAACTCCTGCCCGTACTCAAGGGGGAGGTGGCGCGGGCGATGGCACCCCGTTGACAGGAGCCTCCGCCCACGTGATCGCTCGCGCCCGAACCGGAGAGACCCATGACCGAGATCCTGGACCCGCGCGACCGCCTGATCGTCGCCCTCGACGTGGAGAGCGTGGCGGAGGCCGAGGGCCTGGTGGACCGGATCGGCGATGCGGCGACCTTTTACAAGATCGGCTACCGGCTCGCTTATGCGGGCGGGCTCGCCCTGGTGCCGCGGCTGGCCGCAAGCGGCCGCAAGGTCTTCCTCGACCTCAAGCTGCATGACATCGGCAATACCGTGGAGGAGGGTGTGCGGGCGCTCACCGACCTCGGCGCGACCTTCCTCACCGTCCACGCCTACCCGCAGACCATGCGGGCGGCCCTGCGCGGACGCGGTGTGAACGGTCCGCGCATCCTCGCCGTGACGGTGCTGACCTCCTACGACGACGCCGATGCGGCCGAGGCCGGCTACGCCATGCCAGTGGCCGACCTCGTGGCGCGTCGGGCGGCCCAGGCCGCCGAGATCGGAATCGACGGGATCGTGTGCAGCGCCGCCGAGGCCGCCTCGGTGCGCGGCCGGATCGGTCCGGACCGCGCCATCGTCACCCCAGGCATCCGTCCCACCGGGGCCGAGGCGGGCGACCAGAAGCGGGTGATGACGCCGGGCGAGGCGCGTCGGATCGGGATCGACCACGTGGTGGTCGGACGCCCGATCACCCGGGCGCAGGATCCGCGTGCGGTGGCGCAGGGCATCGTGGCGGAGATGGGGTAAGTCGCTCTCGCTTCAGCGCCGGCGACGAAGACTCCCCAGGAGGAAGTCGATCATCGTGTCGATCGGCGGGACGCCCGCATCGGGATATTGGCTCACGAAGCCGGGATGGCAGTAGCGCATGATGGCGGTGTGCAGGCAGCCAGCCGCGACGGCTGGGTCGCACGCCGCGAACTCGCCTGCCTCGATGCCCTCGCGCACGAGCCGCTCGAATACTAGCCCGAGCTGCTCGATATGGGCGCGGCACACGTCCCAGCTCTCGGATACCGCCGCTTCCACCATCTCGTGCAGGCGCGGGTTTGCCTCGCAGCGTTCCACGCAGGAATCGTGCATCGCCGTGATCACGTTCGCGACCCGCTGCTCCACGTTGAGGCCCGGAGCACGCGCGGCCGCGGTCACCCGCCGTTCCGTGTCTTCCATGAGCCGGCGGATCACGGCCTCGTGGATCGCCTTCTTCGAGTCGAAGAAGCGGTACACGTTGGCGGGGCTCATCCGCAGGGTCTTTGCGATGTCGGCGACGGTGGTCTTCTGGTAGCCGATCAGGCGAAAGGCCTCTTCGGCCGTGGCCAGGATGCGGCAGCGGGTGGTGGGAGCCGCTTCCTCGGGGATGTCGCGGTCGAGGGCCGCCAAATGGATCATGGACCTAAACTAGGCTGTTGCCGTGCCGACGTCAAAAGAACCGCGCCCGGCGCACAGGGCATCGACGCGGTCCGGAATGTGAACGCCCGGACCCGCGCTGACCGAATGCCGTCCGCGTCAGGAGCCGAACTGTGAGCCAAGCTGCTCCAAGTATTCCGCCAGATCGACGCCGCCGATCCGCTTGCCGTAGTCGAAGCGCATGCCCTGGCGAATATCGACGCTGCTGCTCTTCGTCGTCAGCGTGAAGGGCTTCACGCAGACCCACGCTCCGTCCCGGCGGTGCTCGAAGAAATTCAGAATCTCATGCTGGGCCATGGCGCACTCCGTCTCGTCTGTCCGAACAACGAGGAGGGGCGGCAACGGTTGCGTGCACGCTGAACGAAGTTCGACATCACGAAGCTTAAGCGTGGCGGTAAGCCCCGACTTGCTTTGCGGTGCGTCGCTCTGTTTTGCGGTGCACTTGTCGGAATGTCCCCGGGCGTGGCCGGAGGTCGGGCGCCGGAGGGCCATAGCCCTCCGGTGGGCTCGTCGCCGTTCAGGCCGCGCTCTTCAGCGCCCCGGTCTTCTCGTGGAAATCCGGCCCGTTGATGGTCCGGGTCACGTAGCCGTCGCGGATGAGGTAATCGCCGAAGCGCTCGCCGGACTGCTTGTTCCGGGCATAGGCCGCGAAGAGCGGGTCGAGGATGGTCTTGATCTCGGAGGCCGTGACGTCCTCGGCGTAGAGCTTGCCGAGGCGCGAACCGTCGAAGGCCGCGCCGAGATAGAGGTGGTAGCGCTCGGGGCCGCGGCCGACGAGGCCGATCTCGGCGATGAAGGGCCGGGCGCAGCCATTGGGGCAACCAGTCATCCGGATGGTGATCTCGTCGTCCTGCAACCCGTGGGAGGCGAGGCTGGTCTCCAGCTCGGTCATCAAATCGGGCAGGTAGCGCTCGCTCTCGGCAAGCGCCAGGCCGCAGGTCGGCAGCGCGACGCAGGCCATGGAGTTGCGGCGCAGGGCACTCGCCCCCTTGGTGAGGCCGTACTGGTCGACCAGCGCCTCGATCTCGGCCCGCTTCTCGGACGGGACGTTGGCGATGATGACGTTCTGATTGCCGGTGAGCCGGAAATCGCCCTCGTGAACCTGCGCGATCTTGCGCAGGCCCGTGAGCAACTGCGGACCGTCCACGATGTCCTTGATCCGGCCCGAAGCGATGTAGAGCGTGAGGTGGTGGCGCCCGTCATCGCCTTCGGTCCAGCCGTAGCGGTCGCCGTTGTTCGTGAAGGTGAAGGGCTTCGGGTCGGCCAGCGGCTTGCCGACGCGCTTCTCGACCTCGGCCCGGAAGGCGGCCAGGCCGTAGCGCTCGATGGTGTACTTCAGGCGCGCGTTCTTGCGGACCTTGCGGTTACCCCAGTCGCGCTGCACCGTCATCACGGCCTCGGCCGTCTTCAGGGCGTCTTCCGGCTTGACGAAGCACATCACGTCGGCGGTGCGCGGGAAGGTGTCGGTCTCGCCGTGGGTCATGCCCATGCCGCCGCCCACGGTGACGTTCCAGCCCGTGACCTGATTCTTCTTGTCGAGGATGGCGATGAAGCCGAGGTCGTGGGCGAAGATGTCGACCTCGTTCGAGGGCGGCACCGCGACCACGGTCTTGAACTTCCGGGGCAGGTAGGTCTTGCCGTAGACCGGCTCGACTTCGGCCGCGTCCTCGCCCCCGACCACGCGCTCGCCGTCGAGCCAGATCTCGCGCCAGGCGCTGGTCTTCGGCAGGAGCGAGTCCGAGATGTCCTTGCCGAGCTGGTAGGCGGCCTTGTGGGCGCCGCTCTGGGCTGGGTTCGTGGCGGCCATGACGTTGCGGTTGACGTCGCCGCAGGCCGCGATGGTGTCGAGCAGGGTCGCGTCGATTGCCGCCATCGTGCGCTTGAGGTTCGACTTGATGACGCCGTGGTACTGGAAGGTCTGGCGCGTCGTCGCCCGCAGGGCGCCGCCCGCATAGGTCGTGGCGATGTGGTCGAGGGCCAGCCACTGCTTCGGGGTCACGACGCCGCCGGCGATACGCAGGCGGATCATGAAGCTGAAGGCCTTCTCGAGCTTCTTCTTCGTGCGTTCCGCGCGGATGTCGCGGTCGTCCTGCATGTACATCCCGTGGAACTTCACGAGCTGGCCGTCATCCTCGGAAATCGCGCCGGTGGCGTGCTTGAGGAGGCCGTCGGCGAGGGTGCCGCGCAGGTAGCCCGAGGCGATCTTGAGGTGCTCGTTATGCGCGAGCCCGGCCGTCCGGGCGGCTTCCGCCTCGGTGATCGGGCGATCGGTCGGCGGGGTCTCGTAGGTGCGGGGCGGGGTCTGCTCGGCCATGGCGGGATTCCGGTTCGTTCGCGTGTTCTCGGTATCGTCTGTGCGCGTCCCTCTTCCCTCCGTGGGAGAGGGGGGCCCGCGAGGCGGGCCGGACGAGGGGAGCGCCGGTTCCGGATCGGGTGTCCCCGCTCCCGCCTGCTCCGCAGGCACCCTCCCCGCAGAGGGGAGGGCCGTGCTCGGACTAGTAGACGTCCTGCTGGTAGCGGTGGGCGCGCTCCAGGGCGGCCACCGCCGCCTCGGCATCGGCGGGGCTGAGCGCCTTCACGTCCTGATAGGCCTTCACCACCGCGTTGCGCACGTCCTTGGCCATCCGGGTGGCGTCGCCGCAGACGTAGAGGCTGGCGCCGCCGTCGAGCCAAGCGACCACCTCCTTGGCGTGCTGGGCGATCCGGTCCTGCACGTAGATCTTCTCGGGCTGGTCGCGGGAGAAGGCTACGTCGATCTGCGTCAGCGACCCGTCCTCCAGGGCCTCCTGCCATTCGAGCTGGTACAGGAAGTCGTGGGTGAAGTGGCGGTCGCCGAAGAACAGCCAGGAACGACCGGGCGCCTCGACGGCGCGGCGCTCCTGCACGAAGGCGCGGAAGGGCGCCACGCCCGTGCCCGGTCCGACCATGATGATGTCGGTGGCCGGGTCCTGCGGCAGGCGGAAATGCCGGTTCGGCTTCAGCTTCACCCGAAGCTTGGCGCCGTTCTTGATGCGGTCGGCCACATGCGTGGAGGCGACGCCGGTGCGCGCCCGCCCGTGGGTCTCGTAGCGCACAGCCACGATCACGAGATGGACCTCGTCGCCCACCTCCTTGCGCGACGAGGCGATGGAATAGGCGCGCGGCGGCAGCGGCCGGGTGATGGTGTTGAGGTGCTCGGCCGTGAGCGTGGCCGGGAAGCCCTGGATCAGGTCGATGAGGTGGCGGCCCTCGATCCAGGCCTTGGCCTCGCCGCTGTCGATCAGCTTCTGCGCCTCGGCGTGGCCCGTCGCCTTGACGAAGCGTTCCACCGTGGTGGCCGACAGGGTGGTGATGTCGCGCTCGGCCAGGAGTGCCTGGCGCAGGGCGGCGTCGCCCGAGAGGCCGGTGGCGGCCAGGATCTCGTCGACCAGGGCCGGGTCGTTCTCCGGATAGATCTCGAGGGAATCGCCGGGCTCGTAGGCGGGGGCTCCGTCCTCGAACTCGAGGGCCAGGTGGATCGTCTCCTTGTCGGAGCGCGAGGAGTTCAGGTTCACGTGGTCGACGACCTCGACCACGCGGGGCTCGCGGCTCGGCTCGGCGTCCTCATCCGCGTCGTCGGCGGAGCGGGGGGCGAAATCGACGGCCACGACATTGTCGGCGCTGACCGCGGGGGTCAGGGCCTTGAGGGTGTTCTTGATCCAGTCGGCGGCCGGCTTGTCGAAGTCGAGGTCGAGGTCGGCCCGCTCATAGGCACGCTTGGCGCCCAGCGCCTCGAAGCGGGCGTCGAGCGCCTTACCGATGGCGCAGAACTCGGCGTAGGAGGTGTCGCCCAGCGACAGCACGGCGAAATCGACGCCCTCCAGGCGCGGCGCGCCGTCGCCCATGAGTTCGCCGTAAGCCCGCGTCGCCCGGGCCGGGGGCTCACCCTCGCCCCAGGTGGCGGCGATGGCCACCACGTGCTTTTCCTGCGCGAGGCTGGCGACGTCGAGGTCGAAGAAATCGACCACCTTCGGCTTGAAGCCGCTCTTGCGGGCGAGCTTGGCCACGTCGCCGGCGAGCTTCTCGGAATTGCCCGACTCGCTGGCGAACAGGATGGTCAGCGGCTCGGCGGCCTTCGGCGGCGCGGCCGGGACGGCGGCGGCCTGCGGCGCTCCGCTGGCGTCGAGGCCCGCGAGGAAGCCCGCGAGCCAGGCGCGCTGGATCGGGGTCGCCGCGCCGAGGACGGCGTCGAGGCTCGCGCGTTCGGTGTCGCCGAAGGGAGCGGTGCGGGGAAGGATCGCGTGTCGTGCCATATCGGAAGCCATGTCGTCCTGAGGGGGCGGCTGTCAACGGGGTGTCCGTTTTACAGAACGACCTCACGGTAGAAGGAGCTGCCTGCGGGTGCAGGGCAAAAGAAAAGATTATTCTCCGGCGACCACCGACAGGGTCGGGGTGAAGCGTCCGTTGGCGGGCGGCGCCGGGAGGGGCAGTGCGGTGGTGGACTTGACCTTCTCCATCGCGAATCGGGAGGTCACGTTCTTGAGCGGCAGCGTCGCGATGAGATGCTTATAGAACGTATCGTAGGCGCGCATATCGGCGACGACGACGCGGAGCATGTAATCCACGTCCCCCGCCATCCGGTAGAACTCCAGCACCTCGGGCATGGCCGAGACGGTCTCGGCGAAGCGCTCCAACCATTCGCGCGAGTGATCCGCCGTCTCGATGGAGACGAAGACCGTCAGGCCCAGGCCCAGCTTCACCGGGTCGAGCACGGCGACACGCCGGTCGATGACGCCATCGGCTTCGAGGCGCTGAATGCGCTTCCAGCACGGCGTCTGCGAAAGCCCCACCCGCTCGCCGATGGTGGCGATGGAGAGGGTGGCGTCGTGCTGGAGCAGCGCGAGGATCTTCAGGTCGATCGAATCCAAGGCCGGCCTCGTGGTTCGCGGGCCGGGACGGCGTGCGGGGCGGCACGCGGCGGAGGCCCTGGGGGAAAGATCTTTCTTCGCTCGGCAACGGATTCGTGAACGTGGCCGTTGCGACGGCGCGTGGGTCGCGGATGGGGATTGCCCCAGCGGGATAGCCGCCATGCCTTGACAGCGTTCGTTATAGCGAACATTTCACGGTCCAGACAAGTCAGCTTTGCAAAGTCTCTCATGACCTCTCAACTGGAAAACGCGGCGCGGGACCTTGCGTCCGCGATGGCGGGCCTGGACCTGAAGGGCCGGATCGCGCTGATCGAGGCGACCGTGCCGGGACGCCTCGTGTTCACCACGAGCCTCGGCATCGAGGATCAGGCGCTCACGCACGCGGTCGCCATGCACAAGGGACGCACCGAGATCGTCACCCTCGACACCGGGCGCCTCTACCCCGAGACCTACGACACTTGGAGCGAGACCGAATCCGCCTACGGCATCCGTATCCGCGCCTATGCGCCGGAGCGTGAGGCCGAGGAGCGCTTCGTCGCCGAGTCGGGCATCAACGGGTTCCGCCATTCGATCGAGGCGCGCCAGGCCTGTTGCGGCTTTCGCAAGGTCGAGCCCCTTGGCCGCGCCCTCAACGGCGCCGCCGGCTGGCTGACCGGCCTGCGCGCCGGACAGTCGGCGAACCGGGCCGACACGCCCCTCGCCGAGGCCGACCCGGCGCGCAACCTCATCAAGATCAACCCGCTGGCCGACTGGACCCGCGCGGATGTCGACCGCTTCGTGCGCGACAACTACA
Organism: Methylobacterium sp. FF17; assembly: GCF_025813715.1. Taxonomy (NCBI): domain Bacteria; kingdom Pseudomonadati; phylum Pseudomonadota; class Alphaproteobacteria; order Hyphomicrobiales; family Methylobacteriaceae; genus Methylobacterium; species Methylobacterium flocculans. The sequence continues at coordinate 2,531,178 of NZ_CP107532.1, forward strand.
TCCCCTACAACGTCCTGCACGATCGCGGCTTCCCGTCGATCGGTTGCGCGCCCTGCACCCGTGCGATCCGCGTCGGCGAGGACGAGCGCGCCGGACGCTGGTGGTGGGAGCAGGCCTCCAAGAAGGAGTGCGGCCTGCACGTTCATGCGCCCGAGGAGAACGTGGCGCCCGGACAGGAGGCGGCCGCCTTCGAGACTTCGACCCTCGCGAAACCCCTGGAGATGGCCCGATGAGCGCCGCACCCGTCACCGCCCCTGCGGCAAGCCCCGCCCATGCGGCAAGCCGGTCCGAACGGCTCACCCACCTGCAGCGTCTGGAGGCCGAGAGCATCCACATCATGCGGGAGACGGTCGCCGAGACCGAGAACCCGGTGATGCTCTACTCCATCGGCAAGGATTCCTCGGTGCTGCTGCACCTGGCGCTGAAGGCCTTCGCGCCGGGGCGCCTGCCGTTCCCGCTGATGCACATCGACACCACCTGGAAGTTCAAGGAGATGATCGCGTTCCGCGATCAGCGCGCCAAGGATCTCGGGCTCGACCTCATCGTCCACACCAACCAGGAGGGGCTGGCGCGCGGCATAGGCCCCATCAGCCACGGCTCGGAAGTCCATACCGACGTGATGAAGACGCAAGGGCTGCGTCAGGCGCTGGACAAGCACAAGTTCGATGCGGCCTTCGGCGGCGCGCGCCGCGACGAGGAGGCCTCCCGCGCCAAGGAGCGGATCTTCTCCCTGCGCACCGCCCAGCATCGCTGGGACCCGAAGCGCCAGCGCGCCGAGCCCTGGCATCTCTACAACCTGCGCAAGCGGCGCGGCGAATCCCTGCGGGTCTTCCCGATCTCGAACTGGACCGAGCTCGACGTCTGGCTCTACATTGAGCAGGAAAACATTCCGATCGTGCCCCTCTACTTCGCGAAACCCCGCCCCGTGGTGGAACGCGAGGGCCAGCTCATCCTGGTGGACGACGAGCGCCTGCCCCTGGAGCCCGGCGAGACGCCGCGCGACGTGTCGGTGCGCTTCCGGACGCTCGGCGACTACCCGCTCACCGGCGCGGTGGAGAGCGAGGCCGCGACCCTGCCGGAGATCATCGGCGAGACCTTGGCCGCCCGCACCTCGGAGCGGCAGGGCCGCGTCATCGACAAGGACGGCGCCGGCGCCATGGAGCGCAAGAAGCAGGAGGGCTATTTCTAAGATGACGATCCATCAGGCACCCCAGTCCTTCGGCTACGACGACTTCCTCACTGCGCACCAGAACAAGGAGGTGCTGCGCTTCATCACCTGCGGCTCCGTCGATGACGGCAAGTCGACGCTGATCGGTCGCCTCCTGCACGACACCAAGCAGATCTTCGACGATCAGGTGACGGCGCTGCAGCGCGATTCGCGCAAGCACGGCACGCAAGGGGCCGAGATCGACCTCGCGCTCCTCGTCGACGGACTCCAGGCCGAGCGCGAGCAGGGCATCACGATCGATGTCGCCTACCGCTTCTTCTCCACGGACAAGCGCTCCTTCATCGTCGCCGACACGCCCGGCCACGAGCAGTACACCCGCAACATGGCCACCGGTGCTTCCACGGCCGATGTGGCGGTGATCCTGGTCGATGCCCGGCAGGGGCTCACTCGGCAGACCCGGCGCCACGCGCTGCTCGTCTCGCTGCTCGGGATCAAGCGGGTCGCCCTCGCGGTGAACAAGATGGACCTCGTCGGCTGGTCGGAGACCCGCTTCGAGGAGCTTCTGGCCGCGTTCAACGACTTCGCCGCGCCCCTCGGCTTCACGGAGGTGCGGGCGATCCCGCTCTCGGCCAAGAACGGCGACAACGTCGTCCTGCCGGGCGCCGCCGCGCCCTGGTACACGGGTACGCCGCTGCTCCAGTACCTCGAAGAGGTTCCGGTGCGCGTCGAGGAGCAGGCCGCGCCGTTCCGCCTCGCGGTGCAGTGGGTCAACCGGCCGAACTCCGACTTCCGGGGCTTTTCCGGCCTCATCGCCAGCGGGCGCGTGGCCCCCGGCGACGCCGTGATCGTCGAGCCCTCGGGCCGGACCTCGACGGTCGCCCGCATCTACACCGCCGACGGGGACCTGCCCCACGCGGTGGAGGGCCAGTCCGTCACCCTGGTGCTCGCCGACGAAATCGACGCCTCGCGGGGATCGGTGATCGTCACGGCCGATGCGCCGATGCGGGTCACCGACAGCCTCGACGTGCGCCTGTTCTGGGCGGCCGAGACCGACCTGCTGCCCGGCGCCACGCTGCTGGCCAAGATCGGCACCGTCACGGTGAACGCCGTGGTCTCGGCGATCCGGACCCGGATCGACCCCGAGACGGGCAAGCCCGAGCCGGCCGCGCGCCTGACCGCCAACGACATCGCGGACGTCACCCTCAGCCTCGACCGAGCGGTGGCGGTGGATGCCTACGCGGCCAACCGCGACACCGGGGGCCTCATCCTCATCGACCGCGAGACCACCGACACGGCGGCCCTGGGCCTGATCCAGGCCGATTCCGCCGCGAGTTCGGTGAGGGACGAGCCGGAGGAGGTGCGGGCGAAGCGCTCGGGCGGCGGCTTCCTGTCGAAGCTGCGTTGGGTCTTCGGCGGCATCTGAGCGGCGCCCGACACCTGCGATCTGCGCGTAAGAACGCCGGCCCGGTCATCCTGGGCCGGCGTTTCTTCTCGGCGACCGGGCGAGCCTACGCGTCGGTCCCGAGTTCGGCGCCGAACCGGTCGGCCACGTAGGCGTCGAGGTCGAAGGTGTCGTCGGGCACCTGGAACATGAAGCGCTCGGCGATCTGCGTGACCAGGATGTCCGGCAGGGTGCGCTCGATGTAGCGCCAGTCGAGGGAGGTCGACCAGACGAAGTGCACCTCGCGAAACGTCTCCGCGAGCATGATCGTCAGCATCACGGGCGCGAAATGCGCGTAGGAATCCCCGAACACGACGATGCGCCGGGGGTCGGCCCCCGGCGACGGATTGCGGTAGATCACGTGCGCGCCGACATGCAGCGTCCCGATCGCGCCCGCCGCCTCGCGGGCTTCGACGATGGGGCTCGCGTAGTGCCGCACCGCGTCCCGCTGAAGCTGGTAGACGCGCACGGTTTCGGCCTGCGGCGGCAGGAGTTGCCCGCCGAGATCGCCCTGGAACCGCTCCTCGTGCGAGGGGCGCTCCGCCAGGTCCTCCCGCGGGGCGACCCCGAGCGATGCGCAGAGGGCGCGATACGCCACCATGCGTCCGGCGAAGGACCAGTGGCTGTCCGTGCGGTAGTAGAGGTCCTCGCCGGCGCGCCGTGCCCGGAACGCCGCCACGAGGTCGGGGCAGGCGCGGCGGAGCTGCGGATGCCAGACCAGGCTTCGGCGCAGGCGCACGGCCGGCGACAGCCGCTGATCGATGTCCAGGCCCTGGAGCCGGTCATCGTAGACCGTCAGCTTCTCGGGCACGATCAGGTGGCGGTAGGTCGTTCCGAGGCGCGCGCACCGGCGGCTGCGCGCCAGGAGCAGCGCCCTCCAGCCCGCGAGCCGCTTCTTCATGGCCGGCGTGTCGCTGAACTGTCCGATCACGTTGTTGCTGCCCGCCGTCAGGAACAGCCAGCCGTCGCGCCCCTCGTGCACGAAGGCCGCCAACTCATCGGGCATCCACGATCCTCTTCCGGCCTGACGTCGCGCGCCGGCAGCGCTTAACGCGGCCCGGGAGCCTCGGCAACCGAGGCCCGGGCCACAGCCGTCCGCGACTTGCGGGCCTTTGCCCCCGCTGCCCCGGCCTTGCTCCGCCGCGACGGCGACACTAGGGTCCGCGCGCCGCGCGGGGCCGAAACGACCGTTTCACCCGTGCCATCGAATTCCAACCTATCAGGAGCACCCCGCCATGGGCTTTCTGGCCGACGCCTTGTCCCGCGTGAAGCCGTCCGCGACCATCGCGATGACGCAGAAGGCGCGCGAGCTGAAAGCGCAGGGCATGGACGTGATCAGCCTCTCGGTGGGTGAGCCCGATTTCGACACGCCGCAGCACATCAAGGATGCCGCCATCGAGGCGATCCGCCGTGGCGAGACCAAGTACCCGCCGGTCTCCGGCATCGTCCCCCTGCGCGAGGCCATCGCCCGGAAGTTCAAGCGGGAGAACGGCCTCGACTACAAGCCTTCGCAGACCATCGTCGGCACGGGCGGCAAGCACGTGATCTACAACGCCCTGCTGGCGACGCTGAACCCCGGCGACGAGGTCGTGATCCCGCGTCCCTACTGGGTGTCCTACCCGGAGATGGTGGTGCTCTGCGGCGGCACGCCCGTCTTCGCCGAGACCGACATGGCGAACGACTTCAAGCTGCAGCCCGAGGAACTGGAGCGGGTGATCACCCCCCGCACCAAGTGGATCATCCTCAACTCGCCCTCGAACCCCTCGGGGGCCGCCTACGCGCGGGACGAGCTGAAGAAGATCACCGACGTGCTCATGCGCCATCCGCAGGTCTGGGTGCTCACCGACGATATGTACGAGCACCTCACCTATGGGGACTTCGATTTCGTGACCCCGGCCCAGATCGAACCCGGCCTCTACGAGCGCACGCTGACCATGAACGGCGTCTCCAAGGCCTACGCGATGACGGGCTGGCGCATCGGCTATGCCGCCGGGCCCGAGCACCTGATCAAGGCGATGGATTTCGTCCAGGGGCAGCAGACCTCCGGCGCCTCGACGATCTCGCAATGGGCGGCCGTGGCCGCCCTCGAGGGACCGCAGGACCATCTCGCCGAATTCCGGGCCGCCTTCCAGACGCGGCGCGATCTCGTCGTCTCGATGCTGAACCAGACCAAGGGCCTCAAGTGTCCGACGCCGGAGGGGGCGTTCTACGTCTATCCCTCCTGCGCCGAGACCATCGGGCGCAAGACCCCGTCGGGCAAGGTCATCGCGACCGACGAGGATTTCGTGGTCGAACTGCTCCAGGCCGAGGGCGTCGCCGCCGTGCACGGTTCGGCCTTCGGGCTCGGGCCGAACCTGCGCATCTCCTACGCGACCTCGAACGCCGCGCTGGAGGAAGCCTGCACCCGCATCCAGCGCTTCTGCGGCTCGCTGAGCTGATCGAGCAGATGAACGCGCGGCCGTGAGCGTCCAGGCTCACGGCTTGCTTCGGCACTGACCGCATCACCGGCCAGACGCCGGAACACGGTCTTTCGCGCTTCGAGAGGACACGCCCATGACGACGATCGCGATCCTGGCCGCCGGCGCCATGGGCAGTGCGATCGCGGCGCGCCTCTCGGAGAACGGCGCCCGGGTTCTCACGACCTTGGACGGGCGAAGCGCCGCAACCCGGTCACGCGCCACTGCCGCTGGGATGGTCGACACCGATCTTGCGTGCCTGATGCGGGCGGACCTCTTCCTTTCCATCGTGCCGCCGGCAGATGCACTGGGGCTGGCGGATCGCCTTGCGCCCGTGTTCGCGGGAGCGGAGCGGAAGCCCGTCTACGTCGATTGCAACGCGGTCGACGTGGAGACGCTGCGCAGCGTCGCGGATTGCCTCGCTCCGACCGGGACCGCCATTCTCGATGCTGCGATCATCGGCTTGCCGCCCAAGCCCGGCGAGCCGGGACCGCGCATCTATGTCGCGGGCGACGCCTGCGAGGCGATGTCGCCTCTGCGTCCGCTGGGTCTCGACATCCGTCCCATGGCCGGCGGCATCGGCGCCGCCTCGGCCCTGAAGATGTCCTATGCCGGGATCAACAAGGGGCTGACGGCGCTGGCGGCCCTGATGGTGCTGGCAGCGGAGCGGGCCGGTGCCGGCGAGGCCCTCGGGGCGGAACTCGCCGAGAACGAGCCTCACCTCTTCGCACGCTTCGGCCGCGGACTGCCGGATATGCTGCCGAAGGCGCGGCGTTGGGTGGCCGAGATGGGTGAGATCGGTGCTTTCCTCGGTGATGATCCGGCCGGACGCCAAGCCTTCGCCGGCTTCGCGGCCTTGTACGATCGACTGTCTCGCGAAGACGGCGCCGAGGATGCCGCAACCCTGCGCGCCTTCGCGAAGGCGTGCGGATCGTCGCAGCCGGGATGACGCGGGCGATCTTGGTTGCCGGCTTCCTCCCGGCTCCTTACATCGGCCTTCCCGGCTGCCGAAGCGTCCGATGGTTTCGCGAACCCTCTCGGACTTGGCATGGTGGCCGGGCTTGTCGTGACGGGGCGGTGCGGACCAGTTCTCTGCACGGTTCCTGTGAGGCCTAGTGGGCCGGGTCGCGGCAAGCGTGTCACGGAAGCGGGGAACAGGAACCGCCGCCTTGGCGCATGGCCCACCACCATCCGGTGAGCGTACCGAACCGGGACACGGTTCGCGGGCCCCTTGAAGCCGGTCGTTAAGGCTCCTGGGCAAGTGTAGGTGTGGGCCGGGGAACCGGTCGCGTCCCACTGCGTAGTTTCGGGCCTGACCATCATGAGACGCCTTCTCACGGGCGGCATCAAGGCAATCCTCGCGATCGCCGCGCTCTCCACCGCCGCTCACTGGGTCCTGCGCCTTCAGCGCGAACCCGCCCCCACGCCGCGCATCGTGGCGGAACTCTCCGACCCGGTGACCACCGGATCGATCGGACCGCGCAAGGCGGACACGGTCCCGGCGGCCCTCAGCGAGGCGGACGTGACCAAGGGTCTCGACCAGCGCCGCCTGTCTGAGTTGTTCGCCGGCGCATCGCCCGACAAGGCCAAGGTCCAGAAGGCCGTCGCCAAGCGCTGATCCGGGCTGGGGGAGCCACCGTGGCTGGAACCCGTCCGGTCCCGCCGTGTTGGTCCGCTGATCCCCACACCGCGACAGGAGGCGCCGCATGGCGAGTCTCGATATGGCCAATCCCGGCTTACCGATCCCCGAGCCGCTGCCCGGCGGCATTCCCGGCGATCTCCCGACGCCGCCCATGCCCGACGAGGAGCCGGATATCGGTCCCACGGGACCGCGCACGCCCTATCCGGTGAACGATCCGGGCATCGATGAGCCGGCCGGCCCCGGCTCAGAGCCGGATTACCTCCCCGGCGGACCGACGGATCCCGGCGTGCGGATGTGAAGTGTCAGTGATCGCCGTGCGATGCGCGCACGTCGCGCGGTGCACTGAGAATTTCCGAGAGGCTCGTCACCACGTGGCGGGCCTCTTCGTCAGTCAGGCGCAGCTGGAAGGGCGGCAGGGCGCCGGCCTGAAGAGCGACCACGGGCTGGCCCTGCTCGTCCGTCCCGACCTCGATGGCCGATGAGGTGACGTCCAACATGGCGATATCCTCGTCGCCGAGGTCGTCCGGCAGATCGCCGTCGTCCGGCTCGTCCATGGCCGTGAGGAGCTGCCCGACCGCGCGCACCAGGGCGCGGGCCGCACGGGCATCCATGACGACGGCCGTTGCCTGATCGTCCTTCTGAAACGACAGCTGAATGTTTGCGCCTTCGAGGGAAACCGAGATGCCCGCCATGGATCGCCTAAATGCCTGCTCAGGAACTCTTATATGCGCTCAGACCATCAAAGAACACAGGGGCGGGCGGTTCCGGTGGGGCGGCATGCGGTCGTTCGGTCGGGTAGGGTGCCTTGTTGCGGCCGCACGATCGGACTACATATGTAGCCAGCGGGTATCGGTGAGCTGAGAGCTTGTACCAAGAAGCTTCTCACATCCTGCTGATTCCGTCAGGCCTACCGAAGAGGATCCGCCGCTTGCGTCGAGCAGACGCAGGTTGTTGATCGACGAACGATACGAGGATCTATTTCGTGAATACCGGCACTGTGAAGTGGTTCAACGAGACCAAGGGCTACGGCTTCATTCAGCCTGACGACGGCGGCAAGGATGTGTTCGTGCACATCTCCGCTGTCGAGCGCGCTGGCATGCGCAACCTCATCGAGGGTCAGAAGATCTCCTACGAGATCCAGACCGACAAGCGCAGCGGCAAGGACTCGGCTGGGAACCTCCAGGCGGCCTGATGCTCCCGGCGCCAGCCTCCGGGCTGGCGTCACCTGACCGCCTCATGCGAGGCGTTCCGCCGCCGGTGGCCGAGACCCGTTCGGGGAGAACGGCGTTCGCGGGCCGGCTTCCCTGCAGCACCAAAGACCTATCGAGCCCCAGAGGGGCCTGCACATCAAAGTCTCTGCAAGTTTCTGAAAGCACATAAGAAAAATATGTTGTTCGAATACACCCGGCGCCGCGGCGTCCGTTCACCCGTGACCGATGCGACGACCTTCAAGGTCGCCCGACTGAAGCAGAGGATCGGCCAGGGCGCGAAGCCCGAGGCCAAGGCTCAGGACGGCAACACCATCGACCTCAGCCATCTCATCGACACTTCCTACAACTACCACTCGCCGCGCGAACTGCGTTGGCATCTCGCCGAGCGGTTCGGCATGGCCCCCGAGGCCGTCGCCCTGCGCGAGCACGCCTGAGGTATCGCGCCTCGGCGGATCCGGCCTGAGCGTCCCGAGGGGCGCCCGGCACCGGTCGCCCTCTGCAACGAGAACCGCTCCGACATCCGATCCCGACCCGGTCCACCGGTGTCGGGCCCCGGATGTCGCATTCCTATTTCCATTCATCCGTCAGGTGCGGCCCATCGCCGTCACGACCGCGTCGCGCAGGCCCCGGGACACGGCGACGAGTTCGCCATGGACAGGGTCCGGGCGGTTGTAGGTCGTCGCGCGGCCCTGAAGGTCGCAGACGGAGCCGCCAGCCTCCCGCAGGATCAGGTCGGCACCGGCCAGATCCCAGTCCCGCGCGTTCGGCGAGACCAGTCCCACGTCGATGGATCCCTCGGCCACGCGCACCACGCGCAGGGCGAGGGACGGCACGCGCTCGACGGCGACGAAGTCGGGCATCACGCCGTCCTCGGCCGCACCGCGTGCGAGGCGGTCCATCATGGGCTTGGGGCCCGTCACCCGGGCTCCCGCGATGCCGGCCTGCGGGGAGACCGCGATGGTCTCGCCGTTGCGGGTCGCGCCCGCGCCGGCCGTGGCCTCGTAGAACGTGTCCGTTACAGGCGCGTGGACGAAGCCGAGCACGGGCTGGCCCGCCGAGAGCAGCGCCACCGCGATCGACCAGTCCGGATGCCCCGACATGAAGGCGCGGGTGCCATCGATGGGGTCGACGATCCAGACGAGGCCGGCACCCAGGCGCACCGCGTCGTCGCTGGTCTCCTCGGACAGCCAGGCCGCGCGCGGCAGCAGGGCGCTCAGCCGAACCTTCAGGAAGGTGTCCACCGCCACGTCGGCCTCGGTCACCGGCGAACCACCGGATTTGGACCAGACCCGCGCGCCGGTCTGCCGGCCGGCCTTGTAGAAGGGCAGGGCGAGGGCGGCCGCCTCGCGGATCGTCTCGCGCAGGGCGGGGACGAGCGCGTGCGCGGCCTCCGCTGAGATCGGGTCGGACATGCGTCTCCGTACGGCTGTGAAGGTCTGTCTCTGTGCTTTGAGACGCTCGCGCATCTCGCACGCGCGATGTGTGGAGGGTCGGCTGGCCACCCCGTTGTAGGGTGACCCGGGACTTGTCACAAGCTGAGCCGCGCAGATGTCGATACGCTGGAATGTCGACGATCGCAGCAAGGAAGCATTGAGCATTCCGAATGCTTCACCCGCGTCCATACTCGCTTAACGCTCACTTTTAAGGTGGTCTGAGGAGATTGGACGCAAATCTGCTTGTCATAGACGGGCGGTCCACAGAGGTCGCTGGCGCCAACAGGGTGTACGAGCCATGAACTCTTTCGCGAACATGAACTGCCTCTCGGAAGAAGCCTCGTCGGACGTCGCGTCGGTCTCTCCGGTTTCCGTCTCGGTCACCCTCTCGGCCTTGCCGGTGTTCGGCCGCGACAAGGGCCGTCGCCCGACCGGCATCGCCCTGGCCTTCTCAGAGGACGAGGCCGACCTCTGCGGCGAGGATCGCTTCGACCTTCTCCTGGTCGACTCGGACGGCGCGGTCATCACCCGCCTTGGCCCGTTCTGCGAAGAGGAGGTCGTGGCCCTGTGGCGGGATTGCGCAGCGAAATCCGGTCTGCCCCGGATGATCGTCAAGGAGGACGGCGTCCTCGCGGTCGTCTCGGCCCAGCTCGGCCCGGTGGCGCTCGGCCGCACCCGCATGCGCCGCCGCATCGGCCTTCTCAACGGCCGTCGCCCGCGCTTCCTGGTCCGGCGCAAGACCGGCGCGCTGCCGGTGCGCCCGCTCATTCACCGGGGCGAGAGCGAGATCATCTCCGGTGCGCGCTGCTGATTGCGCGACCGGTCAGGCGCCGATGAGGTGCCGCAGCACGGCTTCCGCCGTCAGCCCCAGGAACAGGATCAGGCCCGCATCCCGATTCGAGCGGAACAGGGTGAGCGCCCCGCGCCCGTCTCGCGTATCCAGGCGGACGACCTGGGCAGTCAGATGGGCCCCGAACAGCCCCACTCCCAGGAGACCGACCGGACCGGAACCCGCCAGCACGGCCGCCGCGGCGATGAACGCGACACTGGCCCCGTAGCAGAGACCGACCGCAGCGCGCATCCGGCGCCCGAAGAAGCGGGCCGATGAGCGGATCCCGGCGATCTCGTCATCCTCGATATCCTGCACCGCGTAGATCGTGTCGTAGCCGACGACCCAGGCGATGGTGCCCGCGTAGAGCAGCAGGGCCGGCGCCTCGAGCCGCCCGAACACCGCGACCCAGCCCATCAGGGCCCCCCAGGCGAAGGCGAGGCCGAGGACCGCCTGCGGCACCGGCATCACGCGCTTCATGAACGGGTAGATCGCCACCGGTACCAGGGAGGCGATGCCGACCAGGATGGCGGTGGTGTTGAATTGCAGCAGCACCGCGAGGCCCACCAGGGCCTGGGCCACCAGGAACAGGGCCGCGTGGCGCGCCCGGATCTGCCCGGAGGGGAGGGGACGCGAGCGCGTGCGCTCCACCTGCGCGTCGAGGTCGCGGTCGGCGATGTCGTTGTAGGTCGAGCCCGCTCCCCGCATGGCGACCGCGCCGACGAAGAACAGCGCGAGATGGGCGGGATCGGGATAAGCCGCGCCCGAGGCGATGGCGGCCAGCGCCGCCGACCACCAGCAGGGCAGCAGGAGCAGCCACCAGCCGATGGGCCGGTCGATGCGCGCCAGGCGCAGGTAGGGCCTTGCCCGCCGTGGGGCGAGCCGGTCGACCCAGTGTCCCGTCACGGCGTCGGCGACGCGGTGGTCGGCGTGCGGAGAACTCACGCGGCCCCTCGCGGGGCCGCGTCAGGCAGGACCATCAACGAGCCGTGCAGCACCGGATCAGAGCGCGCCCTGGGGCATCTTCAGGCTGCCTGTGAGGCCCGGCCCGCCGAGCAGGCCGCCGCCTCCGCCGCCGTTCTGGGCCTGCGCCTTGGCCTGCGCTTCCATCTTGGAGGCCTGGGCGGCGATGCCGCAGATCTTGGTGCGGATGCCGGAGACCTTGGTGTGATCGGCCTTGAAGCCCTCGGCGAAGGAATCCGGGATCGAGCACCATTCCTTGTTGGCGGAGATCCACTTCATCCCGGCGACGCCGTTGGCCTGGAGCTTGCCGAACAGGGCGCAGGCCTCGGCGGGCGTCATCTTCTTCTTCGAGTTCGACGCGGAGTTGGCCTTGGCGACGAGGTCCTTGCGGTCCTGAAGCGTCTGCTGGATCTCGCCGCATTGAGCGGATTGCGCGAAGGCCTGGCCGCTGACGAGGAAGGCCTGGCCGCCGAAGAGGGCGGTGCTGACGACGGCCAGGGCCGCCACGGTCTTGAACGACATGCCTTGTGTTCCTTTTCCCCGACCTGCGCCCGGCGGGCGGAGCCGGTCGTGGCTTGCGGATTATTTCCGATTCGCGTCGGAGCGCGCCCGCTCGCGTCGCGCGGTCCGTACCTGATTCCCGTTTCGGCATAGGAATGTGGCGTCTTTCAAGCCGCAAACGCCCGGGCGCGATCGTATGGGGATTCGTAACGCAATATGAGCCGGTGTTGCCGTTCCGCATCGGGTCCGAGGCGAGGGCGCGGCGGCCGCGTTGACAGGGCCGGTGCGGCACGCGACCACCCGGGGCATGGCCGCCTACGATTTCACCGCCCCCCGCCTCCATGTCGAGGCCGACCTCGCGTCCGGGACGACGCTGCCCCTCGACAGGGCCCAGGCGAACTATCTCCTGAACGTCCTGCGGCGGGGCCCCGCCGATCCGGTCCTGCTCTTCAACGGGCGGGATGGGGAGTGGCGGGCGGAGATCGCGCCCACCGGCCGCAAAGGCGCCGACCTCGTCGTGCGCGAGCGCACACGCCAGCAGCCCCCGCGCCCGGACCTGCATTACCTGTTCGCGCCCCTCAAGACCGCCCGGCTCGACTACATGGCGCAGAAGGCGGTGGAGATGGGAGCCGGCACCCTGCGGCCGGTCTTCACGCGTTACACGCAAGGCGAGCGGCTGAACGCCGACCGCCTGCGCGCCAACGCGGTGGAGGCGGCCGAACAATGCGGCATCCTGAGTCTTCCGGACTTCCCCGAACCGGCCAAGCTCCCGGCGGCCCTGGCCGAGCTCAACCCGTTGCGTCTGCTGGTGTTCTGCGACGAGGACGCGCCCATCGCCGATCCCGTTCTCGCCCTGCGACGCGCGGCCGGCGAGGCCACGCCGCCGCTGGCGGTGCTGGTGGGGCCGGAGGGCGGTTTCGCGCCGGAGGAGCGCGCGCTGATCCTCGCCCGCCCGAACACCGTGGCCCTGTCGCTCGGCCCCCGCATCCTGCGCGCCGATACGGCGGCCGTGGCCGTGCTGGCCCTGGTGCAGGCGGTGCTTGGGGACGCCCGGTGAGGCGACGGAACCCCGCGTTGTTCGCGCACGTCCCCTGGCCTATGAGGCTCCACATCCCGAAAGGGGCCACGCCGCTGCGGTCCGGTGCGCCTCTCCGCTGAACGACCTTCGATACGAGGCAGCGCATGGCGCGCGATACGTCCGACACGACGCCCCTGACGACGCGAGACGAACTCATCGCGTGGTTCGCGGAAGGCGAGAAGCCGCGCGAGCGCTTCGCGATCGGCACCGAACACGAGAAGGTGCCCTTCTACCGGGACGGGCACCGCCCTGTCCCGTATGCCGGGCCGAACGGCATCCGGGCCCTGCTCGAGGGCGTGGCGCGGGAGACCGGGTGGGAACCGATCGAGGATGCGGGTCACCTCATCGGGCTCGCCGGTTCCGAGGGCGGGGCGATCTCCCTGGAGCCCGGCGGACAGTTCGAACTCTCCGGCGCACCTCTGCCAAACGTCCACGCGACCGCCGACGAACTGCGCGCGCATCTGGAGGCCACGGCGCGGGTCGCCGACGCCCTCGGTATCGGCTTCCTCGACCTCGGCATGAGTCCGAAATGGACCCAGGCCGAGACGCCCGTGATGCCGAAGAGCCGCTACAAGATCATGGCCGGCTACATGCCGAAGGTCGGCACCCTCGGCCTCGACATGATGCTGCGCACTGCCACGGTACAGGTGAACCTGGATTTCTCCTCCGAGGCCGACATGGCCGCCAAGATGCGCGTCGCGCTGGCGCTGCAGCCGGTCGCCACCGCGCTCTTCGCCAACTCGCCCTTCACGGATGGACGGCCGAACGGGTTTCTCTCCCGGCGCTCCGAGATCTGGCGCGACACCGATGGGGACCGCACCGGCATGCTGCCGCGCGCCTTTGAGCCGGGCTTCGGCTACGAGGCCTACGTCGACTGGCTGCTCGACATGCCGATGTACTTCGTCAAGCGTGGCGAGACCTACCACGACGTCTCCGGTGCCTCGTTCCGGGACCTCATGGCGGGGCGCCTCGCCGCCCTGCCGGGCGAGCGGGCCACGGTCTCGGACTGGGCGAACCACGCCTCGACCGCCTTCCCGGAGGTGCGGCTCAAGCGCTTCATCGAGATGCGCGGCTCCGATGTCGGCGGGCCGGCGATGATCGCCGCGCAGGCCGCCTTCTGGGTCGGTCTCCTCTACGATCCCGCGTCCCTCGATGCGGCCTGGGACATCGTGAAGGGCTGGAATACCTGCGACCGCGAGAGCCTGCGCGCTACCGTGCCGCGCCTCGGCCTCGCCGCGCGCATCGCCGGCCGCCCCCTCGGCGCCGTGGCCGCCGAAGCCCTCACCATTGCCCGCGCGGGGCTTGCCGCCCGCGCACGGCGCGACGCCCAGGGGCGGGACGAGACGCGGTTCCTGCAGCCGCTGGAAGCCATCGTGGCCGCCGGCCGATCCCTCGCGGAGGAGCGCCTCGCCGATTACGAGGGGCCCTGGAAGCGTTCGGTGGAGCCGGCCTTCACGCACTGCATCTTCTAGGCTCTTGCGGCGCCGGCCCTCCCTCGGATCTCCGGGGACAAGGCGCCCCGTCACCGCCGAATGTGCTTGATCGCACCCGTTCTCCAGGCTTGACTGTGGCGGCTCTGGAACGGATCGCCACCTCCGCCGTTTCCAGGGATATCGCAACCCTGTGACGGAGAACGCTCGCATGACGCGCATCTTGTCCCTCGCCCTCGCGGGCGTCACCGCCGTCGGCCTCTCGGCCGGTTCCTTCACCGCGGCGCAGGCCGCGCCGCTGCCGGCCCTGGGCGCCGCGCAGGTGAGCGGCGGCAACGCGAACGTCGAGAACGTCCGCTATCGCGGCGGCTACGGCTACGGCCGGGGCTACTACGGCGGTTACCGCCGTGGTCCCGGCATCGGCGGTGCGCTGGCGGCCGGCGCGGCCCTCGGCATCATCGGCGGCGCCATCGCGGCCAGCCAGGCGCCCCGCTACGGCTATTACGACCGTGGCTACGGCTACTACGACCGCGGCTACGCGGGCGTCGGGTATGGCGGCTACGGCGCCCCGGCCTATGGCTACTACAGCGCCCCGGCCTATGGGTACGGCTACCCGGCCTACGGCTACGGATACTGAACCCTATCATCCCGGCGCCGAAGGGCGCCGGGAACTCACCGACAGCCATCCCGTCACCGGTTCACGCCGGGGGCGGGATTTTTCGTTATGGTGGGGGCACGGCGGTGCGAAGCGGGGAGCGGAGGGGGGATGACGGACGAGTCGGAGACGCATCTCGACCTCAGCGGATTGAAATGCCCGCTGCCGACCCTGCGCACGCGCAAGGCTCTGCGCGTCCTGGCACCCGGCGCTCTGCTCACCGTGACCTGCACCGATCCGATGGCGGCCATCGACATCCCCAACCTCGTGCGCGAGGCCGGCGACGAACTGGTGCGCCAGGAGCGCATCGCCGCGACCTTGTCCTTCACAATCCGTAAGGCCGTGGCCGAAATCCCGCACCCCTCGCCTCATTGATGCGACAAGGCGCTGCTAGTGCCCCGCTGTCTTGGCTGCCCTGGTGGTGGCGGCCGCAGGGGGAGAGCAGCATGGCGCCGATCATCCGCGGCACCCGGATCGTGCATGATGGCTGGAGCCGGTTCCTCGTCGCCGAGGTGACGATGACCGACGGAACCCGGCTCGCGCGCGAGATCGAGGATCACGGACGCGCCGTCGCGGTCCTGCCCTACGATCCGGTCCGCCGGGTGGCGCTCCTCGTGGAGCAGTTCCGCACTCCGGCCTTCTACGCCGCCGGCATCACGCAGGTGCTGGAGGTCCCTGCCGGACTCCTCGACGAATCGGAGCCGGAGGACGGTGCGCGCCGCGAAGCCTACGAGGAGACGGGGGTCCGCCTCGGGGCCCTGGAACCCGTGACCTGCGGCTGGAGCATGCCGGGCATCTCCACCGAGCAGATGGACCTCTACCTCGCTCCCTACGCGGCGACGGATCGGACAGGGCCGGGCGGCGGATTGGCCGAGGAGCACGAGGCCATCACCGTGCGGGAGATACCGCTGTCCGAGCTCGCGCGCCTAAGCGACCGGGGCGAACTCACGGACCTGAAGTCCCTGGTCCTCGTCCTCACCCTGCGCCTGCGGCGCCCCGAGCTGTTCATGGCGGCCTGAACCGCCCTCAGGACGAGCCGGGTGTGCCGCGTCGCGGCTCGCCGGTGACCACGGCCTTGCGCCGCCGGTCGCGCAGGGCCCTGAGCGCGATCCCCAACAGACGCCAGGAGCGCAGGAAGTAGCGGCCGAACAGCCGTCGCGGCGCGTGCAGGAACCGGAAGAACCATTCCATTCCGATGCGCTGCATGAAGAGGGGTGCGCGCGGCACGAGGCCGGCGGCGACGTTCAGGGCTTCCCCGACCGCAAGGACCACCGGCCCGCCCAGGGCCGCCCCCTGACGGGTGACCCAGATCTCGGAACGCGGCGCACCGACGCCGAGGACGAGCAGCGTGGTGCCGTGCCGGCGGATGGCCCCGGCGAGTTGCTCTCCGTAAGCCTCGTCTTCCTCGAAGCCGAAGGGCGGTACCGTTACGGCGACGGCGTCGCGCTCGAGGCCCGCCGCGACGAGGCGCTCGACGAAGTAGTCGCCGACCGCCGGGATCGCGCAGACGAGGAAGATCCGCTGTCCCGCGGGCCAGGGGGCGGCCATGGCGGCGGCGATGAGGTCGTGGCCGGTCACGCGCACCACCTCGCGGGCCCCACGCAGGCGCGCGAGCCAGACCAGGGGCATCCCGTCGAGGGTCCGGGCCACCGCCGCGTCATAGGCCTCGCGGAAGGCCGCGTTGTCCGCGAGCGTGACGACGTGGTCGAGGTTGGCGGTGACGATGAGGCGGGGCCGCGTCGGCGGATGCGCCGCGGCGAGGCGCAGGAGGTCGGCCGCGCGTCCCGGCGTGAAGGCGATGTCGAACAGGCGGATGCTCATGCGCGCCTCGCAGGCGAGGCGTTCCCATCCGGTGACATGACGCGGTGCCCTTCCGATCCCATGACGCTCCTGCCGCGGGGAATGACCCCGGTGGTACGGCAAAGGTTCCCTGGCCGATCCCATAGGCAGGGTCGGGTGGCAACACTCCGGGGCGGATTGTCCCGGGGACCGTCAGGCATCGAGGGCCCGGAAGCTGCGCGCGCCTTTTGCGCTGGTGGGGATCGGACGTGCGGGTGCACGCTGGTCGCGCCGGGACCCGAGCAGCAGTGCGAGGCCCGCCCCGAGGGCCAGGCCCACCACCAGGGCGAGAGGCAGGACTACCTTCGGCGACGGCGGCCAGGTCCGCAGGCGCGGCGGCGTCGCCGAGGAGATCACCCGCACGTTGGAGCTGTTCAGGCGCTCCTGCTCGTTGGTCTCGCGCGAGCGCCGCAGGAAGGTCTCGTAGACCGAGCGGCGCGATTCGACCTCGCGCTCGAGTTCGCGCAGGCCGACATTGGCGCGGTCGTTTCCGGCCGTCTCCACCTTGGCGCGGTCCAGGCTGCGCTGCACGGCGGCCTCGCTGGCGACCGCCCGGTCGTAATCCTTCTGCGAGGTCTCGATGATCCGCTCCTTCTCGCGCTGGATCAGGCGCTGGAGGTCGCGCTGCTGGGCGTACTGCTCGGCCATGGCGGGGTGGCGCTCGCCGAGCCGGGCCGCGAGTTCGGCGGTGTTGCGCGAGAGGCCGGCATATTGCTGCCGCAGGTTCTGCATCTCCAGGGATTGCAGCATCTCGGGCAGGGCGGTGCCGGCCTCCCCGGCCCGCATGCGCCGGGCCTGTTCGAGCCGGGACCGTGCCTCGGCGGTGCGCAGGTTGGCGGTGACGAGCTGCTGGTTGAGGTCGCTGAGCTGCTGGTCGCTGAGGAGGCGGCCGCTCGTCGTCACCAGCCGGTTCGTCTCGCGGTACTGCAGCACCTTGCGCTCGGACTCCTCCACCGCCTGGCGCAGGCCGGTGAGGCGGCCGGTCAGGGCGTCCGAGGCGCGCCGCGCCGCCTCACGGCGCGCGCCCGCCTCCTCGGCGAAGTAGGCATCGGCGATGGCGTTGGCGATCCGGGCGGATTTCTCCGGGTCCCAGGTCTGGACGTAGATGTCGATGACGAAGGTGCGCTCCGCCCGGCGCACGCCGAGCTTGAGGCGCAGGGTGTCGAGGGCGAGGTTCACGGGGTCCCGGCTCGCGGGCGGCGTCTCCATGCCGAGGAGGGCCTTCAGCCGGATGACCAGCGGGTTGGTCGAGGGCGGCGCGACGAATTCCTCGTCGGCGCTGAGGTCGAGGCGCTCCACCACCCGGCGCAGGACGCTGTCGGACTGGATCACCCGCGCCTGGCTCTCGGCGATGGAGACCCCGCTATCGGCCTGCGGCTGGCGGTTGCTGAGGTCGTTGGCGATGACGGGCAGGTCCGCCGGATCGACCAGGATCTGGGTGTTCGCCGTATAGGTCGGGCGCGCGAGGTTGAGCAGCACCACCGCGAGGATCACCGCGCCGAGGCCGCCGAGCAGGATGAAGGCGCTGCCCCGCCAGAGGCGCTGCAGGATCAGCCGGGCTTCGAGGCCGTCAGCCGAGCGCCGTTCCACGATGACCGGCTCGCCACTGACCCGGCTTCCGAAGTCGAACATCTGTGTCGTCTCCTGACTTGGCCGCCTTCAGCAATGGCTCATGGCCCTCCTGAATGCATCCGTCCCGATTCGCCTCACCCGCTGTGCCAGTTCAGGACGCGAGATCCCCGGAACGAGAGCGATGTCGTCACCTGCGCGATCTCCGTGCCAGGGACACGACCTGTCGCTGGAGATAGCCCGAATGCTTGAACCTGTCCCGTTCGTACCGGCGCTGATCTTGGCCGGTTCTTTTCCTGGCAGATGCTTTTCCTCGCACGCGCTGATTTTGGCATGACGATCGCGCGAAAGGGTAAATAGCCAGGATGCGGAGTGCTGAGAGGCCGTTTGCCGGCGCAATCGCCTGTGCACGGCGTGCGCGCCCCGCATCGCGCGTGCGGTCAGGTAGCAGCGACGACCGCATTCGGTGCCTCCGTATAAACCAAGGGCCCAATCCGGAGAAAGCGGGCGAAGCGCGCCGCATCGGCCGCCGCGAGATCGTTCCAGCGCCGGACGTTGTCCCGCGAGGCGGCGCGTGCGGCCGCGAAGGCGGGGCTGCCGGCCCAAGCCCGTATCGCGTCCGCTGCGCCGGCGGGATCCACCGGATCGATGAACAGGCCGGAGGCGCCGAGCACCTCCGAGAAGACGGGCCCCGCCGGGGCGACGATGGGCAGGCCGCCATGCTGCGCCTCGAGCAGCGGCAGGCCGAGCCCCTCCGCCTTCGAGGTCGACAGGAGGAGGTGGCAGCGCCCGGCGAGGTGGCGCAGGGCCGCGTCGTCGAGGTAGCCGTGCAGGGTCAGGAAGGGTGGCGGCGCGTCGAGGAAGGCGTGGCGCCCCCAGCCGACCCGCCCGACGATGTGCAGTTCCGCCCGCATTCCGGCGGCGTTGAGGGCCGCCACGATGGCGATGGCGGACGGATAATCCTTGCGCGGCTCGATCGTACCGATGGCGAGCAGGCGCAGGGGCTCCCCCGCCACCGGCGCCGGTGGCGGAGACAATCCGGCGAGGCCGAACACGTCGTGCACCGGCGGCCGCAGCAGGGCGACGAGGGCCTGACGCGCGCAGAGTGCCCGCACCGCGGAGCCGGTGGTGCGGGAATTCACCAGGAAGCGGCGCCCGAAGCGCATCGCGAAGGCGAAGCTCGGCGCCATGTAGAGCCGGGTCTTCCAGCTGAGATCCTCCGGGCGCGTCAGCAGGAAGGTATCGTGGATGTAGGCGATGCAGCGGTCCCGCAGCAGAAGCGTCGCCAGCGGGCCCGGCGGAAAGCCGGGAAAGATCGCCAGCGCCGTCGGATCGGCGAGCGCGCGAAGCGGCAATTCGACCTGCTGGCTCAGCATCAGGCCCGGCAGGTTCGCCGAGCGGATCGCGACGACCGGATGGGGACGCAACGTCTCCGCGCCGAAGAGATCGACCGTTACCCGCTCGATGCCGGTGATGTGGTCGCGCAGGTGGGTGTGGTCGACGTAGAGGCGCACCGGTTCGGCGCGGTGTGCGGCCGTCATCGCGAACCTCGCCGCATCCAGGCCCCGAGACGGACACCGGCATAGAGCCCCCGGCGCAGCCAGAGCGGCATGCCGCGGCCCAGCACGGCCTGCTTGATCCGGCGTGCCGTGCGGATCGCGGCCGGTGAGGGAGCGGGCACGGTGCCGCTGCGGCCGGGCGCTCGCTCCCGCGCCATGGCGAACTGCCCGAGCATCTCGGGCGCGAAGCGGATGCGCCCCGTGCCGGCACTCGGCGGCAGGAGGCCGTCCGCCACGAGGGCATCGTTGAGCCGCATCAGGGCCGCCGCGTGGCTGCTCCGCGCCTCCGCCGCGACCCGGCCGAGGGCGCCGAGGCGGTGCCGCTCGGCGGCGTCGCGGATCAGGGCCCGCAACGCAGTCTCCAGGGCCTCGGGCTCCGGGTCGGTGAGGCGGCCCGAGACGCCGTCGATCACCGCCGTGGTCAGGCCGGTCGAGCGGTAGGCGACGGTCGGCGTGCCGCACAGGGCGGCTTCCACGGGCGTCTGGCCGAGCGTCTCGTTGCGGCTCGCGGTCACGTAGATGTCGCAGGCGCCGTACCAGCGCGCCAGGGTGTCCTCGTCGCCGATCGGCCCGGCCACCACGAGGCCGGCGAGGCCGAAGGCGGCGGGATCGTCCAGGCGGCCGACCGCGACGAACCCGATGCCCGGCCCCGCCACCCGCGCCAGGATCGCGGCGAGATCGGCCGCGCCCTTGCCCGGCGCATCGGCGATGACGGCCGCGAACATCACCAGGACCACATCCTGTGGAAGGCCGAGCGCGCGGCGCAGGGCGGCGCGGTCGCCCGGCCGGAACACGCCGGTCGGGAAGGCGAGGCCGATGCGCCCGATGCGGGCGCTCTCCGGTGCGAGGCGACGCGCGATCGCCTCCGTCCAGGCCGAATTCGCCAGGAGGAGCGGCGCGTGCGGGCCGGTGAGGACCGCGCGCTTGCCCGCATGAGCCGCCGCGATCCGGTCCGGGGCGAGCTGCGGATAGGCGGTGGGAGAGGGGCAGCCGGCATCGCAGCCTCGGGCAATCACCGGGCAATCGCCCGGGAAGGCGCAGCGGCCCGTGAGCGGAAACAGGTCGTGGAGGACGGCCGCGACGGGCGCGTGCCGCCCCAGGCGCTCGAGGATCCCGGTGCTCCGCGTGGCGCCGTGAAGGTTCCCCGCCAGGATCAGGTCGTAGCCCCTCGCCGCGACTGCCGCCTCGGCGCGCGGGACGTGCTCGGTCCATTCGGCCGCCGCCGCCGGGACCTCCGCCCCGAGGGTGAGGTGCGTCACCCGGTGTCCTCCAAGGACGAGGGCGTCGGCGAGGCGACGATGACCGATGCCGGCGCCGCCGGAATAACCCCGGTCCGTCAGCATCGCGACCGAAAGGCCGGGCGGCATCGGCGCGACGGTGTCCTCGAGGGTGTGCTGGAGCAGGACGGGACGCTCGACGCGGGCGAGCCGGGCCCCCCGACGGACGAGGTGCGGCCACAGAGCCGAGACCGGGGACGCGGCTTCGGGATCGAACCCGCCGGCGGCCTGGACGCAGGCGCGCGACAGCAGCATCTCACCCCCGGTGAACGGCGCGAGCGCCCCCTCCGGCGGCGCTTCCTCCCGCAGGAGGCCGGGCGGGGCCGCCGGGGCATCGAGGCCGAGGGGCTCTGCCCCGAAGACGAGGCGCAGGCCCGCGACGATGTCGGCACCGCTCAGCGCCGCCTCCAGCCCCAGGGCGGCGAGCGCGCCCGGCGCGAGCAGGTCGCCTGCCCGCAGGAGCATCACGGCGTCGGTTTCGGGATCGGCGAGGCCGTCCGCGAGCCGTGCGCCCGCATCGGTGTCCCGGTGGACGAGGTCGCAGCGCAGGTCGCGATAGCCCTGGGCCTCGACGGAGGCGCGGGTGGCGGCCAGACCCCGGGTTCGCGGGTCGCCGAGGATGAAGATACGGATGCGGGGCCAGACCCGGTCCCCGGGCAGCGCCCAGGCGTTCGCCACAATGGCCGGCGCCCCGAAGGGCCAATCGGCGACGCCGTGCGCCGCCGGGCCGAAGGCGACGGCCTCCGGCTCCGGATCGGCCATCGCGGGGGAAGCCTCGAGCCGGTTCGTCACGCTGCGTCGATCACCCGCCATGCTCCTCCCGCCGGAACGTGTCCGGGAGTATGGCTGCCGAGGACTGAATCTTCGATGAGTCGGAATCCTCGAATGGGCGCCATGACTGCGAGGGGAACCGCTTCGGTCTCGCGGGCGAGGCCGTCCTCGCGCCGGTCGAGGCCGTCCCGGAAGTGTCCGCGCGCCGCGAGGGGCTCGGCATGCGGGGGGCGCTCCGCCCGAACGCGGACCACCCCCACGACGCGATGATGGCGGGGCGCGCTTACGGAATGATCCGCTCGGCCCGCAGGCGCGTGAACAGGTCGAAGAACGAATCGTCGCTCGCCTGGTAATCGAGGAAGCCGAGGCGCCGGCTCTTGCTCATGTCGGTGACGACCTCGATGGGCCGGCCGAGATCGGCATCCGTGTGCCAGGCCGAGGCGAGGCGTCCGAGGTCGCTCTCCTTCAATGTCTCTCGGGCGGCGATCTCGCTCCAGAGCTGCGCGGCGCCGTCCATCTGCTGCTCCAGGGGCTGGGGCGCGCCATCGAAGGGGGCGGCCTCGATGCCGAACCATTCGGCGATCCGGCCCCACATCCAGCTCCAGCGGAAGACGTCGCCGTTGACGATGTTGAAGGCCTCGTTGCGGGCGGCCGGGGTGGTCGCGGCCCAGGCCAGCTGGCGCGCCAGGATGCGGGCGTCAGTCACGTCGGTCAGCCCGTTCCACTGCGCGGCTGAGCCGGGGAAGCGGAAGGGGCGGCCGGTCTCGCGGCAGAGGGTGGCGTAGGTGGCGAGCGTCACGCCCATGTTCATGGCGTTGCCGAGCGCGTAGCCGATGATGGTGTGGGGCCGGTGCACGCTCCAGCCGAAGCCGTCCCGCGCGGCGGCGGCGAAGACCGCGTCCTCCTGTGCATAGTAGAAGTTCTCGACATCGAGCCGTCCCTGCGATTCGCGGAACGGAGTCTCGGGCAGGGTCCCCTTTCCGTAGGCCTCGAAGGGTCCGAGGTAGTGCTTGAGGCCGGTGACCAGCGCCACGTGCTCGACGCCGCCGTTCGGCCGCAGTGCGTCGAGGAGGTTGCGCACCATCGCGCCATTGACCCGGATGTTCTCGGCCTCGGTCTCCTGGCGCAGCCAGGTGGTGATGAAGACGTGGCTCGGTCGCAGATCCGTCAGGGCGCTCGCGAGGCTCGCCGGATCCAGGAGGTCGGCGGCCACCGGCGTGATGCCGGGCAGGTCGGCCGGAGGACGCCGCGCGAGGCCGGCGACCTCCCAGCCTTCCGAGACGAGGTGCTGCGCCAGGTTGTTGCCGACGATGCCGCTGACGCCGGCGATGAGTGCGGTCCTGCCCATGCGGGCCTCCTTGACTGAGGTTGCGTCGTCTTGATCCGTCGGGGAGCTATGCAGACGGTGGCGGCCCTGCCAGACGGCACCGTTCGGGGACATAGGCACCAAAGGGTAACCGGCATGGAGCGGCATGGGACGGAGGAAGAATGGCGGGAGGATTGCGCCCCGCGCCGGGTGCTCGAACTCTTCGCGACCAAGTGGACCAGCATGGTGCTGCACACCCTGAAGGCCCGCCACGGCGGCAGCGCCCGCACCGGGGTGCTCCAGCGCAGCCTGCCCGGCATCTCGAAGAAGATGCTCACGCAGACCCTGCGCGACATGGAGGCGAGCGGCCTCGTCACCCGGCACGTGGCCGGCACGGTGCCACCGGCGGTGGCCTACCACCTGACCCCGCTCGGCGAGCGCTTCGTCGAGCCAGTGGAGATGCTCTACGGCTGGGGACGCGCGAATGCCGACGCCCTCGACGCCTTGAAATCCCGTCCGACCTCCCGCCGCTGAACAGGGCCTCGCCGCCGGAACGGCGACCCTGCGCGTGCGTCCGGTCAGGCCTCGCTGCCCTGAGGCCGAGGCGGTGCTTCGTAGCCGCCGGTCTCCGGGGGTTTGTCCGATTTCGGGTAGGGGGAGGCCGGCGCGTGGGGGCCCCCGACCGCGGCCTCCATCTCGGCTTTGTCGGCCTGCCGCGCCTGCGGTGTGCCGGCGGGTTCGGGTGTCCGGTTCTGCTCGGTGCTCAAAGCGCCCTCCTGCCTGTTTCATCAGGGGAAGAAGCACCAGTTCTTCCGGTTCCCTTCGTGCGTCCGCTTCCCTTGCGTTCCCCGTTCCCCGGCGGCGCGGGCCGCCGGGACGGATCGATGCCTCAGAAGGTGGGCAGGCAGGCGGACCGGTCGGTGTGAAGCACGATGTCGCCCTGTCGCGGGTTGTTCAGTGCGAACGGCCGGGTCGTCTCGTAGGGCGCGAAGCCGCGCCCCAGTTCGTTGGCGAAGAAATCGTGGCCGAACTCGAAGTAGCAGCGGTCCAGGACCGCCTGGTAGCCGAAGGTTTCCTGTACCACCGGGGCGCCGAGGGCGGCGGGATCGCCGCGCAGGCCGGGCCGTCCGCAATAGCCGGCGAGATTGAGCGTGCCCGGGCGCGAGAGGCGGATCGACCGCGAGCCGCCGGGCCGGACGCTGAAGGACGGGCCGCCATCCTGAGAGGCGACCAGCACCAGCGGCGAGCGGTTGTGGACGGTGCGGACGCAATCGGCGGCGGCACCGGCCGCTCCCATCAGCAGCGAGGCCGCGCAGAGGGCGCCTCCGAACAGCAACCGCGTCGAACCAGACATGCGAATCTCCAAGGCGTCACCGGACGGGCCACGGCATGGGTGTGGCCGGGGCCGGCGGCGCGGATGCGCCGTCCGCTCGGCAACGCCCGACACCCCGATCGGTGCCGGATGCCCGCGACGCTTCCGCCGACGTGATGAATCGCCCCGTCCCGAAGCCGCCGTGGCCCCGTGTCAGGCGCTGTCCCGCCGGCGATCGGGACACGGGGTCGGTCCCGACGCTTCAGGAACATGAGCCGACGGAGCGCTTTGCACCAGGTCGGATGCCGTCTCGGCGTACGGCACCGCGTTCACGACAAAGGCTCGGAACGGCTTCCCATCGCAACGCGCGGGAACGGCTCCAGCCGCCCCTGAACATCGTTCCGGATCGCGCCGCATGCCAGAGACCGCCATTTCCCTCCTCGATGCGCCCCGCTGTCACCTCGGCGAGGGGCCCAGCTACGACCCGGCGACGGATACCGCCTGGTGGGTCGACATCCTGGAGCGGCGCCTGTTCGAGGCGCCCCTGGCGGGGGGCGCCGTCCGGGTGCATGCCCTGCCGGTGATGGCGAGCGCGGTGGCGGCGGTGGACGCGGACCGGCAGTTGCTGGCGGCGGAGGACGGCCTCTACCTGCGCGGCCTCGCGGACGGACAGCTCACGCGGTTCTGTCCACTGGAAGCCGAGGAGGCCGGCACACGCTCCAATGACGGCCGGGTCCATCCGAGCGGCGCCCTCTGGATCAGCACGATGGGGCGGGCGGCCGAGCCGCAGCGCGGCGCGATCTACCACGTCGCCGGAACGCGCGTGACGCGCCTCTACGGTGGCCTGACCATTCCGAACGCGATCTGCTTCGCCCCGGATGGGGCGACCGGGTACTTCGCCGACACCGACAGGGGCCTGCTGAACCGCGTCGCCCTCGATCCCCGCACCGGCCTGCCGACCGGGGAGCCGGCCACCCTCTACGACCATCGCGGAGGGGAGGGCGGCCTCGACGGTGCCACCGTCGATACCGAGGGCCGGATCTGGTGCGCGCGCTGGGGCGCGTCCTGCGTCGACGCCTACGGGCCGGACGGCGCGCGCCTCCGCACCGTGCGGGTGCCGGTGTCGCGCCCGAGCTGCCCGACCTTCGCCGGACCCGGCCTCGACCGCCTCCTCGTCACCAGCGCCTACGAGGGCATGACCCCGGCGGAGCGCGCCGCCGACCCGGAGCACGGGCGCACGCTCCTGGTGGATCTCGGGCGCCTCGTGGATTTCGACGTGCGCGGCCTACGGGCGCCGGCCTTCCGCGTTTCGGCCTGAGCGCCGGAGCCACGGCTCTCCTCACGGGCCGAAACTTCGGCGTCCGGGTCTGATAGGGATCGTACGTCGCGGCCCGGCCCGGTGCCGTCCCACAGGGAGCCGACCCGCATGCCATCCCCCATCCTGCTGGTCACCAGCCTGGAGCCCGCCGAGGAGGCGGCCTGGCGCGCCGCCCTCGTCGAGGCCATGCCCGGGGAAACGCTCCTGGGGGCCACAGAGTCGGGACACGTTGAATCCGGGGCCGCGCCTTCCGCCGAGATCGCGATCGTCGCCAATCCGCCCCCCGGCGCGCTGGCGGGACTGCCGGCCCTGCGCTGGGTCCACAGCCTCTGGGCGGGGGTGGACCGCCTGGTCCTCGACGAAACCCTGCCGCCGGTACCGGTCGTGCGCCTCGTCGATCCGGCACTCGCCGGCGCCATGGCGGAGGCAGTGGCCGCCGCCGTCCTGCACCTGCACCGCGACCTTCCCCGCTACGCCGAGCAGCAGCGCCAGGGCCTGTGGCGCCAGCACGCGGTGCGCCCGGCGCGTGAGCGGCACGTGACCCTCCTGGGGATGGGTGAGATGGGGAGCGCTGCGGCAAAGCTGCTGCAGGCCATCGGTTTCACGGTCCAGGGCTGGAGCCGCTCCGGCACGGCACGGGACGGTGTTCCCGTCCTGTCCGGTCCGGAGAGCTGGGCGCGGGCGCTCGCCTGCACCGACATCCTCGTCAACCTTCTGCCCCTGACCGTCGAGACGCGGGGGCTCCTCGATCGGGAGGCCTTCGCGCGCCTGCCCCGGGGCGCTGCCCTGGTGAATTACGGGCGGGGCGCGCACGTGGTCGAGGGCGACCTGATCGAGGCCCTGGATGCGGGCGTCCTGAGTCACGCCATCCTCGACGTGTTCGAGACCGAGCCCCTGCCGCGCGGCCACCGGCTGTGGTCGCATCCCGGCGTGACGATCCTGCCCCACGTCGCCGCGCCGACGACGCTTGCCTCGGCCGCCGCCATCGTCGCGGCGACCGTGCGCGCGTTCCGCGAGACCGGGCGGGTGCCGGCCGGCATCGACCGCGCGCGGGGATATTAGCCGCGCGTCCCCGACTCGGCCGCCCGCACGAGCGTGTGGAGCACCCGGTTCACCGGAGTCGCCACGCCTGTCGCGGCGCCCTGGCGGAGGATGAACCCGTTCAGGTGGTCGATCTCGCTCGGCTTGCCCCGGGCGAGATCCTGCGCCGTCGAGGAGAACTGCTCCGGCATGGCGGTGGCCAGGGCGAGAACGCGGCTGAGGATGTCGGCGGGGAGCGCGATCCCCGACGCCTCCGCCACCGCGGCGCATTCGGCCACCACGTCCGCCATTACGTCGGCGATGCCCGCCACCCCCAGCATGCGCCCGTAGGGCAGGCGCGTGAGGGCCGAGAGCGCGTTGTAGGCGCAGTTCATGACGAGCTTGCCCCAGAGCGCCTCGAGGGCGTTCGACGACACCGTCGTGGGAATGCCGGCGGCGGTGAAGGCGACGGCGATCCGGTCACTCGCGGGGCCGGGACCGATCACGAGGTCGCCGCGCCCGTGGTGCTTGACGTGGCCCGGTCCCGCCATCTCGGTGGCGACGTAGACCGCCACCGGCACCACCGGCCGGCCGATGACGACGCCCAGACGCTCGGCGTTGTCGACACCGTTTTGGAGGCTCAGCACCGTCGCGTCGGCGTCGAGGTGCGGGGCGATGCCCCGCCCGACCGCCTCGGTGTCCCCCGACTTCACGCAGACCAGCACGCAGGCGGCCCCGGCGACGCCCCCGGCCTCCGTCGTAGCCCCCATCGGCACGAACCCGCTCCACGCCTCGGCCTCGAGGTGCAGGCCCCGGGCGCGCACCGCCGCCACGTGCGCCCCGCGCCCGATCAGGGTGACGGGCAGGCCCGCCCGCGCCAGCAGGGCGCCGTAGTAGCACCCCACCGCGCCGGCTCCCATGATGGCGATCCGCATCCGACCCTGCTCCCCGCGACGGTGTCCCGGGTCATGCGTTAGACCCCGGCCGGCGTCCGTGCCAGCGGTTCCGCCGGACGGAATTCCAAGCCTGTTCCTCCGCGACCGATCCCGTCGCGGGTCCGGTGGTTCGAGCCGCTCGCCTCGGACCCTATAGTGATCAAATGTTAGAAACCGGCGCGCTGGGTACAGTCGTCGGGTCGTCGACGAACAGGCCAAGGCCAAGCTTGACCGGTATTCGGAGGATCAGCTTCGACCTTCGGGCTGCGCCCCCGCAGTGTCTCTGCTTCTCGACAAATCGAACCGGCAGCGGGTCATTGCCTTCGGCAGAACAGCGGCGCACGTGCGACGTATCGAAGACATGGCTGTCAATAAGTCAGATATCGCGATTTCTCTTAAAACTCGAAGATGACGCCTAAGTATTGATAGATGTCATACTTCGGCCTGCCACATTCATGACACATTGTTTTGTGTCTTTTGTATAGTAATCACAGGTCAGAGGAGGATTATATACACAAAATAGAATTCCTAATCATAGGATATCAGTCTGTAAAACCTTCAAATGTTTATGATCATCTTGTGCGATTGGAACACTCGGATTCTCCGGTGATCTGACGGGCTCGGCCGAGCCCGTCACGGTGCTGCGCGAAACGCTCCGTGACCCGCAAGGCCCGATCCAGGCGTCGGAAGGCGCGGCTTCGTCCGAGGCTGTGTCCGTTCCCCCTCGCACCTCCTCCCGCCTCACGTGGACCTGACTTCTCGAGCAACGCAACCGTCGTGCGGAAGACCTGTGCCTGTCGTGCGCCGGTCACCGTCCCCTCTACACAGCATCGTCTCCAAGTCGACGTGACGTCGTAGGCCGCCCATCGCGGCATCGACGGGTGCTGCGTCGTGGAAACTCGGGCCCATGAGATCGCTATCAAGGTCGACTTGAGATCCCGATCAAGGTCGAGCCGCGTCCGTCTTCGTTCGCGGGACGATCCAGCGTTCGGTCAAGACGACGATCCTTCCATCACAGCAGAATAACGATCAAGAAAGTTCAACACGCATGGCTCAATACGGTGTCACCGCTGCGCAGAAGCCCCCGGGCTCCATCGAACTCGCGGTCGGTGCGAATTATCAGCAGATCGTCAACCAGGCTCCGACCGGATCCACGTTCTGGTTCGCCGCCGGCACGCACCGGGAGGTGACAATCCAGCCCAAGGACGGAGACGTGTTCATCGGCGCTCCCGGCGCCGTGCTGAACGGGTCGGAGCTCGTCACGTCCTTCACCAAGTCCGGGTCGGCCTGGGTCATCGGTGGACAGACGCAGGAAGGCGTTCGTAACCTGACGGACCACGCGGCCCCCGGCGCCCAGCGCGGCGGCTACCCGGAGACCGTCTTCTTCGACGACAAGCCCCTGAAGCCGGTCGACGCGCTCTCGAAGCTGACGGCGGGATCGTTCTACTTCGATTATGCAGCCGACAAGATCTATCTCGGCAGTGACCCGACCGGGCACAAGGTCGAGACCGGACAGAGCGCGGTCGCCTTCAACGGCACCGCCAACAACGTGACCATCTCCAATCTCACGGTGGAGAAGTACAACACGCCGGCGCAGTTCTCGGCCATCGACGGTGGCAGCGGCCAGGGCTGGACCATCCAGAACAACGAGATCCGCCTCATCTACGGCGTCGGCGCGAATGTCGGCACCAACGGCAAGATCATCGGCAATTACGTCCACGACAACGGCGAGATGGGGCTCGACGGCGGCGGCGCCAACATCGTCGTCCAGGGCAACGAACTCGCGCGCAACGGGTCCTGGTCGGGGATCGACATGAGCTGGGAGGGCGGCGGCTCCAAGTTCACCGAGACCACCAACCTCCTGGTCAAGGACAATTACTCCCACGACAATGCCGGAAACGGTCTCTGGACGGACATCAACAACTACAAGGCGACCTACGACGGTAACCTCGTGGTGCACAACGCGCTCGGCGGCATCAGCCACGAGATCAGCTACGATGCCGTGATCAAGAACAACGTCCTGATCGGCAACGGCTACAACAGCATCGGCGGCGGCACCCCCGGCAACCCCGCCTGGCTCTGGGGCGGCCAGATCCAGGTCCACAACTCCCCGAACGTCGAGGTCTTCGGCAACTACGTCGATTCCACCAATGCCGGCAACGGGATCAGCCTGATCGAGGAGGATCGCGGCTCGGGCAATCGCGGCGCCTACCTGATCCGGAACGAGAACATCCACGACAACGTCATCGTGAACGGCGCGGGCAACGGCCTGAACGGGGGCGAGAGCAACATCAACAACGCCGCCTACATCAACGGCGGCAGCATCTGGAACAAGAACGCCTTCCACACGGCCGACGGGCATTTCGACTGGGGTGATGCCTCGACCACCTACGCCCAGTTCGAGGCGGCCACCACCGGCACGAACACGATGGGGTCGGCCGGCTCCGCCCCGGCGGCCCCGGACCTCAGCCACTGGATGCCGGGCACCTCAGGCGGCACGCTCCCTGTCCCCACCCCTACTCCGACGCCGACACCCGTGCCCACCACGCCGGTGCCGGTTCCCACGACGCCGGCCCCCGTGCCCGGTGCCGAGATCCGGGGCGACGCCCGCGCCAACACCCTGAACGGCACCGCGAACAGCGAGACGATCTCGGGGCTCGCCGGGAACGACATCCTCGACGGGAAGGGTGGCAACGACACCCTCCTCGGCGGCGACGGCAACGACCGCCTCACCGGAGGAGCCGGGAACGACGTGCTGACGGGCGGTGCCGGAAACGATCAGTTCCTCTTCGGCAACAACTTCGGCAAAGACAAGATCCTGGATTTCTACGCCGAAGGACGAGGAACCAGCCACGACGTGCTGACCTTCAGCCGCGACGTCTTCCAGAGCTATGCCGATGTCATGGCCCACACCGCCACCGTGGGAAATGACACCGTGGTAACGCACGGGGCCGACCAGCTCACCATCGTGGATACGGTCAAGAGCGAGCTCCACACCGACCACTTCCTGTTCGTCTAGGCTCCGCACCGACCAGGCCCCGGGCGCGGCGGGTCGATGGACCCGACGCGCCCGGGACACTCTGATCCACTGGGCGGCACCGATCTCCGGTCAGGCGTCGATCAGGTGGGGCAGGAAGCGCGCCCGGTCCGTGGTGATGAGGCCGTCCGCCTCGCGCAGGCAGAGGCCGGCCGGTGCGTCGCCCACGATCCAGCTGCCCACGAGGGCGCGGCGCCCGTCGAAGCCGGGCAGTTCGGCCAGGGCCTGTCGCACATGCCCCTCCGCGCCGTAGGGGCCTTCGCAGCGTTCCGCCACCGCGCCGTCGCGCACGATGAGGACGTTGGCGCCCTCCCGCGCGTAGAGCGGCTTCTTCACGAAGCTTCGGCCGAGCACGGCCTTGGCGGGGTCGTCCTCGAAGAAGGTCGGCAGGAGGTTCGGGTGGCCCGGCGCCATCGCCCAGAGATGGGCGAGCAACCCCTTGTTGGAGAGCACGGCCTTCCAGGGCGGCTCGAGGAAGCGGGTGGGGGTGGCGCCGACCGCGCGCCCGAACGGATCGGTGAACATCCACTCCCACGGGTAGAGCTTGAACAGGCAGGCGATCGGCTGTCGGGCCTCGTCCACGAAGCGGCCGTCCGGGGCGAGGCCGATCGACTCCACGGGCAGGAAGGGGGCGCGGGCGCTGGCCTGGACGGCGCAATCCTGCAGGTAGGCCAGCGTGCCGCGATCCTCCGGCGCGTCGGCGAAGCCCGCGAAGGTGATGCCCTGCGGCGGGGCGATCTCGGCGAGGCGCGCGATCAGCCGTTCGTGCAGCGCGTTGAACTGGTCGGAGCCCCCCGGCAATCGGCCCCGGGCCAGCCCATCCTCCAGCCACAGCCACTGGAACACTGCGCTCTCGTAGAGGGCGGTCGGGGTATCGGCGTTGTATTCGAGGAGCTTGGCCGGTCCGGTCCCGGTCCCGCCGTAGCTGAGGTCGAGGCGCCCGTAGAGGCTGGGGTCGCGCCGTCGCCAGCTCGCCCGGATCGCGTCCCACGCATGCTCGGGGATGCGCAGCGAAGCGAGGATTCGTTCATCCGCCACCGCCCGGTCGGCGAAGGCGAGGCAGAGCGCGTGGAGCGCCCGGCTCGGCTCCTCGAGGTCGTCCTCGATCTCCGCGAGGCTGAAGGCGTAATAGGCGCTCTCGTCCCAGTAGGGCGCGTCGTCGAAGGTGTGGAAGCGAAAGCCGGCCCGGGCCGCGTGGTCGCCCCAATCGGGCCGCTCGGGAAGGGCGACGCGGCGCATCAGCCGCCTCCGGAGCCGGAATGCCCGCCCGAGAAGGCCGTCGCCCGCCCCGTCCCGCCGAAGCCGCCCCGGCTGATCGTGCCGGCCGCCACCATGCGCGGGGCGGTGGCGGTGGTGCGGGCGACCGAGGACGGAACGGAGACGCGCGAGGCGCCGCCCGCATAGGCGACCCGGCCGCCCGTGCCGGTACAGTAGCCGCCCGCGTGCCCGCCCGCGTATCCTCCCGTGTCGCCTTCCGCCTCGGCCTCCGGGGCGTGTGCGTAGAGCGGCTGAACCGGGATATCCCCGTCCTCCGTCCGCCCCATCATGTAGGCGGCCATCACCGGCAGGTAGTGCCCGCGCGCGGCCTCCGTCACGTCTGCGCCGGGGAGGCATCCGCCCTTCCCGTGGTGGCGCGCGCACGTGGCCTCGGTGTCGTAGCGCGGCGCGGTCGCGGCGTAGCGCTCCCGCGCGGTGCTCTCAGCGTCGGTGCAGGCCGCGATGCTGCGCAGCCCTTCGGCGATGCAGGCCCCGAGCGTCCCGTACACGAGGGCGTCGTCCTCCCGCTGCGCCGGGTCGATGCGTCCGAGGGCGAGGGCGGCGGCGCCCGCTCCCGCCACGAGCACCAGCGAGACGGTGACAGAGCGCTTGGTGCGACGCCGCGGCTGCGCCGCTTCGGGAGGGCTTCCGGCTGGATTGGCCGCGGCAGGATCGGCAGGGGGAGCGGTTCCGGTCAACCGGGCCTCAATAGGTCATCGCGGCGGCGTTCAGGACGCCGCCCGCCAGGGAGGCCGCGCCGAGCAGGATCGCGGCCGCCGCCCGGTCCTCCTCGATCCGCCGCGACAGGTCCGGCACCGCGAGGCGGACCAGCCAATAGATCGCGATCTGCACCACGAGGGCGACGAGGCCCCAGATCAGGCAGTCGAGCAGGGAGCCAGCGTTGTAGATCGCCACGGCGAGCGGCAGGGTGAAGCCGAGCAGGCTGCCGCCGAGCGCGATCGCAGCCGCCGTCACGTCCCGCCGGATCAGCGCGACCTCGTTATGCGCCGTGGCGAGGGTGTAGGTCAGCAGGTACAGGCCGACCAGTCCCGCCGCCGTGCCGAGGTAGATCAGGAAGTCCGGCAGGCCCGCGATCGATGTCATCACGCGGCGTGAACCCATGTGACAAGAGCCGGCGAAACATAAGGCCGGTCTAGCACGGCGAGCCCAGAGGCTCGTGAGGCATTTGCGAGAAGGATCACGCTCAACCGGTAAGTCTACTTCGAATCGGGATGGAGAAAGAATAGCATCGGGCGAGCTTCGTCAAGCTTGCCTGAGCAGAATAAGTTGCTAGCCTGGGCTTCCACCACATTCGATCAACGGACTATCGGGTCGTCCCGACGCATGACTCTGACGAGCGCACAGATCCTCGACCTCGCCCCCGATGCGGCGAGCCGCAAGGCGGGCCAGGACCAGGCCAAGCCGGCGAAGTGGAGCGGCACCGGCCGGGCCGGGACGATGATCTGGGGCGAGATCAAGGGCAGCGGCGCCAGCCCCTACCGCACCGTCGCGGATCCGGCCGGCCCGGCCTCGAAATGCACCTGCCCGAGCCGCAAGTTCCCCTGCAAGCATGCGCTCGGGCTGATGCTGGTCGATGCGGCCGCAACGCTCGCCGAGGCCACGGCCCCCGACTGGGTCGAGGCGTGGGCGAAAGGCCGCGAGAGTCGTGCCACGGCCGCCGAGACCCGGGCGCGCGAGCCGGCCAAGCCCGTCGACGAGCGCGCGCAGGCCAAGCGCCGCCAGGCCCGGGAGGAGAAGGTCGCGGCGGCGCTGGACGAGCTCGACCTCTGGCTGCGCGACCTGATGCGGCGCGGCCTCGCCGGCGCCCGGAGCGAGCCCTACGCGTTCTGGGACCGCATGGCCGGGCGCCTCGTCGACGGGCAGGCGCCGGGCCTTGCCCGCCGGGTCCGGGCCCTGCCGGGCCTCGCGGCGGCGGCCCAGCCCGGCGCGCTCCGGCCCGAGGCGGCCCTCGGGCTTGGCCTCGGGCGCCTCGCCCTCCTGGTCCGGGCCGCGCGCCGCCTCGACCTCCTCGACCCCGAGCAGGCGGCGGGCGTACGCGCCGCGCTCGGCTCCCCCGTCGGCGCCGAGGAGATGGCGGTCCGGCCGGACCAGTCCGATGACTGGGCGGTGCTCGCCCACAGCGTCGAGGAGGAGGACAAGCTCACCGCCCGCTCGGTCTGGCTCGCCGGCCGCACCACGGGCGCCCTGGCCCAGGTGATCGATTACGGCACCGCCGGCGCGCCCCCACCGCCCGGTCCCATGCCCGGTCAGGACTTTCGCGGCGCGCTCGCCTTCCTGCCGGGCGACCCGCCCCTGCGCGCCGCGCTTCGGGAGGGCCGGGCCGAGACGGGTTCGTGGGACGCCCTGCCGGGCGGGGGAACCGTCGCGGCGGCGCGGGACGGCTTCGCGGCGGTCCTGGCCCGTGCGCCCTGGGCCGAGCGCTGGCCGGTGCGGCTCGCCGGTGTGCGCCTCGGTCGCCTCGCGGGGAGCGTCGGGGCGGGGGGCTTCGGAGCAGGGAGCTTCGGGGTGGGGGATGGGACCGGCTGCCTCGCCCTGCGGGCCGATTCCCATCTCCCGACACTGCTCGCGGTCTCCGCCGGCCGACCGGTCGACCTGTTCGGCCTCCATGACGGCCACGCCCTCGTCCCCCTCGCCGTGGTGGCGGGGGGCCAGCTTTTCGCGGTTCCGGCGCATGGTCCGCACGCGATCCTGCGCCGGGTCGCCTGATGACGGAGATCGAAACCCGCCCGACGGACGACGGCTGGGAGCCGGTCCTCGCCGCGGCCCTGCTGGGGGCCGAGCGCGCGCCGCCGGCCGCGCCCGGCCCCGTCGCGGACCTCGTCGCGGAGACCGATTCCGGCGGCGCGCTGCTGGCGCGGCTCGCCGCCCACGGCGCCCTGCACCGCGCCGGGACGGGGCTCGGGGCGGAGGCGCTGGTGCCCCTGCCGCCACGGGAGGTCTTCGGACCCGAATGCCCGCCCGCCGCGGCGACCCGGCTCCACGGCATCCTCGTGGGCGACTACGTCGTGCGCAAGCATCTGGCGGAGTGGTGCGAACTGGCCGCCGAAGCCGGGCTGCGCCCGCCCGCCTGGCTGCTCCCGGCGCTCGCCGCTCAGCGCAACACCCTGCCCGAGGCGATCGACCGGATCGCCGGCCCCGAGCTCGCCTGGCTCGCGCGCGTCTGCGGCGAGGCCCCCGCCACAGCGACCGAGGGGCCCGCCGACTGGACCGAAGGCACCCCGGGTGAGCGCCGCGCCGCTTTCGCGGCCTTCCGGGCCCGCGACCCGGAGCAGGCCCGCGCCGCCCTGGAGACTCGCTTCCGCAAGGAGAAGGCGGATCTGCGCGAAGCCCTGGTGTACGGGCTGGAGATCGGGCTGTCGGAGGCCGACGAGACCTTCCTCGAAGCCTGCCTCGACGACCGTGCCAGCGGCGTGCGCACGGCCGCGCAGCGCCTGCTGCCGCGCCTGCCCGGCTCGCGCTTCGCCGAGCGCATGGCGGAGCGGGCACGCGCGGCGCTCGCCATCGCGGGCGAAGGCGGCCCCGACGGCACGACGCCCACCCTCGTCGTCACCCTGCCGGAGGAAAGCCCCGCGCTCCTGCGCGACGGCGTGGAGGGGAACACCTGGAAGGTCCGGAACGGCGGCGCCCGGTCGGTGCTGCTGGAGGGCATCCTCGCGCGCACGCCGCTATCGGTCTTCGCCGAGCATCCACCCCGTCTCTGGATCGCGCTGGCGCTCGCCAGCGAGTGGTCGGAGCCGGTCCTCGACGGGCTCTCCAGCGCGGTCGGGCGCAGCCTCGACCCGGACTGGACGCAGGCGATGGCCGACGTGCTGGCCGAGGCCTACGCCGAAAAGCTCCCGGGCGTGCGCCGCACCAGCCAGCTCCTCGACCGCTGGGCACAGGCGCTCGATCTCCTGCCCGACGCGGCGTGGGAAGCGCGGGTCGCCGAACTGATCCGGGCCCGCCGGATCGAGGTGGTGACGACCATGCTCGCCCACGGGCCCGAGCGCTTCTCGGAGCCGTTCAGCGCCACGCTCCTCGATTGGCTCGCCCTGGTGAGCCGCGGCTCCGACAGCCTGCGTCAGACCCTGGCGAAGGGCTGGACCGTCGAGCGGCTCGGCGAACGGCTTTGGCCGAGCGCGGATGCGACGGCGGGTGCCGCCGCCATCCTGGCACATCTCGGCGAGGCGGAGGGCACTCGCCTGCGCAACCAGCTCACGGCGCTCGCCGAGACGCTGGCGCTCCGCGTGGCGATGCGCGGGGATTTCGAACCCGAGACCGGAACAGGGGAGGACGCCCGAGCATGACGTCGAGCAACGGACAGGAGACCGCGCGGCTGCGCGAGGCCGCCGAGGATGCCTTCGCGGAGGAGATCACGGCGCTGTCGGCGTCCGACGACCGGCCGCGCCCGCCGAACTGGCGGATGTCGCCGCAGGCCGTCGTCACCTACCTCATGGGCGGCACCCTCGAATCCGGGTTCGCCGTCACCCCGAAATACATCGGAGACCGGCGCCTGATGGAGGTCGCGGTGGCGACGCTGGCTACCGACCGCGCCCTGCTGCTGCTCGGCGTGCCCGGCACCGCCAAGAGCTGGGTCAGCGAGCATCTGGCGGCCGCGATCTGCGGCACCTCGCGGCTCATCGTGCAGGGCACGGCCGGCACCAGCGAGGAGGCGATCCGCTACGGCTGGAACTACGCGCTGCTGCTCGCCAAGGGGCCGAGCCGTGAGGCGGTGGTCGCCTCGCCGATCATGCGGGCCATGGAGGAGGGCCGCATCGCCCGCGTCGAGGAACTCACCCGCATCCCCTCCGAGACGCAGGACAGCTTCATCACCGTCCTGTCGGAGAAGACCCTGCCGATCCCGGAACTGAACGCGGAAGTCTCGGCCCGGAAGGGCTTCAACCTCATCGCGACCGCCAACAACCGGGACCGGGGCGTCAACGAATTGTCGAGCGCCCTCAAGCGCCGCTTCAACACCGTGGTGCTGCCGCCCCCCGCCACCATCGAGGCCGAGATCGCCATCGTCGAGAGCCGGGTGGCGGCCCTCGGGCGCGCCTTCGAGATTCCGGCCGAGCCGCCCGGCGCCGAGGAGATCCGCCGGGTCGTCACGATCTTCCGCGAATTGCGCGAGGGCATCACCGTGGACGGCAAGGCCCGGGTGAAGCAGCCCTCCGGCACGCTCTCGACGGCGGAGGCGATCAGCGTCGTCGGGAGCGGGTTGGCCCTCGCCGCCCATTTCGGCGACGGCCGCCTCAGCGCGCGGGACCTCGTCTCGGGGATCAATGGTGCCGTGGTGAAGGACCCGGTGCAGGACGCCATCGTCTGGCGGGAATACCTGGAGACGGTGGTCAAGGAGCGCGACGGCTGGAAGGACTTCTACAAGGCCGCCCGCGCGGGTGCCTGACGGTCCGCCACGCCCTTCCCGCTTCGTGGCGGGGGGATCGCGGAGCGGCCGGGAGCGGGGAGCGCCGGTGCCGATGCGGGCGCCGTCCTTCCCATCCGGCCAGCCGCGTCCGTCGCCATAGTCCCCCCGTCTCGACGCGGCCCAACCCTCACTTCCGCGCAGGGGGGAGGACGCGGAGGCCCGTCACGTTCCGCACAAACCCTCACGAGGACGCCAGCAGCATGAGTGTTCGCCGCATCGGTCTTCGCCGCACGGCCGCATGGGATCGCGATGCCTGACATCCGCCTCTTCGGCATCCGCCACCACGGACCCGGCTCCGCCCGCTCCCTGGCGGCGGCCCTCGACGCGTTCGCGCCGGATTGCGTGCTGATCGAGGGGCCGCCCGATGCCGATGACCTCATCGGGCTCGCCGCCCATGCGGAGATGACGCCGCCCGTGGCCCTCCTCGTCTACCGGCCGGACAGCCCGCGCACCTGCGCGTTCTTCCCGTTCGCGGCCTTCTCGCCCGAATGGGTGGCGATGCGCCAGGGGATCGCGGCGGGCGCGGCGATCCGCTTCATCGACCTGCCGCACGCGATCCAGCTCGCGGACGGGTTCGGGGTGCCGGACCAGGTTGAGACCCTCGACGGCGCCGAGACTGCTCTGGAGGTCGCGGCAGAAGCCTCACCCGAAGACGGCCCCGCCCCGATCCCCGCCGAGATCCGGCGCGATCCGCTGGGAGAACTCGCCGAGGCCGCCGGCTACCCGGACGGCGAGCGCTGGTGGGACGCCCTGATCGAGAGCCGCACGGCGACGGACGGCGACGTCTTCGCCGCGATCGCCGAGGCGATGTCGGCGCTGCGCGAGCAGGCCGAACCCGACTGCAGCGAGGCGTTCCGCGAGGAGGCCCGCGAGGCGCACATGCGCACCGCGATCCGGAAGGCCGGCAAGGACTTCGCGCGGATCGCGGTGGTCTGCGGCGCCTGGCACGTGCCGGCGCTCGCCCGCCACGACGCGCGCGGTCAGTCGGGCCTCGATGCGGCGACGCTGAAAGGCCTGCCGAAGACGAAGGTCGCCGCCGCCTGGGCGCCGTGGTCCTACGAGCGGCTGGCCACCGCCTCGGGCTACCGCGCCGGGGTGCTCTCGCCCGAATGGTACGACACGCTCTGGCACCACGGCGACCGCGTCGCCGCGCGCTGGCTCGCCCGCGCCGCCGCCCTGCTGCGGGCGGAGGATCTCGACGCCTCGCCGGCCTCTGTGATCGAGGCGGCCCGCCTCGCCGAGGCCCTGGCGGGGTTTCGCGGCCGGGCCCGGCCCGCTCTGGAAGACCTCGACGAGGCCGCGCGGGCGACGCTGTGCTTTGCCGACGATGCCCCGATGGTGCTGATCCGGCGCCGGCTCGTCATCGGCGAGCGCCTCGGCGCGACCCCGCCGGACAGTCCCGGCACGCCGGTCGAGGCCGATTTCGCCGCCCAGTGCAAGCGCCTGCGCCTCAGGCCCGGCGCGGATGCGGGCGAGATCACCCTCGACCTGCGGAAGGAGACGGACCTCGCCCGCAGCCATTTCCTCAACCGGTCGCGCCTCCTCGGCATCCCCTGGGGCGAGCGCCGGCAGGCGCGCGGGCGCGGCACCTTCAAGGAGGCGTGGTTCCTCGCCTGGAAGCCCGAATGGGTGGTGGAACTGGTGGCGGCCTCGGCCGAGGGCGGCACGCTGGCCGAAGCCGCCGCCGGCCGGGTGCGGAACCAGGCCCGCGCCGCCACCCGCGTCGCCGAACTCTCGGGCCTGATCGGCACGCTCCTCGACGCCGACCTCGCCGGGGCGACCGCCGACGTGATCCGGGCGCTGGAGGACCGTGCCGCGGTCTCGGCGGACGTGTTCGACCTCATGGACGCCCTGCCGCCGCTCGCCGAACTCGCCCGCTACGGCTCGGTGCGCGCCGCCGACACCGAGCCGGTGCTGGCGGTGGTGCGCGGGCTGGTGCCACGCGCCGCCGCCGGGCTGGTCGCCGCCTGCCAGAGCCTCGACGACGACGCGGCGGCGGTGGCCAAGGCCCGCATCGTCGCGGTCTCGGGCGCCGTGACCCTGCTGGAGGAGCCGGCGTTGAAGGCTCTCTGGGGGGAGGCGCTGACGGCGCTCGCCGACCAGGAGCACGTCCACGGCCGCGTCGTCGGCCGGGCGGTGCGGCTGCTGTTCGACCAGGGCGCGATGACGGCGGCGGAGGCCGGGGACCGGATGCGCCGCGCCCTGTCCCGGGCCGCTGGGGCGCTGGCCGCCGCCGCCTGGATCGAAGGATTCCTGGAGGACAGCGGCACGGTGCTGATCCACGGCGAGGGCCTGCTCGGCGTGGTGGACGGCTGGCTCTGCGACCTCGCGCCGGAGACCTTCATCGAACTCCTGCCCCTGGTGCGCCGCACCTTCGCGACCCTGCCCGCGCCCGAGCGCCGGACCATCGGCGAGACCCTGGCCCGACCGGGCGGCCCCGCCCTCGACGCCGCGACCGGCCCCGAGACCTTCGATGCCGGCCGCGCCGCACGGGTGCTGCCCCTCCTGCGCCTGCTTCTGGGCCCCGAGCCGGCCCGCACCACCGGAGACCCCGCATGAACGGGACCGAACGCACGACCGAGGCCGAGCGCCTGCGCCGCTGGCGCCTCGTCCTCGGCGGCGGTGCGGCCGAGGGCACGCGCGCCGACCTGTCGGAGCACGACGCGCGACTCGACCGGGCGATGGGCGCCCTCTACGATTCGGATCGCAAGGGGAGTCTCGCCGCCTCCGCCCCCTCCGTGCCGCGCTGGCTCGGCGACATCCGCGACTATTTCCCGGCCTCCGTCGTGCAGGTGATGCAGCGCGACGCCTTCGAACGCCTCGACCTCAAGCGCATGCTGGCCGAGCCCGAGATGCTGGAGGCGGTCCAGCCCGACGTGAATCTCGTCTCGACGCTCATCTCCATGCGGGCTCTGCTGGGCGGCGGCACCAAGGAGACCGCCCGCCTCGTGGTGCGCAGGGTCGTGGACGAACTGATGCGGCGACTGGAGGAGCCCCTGCGGCAGGCGGTGAGCGGGGCGATCGACCGCGCCAGCATCAACCGCCGCCCGCGCCACAGCGAGATCGACTGGAACCGCACGATCCGGGCGAACCTGCGCCACTACCAGGCGGCGTACCGGACCATCATCCCGGAGACCCGCCTCGGCCACGGACGCCGCAGCCGGGGGTCGCTCAAGGACGTGATCCTGTGCATCGACCAGTCGGGCTCGATGGCCAATTCCGTGGTCTATTCGAGCATCTTCGGCGCCGTGATGGCTTCGCTGCCCGCGGTCTCGACCCGGCTCGTGGTGTTCGACACCGCCGTGGTCGACCTCTCCGACCAGATCGACGATCCAGTGGAGGTGCTGTTCTCGGTCCAGCTCGGCGGCGGCACCGACATCAACCGGGCGGTGAGCTACTGCGCCGCACGCATCACGCGCCCCGAGGACACCGTGCTGGTGCTGATCTCCGACCTCTACGAGGGCGGGGTCGAGGCGGGGCTGCTGGCCCAGGCCCAGCGCCTCGTCGCGTCGGGCGTCCAGGTGGTGGCCCTCCTCGCCCTCTCCGACGAGGGCGCGCCGGCCTACGACCGGGCGCTCGCCGGCCGGCTCGCGGCGCTGGGCGTCCCCGCCTTCGCCTGCACGCCGGACCTTTTCCCCGACCTGATGGCGGCGGCGATCCGCAAGCAGGACCTCGCCGCCTGGGCGGCCGGCGCCGGCATCGCGGCGGTGCCGCCGACGACCGCCTGAGGCCCTGAGATGTCCGTCGTCCCCGCTGTCCGACCTTCATCCCCCGAGCCCCGATGAATCGGTCGATGCGACGCGCTCCGAGCCGCGAAGGCCCTCGCCGGGAGGAAAGCCGGTCGCATCGGCGGGATTTGAATCTGCGGCTCCCACGCGCCGAACGGCGTGAGCGTCCGATAGCCTGTCCCGAGTCGACCGGATCGATCGCGCTCCCGGAGGCGGCGCAGCCAGGGGCCGACGGGTTGCCCCCTGGCTCCCGGGCCGGGTAGATATTCTTAATCGGTCACAATGTCGCGGAGTCGCGGATGCGCGTGGGTGATCGGTGCCTGTTTCGCCGCCGCAAGGAGACACGATGTCCGCCATCATCGATCGCCGCGACGCCCGGTCCGGGCTGCCTGCATGAGGGTCATCCGCTCGGCGCGCCTCCACCTGGCGGAGGGAACCTCCGACAAGGTCTACGAGGTCGACCTCGTCGAGAACGACGCCCTCGCCGGCCCCGAGCGGTTCCTCGTCAATATCCGCTACGGCCGACGCGGTGCGATCCTGCGGGAAGGGTCGAAGACGCCACAGCCCGTCGCGCGCGATGCGGCCGAGCGGGTGTTCGACAGCGTCGTCGTGTCGAAGATCAACGGCGGATACAGCCGGAAGGACGTCCCCGGCTCCGGAATCGCTGTGGCGAGCGCCCCGGCCGAGGGCCGCGCCGGTGTGCTCCTGGCGCGCCTCGCCGGCTGCCGGCGCTGGGCCTGGCCGGAGGCGGATCGCGAACGCCTGCTCTGGCGCATCGGACAGCTCCGGCTCCCCGCAGCGGCGCCCGACCTCCTTGCGCTTGCCCGGGAACGCGGACCGTCGGAGGCGAGCTACGCCCTGGTCTGGGCCCTCGCGCGCGCCGTGGGCGCCGAAGCCGCGCCGACCCTCGAGGCCGTGGCGGCCGGCACCCGAAGCGTCGTCATCCGCGATCTCGCCCGGTTCGCCCTCGTCTGCCCGCTGATGGGCTCCGAGCGACGCGTGGCGGGCGCGGATCCCGACCTGCCCGCCATGCTCGCGGGGCCGGCCGGGGCCGGCGACCCGGATGGCCTCGTGGGGGCGCTCCTGGGCCTGGCCGAACAGCATCCGGCCGAGGTCGGGCCGGCGCTGGTGGCGCTCGGCCGGTGCGCACAGGACGACGCCGGGCTGCACGCCGCCCTCTGCGCCGCGCTGCCCCGACTTCCGGCCCGGCCGCCTTTCCTCATCGGCCTGCGCCGGCTCTTCAAGCATGCCGAGATGGCCGACGATGCCGGTCTCTTCGCGGCGACGGCC
Source organism: Methylobacterium sp. FF17 (assembly GCF_025813715.1). Taxonomy (NCBI): domain Bacteria; kingdom Pseudomonadati; phylum Pseudomonadota; class Alphaproteobacteria; order Hyphomicrobiales; family Methylobacteriaceae; genus Methylobacterium; species Methylobacterium flocculans. Next base: position 2,573,628 of record NZ_CP107532.1, read on the forward strand.
CGGCGGTTCGAAACCGCGACGGCGATGTATCGCTCCGGCAACAGCCACGTCTACCTGCCGGAGGTGAGGCGGCGCCTCGCGATCCGCGAGGAGCTTGGTACGGCGCAGGCGCGGATCGGCCTGTCCTCGGCGACCCTCCTCTACTTCAAGCGCCGGATCTGGCGGGCCCTGCGCAAGCGCGGCGAGGTTGGTGACCCCGCCTTCGCCGAGTTGGCCGCCGCCGTCCTGCTGAGCCTGCGGCCGGAGGATCTGGGACCGCGCACGGCCTCGGCGACCTGGAAGCGACAGCCGGATGGCAACTGGGGCCGCGTGCCGCGCGTGCGGGGCCCCCTCGCGGGAAACTGGACTGCGAACCACCTCCTGTACCGCCACGCCGCGCAGGCGCGTCCGTGTTCCGGCTCCGCCACGTTCTTCCTCGAGGCCGATCCCGATCCCGACCTCCGCGACGAGGCTTTTCCGGACCTCTGGAGTCCACGCCCGGACCTCGCCTTGCGCCTCGCGGCCGATGCGCGGATCGAACCCGCGGCGATGCTGGGCCTGCGCCTCCTTCGGGCCGACCCGCAGACCTGCGAAGCCCTGGTGGCGGCCGACCTGGGGCGCCTGCTCAGTGCACCCTTTCCGGCCGTTCAATGCCTGGGCCTGGACATCGCCCGCGCCCGGCTGGCGCAGGGGGAGGCGGACCCGGAACTCCTGTCGGCTCTGATCCGGGCGGCCATGCCCGAGGCGCGGAGCCTCGCCCTGCGCCGGATCGAGTCCGAGCCGGGACTGCCCTGGTCGAGCCCGTCGCTGGCCTTCGCGCTGGTGACGAGCCCCGAACCGGAGACGACGGAGGCCGTCGCCCGCCTCGCCCGCGAGCGCCGCCTTCCGGCTGACGTCGCCGGTCCGCTCACCCTTCGGCTGGTCGAGTGGTTGCGCGCGATGCCGCCGGCGCTCGACCCGACGGACAGTGCGGCAATTCGGGCCCTGCGCATGGCGCTTCCCGTCCTTTGGCCGGATCGCGACATGCCGGCGGCGGGCGCGGATGCCGCCGCCCTGATGGCGCATCCCGCCCCCGAGGTCGCCGCGGCGGGCATCGCCCTGCTGGCGCAATCCAGTATCGGGGCTGATGATGTGCCGGCAGAGCGCTGGGACGCCCTGATCGGATCGGACTCCGCAGAGATCCGCGAAGCCGTGCTCGGCCTCATGGCCCGGCTCGACGACGCGCGTCTGGCTGGATATGCCAACCGCATCCTCACCCTCGCGAGCGGTCCGGGGAGCGCCCTGCGCCGGGCGGCGCGCCCCCTCGTGCGGCGCCTTGTCGAGGCCGATTCCAGCAGCGCCCCGGATCTGGCGCAGGCCGTGATCGCGAGCCTGTTCCGCACCGCCCCCGACGATCGTTTCGCCGGCGACATGATCGCCCTCCTGCAGGGGGCGGTGCCGGGCGAACTCGCCGCCCTCGATCCCGGCACCGTGTGGCGCCTGTCGCAAGCGCGGGCGAAGGGCGCGCAGCGCCTCGGCGCGGTGGTCCTGGCCGAGCGGAGCCCCGACCTCTTCAGCGTGCGCCAGATCGCGCGGCTCGGCGGTCATCCGCATCTCTCGGTCAGAACATGGGCGTGCGCCGCCTTCGAGGCCGAGCCGGCCCGCTTTCAGGCGGAGGCGGCGGACGCGGTGCTCCTCGTCGAGAGCGACTGGCCGGACAGCCTCGCCTTCGCGCAGAGCCACTTCGCGACCTGGCCGGAGGAGGCCTGGACACCGGCTGCGCTCGCCGTGGTGACCGACAGCGTGAAGCCGGACGTGCTGGCCTTCGCCCGCCAGCTCCTGCGCACGCGGCTCCGGCCGGAGGATGCCGACGCACAGGTTCTGCGCCTGCTGGAGCATCCCTCGCCCTCCATGCACCTGCTGCTCACCGAACTCCTGACGGAGCGGGCGGTGGCGAGCGAGGATGCCTTCGCGCGCCTGGTCCCGCTCGCGCGCATCGTCCTGCTGCAGGTGCTGACCGGCCGGACCGCCAAGGACCGCATGGCCGCGTTCCTCAGGGCCGAGGCGTTGCGGAGCCGCGCGCGGGCGGAACGCCTGGTGCCCCTCTTCGCCGACCTTTCCTTGAGCGGCACCGCCCGCGACCGGAGCGCCGCGATCCTGACCCTGCGCGATCTCGCGGCGGTCTATCCGGACCTCGCCACGCCGCTCGTCGCCCGCCCGCCCGAGGCGCGGCGGACCTCAGGCGCGCGCGCGGAGGCCACCCCATGAACTTCGTCCATCGCTATCTCGGCGAGAGCCGCGCCGTCACGGAAGGCGGGGCGACCCGGCTCGGCTTCGCCCCCGACACCTTGCGCGAACCGACCTTCTTCACCGGCAGGGTCTCGCGTCATCTGCCGTTCCGGGAGGCGATCTCGGCCCTGCACCACGTCGTGGTCTCGGATCTGCGCTTCAAGCCGAAGGACCAGACCGCTTACTTCGCCTGGTTGCAGGCCAACGAGCAGCAACTCCTGGCCGAAGCGCTCACCGAGAAGGACACGATCCGCGCCGAGATCGAAGCCCTGAGCAAGGAGATCAAGGACATCGATGCGCGCTCCCAGGTCGTGATGCGGCCCTTCTACGACGCGCGCCAACGTTACTTCAATCGTCTCTACAAGGAGGATCTCGACGCCTGGATGGTACTCGACCCGGTCATCACCGTGCATCCGGACGAGATCTTCTTCGAGTGCTTCAGCCTCGACGAATCCACCTACGGGCGCCTGTCCTGCGACCACGACGTGTTCGAGCGCCTGGGCGACATGGCCTTCGGCACCACCAACATCGACTACAGCCACACCCTCTACGACGAATTCCAGAAGATCCGCAGCGACCGGCACACCGAATTGTCCATCGATCCGGACGGGTTCTCGGTGGAGACCACCGGCGAGGCGGCGTTCCGCGAGGACAAGATCGACCTGCCCGAGTCCTGGATGCGGGGCTTCCTCCAAGTCTCGAGCGCCATGGCGCAGCCGGCGCACGTGGTCGACCTGCACCCCGTCGACATGCACGCGATCCTGACACGGCTCGCGGCGCGCCGGGAGCGGCACGGCCCGCGCTCCCTGCGCTTCCTGCTCGAACCCGACCGGCCGGTGAGCGTGGTGATCGAGCCCTGGAACGAGCGCCTGACCTTTCGGCGCTCGATCTATCGCGGTGCCACGGGGGCCGAGATCCGGCTCTGGGGCCGGCGCCGGCTGGCGATCCTTGCCCGCGCCCTGCCGCTGGCCAAGGCCGTGCGCCTGCATCTCCTCGGCACCGGGCTGCCGTCCTTCGCGGTGGTGGATTTCGGGGGCCTGCGCTTCACCCTCGGCCTCTCCGGCTGGACCGCCAACGACTGGTCGCGGGCCGGGCAGTTCGACCTTCTCGCCCCGCGCGCGGATATCGATGCGGACACGGCCGCACGGGTCTTCGCGGCACTGAGCCGCCACCACTTCGCCGATGCCGGCGCCCTGGCCGCCGAGACCGGTCTCGACAGAGGAATCGTGGGAGCAGCCCTGGGGGGCTACGTGCAGGCCGGCCGGGCCATGTTCGACCTCGACAAGCGGGTGTACCGCCTGCGCGAACTGACCCGCACACCGCTGGATGCCGGGGCCCTGCGCTTCGCGTCCGCGCAGGAGGCCAAGGCCGACCGCTTCCTCGGCGCCGGCCTCGTGACCCTCGGCCCCGTCGATCGGGCTGATGGCCGGCGCAGCCTCACCGGAACGGTCCTGGACGACGGCAGGGCCGTGTCCCCCGCCATCGAGATCGACGCGGACGACCGCATGGTCGGCGGCCGCTGCGCCTGCGGTTTCTATATCCGCAACCGGCTGGCGCGCGGCCCGTGCGAGCACATGCTGGCCCTGCGCCGCCAGTTCCACGCTCAGGTCGAGGGCAGATTCGAAGCCGAGAAAGAGCCCATGGGGAGCCAGGCGTGAGTGGACGCAGCCGATTGAAACCCGTGCCAGAATCCCCTACGTTTTCGACCCTGAGGGGCGTCGGCCGGAGCGGACCTTGCACCCTGGGCGGCGCTTCGCCGTCCCTGCACCCTGCCCGGCAAAGCGTCACTGGTCCGTTCTTCACTGGGCCGGCACTGACCTCCCCGGCGCATTTTCGGTTTGGGTTCCTTGAACCCAAATGCGCCGGGGAGGTCGTGCCGGCATCGAGTGGACCGGACCAGTCCCGAGACTTGACGAAGGCTTTCCGGCCGGCGTCCCTCGCTCAAGCCATCGTCGGGGCTTCCCGCCCATGACGGTCCAGCCCGGTTCGCTGACCCGCCAGCAGCTCTACGACCGCATCCGCGAAAGTTCGAAGGACGAGGTCGTCCTCGAAGAGATGATCCGCCTCGGCTACTGGCCGGACGGGGCCGACCAGCCGAACCCGCCCGAAGACCTGAACCGCCGCCGGGGCGAGATCGTGCGTGAGCTGACCGACCTGCACCGCCGCGCAGCCTTGTGGGCAAATCCGGACGCCGCCCTCAAGGCGATGCACAAGCGCCGCAAGACAGAGGCCCTGAAGCGTCGGGGAGAGACCCGGCTGCGCAACGCCCGCGGCCGCCATGAGCGGGCGCTCGCCTGGCATGCGCGCGGCAAGTCCGAGATCCTCTACCTCGGCGAGGGCGTCTCGGCCGGGCTCTCGTCGCGCGAGACGGCCCCCGCCGCGCCGTCGGGCGGTCTCCCGGTGCTGGCGAGCCCCGCCGCGCTGGCGCAGGCCATCGGGATCAGCCTCGGCGAGCTGCGCTTCCTCGCCTATGACCGGGCGCTCACGACGGTGAGCCACTACCAGCGCTTCACCATCCCCAAGAAGACGGGCGGCGTCCGCGCCATCTCGGCGCCGATGCCGCGCCTGAAGCGGGCGCAGTACTGGGTGCTCGATGCCGTCCTTGATCAAGCCCCGGTGCACGACGCGGCCCACGGCTTCGTGCCCGGTCGCTCCATCCTGACGAACGCCGCCCAGCATGTAGGGCGAGACGTGGTGGTCAATCTCGACTTGAAGGACTTCTTCCCGACCCTCGATTATTGCCGGATCAAGGGCAAGTTCCGGGGTCTCGGCTATGCCGAGCCCGTCGCCACCGTGCTCGCGCTCCTCTGCACCGAGCCGGACGTGGACGCGGTCGAGATCGACGGGCAGCGCCTCTACGCGGCGCGCGGCCCCCGGCGCCTGCCGCAGGGGGCGCCGACCAGCCCGGCCCTGACCAACCTCGTCTGCACCCGCCTCGACGCGCGGCTCGCCGGCCTCGCCCGGTCGCTCGGCTTCACCTATACGCGCTACGCCGACGACATGACCTTTTCCGCCTCCGGCGCGGCGGCGGCCAAGACCGGCGCGCTGCTGAAATACGTGCACGAAATCGTCGAAGCGGAAGGCTTCACCGTCCATTCCGACAAGACCCGGGTGATGCGGCGGGGCCGGCACCAGGAGGTCACCGGCCTGACGGTGAACGAGCGGGTCGCGGTGCCGCGCGAGACCCTGCGCCGCTTCCGCGCCCTGCTGCACGGGATCGAGCGGCACGGGCCTGCCGGCCGGCGCTGGGGCCGGAGCGCGGACGCGGCCGTGCTGGGGGCCGCCCTCGGCTTCGCTCGCTTCGTCCGGATGGTAACGCCCGAGGCCGGCGCACCCCTGGTCGCCGAGGCGAGAAGGCTCGTCGAGCGGCACGGGACGGGTCAGCAGATCGCACAGCCCCGGATCACCGCCTTTCGCGCGCGCTCCGCGCAGGGCGTGCCGCCGCGCGAGGGCTGGTGGGTTCCGGCCGAACGGGCCGCGCCGCAGCCCGATCCGGTCCTGATCGCGGCGGAGGCGGCCCAGGACGAGGCGGATCGCCGCGCAGCGAGCACGACCGGCCGCCGCGTCGTCCCGCCGATCGGTCGCCCGCCCGTGCCGGAGCGGCCGGGTTCCGACCAAGTCTTGGAGCCCGGCGACCCGCCCGCCCTGAAGCCCTGGATGGCCTTCCTCGGCGTGTTCGTCCTGTTCCAGGCCGCCGCCCTGCTGCATCCAGGCCTCGGCCTCGTCGTGCTCGCGGCCGCGCTGGTGATCGGCGTTCGTCGCTGGCTCCGCCGGTGATCACCGGCAGTGCGGGGTTTGGAGTACGTTCCGCCGAAGCGGAGGCCGGTCGGGTCGAGGATTGAGCAAGCGGCCATGGATCGGCAGCCATCGGTCCTTGAAGTTCAGCGCCGGGAGCGAGGCCGGAGCCTCGCCCTTCGGGTTGGGCGTTGCGACGGAGGCGGTCGTTCAGGCCGTTGCGGCGTCGGGCCGTGACAGCGTGGCCGCGAAATCGCGGTAGGCGTGCAGCGGGCGGCCCAGGATGGCGGTCAGGCGCTCGCGGTCGCCCTCGGACGGGATCATGCCGTCGCTGACGTAGCGCTGGGCCATCAGGCGCATCTCGTAGGCCATCCACCTGGGCATGAACGACGCCATGGTCGCTTCGAACCCGCTCGGATCATCACCGCCGTAGGCGACCGGGCGGCCGAGGAGGTCGCTCCAGATCGCGGCGATGTCCGCGCCCGTGAGCGTGTCGGGGCCGACGAGGTCGATCGTCTCGATCGGCAGCTTGCCCGGCGCCTGGTCGCGGCGGATCAGCTCGATCGCGGCGATCTCGGCGATGTCGCGCGCGTCCACCATGGCGACGCCCTTGGACCCGATCGGGATCGGGTAGACGCCGTGGTTCACGATCACGTCCCTGATCATCACCTCATTGTCGATGAAGTAGCTCGGGCGCAGGATCGTGGCGCTGAAGCCCATCGCCTCCAGCATGCGCTCGGCACCGAACTTCACCGCGAAGTGCGGCACGTTGACGGCTCGGTCGGCACCGAACACCGACAGGTAGACGACCCGATCGACACCCGCCTCGCGCGCGACGTTGAGGGTGACGATCGCCTGGGTGAACTCGTCGCCCGTCACGGCATTCAGCAGGAACAGCGTGCGGACGCCGGCGAAGGCCGCGCGCAGCGCGTCGATGTCGAGGAGATCGCCCGTCGCCACCGCGACGCCTCCCGAAAAGCCGGCCTTGGCGGGATCGCGGGTCAGCACGCGGACGCTGGCGCCGCGCCGGGTCAACTGTTCGACGACGTTGCGGCCGACGCGGCCGGTGGCACCGGTAACGAGGATGGTCATGGAGGTCGCTCCTTCGGGTTGAGCCGTTTGGCTGACCCCACAATGAGCGATCCGAATTCGCCTCAATAGACGCTATATCGGGACGCTCCGTCTCACGGGTGGAACGATGGATCTGCTTGCCCTCGCCGACTTCACCCTCGTTGCCCGCCATGGCGGGTTCGGGAAGGCTGCCCGCGCGGCCGGGCGCCCGAAGGCGACCCTGTCCCGGCGGGTGGCGGAACTGGAGGCGAGCCTGGGTTTGCGCCTGTTCGAGCGCGGTGCACGGGACCTGAAGCTGACGGAGGAAGGGCGGGCGCTGTTCACGCGGGCCGGCCTGCTGCTCACCGAACTGGAGGAAACCGCCGCCGCGATCGCGTCGGGGAGCGCGCGGCCCCGGGGCCGGCTGCGGATCAGCGCCCCTTTGCTGTTCTCGCAGACCGCGATGGGAAAACTCGCGGCGGGCTTCGCCCTCAAACACCCGGAGGTCCGGCTCGAGGTCACGACCGAGGACCGGGCCGTCGACATGATCGAGGAAGGCTTCGACCTGGTGATCCGGGTCAACCCCAGCCCGGATGAGAGCCTCGTCGGCCGCGCGTTCCTGCGCGACCGTCTGGTGGTCGTGGCGCGCCCCGACCTCGTCCGGCCGCCCGAAGGCATGACGGTCGCGGCCGTCGTGCGCGGCGTCGGCGAGCGCACAGCATGGCCGGTCAGGACGCCGGCCGGCCACGCCACGATCACGGTCGAGCCGGTTCTCTGCCTGGCCTCGCTGATCATGGTTCGCGACGCGGTGCGCGCGGGTGTCGGCGCAGGACGCCTGCCGATCTCGCTCGTCAGCCGCGATCTCGCCGACGGCGGGCTGGTCCACTGGGGCGATGTCGACGCGCCGGACATCGTGCTGTGGACCCTCTACCCCACACGCCGACTGCTCAGCCCACGCGTTTCGGCCTTCCTCGACCACCTGAAACAGGCGTTTCCCAACGGGACGCCGGATGAACTGGCCGCCTACGTTGCGGGATGACGCCCCTCCGGCGCGTGTTCCCGTCCATTGATCGTCGCGACGTGCGCGCTCGGGGCACCCGCCTCCCGGCGCACACGACCGGGCCGGGTCGGGATCCTCAAGCCGAGATCCCGACGTCGGGACCAAAGACCCGCTGGCAGTACGCAGCCAGACGGTCGTGCCGCTCGGCCGTGTCGCGGAAGGCGATGTGTCCGTCAGGGCGGATCAGGAGGAGAGCCGCTTGGCCCTCCAGCCCGTAGGCGCCGTGGGCCTTTCCGTCGAGATCCGAGAGCACGGGCACGCCGCCCACGTCGAAGGACGGTCCGGCCAGCACGAGGCGCGGGCGCACGTTGCCCCAGGGCGCCACGGCCTCGATGGCCGCCCGCATCGAAGGCCCCGCGTTCGCTGAACGGCCGTCGAAGCACAGCAACGCCCAGCCCGTCGTGCGCCCGTCCGGATTGTAGAGGAACGGAAACAGCGAGGTTGTCCGGCCGGCATGCGTCACCTCCGCCTCCGGGGCGCGCTCGCCCGGTCCCGGACCGCGTTGCAGCAGGTGGGCCACACCGGAGAGATGATCCTCGTTCAGCGGACTGTTCGGGTAGCGCACGCTCATCTGCTGCAGGTCGTCCGTTCCCTGGAGCAGGGCTCCGAGGCTCGGCACCGCCCGGGCCGCCATCCCGAGGGCAGCGTCCGTCACCGAGCCCCGGTAGACGGTGCGGCGGAAGCCCTTCGCCTGTTGCGCGCTGAGGCGGATATGCTCGCCGCCTCGTTCTGCGTCGTAGGAGCCCAGCACCACCGACGCGGCCTCGCCCCGCAGGGTCATGGCCAGGCGCCAGGCGATCTCGACCCCGTCGTGCAGGCCGGCATTCATGCCCTGCCCGCCGATTGGGAGCGACAGGTGCCCGGCATCGCCGGCCAGGAACACGCGGTCCCGGGCGTAGCCCGGCGAGACGCCGTACTGGAAGCGGCTGTGCGTGAGCCATTGCGGGTCGCTCAGTGTCAGCGTCTCGTCCCCGGTCACCTCGCGCGCCACCGCCTGGATCTCGTCGAGCGTCGGATCCCGGTCGGGAACGCCCGCGTCGTCGGCCAGGAAGAACAGCCGATGGTAGCCGCCCCAGACCGGCAGCACGCCGCAGAAGCCGCGCTCGTAGTAGAAGAACCAGATCTGGTCCGGCTCCAGAGAGCGTCGCCAGGACAGCTTCGCGTCGACTTGCCGGTTCATGCGCCCCTCGAACCGCTCGGGCTCGAAGTCGAGATCCAGCAGCGGGCGCACCGTGCTCTTGGCGCCGTCAGCGGCCACGACGTAGCGACCGCGCAGGCGCTCCTCCCGACCGTCCTCGCCGTGCCTCGTCGTGACGGTCACGCCACCGTCGTCCTGGGTGATGTCGGTGACTGTGCGGTTCCGGGCCAGCCGTCCGCCCCAGGCCTCGAAGGTCTCGACCAGGGTCGTCTCGATGACGTCCTGCCCGCTGTAGAGAACCTGCGGGAAGGGACTGGCCACATCGTCGATTTGGATGGGCGTGGTCGGCGTCCCGTTGATGAAGAAGTTGACGAGACGGATAGGGTAGGCCTGCGCCGCCAGGGCGTTGCGAAGGCCGACGCTGTCCAACAGTTCCTGCGGCCGCGCCCAGAGGTTGTTGGCACGGGAGTAGGCCTGAAGCGCGGTGCGTTCCTCCAGGATCAGGCAATCGACGCCGTGGTGGCGCAGGCTGCAGCCGGCGGTCAGGCCGACCGGTCCGGCGCCGATCACGATGACGTCGGCATCGTACGGCTTCGCGTTCGCGTCTTCGAGCATGGTGACCTCGTCGGAAGGAAGGGGGTGGGTCACGCGGCGCAGATGCCGGGAACAGCAACCGTCCGGAACAGGTGCGGGCTCACGGTGGCGCGCGCCGGATAATCGGCCAGGCGCGCCCGGAACTCGGGGTTGGTGAAGGCCGCGCGGAACGTCGCGATGCTCTCCCAGACGGCGTAGTTCAGGAAGACGCCGCTGCCCGCGATGCCGCGGTGAAGCTGAGTGGACACGAATCCCGGCTGACGCTTCATGATGGCCGCGTCGGCGGTCCAGGCGGCCAGCAGGGCCTCCGCTTCCGCGGGCGGGACCACGAAGGTGTTGATCAGGACGACGGATCCGCCCTCGTCCTCCAACTGATCCGCCAGCGTCACGGTCGGGTCCATTTCGATGAACGTCGGCATGTCAGGCTCCTTCGAACTGGTGATCGGCCGAGGATGTCAGGGCGTTCGGTTCGTCGAGGCGGCGCTGCATCTCGCGCAGGAGTTCGCTCGCGGCCTCGAAGGACTCGGCCGGAAGGCCGGCGATGAGCGTGTCGGCCCAGCGCTCCTGTCGCGCGCTCGCCGCGCGATAGGCCGCGTCCCCCGCCTCCGTCATCACCACCAGCATGGCCCGCCGGTGATGCGGATTGGGCTCCAGGCGAACCAGGCCGTCAGTCCGCATATCGTCGACCAGGCGCTGCACGGCTTGCCGGGTCAGGCCCATGTTGCGGGCGATATGCGCCACCGGCAGTGCGACCGGCGACAGGGCGATGGCGCCCAGCACCTGCCAGCGGGCGCTCGTCAATCCGAGGTCGCCCACCAGGGCGTCACCCGCAGCGAGCAGATCGCCATTCAGGCGGAAGACGTCGAGGACGAGGCCGGTCCAGGCGCGCCGAAGGCGGGCGGGATCGGACAGGGCGTTGGGTCGCTTGCTGGCCATGACCGACGATATGGCCGTTTGGAGTTCTTCGTCAATAAGACAACACGTTGTCAATTTGCGCGGGCTTCTGACTTGGCTGCCGGTCGATCCTCGGTCCGTTGCCCCTCAACGCGTCGATCCGCGCGTGCACCGTGGCGCTCGGGGACTGGCTGAATCGAACCGAACGCGCCAGCAATTGGTGCCTCTTGGCCTGCCCACGGACTGAGACCGTTTCCACGCTCCGCGCATCAACGTTCGAGCGACCGCTTCCCGATGGGGGGTGAACGCGCTCTGATGCCTGGATCGGGTGATTTACTGCCTGACTGCTTACGGTCGACAATGCGCGGAAGCAGACGTCGTCTCTTTTGCCCGCTCTGGAGCCCAAGCGGGCATTCGAGCCGCTGCCGGCGAAGGACCGCTCGGGGTCTTAAGCAGCGATCTAGCAGCAGCGACCCTGACGTCGACTCATGGCGCAGAGCCGAACGAGAGATGCGTAAGATGCGCCTCGACAGACGTAACGACTGACATGAGATCTGCCGAAGTCGTGTTTCATGAAAGCCGAGGCCGCGGTCGCAACACACAGTGCCGATCTGTGACATCAAGCGGTGTGGACCGCAGCGATAGCCTCGATCTCGATCATCGCCGCAGGATCGTAGAGCGCCTTCACCTCCGCAATCGTGTCGGCTGGGTAGGGTTCGGAGAAGAAACGTCGCCGCAACTCGACCACCTCCTCGAAGTGGCTCATGTCGGTAACAAAGATCGTCACCTTGATGACATCCTTCAGGCTCGATCCACCAGCCTCAAGTGCGCGGCGTAGGTTGGCGAATGCCTGTTCGCCCTGTGCTCGGAAGCCGCCCTCGACGATCCTGCCATCATCCGCGGCGCCCGCTTGGCCGGAGATGAAGAGCAGGCTACCGTAGCGGATGCCTTGCGATAGCAAAAAGGGCGCATAGTTGTCCGGTTCGGTGACCACACGTTCCAACATCGTCTATCTCCTGTCGCTGCGTTGTGGCTGCGTGCCGTGCTTGAAATCTCAGCGGTCCGGCGACGGCATACGCATGCGCCGATCCGCGAAAGCGTGTGTCAGGCAGCCAACTCGCTCGGCTTGATGTTTGCGATGGGCCCGAGGACGGCGGGATCGAACGCGTTCATTTCCCGCTCGGCCCGGACGCGGTTCGGGAAGTCCGGGTTTGCGAGCGCGACCTTCCCGAGCGCCAAGACGTCCGCCCCGGCGGCCATGACCTCCTGCGCCCGCGCCGCATCCTGCACGCCGCCGTTGGCGATCAGCGGGACATGCGATGCGTAGTGGCGGGCTAGGGCGACGAGGCTGTCGCGACCGCCCTCGAAGGCAGGCTCCCACGCCTTATGCTCGGTGACGTGGATGTAGTTGACGCCGGCCTCGGCGAGCGTGCCGAAGATGGCTTCCGCGTCCTGTTCGCGGCCCGCCCACCTATGGGTGAAGTCGTTGACCTTGCCCTGCGAGATGCGCACGCCGACCGGCACGCCGGTCCCGACCCTGGCCCGCACAGCCTCGAACACGGCGCGCACAAGCGTGGTGCGTCGGCGGGTGTCGCCGCCCCATTGGTCGCCCCGCCGGTTGGCGTAGTCGGTCAGGAACTGGTCGATGAGGTAGCCGTTCGCGCCGTGTATCTCGACGCCGTCGAACCCGGCCGCGACCGCCCGTGCCGCCGAGGCGGCGAAGCCCTCGATGGCGTCCGCGATTTGCTCCTCGTTCATAGAGGCCGGCATCCTGTAGGCGCCCTCGCCGTAGTAGAAGTCCATCTGGTGACCCTTCGGCTGCACGGCCGAAGGTCCGACGGTGGTGTCGCGAAAGCGGTTGCCCTGGCTGATCGCGCCCGCATGCATGAGCTGTGCGAAGAAGCGCGCACCGTGCCGGCGCACGGCGTCCACCACCGGCCGCCAAGCCTGGATCTGGCCGTCATCGGTGATGCCGGGCTGGTGGATGTAGCCTTGGGCGAAAGCTTGGTCCGTGTAGATGCCCTCGGCAACCACTAGCCCGAAGCCGCCGCGGGCGAACCGCTCGTAGTAGCGGGCCATCGTCGCCGTGGCGGTGCCGTCCTCGGCGGCGCTAACGCGCGTCATGGGGGCGACCGCGAAGCGGTTACGAAGCGTCACGCCGGCTATATCGGTAGCGGTGAAAAGGCCGTTTGTATCCGTGCCCATGTGCGGCTCCCGGTTCACTCTCGCTGCTCGTTCGACAGCAAGGTAGCCTCCAATTCACCCGCTCAGTAGCCGAGCTGGACGATAAGCATTTTATCGTTCAGTGATATACCGATGAACCTCTCGGATGTGGCTCTTTTCTGCGCCATCGTCGCGTCCGGCAGCCTCTCGGCCGCCGGACGGCAGGCGGGACTGTCCCCGATGGCTGTCAGCCGGCGCCTGGCGGCACTGGAACGGGAACTCGGGGTACGCCTGATCCACCGCACCACGCGCTCCGTCGCCCTGACGGCAGACGGCGAGACGTTCCTGCCGCTCGCGCAGACGATGCTGGACGCGCGCGAAGCCGCGACGGCGACCTTCTCCGAGCAGCACGAGGGCTTGAGCGGGGTGTTGCGCGTGACCGCGTCCCACCGCATCGGCCGGGCCCTCGTCGTGCCACTGGCCGTCCGGCTGATGGCCGAGAACCCACGCCTCCATGTGGACCTGACCTTTTCGGACGGGATCGTGGACATCGTCGCCGCGGGAATCGACGTCGCGATCAGGGTGGCGACCCTGCAGGCCTCCGAGCTGGTCGCCGTGCCGGTGGCCGACAACCCGCGTATCCTGTGCGCCGCGCCGGCCTACCTCGCGGCGCACGGTTTCCCCGGGCGTCTCGCCGACCTCGATGCGCACGCCTGTCTGACGCTGCACGCGATGGAAGCCTGGACGTTCCGGCAAGCCGGGCATCCGGTAGCCAAGCGCATCAAGGGTCAGCTTTCCGCCAGCAGCGTCGACGCGGTGCACGCAGCCTGCATCGCCGGGGCCGGGCTCGCACTCCTGACCTACTGGGACGTGGCGCAGGACTTGGCAGACGGTACCCTGAATAACCTCGCCCTCGAAGATGCCGAGCCGGAGCATCTGGCCATCTGGGCCGTGCTCCCGACCCGACAACAGATGCCGGCGCGCGTGCGTCGATTCATCGACGGACTCAAGACCGAGTTGGTGGTGTCTCTTCCTGCCCAGGGGCGATAGGCCATGATGATCAAGCATCCTGCCTGCGCCAACCTCGCTTCTGACACGAACTGTCTAATTTAGCCCGCAGTCCAGAGGCTCATCTATGGATACACGAGCTACCGCTTCCCACTCCGAGCTGAAGTCATCGGTCGGCCGACGAATGTCTGCTTCTGGAGAACGCCGACAGTGCTTCCGGCGGCTGGGTTGCGTCGAGACCCGTCCGTCCGCTCTACGACTGGGTTAGGTGGATTTCCGCCTGACCGCTTACGGTCGACAAAGCATGGATGCGGACCTTGTCTTCGTGCGGGTTTTTGATCAGCTCGGCAGGAGTCCCGCCTCTTGGTAGCTCCTGACCAGCGAGTCGAACAGATTTATGTCCGAACGGCTTCGAGCGATGATCTGAGCTCCGGCTACGGCAGCATAGATGGCACGGGCTCTCGTCTCCCCGTCCTTCGGCTCAACCAGTTTTGCTGCAACGAGCTGCTCGCGGAGCCAAGCCGTATTGACGTCTGCAAAGGACTGGACCTCCTTCAGAACCTGCTCAGGCAACGCGTCATACTCTGTCGCCATGAAGCTGCTGAGGCACATGCGATTGTCGCGCTCCAGAGAGAGGCGGAAAATACTGGGATATTGCCGCAGCGCTTCCATCGGGCTTTGCGTGTCCGTTGAAATAGCTTCAAGAGCTCGGGTAATGTCTTCCCAATAGCGGCGCGCGACGGCCTCGCCGAGGATGGCCTTGTTGGCGAAGTAGTAGTTGATGCTGGCGGCCTTGATGCCAACCACCTCTGCGAGGTCGCGGAAATTGATGCCGCCGTATCCATAGGCCATCGCTGCTTCCCTCGCGGCCACGAGGATCGCCTCACGCACATCCCTCTTCAGCGTCGCTGCCATTCTCACCCTCCACCTGTCATATGGCAGACAGGGGTTGACGCCGCAAGATGTCGGTCCTAGCTTCCTGCCTGTCATCTGACAGACAGGCAGAATCATTGGAAAGCGAGACATCGATGTCCGACAAGCTCAAGCTCTTCACCTCGCCCTCGGCCTTCCCGAACCCGCAGCGCCTGCGGATCTTCATGCACGAGAAGGGCATTGCCGATCACTTCGACGAGACGGTCTACGACATGTCACCGGTCGGCGAGCACCGGGTTGGAAGCACCTGAAGATGAACGCTTGGGGCGAGACGCCGACCCTCGCGCTCGCCGACGGCTCTTACTTGAGCGAGACCTCCGCCATCGCCCGCTACCTCGACGACACCTTCGAAGGCCGCAAGATCATGGGCGGGACGGCGCACGAGCGTGGCCTCGATCAGATGTGGGACAGCCGGGTGTGGGTGCACATCCTCTATCCCATCGTCACTGCATTCCATGTCCTGCATCAGGGGCTGGGCCCGAAGCTCGAGCTGACCAGCAATCCGGCCTGGGGCGAGCACTCCCGCAAGGTGGCACTGGCGCATGCCGGCTTGGTCGACCGGCACCTCTCCGACGGCCGTGCGTGGCTGCTCGGAGGCGATCAGCCGACGTTCTCGGACATCACGTTGGCGACGGCCATCGCGTTCTCCAAGTTCCCCGTGAACGCCACTCCGCTCGATGAGCGTTTCGAGCATCTCGATGCCTTCTGGCAGCGCTGGCAGTCTCGGCCGACCTTCATCGCTGCCTATGCGGACAGGAGCAGCGGTGTGCCGGAGATCGACAACCGGACGTGAGCGCGCAGCGGTCGGTCCCGGTCGGGTCCGACCGCAATCCTGCCCGGGGAGGTCATCATGCCTTCTGCACGTGTCGATTCGATCCAGAAGAAGAGCCCTCGACGTGCTCTCAGACCTGTTCAGCCTGGGCGGCGTGCCAGGCCATATCCGCTCGGACAATAGACCTCAGTTCATCGCGCGATGAGGGACGACGGAGCGGTGAAGGGCTCACGCGGCGACGAGGTCTTCGACGATCCGCTGGACGTCCCACGCTTCGGCGAAGGTGGCGAGAGTGTGCGGCTCGCCGTGTGCCATCCGCACGACCCCGTCCAACTGGCGCCGGAGGGCGATCAGCCGCGCTCGGTCGTTGGGCAGCGCGTCCGGTGCGGCCTCGAAATGCCCGTCCGGCCGCAGCCGCTCCGCGATCGACCAATCGCGCAGGCGAACGGTCCCCGCATCGCCCTCCAGAGTCCAGGTGTTGTGGTCGTCCTGTCCCGTTCCGCCGACCCGCCCCCTGACCTGTACCGGAACGACGCCCGCGTGAAGCGTGGCATCGATCGTCCGCTCGGAACGACCGGGTTCCGGAAAATCGGCGATGCCCCGCAGCTCCCGCAGCGGGCCAACCAGGCGCCGGCTGAGGAACAGGAAATGCGAGACGACTTCGCGCGTGAAGCCTCCCTCGGGGCGCGCGTCGAGCCAGCCCGCCGCGTCGGCTTGCCAGGGCCGCGGCCAGGTCGCGAAGGCCACCTCGATGACCAGGCTGCGCGGGGTCCCGACAGCCCCTTCGGCGATCCAGCGCGCGAGCGTGGCGACAGCCGGCGAGGAGGCGAACGGGAAATTCACGGCGCCCACGGCGTCGGCATCGTCCAGGAAGCGGCGCGCCTCCGCCAGATCGACGGCGAGCGGCTTCTCGAGAAAGAGGCTTCGGCCCGCCGCCGTGGCCCTGCGGGCGTAGCCGAGATGGGAGGCGGGCGGCGACGCCACGTAGACGCACGCGCTGGCCGCGATGAGCGCGTCAGGGTCCGCCACAAGCGGTACCGCCGGGAATTGGGCTGCGATGCGATCCAGGGACGCCGCGGACGGGTCCCAGATCCCGGCGATGCGGATGGGGATGTCCGCATGCGCGGACACGACGCTGAGCATCCGCTCGCCCATGATGCCGGCGCCGATAATGCCGAGGGAGAGGGTTTCTCGTGACATGTGCGAAGGATCTTCGGTCGGGTGCGGCGCGGCTGTTTTGACGCGAAAGCGCGCGGTTCACAACGGGCGAATGCGAGCCGGCGCGGTGGCATCCCGGCCCGATCGCCCGGGCCTTCCCAAACGGTACGAGCGCGGACGCCTCGGTGACACGTATCCGCTCACGCTTCGCGGCCGTCCGCGATGCGGATGTCGGCGCCCGCCTCGGAGAGGCGCCGCAACTGCTCCTTCGGCTCCGGGGAATCTGTGACCAGGGTCCAGTTGCGCGGCAGGGGAGCCCAGGCGGATTGTTCCGCCCGGCCGAGCTTGCTCGTATCGGCCAGCACGATCACCTCGCGCGATTGCCGCATCATGAGGGATTTGAGGATGACCTGGTCCAGGCTGACCTCGCAGAGGCCGCGCCCCGCCACGACGCCGTCCGCGCTCATGATCGCGCGATCCGCCGTCATGAGGCGCAGCCCTTCGACGGCAAGCGGCCCGATGGTGCTCATGCTGGTCGCCCGCAGCGCGCCGCCGAGAACCACGAGTTCGAGGTCGGCCGCCTCGGCGAGGAAGGGGAGTAGCGCCAGGTTGTTGGTGATGATCCGAAGGCGCCGCCGCGCGAGCAGTTGGCCGAAAGCCGCGACGGTGGAGCCGGCATCGAGGATCAGCGTGTCACCGTCCTCCACCAGGTCGAGGGCGGCGCGCGCGATCGCCCGCTTCTCGGCGCCGTTCACGGCGAGCCGCTCGGTCAGCGTGGTTTCCGGCGGATGGCTGGCGAGGATCGCCCCCCCATAGGTCCGCCGCACGGCGCGCGTGGCGGAGAGATGCTGGAGGTCGCGGCGTACCGTCGAGGCGGAGACCTTCAGGCGCTCGGCGATCTCGTCGACGTCGATCTCGCCGACGCTCAGCGCCTCCAGCAGCAACGTCCGGCGCTCCCGGCTGCGCATCGACATGGGGCGGTCCTCCGGCTTTGGTCCCGCGTCATGGCTGAGGTCGGCGGCGCTGGCCAGCCGTTTTCGCTGTCCCTGCGACGAGCGGGGCGTCGCCCCTCAGGCCGCCGTCTTCGGCGCGAGATCGACCGCCTGACGCAGCGCCTCCATCAGGCTGCGCTCGTCGGCAATTCCGGTTCCGGCAATGTCGAAGGCGGTGCCGTGATCGACGGAGGTGCGGATCACCGGAAGGCCCACGGTGATGTTCACGCCGGCCTCCAGGCCCAGGACCTTGATCGGGCCGTGGCCCTGATCGTGGTACATGGCCACCACCATGTCGTAGTCGCCCCGACCGGCCAAGAAGAACAGGGTGTCGGCGGGCAGCGGGCCGCGCACGTCCCAGCCCTTGGCGCGGCAGGCCTCGATGGCGGGCGCGATCTTCTCGGCCTCCTCGCCCCGGCCGAACAACCCGTTCTCGCCCGCATGCGGATTGATCGCGCAGACGCCGATCTTCGGGTTCGCGATCCCGGCCTTCACCAGGACGCCGTGGCCCCGCGCGATCACACGTTCGACGAGCCCGGGTTCGATCTTCGCGATCGCGTCGATGAGGCCGATATGGGTGGTAACGTGGATCACCCGAAGCTTTGGCGAAACCAGCATCATCGAAACTTCGGGCGTGCCCGTGAGATGCGCCAGCAACTCGGTGTGGCCCGGGAACCTGTGGCCCGCGGCGTGAAGAGCCTCCTTGGAGAGCGGAGCCGTGCAGATGCCCTGGGCCTGCCCGGCCTGGACCACCTGCACGGCCTTCTCGATGTAGCGGTAGGCCGCCTCGCCCGCCGCCGGGGAGACCTGGCCGAACGGCAGATCGGCGGGCACGACCTTGAGGTCCACGCACTGCACCGCTCCCGAGTCGAAATCCGCAGCACCGGCGTCGGACAGGGAATCGACCGTCATGTCGGCCCCCACGAGCCGGCCGGCCTGCCGGAGGCGTTCGGCATCGCCGATCACCAGGGCTCGGCACAGGGTCCGGACCTCCGCATGGGCCAGCGCCTTCATGATGATCTCCGGGCCGATGCCGGCGGGATCGCCCATGGTGATCGCGATGGTCGGACGGGTCATGAGAAGCTTCCTTGGGTTCGGACGGCGCGGAGGCGCTCGCTGATGCGGATGAGACTTTCGGCGTCGCCGAAGGCACCCGCCTTCGTGGCCACCGGAATGGACAGACGCCCCAGCGTCAGGCCGAGGGAGACCCCGGGCTCGATCTCGTCGACGAGACGGATCCCGTCGATGCCGAAGCGCGCCAGGAGCGCGGCGGCCGTCTCGCCACCGGTCGCCGCGACGGCACCGATCCGCGCAGCGATCGGATCGAGGGCCTCGGCGAGGCTGCGTGCCAGTCGCGGTCCGATCGTCATGTCGAGGACATCGCCCAAGGTGATCTCCACCAGGGCGTCGTCGCCGGCCGCGATCACGGCGGCGACGCGTGCGGCGAGAGCTGCTCGGCCGGCCGGGTCGCTCAGGAGCGTTTCGGGCGAGACCGGAAGATGGGCGATCCCGTCCCGTGCGGCGAGCCTGCGCGTTGCGGCTCTCGAGGCGGCGGCAAGGGAGCCCACCACAAACAGGCTGCCGTCGGCCCTCGGCGGGATCCGCACCGTTGCGGTCGTCACCGGATCCAGGGTGCCCGCGAGGGCGTGGGCCAAGCCGGCGCTGCCGATGAAGAAGGGACACGGTGCCACGGACAGGCTCGCCACGGCGATGCGAGCGAGGTCCTCATCCGTCTCGGCATCGCAGATCGCTACGACGTCACGAGCCGCGGCGATCCGCGCGAGACAGTCGGCGAGATCGGGACCACGCACCAGGGCAAGCGAAACGGCTTTCGTCCTGATCCCGGCGGTTCCAAAAACGACGGCTAGGTCGGCGCTTGGGTAGCTTCGGTCACGCTTCCAAACCTCTGCGTCTTCCAGAGGCCGTCCGTTGACAAGGACATGGCCCGAGACCGTGGTCCGGCCAGTCGCCGGAAAGGCCGGTGCGCAAATCCCGAAAGCGGTGCCATTGCTGCGCATCAGGTACGCGATCGTTGCGGCGGCCTCGGCGGCGGGCTGTCCCCTGAGGGTCGAATCGATCTTCTTGAACAGGCTTCGGTCCGGTTCGAGCAACCGCTCCAAGAGGCAACCATGCCTCTCTGCAGCGGCTTGCGCAGAGAGGCCGCGGCTGTCCGCGTCGTAGGAAAGGACCGACTGGAACTTCGCGTCGGCGGTCGAGGCGATGTCCCAGGTCACTGCCGCCGCGAGACCGCGACGCTTGAAAGCGATGGCGCAATCTGCGGCCCCCGTCAGATCGTCGGCCAAGATGAGCCAGCGGCCGGCCATATCAGCGACCGACGATGGGCTGTACGGGCGAGGTATCCGGGCTTTCCACGACCTCCGCTTCGGACACCTCGGCGTCGCCGAAGCGTCTTGAAACCCAGGCGGTTAGGATCGGAACGAGGATTGCCGTGACCACGACGCAAGCGGCAACCAGGATGGTCGCTGGCCCGGCAGCGTCGGCATAGGCTGGATTGGCGGAGGCGACGATGGCCGGGACCGCGGCCGCATTGCCCGCGGTCGAGGCCGCGGCGACGCCGGCGACACCTGTGCCGCCCGTCAACCGATCGGCGAAGAAGAGCGGGATGCCCGTCACGACGACGACCGCCACGCCCATGGCAAGACCGAGGAGGCCGGCCTGCCAGACCTTCGAAAGGTCGAGCCCCGCCCCCAGCGCGAAGGCAAAGAACGGGATCATCACCGGGATCGCCCGTCCGAGGAAGGCGCGCATCTCGCGGTCGAGGTTGCCGATGATCATGCCGACGAGGAGCGGCAGGATCGCGCCGACGAGCGTCTGCCAGGGGAAGGCCGAGAGGCCGGCGACGCCGAGCGTCACCATGGTGAGGAAGGGCCCGCTCTCCAGGGACATGACGGTGTAGGCACCGACATCCCGAGGACGGCCATACTGGCCCATCAGAGCCATATAGAGGCCCCCGTTGGTGTCGTTCATCGCGGCGACGATCGCCAAGGTGGATAGGCCTGCGAACATGCCGGCCGCGACCGGCGCCTCCCCGAGCACTTGCCCGAAGATCAGTCCGAGGATCATGGCGATCCCGACTTTGACGATCAGAAGCGTGCCGCCCTTCTTCATGATGTAAGGCGTCGCGCGGAAGTCGATGCTCGCGCCCATGCAGACGTAGAAGACGGCCAGGATCGTCAGGGCACCCGAGAAAAGCGCGCCCGTGAAGGATCCGAAGAGCTTCGGCGTGCCGGGAAAGAAGGTGGCGATCAGCGCCCCGGCCAGCAACGGTACGACCATCATGCCGCCGGGCACCGACTCGATGGTCCGCTTGATCGGGATCTG
This sequence comes from Methylobacterium sp. FF17, assembly GCF_025813715.1. Classification (NCBI taxonomy): domain Bacteria; kingdom Pseudomonadati; phylum Pseudomonadota; class Alphaproteobacteria; order Hyphomicrobiales; family Methylobacteriaceae; genus Methylobacterium; species Methylobacterium flocculans. Next base: position 2,594,714 of record NZ_CP107532.1, read on the forward strand.
CATGTCCGATGTCCTCCCTGCGCATTTTGCGCATTTGCCGTTTTTGATTGGCTGGCGGACGAAGAATTCCGACGGGCTCGCCAGCAGCGTTGCCTAGTATCTGCGCATTTTGCGCAATTCGTCAATTCGATTGCTCAGAACGCGCATCGATCGAGGGGCAACGATCGCCCTCGGGTGCCGAGGGTCCTCACGATGCTTGACGACGGTGGCCGCATTCCCGTGGTGCGGAGCTTGCTCTCGGAAGCAGACCGACCCCGTATGGTCGTGACTCGAACCGGCCGTCGGGCCCGGCCGGGCAAGTATCGAAGGTGGATTTCATGACGGATCTGATCGCGCGCCGCTCGGTCCTCGGCGGGATAGCCGCAGTGGGGACGCTCGCGACGCTCGGGCCGGCGAAGGCGCAGGCGGAGCGGGGTTCGATCACCGCGTCCTCAGCCAGCGAACTTGCCGAAGCGATCCGAACGAAGCACCTCAGTTCCCGCGACGTGGTTGAGGCGTACCTGGATCGCATCGCGGTCATCAATCCGAAACTCAACGCCATCGTGCAACTGACGACCGAGTCGGCGCGTCGGCAGGCCGCCGCGGCGGATGCCGCGCTCGCGCGTGGCGCAGTTGTCGGGCCCCTGCACGGTGTCCCGGTCACCATCAAGGACACCCTGGAGACGGAAGGCGTCATCTGCACGGGCGGCACGCTCGGCCGCGCGCACTACGTGCCGAAGGCCGACGCGACGGCGGTCGCTCGGCTTCGGGCTGCCGGCGCGATCATCCTGGGAAAGACGAACGTGCCCGAACTTGCGGGTGCGCTCGAGACCGACAACCTGATCTACGGGCGGACCAACAACCCCTACGACCTCACCCGCACACCAGGCGGAAGCAGCGGTGGCGAAGCGGCGATCGTTGCGGCCGGCGGTTCGCCGCTCGGCCTCGGGACGGACGCCGGTGGCAGCATCCGCGTGCCGGCCCATTATTGCGGCTTGGCGGCCCTGAAGCCCACCTCCGGTCGCGTGCCAAGGACCGGGCAGTTTCCTCGGCCCATGGGTGCCCGGAACTTCGTCTTCCATGTCAGCCTCATCGCCCGGAAGGTGGACGACCTCGCGCTTGCCCTGCCGATCGTCTCGGGCTCGGATTTTCAGGACTATACCATCACCGACATGCCACTGCTCGACCATCGCGCGGTGGCTCTGCCGAAGCTGCGCCTCGCCTTCTTCGATCATGATGGGACGAATGCGCCAACGCCTGAGATTGCTGCGGCTGTCCGCGTTGCTGCCGACGCCCTTGCCGACGTCGGCGTCGCGGTCGAGGAGCGACGCCCGCCCGATGCTGGTCGCGCTGCGACGATCTACTACGACATGACCCGTGGTGATGGGGGGGCAGGGGTCCGCGCCTTTCTGAAGTCGGTGGGCACGGAACGGATCTCACCGCTGTTCGAGCAATCGCTCTCGTCGCGCTCCGCGCCCGCGATGGCGAACACAACAGAGGCTCTGGCGGCCTTCACGCGTTGGGACGCCTATCGCAACACCATGCTGGGCTTCATGCAGCGGTACGACGCCCTGCTGTCGCCGGTTCTTCCCTACGTGGCCCCGCGGCACGGGACGAGCTTCGACCCGCTTCTGCAGGCCGGCACGGGCTACGCTCAGATGCACAACCTCACGGGATGGCCTTCGGCCACGGTTCGCGTGGGCACATCGCCGGAAGGCCTGCCCATCGGTGTACAGGTTGCGGCGCGACCCTGGCGCGAAGACGTCGCGCTCGCGCTCGTCCGGCACCTCGAGGAAAGGTTCGGCGGCTGGGTCGCCCCGGCGATCTGACCGGGACTGCAAAGGTGCTTCCAGCATAGGTCCCGCCGTGCGGACGGCGTCACCGGAACACGGCACAGTCCCGGTGAAACGCCCAATTCGCTCGAATGGCGTAGCAAATGTCCGCTTCTGAGCGACGAGCCGATCCCTCCCGACGGCGTTGTCGGGTCGGGACGTGTTTGTCCGTTCTACGACCGGAATGGGTGGATTGCGGTCTGTCCGCTAACTGGCGGCGGATCGACAAAGCGGTCATCCAGCATTGCCGATCTGCCCCAGGATGAAGAACCCCGGCGGAGACCAGCCAGGTCCACGTAATTATGAGGAAAGGCATCACCGAGGAGGGTTCGGACTATCTCCTCGGCTACAATCCCGACTTAGTCGATGCAACGAGGTCCACGTCGCCCTCCGCAATCTCCAGCGTCGTCGTTCCATGACCAGACGCTTCAACTTCGAGGACCAGAATGCGCAGCACAGCCTCCACGAGAAAGCTCGGCATGTCTCACCGTTCGGCCTGTGCGCTGGCCCTCCTGTGGGGGATCTCGGCCACCCCCGTGGTGGCGGTCACGCAGGTGACACCGGTGGGCGTCGAGAGCTGCGACGCCTTCCTGGAGGCTTATGCCCAGTGCGCCGCCAGCCCCGGCGTACCGGAAGCCGCTCGCCCCGGCATCCGCCAGGGCATCAACACGATGCGCGAGAGCTTCCGCGACTCGGTCCTGCGCAACGAGGCGGCGCGTCCGACCGTGGCCTATCAGTGCGCCCAGGCTCATGAGGCCGTGCGCAAAAGCTTGGTCGACGCATTCAAATGTGATTTTCCCGCCGCACCCGCGGCCTCACAGGCCGTATTGCAGAGCCCGCCGCCACCGCCGGGCTCGGCTCGGGCGACCGCCCGCCCGGCGCCGGCGCAGACGCCCGAGGCTCAGGCGCTGGCGAAGGCCAATGCCTACACCGAGGCCCAGAACCACCTCGTCCGATCGCATCCCCTGGAGCAGCAGTTGGCCGACTACCGGCGCGACAACGAGCGGGTGCTCAAGCTCGGAACGAAACTCGGCGCCAACGCCTGGTACCACTTCGGCATCGTGGATTTCGATGGGGTCATCGACGAGTTGGAGAAGGCCGTTGCCTTGCCGGGCGTCGTGCCAGAGGTGGATGCTCAGGCCTCCCAGCTGCTGGCAGCCCTGCGCGAGGTCAATCCCATCCTGAAGGCGCTCACGCGCTATCAGACCACGCGCGAATTCAAGGAGGATGGCTTCAAGTTCGCCCGCGAGCAGCACGCGATCCTCGTCCCCCGCGTCGAGGCGGCCGCCAAGGCGATGGACGCGTATGGCACGGCCCTGTTTGAGCGCGAGATCGCCCGGGATGAGCGCCGCCTGGCAACTCTGCCGGAGGATGCGCCGGCACGGCGCCTCCTCTCCACCAGCCTCACCCTGCGCCGCGCGGTCCGGCGGTTCGAGGCACTGGGACCGAAGGCGGATGTCGCTCCCTTCCTGGCCGCACTCGGCGAGGTCTCGAACGCCAACCGCCACCTCGGCACGGTCCTCGACGGCATGAGCCCGAAGGCGAACTCATCCTGCACCGGCTACACCGACACGGTTGCAAGCGTGATTGGGCACGGCCGGGACGTCGCCCGGGACATTCGCGCCAAGAGTGATCCGAGCCAACCGGCGCAACGCTTCAACGAGACCTACAACCGCTCGGTACGCGATCTAGAATCTTGCCATAAGAATGAGAGTCGGGTGCGTCCAGGCTGAGGTCAGCTGAAGATCGCTGAAGACAGGACTGATGTCTCCTTCAATGTAAATGCTCGTCCTTACGCCTCCGCAAGTCTGCGGGGAGACGAGCAGGCCGATGTCAAGGAGCGTGCGTTCCACGGGTAGCATCGGCGTCTCTTGATGAGGACGGACGGAGAGCGATCGCTGAACCTTTGCGCGGGATCGCGATCGCGTCGTCCGCTCCTCATCGGGGCCAGTCGAAGTAGCGCCGGGCGGCGCCTCGGCCTTCCGCCAACGGCCTCGTCAGCCGGCCGCGCCGGTCGATCAACCCCCATCGGCCCCCGATCATGGCGGATGGCTGGCGCCCGTCCGAGCGGCAGCCCTGGCAAACCAGGGCCTCGCCGCGGGCGTTGAACGGGAACGACCAGTCGAAATCCGTGGCCAGGACCCGGCGCAGGCGCCGATCGTGGAACGCAACCTTGCCGGCGTGACGCGCGCGCACCAACCCCTGCGCGAACGGGTCCGGCCCGTTGTCGAGGGGGAACACCGCCAGCGCCAGCCCGTCGCGGCGCGCCCAGAGCCAGCCGATTCCGTCGACGACGATCTCCGTCACCCCGCCCCGGAACGGCATGCGCGCGAGGCGGGCGGGATCGATGCGGACGAAGTCCCCCGCGCGGCGGGCACACCCCTCATGGCGGGCGAAATCCGCGTGGACGTCACGGCAGGCCAGCGGGTAGGCGCCCCCGTCGCGCGCCTGCACGGCCTGCGGCGCGAAGCCGGACGCAAGCCCCAGGAGGGCGAGCGCACCGAGCGCTCTTCCCCGTGCCGTCGGGCTCACCTGAGGCCCCAGCGCCCGAGCGGGCCGGGCGCGCCCGTGGCGTCGTCTACGAACACGCGCCAGCCGCTGCCGTAGGCGACCTCGCAGACATCCCAGACGAGGCCGGTGTCCGTCCGGGTCGGCACGGCCGTGCCGGTGGTGGCGGTGCCCGTTCCCGCCGCGGCGCGCGCCGCGATCGCCGCCGCCTGCTCGGGCGTGAGGCGGCCCGTCGCGGGGGCAGGCCTGGCGGATCGGGAGAACAGGCGGTCTAAGATAGCCAGCACGGTTCGGGCTCCTCGCATCGGCGAACGAGCATGGGCGTCCGGCCCCGAGATGTCACCCGCCCCGGTGCAGGTTGCGGAGCGGCCGCCTGTCAGCCACACCTCCCGGACCGTATCAGGCGGAAGAACCGCATGTGAGGAACCTGGATGTCCCTGAAGCTCGACCACTCCTCCGTGGAGGAACTCGACTTGGCCCTGCGCCTGTATCGGCGCCTGCTGGTCCGCCTGCTTCTGATCCTCGTCCTGGGCTTTGCCGGGGTGATCGGTCTGGCCAAACTCAGCACGATCCTGTCGCCGCCCTACGGCGTCTACTTCCTCGGGCAGGGCCTGGTGACCTGGGGGCTACTCGGCCTCCTCGCCCTGCTCTTCGCGGGATTCTGGTGGGAGGGCCGCCAGATCGGCAAGGCCCTCAACCATCCGGACCTGCTCGATTCCCCTGTCGCCGGGCTGCTGGGCGGCCTCGCCGTGATCGGTGAGCGCGCCGCTGCCATCGGGATGGAGCCTGGCTTCTTCCACGGCCCCCTGCGGCCGATCCGCCGGCGCTGACGGGTCCGTGGCGCTCAGCGCGCCGGCCCCTCGCGGGCGACCAGGCTGTCGCGGTGGACCGCGAGGCTCGCACACGCGCTCGCGAGGGTGACGGCGCAGCCGAGGGCGGGCAGCGTCCAATCCTCCGCCCGCCACAGGGCCGCCGCGAGGCCCGCGCGCCGAGGCAGGCCAGGGACAGGGCGGCCCGCCAGCACCGCACCGCGCGCGGCTCGAACCGCACCAGGCCGTTCGCCCACCAGACCAGGGGCAGCATCGACAGCCAGTAGAGCGGCTGGGCACGGGCGGCGCCGTGCGGTCCCGGCACGAGGCAGGCGGTGACCGAGACGGCGGCGGCGAGGCCCGCCACGACGGCGAGCCCGGCCGCCACGTTCGAGGGACGGTCCTTACGCAGGCGCTGCCAGTAGGCCGGCTCGCGGCGGATCAGGGAACTCTCTCCCGGGCCGGTGCCGGACGCTTCCAGGCCGCGAGGCGCGCCAGGACGTAGGCCGGCACGCGGTCGGCCACGGCGAGATTCTCCGGGCGCAGAGAGAAATCGTAGGTCAGGCCATCGCGGTGGACGAGGTAGGTGCAGGTGGAGACCTCGCGCCCGTCCGAGGTGTCCGAGGCGAGGCAGCTGGGCGGCGTCTGGTCGGCCGGCCGTGCCGCTTGCCGGGACGGGAGGCGGTAGAAGCGCCGGTGGTCGACGCCTTCGGAATGGACGAGGCGCTCGCCGCCGGACGGGTCGGGCCGCCACGGTGCGCCCTTGGCCAGCCGCGCATCGAAAGTGCCCCATTGCCGGGCGTGGAGGAATGCGAAGTGGCGACCGTCCGGGTCGCCCACGACGTGGACCACGAGGTCGGTGGCGAACGGGCCGGCATGGCCGTGGCTGAGGGGGCTGTAGCCGGGGAGGCCCGCCGCGACCTCGGCGGCGGGCAGCATCAGCCAGAGCGCGTCCGCCGGCTCCCGGCCGAGCCCCGGGAGCGCGTCGAGCCAGGGTAGGCGGAAGTTTCGGGAAAACTCGTAGGTGTGGGGCACGGCGTACGCGGTCCCGGCGAGGCGGTACCGCGTGGTGCCGAACCGGCCCTCCGCCGCGAAGGCCGCAATCACGAGGGGCAGGCCGAGGAGCGCGACGAGGAGCGCGACGCGGCGCGAGGGACGCATGCGGGACGTCCCTATTCCGGGGGGCCGGCACGGAGCCCGGCCGCTTCCGCCGCGAGGTTGGCGCGGGCGGCTGCCTCCAAGCGGTCGTGGAAGAGGTCGGTCTGGTAGAGGCGCGGCCGGGCGAGGAAACGGTCGAGGACCTGGGCGCGCCCGAGCCGCCACGCCGCCTCGGAAACGGCGGCGTATTCCCGGCGGATCGCCGCCGCGTAGGCCGCATAGACGGCGCGCGGCGCACCGAGCACGGCGAGATCGAGGTCAAGGAGGAGCCGTGTCGCCAGGTCCGCGCTCGGGCCGTGCGCCGCCGTCGCGTGGATCATCGCGATCGAGGCCCGGACGAGCGCATCCCCGGACGCCGGCCCCGCCTCGGCACGCAGCAGGTCGGCGCTGCGGGTTTCGTTGTCGGCGCGGGCGGTGTCGTAGACGGCGTCGTGGAAGACGATAACAAGGTCGATGGCGTCACCGTCGAGGCCGGCGAAATCGGGATGCGCCCGCACGGAATCGTGCCCCGCGAGCAGCGCCGCGACGTGGGGCCAGCCGTGATAGTGCCGGTCCGCCGCGCCGTAGCCCGCGTCGAGGGCCCGCCACGCCGCCGCGCCGGGCGTGCCGACGGTCCGTATCCACAGGGCGTCGAACCGCGCGTGGAGGGACGAGTCCCTGGCTTCCAACGCGCCGGCCTTAGTTCACGCGGTGGCAGGTCGAGGTGGTCTCGGCCGCGCCGCGCATCCCGCCCGCCGGCCGCACCTCGCAGACCACGTACTTGCCGCCCCGCTCCAGGGTGAAGCTCGGACCAGAGGCGGAGACGATGCGGTGGCCTCCGTTGAGGAGCGTGCTCATGGGCTCCTCGATTGTGATCCAGGTCGTGGCGGGGCGCGGCGGCCCGGCGGGCACCTGGGCGAGGGCGGGCCCGGCCGCGAAGACGATCAGGGCGAGGGTGAGGGGCAGCGATCGACGCATTGGGTATCCTGTATGGGGGGCCGGCCTCCGGCCCCTTGGGGCGATGAGGGGGATTAGGGCATCACCACGGCGAGGTCGGCCGCCGGCAGCCAGCCGATGACCGGGGCCTTCTTCCCCCGGTAGCGTACGCGCACCCAGGCGTCCCGCCGCTCCAGCACCGCGACGGGATCGAGCTGGACGAGGTAGGGCGCACGGGCCGGAACCGGCCCGGGCTCCGGCCGGAAGGCCGTGCGCTCGGCCGTCACGAGGCCGACGCCGATCCATCCGTCCGGGGCCGCCGCCGCACGCCGCGAAAGCGCGTAGGGGGTGCCCACCATCGTGCCAGTGGTCATCGAACAACCGCCGTGATCTTCCGCGAGGGTCAGGGCGGCGCCGTCCGGGGTGAAGGCGAGGTCTCCCGGAATGCGCTCCGGCTCGTCGGGAAACCACGTCTCGACCTTGGCTCGGTCGCCCGCGAGGGTCCCGCGCAGGAGGAACACGCAGGCGAATTGCGGGCTCCCGGCATCTGCCGCCCCCCGCTGCTCGGCGAAGACTCCCGTCACCGCATCGCCGGAAACCGCCAGGGTCAGGCTGTCGTAGGTGCCGGACCGGGCGGCCGGCTCGGCCGCCGCCGCGCCGCAGGCGGCGAGCAGGGCGGCGAGGCCCAGGGCGGTGCCACGCACCGTCAGAGGCCCTTCTCCAGCACTTTCACCACGGCCTCGACCCGGTCCTTGCTGTCGGCGACGTTGGAGAACGGCCGCCAGTTCACGTCGAGGACCCCGCCGATGAACGTAAGGCCGTTGGGGTAGTTCGAAGCGGGGGCGGTCTTCTCGTCGAAGCGGACGCGGATGGTCTTGAGCTTCTGGGCCAGAGCCTCGCGGCCCATGGTGTCCTTGGCCACCTCCTTCAGACCGGTGGCGAGGGGCTCGAAGATCGTTTTCTCAAAGTAGCCCGGGTCGGAATAATACTTGGCGTCGCCCGGAATCGTGAGCTGGTCCCACGCTACCTCCACCGGTACGGCAAAGCCCGCTGCCTCCTGGATCGCCTTCTCCTGCGCGGGGTAGCGGTCCTGTCGGTAGGCTGCGATGGCCCGGCGCTCGGCGAGGCCGATGGTCGGCTCGGCTTGCGCAGCGGTCGCGGACAGCACCGCCAGGGCGGCGGCGAAGGCGTGGCGGCGTGAGATCATGCGGTGTTTCCTCGGATGGGCGGACCCGGATGCGGGCTTGGCGTGACGTTTCGATGACGGGGTGAGATTTGCCTTCAGGGCGAAACCCGCCCTCACGGTGAGATCGCCCTCACGGTGTCGGGACGCAGCGCACCGGGCCGCTCGCCTCGACGGTGGGCGGGGCGGTCCCCGTGAGGCGTACGGGAAATGAGACGATGCTGAGCGTGTCCTTCGGGGCCCTTCCGGCCCGATAGGTCTCAGCGCAGGCCTTTACGGGCGCCGGCAGAGCCGCGACGGCGGAGGGAAGCACCCCGTCGCGGGCGATCCGCATCCAGCACGCGGCCCCATGCTTCGGGATCGAGCAGGCCCCCTGCACGCCGCGCTGGAAACCGAGCCGCACGGTCCCGTCCGCGACCGCGAAGGAGTCGATGCCGGCTTCGGCGGTCGTGTCCCGGATCAGGATACGGCCCGTGCCTGCGTCGAGCACCGCGAGCGGGACGGTGCCGTTGGTGCTCGCCTGCTCGATAGACGAGGAACCCGCCCGCGCGGCCGAGGAAGCGCTGGCCGGCGGTCGCCAGGATGCGCGCACCCGTCCCCGGCGCGGCGGCGCAGGCGGGAGCGGCGCCGTTCGCAAGGGGCACGAGGGTCGCGTCTTCGGGGTCCGGCGTGTCGGTGTCGCTCTCGCGCACCATGAGATCGCGGTAGGTGGTGCAGGTGATCTGCTTGCCCTCCCCCGACATCTTGCCCTCTCCAGACGTCGCGGTCTCGGTCTTTGCGGGCGGCTCGAACCGCGCCGCCTCCCATCCCACCGCCATTGACGAGGCGGGGAGGCACGCTGCGAGGAGCGCGAAGTGGGCGGCGGCGAAGCGGGCGGCGGGGAGAAGGCTGCGTCTCATGCGGGTTCCCTGTATACGGCGCGGGACGCCCGAGGAAAGGCAGGATGGAGAGCCATGCGGACCGTTCTCGCCAAGGTCGCCAAGGGTTCTGCCGGGCCGCTCGCAACGCTTCTCGCCGTGCCGCTCCTCGGACCGCTCGCCGTCCGGGCCGAGCCCGCTCTGCCGGGCGACGTGACGGCGTACGTGACGCGGCTGCGAGACTGCAACCATTGGGGCGGGGAGGATGCCACGGACGCGGCGCGCGGCCGGGCCATCGCGGCGGCCGTGAAGCGCCTGCGCTGCGACGCCGCCGAGGCGGACGAGCGGACCCTGCGACGGCGCCACCGGGGCGACCCCACCATCCTGAAGGCCCTCGACCAGGCGCGCGATGCGGACGGCTGAGCGGGGCCCCGACGCCGGCGATCCGGTCCGACGCTGCGTCCTGCGGCTGCTGCACGTTCCGCTCCTCGGGCTGCTGCTGGCGCTCGGCCTCGCCCCGGTCTTCCTGCTGTTTCCCCTCCTGTTCGCCGAACCCGGAACCGATCCGACCTTGCGGCCCGTCGAACTCTGGCTCGGCACGGCCCTCGTCGGCGGCCTCGTCGGCACCGTGGAAGGCGCGGCGCGGCCCCTCTACCGGGCGGCCGGCCTCGTCCTTGCCGTCGGCCTGCTCTCGATCCCGGTCCCGCACGGGCTCGCGCGCTGGCTCGGCCTCGATGGGGAAGCCGCCCTCGACGCCCACCCGTACGAGATCTGGCTTGCGGCGTGGTTTTCGGCCTGGGTTTTGGCTTGGGTTTTGGCTTGGCTCGGCCTCGTGCTCCTGGGCCGGCACCTCCCGGCGCGACGCGCCCGCATCGACCGTGCGGCCGTTCGATGACGGCGCCGTTCGAGGATTCTGGTCGGGGATTCTCGGCGATGATCGTCCCGCCATGATTGCCCCTCGGTCCGACGGGACGCGAAGGGCGGCCCTCATCGTCGGCGGCTGCGGTGTCGTCGTGTTCGGCTGGGCCCTCGTCGCCTACGCGCCGGCCCCGGGGATCGCCGCGGCCGTCGTCGCGGTGCCGGCGTTCGCCCGCGCGGCGAAGCGCCGGGTCGCGGCCTTCCTGGCCCTGGCGGTCTTCTCTGCTGCCGTGATCTGGGCGGCGTTCGGAACGACGACGGGCTACTTCGTTCTGAACCGATCGCGGCTCGACGCCGTGGTGGCGCAGATCGCGGCCATGCCCACCCTGGTGTCCTTCGAACGCGGGCGGGACGATCCTCCGGCGGAGGCGGAGCGAACGGCGTGGTGGGAGAGCACCCGCCTCGTCAACGGCCAGCGCGTCACCCCGTACCGCCCGCAAGGCGCGCGCGACACGGACAGCCTGCGGGAGATCGACGTCCTGCGGGAACTCGGGGTTCCCTACGACCGCTACCGCGCCCTCTGCGACGCCCTCGAACGCCTCGGGCTCGCGGGGTTCACCCGCGGTCCCGGCGGCGAGATCGGCCTGGACGAACCGATCCCGGGGGGCACGCCCTGGGGCACGTCGTTCTTGTACCGGCCGGACGACGTGTTTCCGGCCGCCTCCGAGGCCGAGAGCGACCGCCGCCTCGCGCCGAACTGGTTTTTCGTGTCGCGGGGCTGAGATTTACCGAACAACGCCGCCGGGTTCTTGGAGGGAAGGGCGGGCGCGCGAGGCCTCCGCCGTGGTGATGGTGCCGGTCCCGAGCAGGGCCGCGAACACGAGCATCGGCACGGCCCAGACCTGCATCGGCAGCCCCCAAAAGGCGTGGTCGCGCCCGGCCGGCCCGAAGGTCGTGCCGTGGTTCCAGCGCCATCCGAGACCGAGGACGGCGAGCGCCGCGAGACTCATGGTGAGGCAGACCGCCCTGTCAACTTCCGGCCCGTCGACCTGCCGCAGGACGATCAGGGGCAGGAACATCGCCAGCGCCACGAAGAGGACGACCCAGTAGCCGCGCCCGGTCCAGAAGACGATCATGTACTGGTCCTTATCCCTCGTGTTTCGGAGCGATCCGCCCGGGCCGTGACCGCGTTAGCCCATCGCGCCGGCGCGCCGGTTGCGCACCATCGCGGCGAGGGCCGCGACGATGATGACCGCCAGCGCCCCGGCGATGACTAGAAGCGTGACGGTGCGGTTCCACAGGCGGTCGAGGGCGAGATCGGTGGTGACGAGGTCGGGCCGGGCCGGATCAGCCAGCACCCGGACGCTGTAATCGCCCACGTGCATGCCCGTGAACACGGTATTGATCCGGCGCACCACCGTGCCCGTCGGCGTGGGCAGGGTGAGGGTCATGTCGCAGAGATGGAGCACGATCTTCGCGCTGCACTTGCCGTCGCTCACCCGCGCGGCGGCGACGGGACGCGCCGTGTCCCGGATTTGCCAATCCGAGATCACCGGCGGGGCCGTGTAGACGGCGCAGGCGACGAGGAGGGCCGCTAGCGCCACGAGGCCGAACAGGGTCCAGAAGATGTTGCCCCAGCCCTGGCGGGGCGGCGGCAGGCGCAGGGGCTCGGGGCGGTCGGCGGCGGTGTTCATGCTCGGAACCTCACGGGATCGCGGGAGTCTGGGAGGATTCGGAGGCCGCCGCGGTCTCGGCCAGGACACGGCGCGCCTGCGCCGCCTGCCGGTAACGGCCGATGAGGCCGGCGAAGTCCTGTACCGACATCCGGTACGGCAGGCCCGCCGTGATGGTGACGATACGCCGGCCCGCATCGAGCTTCACCTTGCGGCCGCCCGGCACCCGTTGCGGGAACGGCGCCTCCGGCGGCAGCAGCAGGCGGGTGACGACGCCGTTCTGCCGGGTCGTCATGTCGAGGTCGGCGATGCTGTCCCAGGGGATCGGCCGGTCGAGGCCGGGCACCGCCACGTAATCGGGGCTCAGGATCATCGTCGTGCGCTCGCCCCGCCACAGCCGGAAACCGCCGATGCCGCCGAGGACCGCCCCGCAGGCCAGCGCCACCCCCATAACGGCCCCCGCCTGGCTGGCGGACAGGCCGGGCAGGCCGGCGGCGAGCCACAGGAGGGCGACCCCGATGAAGAAGCCGCTGGCCACCAGGAGGGCGATGGCCCCCGGGCGGGTGCTTTCGCGCAGCACCCGCGCCTCGGTGCCGATCTCCGCCACCGTCGCCTCCAGGTGCGCGCGGAACGCCGCGTCGTGGGCCCGCACGGCGTCGAGGAAGTCGTGCGTCGCCGCGCGGCAAAGGCCGGCGGGATCGGCGAAGTAGGCCGCGAGCTGGCCGAGCGCGTGCGGGGGCGGCACGGCGGCGGCGGCGGCCAGGAGTTCGGCGTTGAGGGTCCGGCCGAGGGCCGCCACGCGCTCGCGGGTCGGCGGATGGGTGTCGGTGGGGTGGGCCTGCTCTGCTTCGAGATGCGTCGCCGGATCGTCGAGGCCGCGCGCGATGGCGTGGTCGAGGCTCGCCGCCACGAGGTCGGCGGGGGCGGACGCGGGCGCCTCGGCGGCGGCGTCCAAGGTCTCGGCGATGCGGGGGGCCACCGCCCCCGTGCGCAGGAGCGCCCGCGCGGCGGCGTCCACGGAGGCCGGGCCAGCGCCTGCCGCATCGGCCGCGAACTCGCGGGTCCGGCTCCAGTGACGCACGGCGAGGTGGAAGTTCTCCATGACGAAGACGCCGAGGCGCAAGGACGGGCCGAGGAGCCCGAAGGACCCGGCATGCCCCTGCGCCACCGCGTCGAGGGAGCGGCCGACGCCGGCGTAGATCGGCAGGAAGCGCTGGCTGTAAACGGTGTCGCCGCCGGCATAGTGGGCGAGTTCGTGGCCGATAATCGCCGCCACCTCGTCGCCCCGCAGCAGGGCGAGGTAGGGCAGCGGCAGGTAGAAGATCCGGCCCGTCAGCGGCGCGCCGCCGGGCTCGACCACGGCCGGGCCGGCGCTGACGAAGAAGCCTCCGGTAAGGCCGACCACCACGGCCTCCGGCTTCAGCGCCCCGAGCCGGTCGGCCAGCCCCTCGGTGAGCCGCCACAGGCCCGGCGCCTCGGCGGGCGAGACGACCCGGCCGAAGATCGACAGGGGGTCGGGCTCGAAGGCGGAGAGCGCCCGGCGCAGGCCGAGCACTGTGGCGCCCGCCGCGACCAGGACCGCCCCGATGGCGACGACGGCCACGAACAGCATCTTGATCTCGCCGCCGCCCAGCCCGGGCCGTGCCAGCAACCCGGCCTCGAAGACCACGGCGGCGACAAAGCCCGCCGTGGTAAAGAGCACCTGGAGGGTGAGCACCGGCGGCAGCAGGCGGCGCATCCACGAGAAACCGGCCACCAGCGCGTCGCGCGAGGCCCGCCCCAGCCGCCCGAGAGCGGCGCCGGTGAGGAGCACGAGGATCGACAGGAGTGCGGCGCCCCCCCCGGCCGCGACGACCACGGGCGGGAGCAGGCGGCGCCAGTCCATGATCGTCGTCAGGATCGCGACCTCGTCCCGAGCCGCCCGGGCCTGAACCAGGGCGAGTGGACCGCCATAACCCTTGCCGTTGCGGCGGAACTGCATCCGGAAATCGGGGCGCCCGTCCGGCGGCGCCCGCGCCTCCAGATCCGCGACGATCCGGGTCAGGTGCTCCCGCTCGGCGGCGAGGTCGGCCCAATCGGCGCCGGCCCGCTCCTGCTCCCACAGGCCGAGGAGCAGGATGCCCAAGGGCAGGAGGACGGTGGCGGCGATCAGGTGCGTGACGGAACGCAAGCGCAAGGGCATGCGCGAATTAGCTACGTCAGGGATACCCGCCTCCTCAGATGCGTTCGGAGCCAGAACGGGTCACTCAGAATTTGTTCGCCGGACGCTCGTCCACTGGAATCGGGATGAGGCTGTCGTGCTTGCGGCACGAGATCCTATCGACCTTGCGGCTCTCACCCTTGATCAGGTCCATGGCGCCAGTCTTTCGATTGACCAGGAAATAGCCACTGACATCGGCAGCGTCCGCGAGGTGGTGAGTCGCATTCTGGCGCAATGGGCAGAGGCTGGTCTGGTCGAGCTACGTCGTGGCGCGGTCGAGATCATTGACAGAGGCAGCTTGGCCTCTGCCGGTAGACGGTGACTGCTGCACTCCAATGGTTCGGTGTCCGCTTCGGGGCAGAAGGTCAAGGTCCGTTACCCATCCCGAGCCGAAATTGCCGGACGGCCGACGAATGGCCGCTTTCGGGAAGCGCTGATGGCGATCCTTATGACTGTGTTGGGTCGAGGCTGTGTGAAAACGTGGAAGCGATAGAAGGATCTCCCCTTCGAACACCGTCAGTAGTGCTGAAACCGGCGCCCTAATTGCATCAGAACGGTGGTCTGGTAGGCTGGAATGCCTGCCACCAAGAGGATTCTTCTACGATTTCGGAACGGGGCCGCGTTTTCACACAGCCTGGGTCGGGACCCGCCGGTCCACTAAACGGCTGGGTTGGGTGGATTTCTGGCCGTCCGTTCTTGGGCGATGCTCCGATTAAAGCAGACCCTACGGTACGACCGGACTCGCGCATGGATCTTCCACCGCAGTTCGAGCCGCACCATCGCTGTAACGAAACCGTAATCTGCAGCTCACAGCCAACGTGCCCTCCTCATCCAGCAAAGGGCTGCGGATCAGGTCGGGACCAGCCGAGAGGCGTTGACACGATACAAGACATGACACTATCGAAGTTACATGAGGCGGGACAGCCGATTGTCGGGCGTGCTCCACGTCCTCCTTCACATGGCCGAGTTCGAGACGCCGGTGACATCCGAGCGGCTCGCCATGGTGATGCAGACCAATCCGGTCGTGGTTCGTCGCATCATGGGCGGCTTGCGCGACCTCAGCCTCGTAACATCAGAAAAGGGACACGGAGGAGGATGGAGCCTCTCCTGTGACCTCGACCGCATCACCCTGCACGATGTCTATCTTGCCCTTGGAGCGCCCGAGATCTTCGCGATGGGGCATCGCAACGCATTCCCGGCGTGCCTTGTCGAGCAGGCCGTAAACGCAGCGCTCGCGACCGCCTTCGAGGACGCCGAGCGCTTGCTGCTCGCGCGCCTAGGCGACGTGACCCTCGGGCAGCTCAGCGTCGATTTCCATGCCCGGCTTTCGAAGCGTGAAACCAACCGAAAGGAAGCCCGTCCCGATGGCGCGTAGCGGCCAAGACCAGCCCCTTGATTTCATCGCTGTCTTCGACGATCCGGCGGCCGCCGCGAAGTACCACGAAGGACCACGCCGCTTCGTTCCCGGCTTCGAGGCCCTTCATAGAATGACCGCCATCCTCCTCGCCGAGGGAACCCGACATGACGCACATGTCCTGGTGCTCGGCACCGGCGGTGGCTTGGAGCTACGGGCCCTTGCCGAGGCCCAACCGGAATGGACCTTCGTCGGCGTCGATCCCGCGAAGGAGATGCTTCTGCAGGCCGAGCGGACGCTCGGTCCCCTGATGGAACGGGTGACCCTGGTCCAGGGCTACATCGACGACGCCCCGGCCGGTCCCTTTGATGCGGCCACCTGCCTTCTCACGCTCCACTTCCTCGAAGGCGTCGAACGGCAGGCAACGGTTCGGAGTATCCATCAGCGGCTGAGGTCGCGCGCTCCGTTCGTCGCCGCGCACACGAGCTTTCCGCAGGAGCAGGGTGAGCGGGAGCGCTGGTTGGGTCGCTACGAAGCGTACGCGCTCGCATCGGGGGCCGAACCGGAAACGGCACGGAAGGCTCGCTTGGCCGTCGATGCGAGCCTGCCTGCCCTGAGCCCCGGGGACGATGCCGCCATCCTAAGGGAAGGTGGTTTCACGGACGTTGCCCTGTTCTACGCCGCCTTCACCTGGCGGGGCTGGATCGCGCGGGCGTAGGGAACGGCGCCCGATGCTGCGCGACGACCGCTCCTGCTCCGAAGCCGCCGGGGAAAACCAGGTTGAACCTGAAACCGGCGTCGCAGCCAATGCCGGTGAACGGGAATGCCTGCCATAGGGATCATGCTTCCGTTTGGGTCCGTCCGGCACCATGCGTCGTCCCGCCGGCACTAAGGGGCCCGGGCGCGCCTTCGGCTTGGCTCGGCCGCGGATGCGGAGTCGGTCACCTGCTGCATCCGGCGCGGAAGTTCGCGAGCGAGGGCCGTGCGGCGGTACGGCGTCATCTTACGCCAAGCCCTCACCTCCGGAAGCGTACGACCGCAGCCCAGGCACCACCCGGTCTTCCCATCGAACTGACAGAGACCGATGCATGGATCATCCTTCATGGTCGGTGCCTTCACCTTGCCGAGGGAACCAAGTCTCGACGGCGGGTCGCCCCGCACCTGCTTCGATGAGCAAAGCTCCATAGTTTCATCGACTCCTAACCCGCAACCGGGGAGTTTGGTCCGACGTCGACCCCTCGGATGGGAGCGGCCTCGTCAGGGTGGTAAGGCTCGTTGGATGATGGACGAGACGACGGCGGCCAGGACCGTCAGGAGAGCAGTCGATAGCTGCTACGCACGCGGCCTCAACCTCACGCCGCTGCGGCGCCGGGTCCTGGAGGTCGTTGCCTCAGCCCCCACGCCGGTGTCAGCCATCGCAATCGCCGAGCGGCTCTCTGATCCGACCAGACACCTCGCTCCACAGGCGGTGTACCCGACGCTGGACTTCCTGATGGAAGCGGCGCTCGTGCGACACGTCGGTCTGCGCAAGGCCTACGTCTGCTGTGATCCGCAAACCGCCGGCGATTGCGCCATCCTCCTCGTCTGTACGGCCTGCGATTGCGTGAGTGAGATCGCCGCCGAGCCGCTCCGAGCCTGCATCAATCGAACAGCGTCCCTGCGAAGGTTCGTTTCCGGGAGACGCCCGATGGAAATCGAAGGGCTTTGCTCGGCCTGTCAGGGATGACGGCATCGGAACAGGACATCAGTCGCATGTTGCAACAGTGTAACGTTGCGACGCATTCGGCCCGACTGTGGATGAACCTGGTTGCGGGCCAGGGGCCTACCAAGGCAGGTGTAATAGTATAACGCTCGGTCGGATTACCCATGTCGCTCACGCTTCGCGCTCGGCTCGCAGCCGGTACAACCCTGGCCTCGCTGTCTTTGCTTCTTCCGGCAGGCACCGCGACGGCCCAGCAGTCCGTGGCCCTGGAGGAGCTCAGCGTCACCTCGCCGAGCCCCATCCAGCCCGTTCGCGGGAGCGGTGGCGCATCGTCCGGGTCCGGCGCCACGTTCCCCGTAGGCGTGCTCCCGGTGGTGACCAACACCTTCTCGCCGGTCACCGTGGTGACGCAGCAGCAGATCGCGCGCGAGCAGCCACGCACCCTCGGGGACGCCCTGTTCGACCGCCCCGGCATTTCCTCCTCGACCTACGCGCCGGGGGCGGCCAGCCGGCCGATCATCCGCGGCCTCGACAATGCCCGCGTGCGCATCCAGGAGAACGGCGTCATCAACAATGGCGTGTCGGACCTGGGCGAGGACCACACCGTCCCGGTCAATCCGCTGGTGAGCGACCGCATCGAGGTGATCCGCGGACCCGCCACTCTGCGCTACGGCTCGGGCGCCATCGGCGGCGTCGTCTCCGCGGAGAACAACCGGGTTCCGACCTTCATCCCGGCGAACGGCGTCTCCGGACAGGTCACGACGGGCTTCTCCAGCGTCGATAACGGGCGGCTCGGCGCCGCGACGGTCGACGCCGGCAAGGACGGCATCGCGGTCCACGCCGACGGCTTCAAGACCGCCACTGACAGCTACGCCATTCCGGGCGGCATCCAGCGCAACTCGGCCACCGAGTCGCAAGGCGGCTCGGTCGGCATCTCGGCCATCGGCGACCGCGGCTTCATCGGCATCTCCTTCAGCCACTACGATGCGCTCTACCAGATCCCCGGCGGCGAGGCGGCCGAGAGCCGGACCCGCCTCGACCCGCGCCAGGACCGGGTTGTCGCCCGCGGCGAGTACCGTCCGCTGGACGGCCCTCTGGAGGTGATCCGCTTCTGGGCCGGCGGCTCGGTCTACCGGCACGACGAGATCGGCATCGGCGAGGACGGCATCGACGGCATCCAGGCGACCTTCAAGAGCCGGGAGGTCGAGGGGCGCATCGAGGCCCAGCACGTCCCGGTCTTCACCCCCCTCGGCACGCTGACGGGCGCCCTTGGCGTGCAGAGCGGCCGACGCGTGCTCAACACCCAGGGCGAGAGCTTCCTGCCGCCGACCGAGTCGCGCTTCAACGCCGTCTACCTCTTCGAGCAGCTGGAGGTGGGAGGAGGACTTCGCTTCCAGGCGGCCGGACGCATCGAGGGCGCGCGCTCATCGAGCACGGCGGTACAGTTTCCGAGCGACTACCTGCCCATCGAAGGCCAGGACCCGGTCTCATTCGGCCTGAAACGCCGGTTCGCCCCGAAGAGCGCCAGTTTCGGCGCCCTGCAGGACCTGCCCTACGGGTTCGTTGCCAGCGTGAACGGGTCCTACGTGGAGCGGGCCCCCACGGCCTATGAGTTGTTCTCACAGGGGCCGCACGACGCCACCGAGACCTTCGAGATCGGTGATCCCCGCCTGAAGCTGGAGCGGGCCCGCACGGTTGAGATGAGCATCCGCCGGGCGCAGGGGCCGCTGCGCCTCGACGCGACGGGCTACTACACCCGCTACACCGGCTTCATCTACAAGCGCGACACGGGCAACCGCTGCGGCGACGACTTCGCCTCCTGCGGCAGCGGCGATGAGCTGCGCCAGATCGTCTATTCGCAGCAGAACGCCACCTTTTACGGTGCGGAGATCGCCGCGCAGCTCGACGTGATCCCGGTGGGCAACGGTTGGGCCGGCATCGAGGCGCAGTACGACTTCGTCCGGGCGCAGTTCGATGACGGCTCCTACGTGCCGCGCATCCCGCCCCATCGCCTCGGCGGCGGTGTGTTCCTGGCGACCGATGGCTGGTTCGCCCGGGTGAACCTGCTGCACGCTTTCGACCATGTCGAGATCGCGCCGTTCGAGACGTTCACGCCTGGCTGGAACGACCTGCGCGCCGAGGTGAGCTACACCAAGGCCGTCGATCCGGCGATCTACGGTGCGAGCGAGTTCACGCTCGGCCTGCAGGGGCGCAACCTCCTGGACGACGACATCCGCAACTCGGCCTCGTTCAAGAAGGATGAGATCCTGCTGCCTGGCCGCAACGTGCGCCTGTTCTTGACGGCGCGCTTCTAAGAAGACCGGCGCCGCCTCCAAGAACTTTCAGGTGGAGGCGGCCCGGTGGATCAACCGTGGCAGGCGCAGCCGGCATGGTTGCAGCCGGCATGCCCCTTGTGCCCGTCGGCGCACTCGTCACAGCAATAAGCCTTCTCGTCGCGCTTCACCGCCTTGGTCAGCGAGACTACGCAGACACAATCCTGGCAGGCGCACTTCACCATCTCGACATCGACGCTGGTCATGGGTTCTCTCCTTCAAATCCGGTTTGATCCCCACCGTCATTGGTGCAGGGGGCGTGGGAATGCTCGTGCGGCTCGGTGAAGTGAGCGACCATGTTCCGCAGCACGTCACGGACGTGGTCGTCGTCAATCGCATAGGCCACGTGACGTCCATGGCGAGTCGCACGCAATAGGCGCGCGGTCCGCAGGAGACGAAGGTGATGCGAGGTCAGCGACTGAGAGAGGCTCAAGCGTGCACCGAGCGCACCCACCTCCATGGGCTCGTCCAGGCAAGCAAGCACGATCCGCAAACGGTTCGGCTCGCCGAGCAGCTTGAAAACCTCGGCGATGTCCCTGACCTGATCCTGCGAGAGATGCTGCACTCCTACCCTCAATACATGAGCATGTGTTCATGTATTGCTGATCAGCGGCGCGACGTCAATCCAGTTCAACGAACCTGCCGCGAAGCGACCTGCCAATCGCTCCGCAGTCCCTGCAGGCCAGTCGAGTAGATACCCACATCACGAAGACCGCAGGCATCGACCGCGGCACTTGGCAAGATAGGAGAGAAAGCGTGGCGCGACCTGACCTAGAGGCTGTTATGAACTGGCCGCGAGTTGAGCGGCTTGTTTGAGCATGAGGCAGACGAAGGCGACGATGTGGAGATCTGCGAGCGTACTGGGATAGCGCTCGTAGTCCTTGACGAGGCGTCGGAAGCGGGTCGCCCAGGCGAAGGAGCGCTCCACCACCCAGCGCCGCGGCAGCAGGACGAAGCCGCGCTTGGCCTCGGGCAGTCTGACGACCTCCAGTTCGATGCCGTGCTCGCGGGCGGACTGGGCCGGTTTCTCACCGGTGTACCCCTGGTCGACGTAGGCCAGGTCGATGCTGTCGCCGGTGGCGGCCTGCACGGCTTGCGCCAGACGCCCGACCTGGGCGCGATCGTCGGCGTCGGCGGGCGTGACGTGCAGGGCCAGGAGGTGGCCGAGCGTATCGACGGCCAGGTGGACTTTCGAGCCCTTCTTGCGCTTGGCGCCATCGTAGCCAGCCCGCTCGCCGCTCTCGGGCGTCGAACGCAAGGTCCGACTGTCGAGGATCGCCGCGCTGGGCTCAGGCGAACGTCCGGAGGCCAGACGCAGCAGCGCGCGGAGGTCGTCAGCCAGTTGCTCGAAGCAGCCGGCCGCCAGCCAACGCTGGGCCTGCTGATAGACGGCTTCCCAGGGTGGCAGGTCATTGGGCATCCACCGCCACGGTGCGCCTGTCTTCACGACGTAGCGCAGGCCGTTGAACACCTCGCGCAAGCTATGCTCGCGCTGTCTCGCATCCTCGCGCAGCAGCGTCAGGTAAGGGGCGACCAGCGCCCACTCATCATCGGAGACATCGGATGGGTAGGATCTGCGCGAAGAGGTCATGCCCCTTCATCTGGAATCCTCGAACAACGGGTCCATAACAGCCTCTAGGCACGAAGCGGATCTGCCCGACGACGGGCAAGAAGTTCTACGATCTCGGCAAGGACCCCGTCATCTCGCCCTACTCAGGCGAGGTGGTCCCGCCCACGGTCGCGGCGTCGCTTGGCAGGGGGGGCGCTCCGGTCGTCGCGCGCAAGGAAGCCCCGTCCGAGGACGAGGACGAAGCCGAGGGTCCGGAGCTGGTTTCCCTGGACGAGGTCGAAGCCGAGGAGGCCGACAAGGATACCGATGCCGAGGGGGATGACGCCCTGGACATCGAGGACGCCGATGACGTGTCCGAGGATGACACCCTCGTCGTCGACGAGGACGACGACGACACGGACAGCCTCGTCGAGGTCGAGCCGGACGAAGACGAGTAGCGTCCTCCGGGCCGAACCAGCCACGGGATGGCGCGCATGGCTCTCCCGTGGCTTGCACGCCGAGGCGCCCGGCTAGGATCTGGTGGGCTTCGACATCAGCAGGGCCGACCGGACGGCCATGCGTCGTGCCGGCTCGCTGGCCTCGGCATCCATCATCGTCCGATAAGCATGGCCGTGCCTCGCGACGGATGCAGCCAGGTCGACGACGAGACCGTGACCGATCCGGTAGTCCCTGGTCGACGGCTCGGAGAGGTAGGTGTCGACCGCGGCCACCAAGTCCTCAATCGCGATCCGCTCTTCCGTTACCAGATCCCACAGCGTGTCGTTCTTCGACATCGCGTGGCCTGAACCCCGCGATCTGCCGGGGGCAAATGGGCAATCGATGTTTGCGACGTGCCCTGACGTTTCGTTCGGGGTCGTCCTGTGGCGCATCGGTTTGCGGTGCCTCCAGCGGCGTACCATCGACCCCGATGCATCCGACCAGCGACCGATCAGAGGCAGGCTCAGCCAACGATGTAATGTTATTGCGTTGCGTGACTTGGAGCCTTAGAGATTGTCACTCTGCCGCTGTCAACCGTCACGGTCATGCGCGAATATCCCCCACAGGTCGGCCAGCCCCGATCAGCGTCATCGCCGGATCTGAGCTTCTACGAGATCCCCCCCGGTGGCTCGGACTACGGAGACAGGGTGTCCTCGCTGATCGCTCGTCTCGTCCCGGGCTACGGTACAGTTTCCGAGGTCGGGTCGGCGTCTGGGGAGCTCTGCCGTACCCTTCGCAATCGGTCGGCCGGCACGGATGCCGAGGCTGGTTCTGACAGCGACTTGGTGCTGACGTGCGTGGACGACGTTGCCCGGTTCGACGCGCGAAAGCTCCTGTCGCACTGTCTCGTCTCCGCTCGGCGCGCCGTCGTCTGGGTCGTGCCTGCCGATGACGGCACGAGGCTCCTGGGACCGACCCTGGCGGGCTGCCTGCCGCGTGCATGGGTCGAGGAGTTGGAGAGCCGTCCCCTCTCTCTCGAAACCCTCTACGCGACCGTCTGCCAGGATTGCCCACCGAGCATCGTCACGAGCACGGCTTGGTCCATGCCCTTGGTGATCCATGACCTCGGGGCCTTCACGACCGACCTGACCTATCGCCTGGGATGGTCCGGGAGCCCGCGGGAAGCGGATCTCCATGTGCACCTGAATCAGGTTGCCAGTGCCCACCCCTTCGGGCACGCCATACCCGTGTCGAGGCGGTCCGCCGTCCTTGCCTGGATGCTCCAGTGAACGCCGAACCATTACGAGTCATCTACCGGCCCCCGAAGCGAACGTCCGACGAGCTTACAGGTAGCTTAGGCCCGGCCAGGCGGCGCGGCGTTTAAGGCCGCCCATCCAGCGGCAGGCAAGCCAGAGCGGCGGAACCAGGACGGCGGCGATCACCCAGATCTGCACCGGGGCTCCCGCCTCGATCCGGCCGGAAGGGCCGGCAAGGCCGAGCGCCAAGGCGCCGTCATTGAGCAGGCGCAGCAGCCAGAGATGCGCAAGGTAGAAGAACAGCGGCGTCCCCCCGAAGGTGCGCAGGACCCCGAGGCTTCGCGCCGGCACCGCCTCGAACAGGGCGAGGAGCCCGAGGCCGAGGGCCGACGTCAGTAGCAGGAAGTCGGCCGAGGGCGGGTACTTGGTCAGGTTGACGAAGGAGAGCGCGGTCATGAGGGACGTCGCCCCCGTCTGCCACGGCACCGGCTCGCCGTAGCCATTGAGGCTCCGCAGGATCAGGAAGGCGGCCAGCGCCGCGCCGCTCAGCGTCAGGAGCCCGGAGCGGCGGGTGCCCGGCGCGACCTGCCCGGCAAAGAGCGGCCCGAGAGCGTAGCCCGCCGCGATCACGCCGAACCAGGGCAGCACCGGGTAGGAGGTCCGCGCCACGCCCCAGGGCAGTTCGAGGAAGCCGCGCTGGTGAAGGATCAACCAGAGGACGTAGCCGGTGTCGCCGGGTTGGAGCACGAGCCCGTCGAACAGGTTGTGGCCGAGCATCACCGCCAGGGCGAAGAGCACAGTCAATCCGCCGGAGCCAGATTCTTGAAACATTGTAACGTTACATCCACGCACTGGCCTGGCTGGCGCTCGCTGGCCCATCGGAGGGAGGTTGCGTGAAAGCAGCGAGATGTCCGACTGGCCGTTCGTTCGAACGGAATCCGCAAATGACAGTCGGATACCGCAAGGGGTCCTGCCGGAGTACAGGGAGGCTCGGCCTATCAAAAAGAAAGCCTCATGCCACCGACGAAGTTGCGCGGGGTCCCGGCGAACACCGATCCCGTTGTCCCAGACAGGACGCTAGCCCCGTTCTGCAGCCCGGTCGTCGCGCTGATTGAGTTCGCCAGGTTCTGAGCCGAGGCGACGTAGGTCTTGTCGAAGACGTTGCGGGCCTCGAAGAAGAGGTTCAGTCGTTTCGCGTAGCCGCCGGCTAGCTCCGTGGCGTAGTGCAGGTTCAGGTTGACGATGGTGTAGCCCGGCGCCCTGAGCTGGTTGGCGTTGTCGATGAAGAAGTCGTCCTGGAACACCGTCTCGACGTAGGCTCCCAGGCCTGCCAGCGGTCCGGTCAGTTGGTCGTAACCCACGCGGGCGAGGAGCTGGTTGGCCGGCACGCCGGGGATCTTGTTGCCGGCCCGGTCGAACTGCGCGGTACGTGTCCCGGCACTGAGTTGCTCGACGTACCGGGTGTAGATCTGGTCGTCGTAGGTGTAGGCCGCCGTCGCCTTCCAACCGGGGGCGAACGCCCAGCTTGCGCCGACCTCGATGCCACGGTGCTCCGAGGCGGGTGCGTTGAAGGTGTAGCTCAGGAGACCAGCTCCTGGCGATTGCGAGATCAACTCGTTGCGGAAGAACTCGTAGAAGCCCGTCACGCTGAGGCGGACGTTCTCGGTCGGGGTCCAGTCCGCACCGAGATCGAACCCAAGGTTCTCCTGGGTCTGAAGCTGGGTGTTGCTGCCGGGCACGCCGGCGGGCGTGATGAACAGGTTGCCGGCGGTGGGAGTGCTGTAGCCGGTCGCGACCCGCCCGCGGAACTGCCACGCCTCGCTCGGTCGGTAGAGCAGCGAGAGCTCAGGGGCGACGTTGAGGAAGCTGCGGTCCACGTTCGCCAGCGTCGTGGTCGTGCTCGTGGCCGTGTAGCTGTAGGTCATGTTGCGCCCTTTGATCGTGGTGTTCTCGGCGCTGATGCCAGCCACCGCGATCCACTGGTCGCTGAGTTGGACCTCGGCGCGGGCTCGGCCTCCCAGATTGGCCTGCGTCGCCTCCTGATCGGCGGTCAGGGCCCCGAGGCGCGGTCCGCCGTAGGGCGCGCGATTGTAGGTCAGCTGATTGGTGTTCAGGGTGTTGTAGGCCAGCGCGACGTATCCGGTCGCCGGCAGGCCGAAGAGGTCACCGCGCCGGGTCAGGTCGGTGAGGAAGTTGAAGCCCGGGAAGTCGCCTCGGGAGGACGTCGTGTAGAAGGGCTGGTTGATGTTGCGGTCATCGAACACGAGCTGCGTGCGCCAGGTCGTGAACGCGTCGAGGTCGTGTTCCCAGTGGCCGCCAATGATGGTGCGACGGTCCCCGCGCAGGAAGCTGCCCTCATTGGCCGTGACCGGCACGGTCGCGCCATTCCGGCCATTGCGGAGGAGGTTGTAGGTCACGCAGCCGGGGGCGGCGTTCAGCGCCGTGGCACAGCCACGCTGGAAGGGATTGATCGCGAACTGGTCGAGCGAGGCACGTCCGGGGAGGTTGGTAAACACCTCGTTGTTGATGATCTTGAGCGTGAAGCGATTGTCCGGAGTCGGCGTGTAGGTGCCCAGGAAATTGATGGTCTGGGTGTCGAAGGCATTGTGGCTGAGGAAGCCGTTGCCGCGCGTGTCGCTGGTGAACAGGCTGTACTCGAAGGGGCCGCTGACACCGCCGAAGGTGGCGTAGTTGTTAAGGTAGCCGAAGCTGCCGGCGTCGACGCCGTACTCGACCCCGTTGATCTCGGATCCACGCCGGGTGACGAAGTTGAGGGCTCCGCCGGTCGCGTAGTTGCCGAAGAAGGCCGATTGCGGTCCCCGGAACACGTCGATGCGGCCGTAGGCGCGGGGGTCCGTCAGGTCGAAGCGCGAAGTCCCGTCCGCCTGCGTGACGGGAAAGCCGTCCTCCAGCACGACCATGTTGCGGTTCACGCCGGTCGAGCGGGCGTTGTTGCCCCGGATCGAGATGACGATGTCGCGCGGGCCATTGCCCTGGCGGACGGTGACCCCGGGGCTGTTGCGGAGCACGTCGGCGACGGTGGTTGCCGCCCGGTTCTCGATGACGCCCTCTCGCCCGATGCTGGTGACGACCTCGCCGACGGGACGGTCCAGGGGCGTCGGTGCGGCGGCACCGGTAGGCGCGATGGCGGTCCGGCCACTCCCCTGACCGGCGCCGCCGCCCTGGCCCTCGATGGAAAGCTCTTCGAGGGTCACGGCCTGACCCGTGGCCTGGGCCTGCGCCATCGTAATCGCGAAAGGGCTTGCGCCGAGAAGAAGGGCCAGCGTGCGCATAGGCCGGCAAATGCTTGAAGACGGGAACATGGTGGAAGCTCGACTGATCGGGGAGGAAGTCGCGCAGGGTTGCTGCGGCAAGCACGTGCGAAGGCGATCAGACGAGGTCAGGCGGAGCTCGGGGCTGCCCCGGGTAGCAGGCGGGAGAGGTCGAGGAAGTCGGGGGTGGGATCGGCCACGACACCGGGTGCCAGTGCAGGGGGCGGATGGATGCTAGGCCCGTCGGCAGCGTCGGGAGTGTGATCCCTGCACAGCATAGCTGGCACAGAGCGCATCCTGGGAGCGCCGGAGCGGGCACTTCCGTATTCGCAGGGTCCGCCTCGCTCCCATCGACCGCATGGCCGCAGATGATAGGGTTGCGCAGGGGGTCGGACATCTCCGCGAGCATGAGCAGGGCCGCCGCCGGCGCGAGCGCCTGTGTCCAGAGCGCAAGCGCGATCAGGGCGACGCCGAGGATACCGCGGCGGCCGAGCAGCTGGGGGAGGATGGTGTGCACGGGAGCGCCGCCCGGTCGGCTATTTCAGGTCCTTGCCTGCGTTCGCAGCGCCTGCATGCCGAGGTCGAGCAGGAGCATGGCGAGGATGGCGAGCCCGGTCATTGGGAACAGGGCCCCGAGGACAAGCACGATCAGGGTCACGCCAGCAGCGACCCGCCGGTCGCGCGGCCACGGCGGTACGCCGAGGCGACCCGCCGGACGCCGCTTCCACCACATCGTCGCGGCGGTGACCGCGAGCAGGATGGTCGCTAGGCAGAAGGCCAGCATCGCAAACTGGTTGGCCCGGCCCCAGTGCTCGCCCTTGTGGATGCCGATTCCATACTGGATCGCACGGGCAACGCCGCCCAGGTCCCCGAACCGGACGTCGACCAGCGGCTTGCCGGTGTATTGGTCGAGGGAGATCATCCGCTGCCCCGTTACATCCTTCGGGTAGGCGGCCGCGGCGTAGACGCCGGTGTCCCCTGACGGCAGGGAGACCTCAAAGCCACGTGGCATCCCAAGGCCCCGAAGGATCTCCACGGCACCCGCGAGCCCGATGGCGGGGATGTTGGCCGGTTGCGAGAGGGGCACCGGGGCGTCCTCCATCGCCCACCCAGTTGGGGTGAGCATCTCCTGCATGGGCACGTTCGAGACGGGCTTGTTGGCCCAGAGGGCGCTGGGCTGCCCCACGCCGGCCTCGTTGGACCAAGTGCGCAGTTGCTGGCCCCACCAGACCGACCATGGCAGCCCGGTCAGGGCGAGGAAGAAGATACCGGCACCGGCGACCAAGCCCGTGACGGCATGCAGGTCCCGCCACCAGACGCGCTTGCGCGGTGTCCCCCGGACGCTCACGACCCCGCCGCCCTGCTGACGTGGCCACAAGAGATAGATGCCCGTCAGGACCAGGATGATGGTGAACCCGGCCACAACCTCGATGATGCCGTTGGCCACCGGTCCAAAGTAGGCGAGGCTGTGCAGGCGCCGCAACACCATCATGAATTCGTCGTCACGCGCCACCCGGTCGAGCACCGAGCCGTCATACGGGTTCAGGTAGACCAGGATCTTGCGGGGTCCCTCGGCCATCGTCACGACCGCGGACGCGGACGGATCGACGGGGTCGGTCAGTGAGACCGGCACGGCGGTGGGTACGGCCTCGGAGGCGTTGAACAGCAGAACGTCTGCACTCAGGGGCTGACCCGTCTGCGCGGCGACCGTGGTCCGGTACGCGAACAAGGATGCGTTGACCTCGTCCTTGAACAGGTAGAGCGAGCCGGTCGCGGAGAGCAGGATCAGGAAGGGCAGGCAGAGCAGGCCGGCATAGAAATGCCAGCGCCAGACGGCGCGATAGACGGCATCCTGCATCGGGCGGGCCGCAGCCACGGCGCGGAAGGCCGTCGCGTCACCCTGAAGGGACTGAGACATGGGTTTGGGTCCGGGTCTGAGCGATCTGACAAGACGGATCGATCAGGTGGTCGGCGGACCTCGTGGACTGACGGATTGGTCAGGCGGGGCCCGAGCCTGAACCGAACCGGCGTCGCGCCAGGGGATGACGCTCACACGTACAGAGGACGCCCAGGCGACGGTCGCGAAGACCTCTAGGAGTGGGTGGAACAGCTCGTTGGCATGCGCCACCGTGCAACAGGCATCATGCAGGCAGGCTGGGGCGTGCTCCCCAGGGAGGCGCACACCTATGTGCTCCGCACAGACCTCGTTGCCGACAGGAGCAAGCGGGCGCGCGACAAGGCCGCCGAGGAAAGCCTGCAGCAATAGCGCGTAGAGCGCGACCACCGAGATGATCGCGCGGCCATGGACAGTCCGTGGCAAGCACCCGCGCATCGCCGCATTTAGGGTCGGGTGTGGCAGACGGTCAATCGGCCATCGTGTGGCGTTCATGCTCACAGCCGCCACCAATCAAGAACCGTACTTTGGTCTGCTATCTGGTGGCGCCGGCGGCCGCCTCTACGCCCGGCTCGGGTCGGAACTGGAACGTCCGCTTCGGGACGAAAGGTCGAAGCCTGGTTGCCACCCCGAGCCGAACGTACCGAACCGCCGACGAATGATCGCTCTTGGGAAGCGCCCAGGGCGGACGAAGCGTCAGTTTCAGCTCACTCGCCTATCCCCCCCGGTCAGGCCCTCCGCTCGCAGTAGCAAGGTGAAGGATTCTTCATCGGTTTCGCCGACCTCTTCAGGATGGCGATGATCCCCCTGGACGAGGCCCGTCCTTACCTTTTGGCGGCCAGCTACGTCACGAAATCGTCGACGGGCCCCATCACGCGGCGTGGCCCGGCAATCGTCGCCTTGGCTTACGGGTGCGGGCTCCAGCCGGCCGAGATCCTCTGTCTGAAAGGGCGACATTGGCGCCCGGGCGGGGTGGACGTCCTGGATGTCGACATGGTCGGCATGACCATCGACAGCGCTCCCATCCGCACCCGACATCGCCGGTTGCCGATCCCGCCGCACGTGAGGACGCTGGTGGAGGCCTATATGGGCGTCTCGCGGATGCCGGTGAGGGACGAGCCGATCTTTCGGGATGCCGATTGCAGCGAGGCCACCATGGGGAGCCTGATAACTCAGTTGCGAAACCCCGGCCGTCGAACGGGGCAAACCTCACCGCTGCCGCCTTCGCCGCTGCCTTCGCGACCTCGGTGATGTGGCCCCTTCGCGGCGAGGACGAGAGCGTCTTGAAGCCTGGCTTGTACGAGTATCTCACAGCGTTAAAGCCCTGGGAGGGATCCGCTTGGCGAACCGGGCACCCGCCACTGGGGGCCCTGCGGACATACCTTGCGAAGCGCGTCGAGATGTGGAGGATCGACCGCTCGTTCTGGCATCCCGCTGCCCAGCCAGATTCGACAACCAGCACCGAGCCTTGACGCGGTATCAGCATACCGCAAAAGTATGGTGACACGGTTGGGGTTTGGTCCGCGAATGGAAGTGAATTGATCCGTTTCGGCCTGTTTATGCCGCTGCCGGACGATACGAAACGACATCGGAACAGAGGGAAATCTACGCATTCGCGTCCGCCTAGCGCGCGGAGGCCCAAGCGCAGAAACCCATAGGCGGCAAAAACTTGGATCGTTTCGACGACACCGTCCAGTGTTCAAAGGCCAGGGAAATAACCCGGTGCGCATGGGCAATCCCCGATGCCCGACTTCCGCTTCGCCCAGGGTCCCGTAACGGCGTGAGACCTACAACGATTTCCACTTCAAGGCTATCTGCCCAGGGCACTGGGTGAGCGGGTCGCTTGGCACGGCCAGGAGCCATGACGCTCGACGTGCGCCATTCTAGAGCGGCCGAGGCTGAACAAGCCGGCCGCCTCGTCCACCTTGGGGGCTCCTAGGCTTGGCGCGGCGCTTCCGTCGCAGGACTTCCCCGGAACGCCGTTAGATGCCTCACGTTGGCCGCCGAACCGCTTCTCACAGGAACATCGGATACATGGCCAGCACGGATATCGGCACGATCTACGCGGGAGCACTTCGGAATACGCGCGCTCTGGAGAAGCAGGGGCTGGAGCAGATGGAGCGACAGCTTTCCGGATTGGAGCGCTATCCCGACTACGCCGCGGTCCTACGCCGTCACGTCGAGACCACGAAGGCGCAGATCGACCGCCTAGACAAAGCGCTGGCCGCCGTCGGCGAAAGCTCCTCGTCGCTCAAGGAGACGGTCACCAGCGTCGCCGGCTCCATCGGGGCAGCGGTCCATGCCATCGCCCAGGACGAGACCCTGAAGAACCTCTACGCGGGTTACGCCTATCAGTACGACCAGGTGGCGGCTTACCGCTCCCTGGCCATTATCGCGGAGCGGGCCGGCAAGACCGATCAGGTCTCAGGCTTCCACACCGCGGCCGAGGAAGAGGTGAAGGTCGCCGAGGAGATCGCCGGCCTGATCGAGCCGGTCACGAAGACCTACCTCGACCTCACCCTCAGCGGCGCCAAGGCCGATAGCTAAAAACGTTCCGGGCGGCCCTGCGATGGTCGCCCGGCCCTAGTCTGCATGCCGAAGGTCAAGGCCGGACGGAGCCACTTGCGCCGGCCGGAAACATATCCGCTAGCGTCCCCAGCCTCGGCAACGCCTACTTCATCGTTGCCAAGTAGGCGATGACGTCCGCGACCTTCTTGTCGTCCTTGAGGCCCTGGTAGACCATCTTGGTGCCCTTCACCTTGTTGGCCGCAGGCCCAATCAGCCATTCCTTCAGATTAGCCTCGTCCCAGGTGATGCCTGACTCCTTGAGCGCGGTCGAATAGTTGTACCCCTCTACGGACGCGGCCTTGCGTCCGACGACGCCGGTCAGGTTTGGGCCCACGCCGTTCTTGCCGAAGGCGTGGCAGGCCTTGCAGGCCGTGAATGCCTTCTCGCCAGCTGCCGCATCCTGGGCCTGCGCGGAGAAAGTAGGAAGGAGCAGTGCGAAGGCGGCGCCGATGATCGGATTACGCATCAGTATGGATCTCCAGGTGCGACAGTCGACGCTCGCACGTAACCGCTTGGCCACGCTGCAGAACCTGAGCCGCTATAACCAACATAGGAAGTATCCGGTCGGCGACCGGGGGTAGGACGATGCGGCCAAAAGCAGCCTGGCCGCGACGGATTGAAGTCGAGATGCAAGCGAATGCCGCCCGCAGGGGTGAGCCGAAGCCATTAGGATCCATGACGATGCTCTCACAAGCGGCTATCCTGCTGACAGCCCTCCTGTTCGGTGGGATGGTCCTGTACTCGTTCGGGTTCGCCTCGTTCCTGTTCAGCGCCCTTCCCGCCGACGCGGCAGGCCCACTCCTGCGCCGGGCCTTCCCTCACTTTTACGTTTTCGTCATAGGATGCGCTTTCGCCGACGCGGCGTTGACAGCCACTCTCGATGGGACCTCCGCCCTCATCCTTGGGCTCATCGCCGCCACGGCACTCCTCACGCGCCAGATCCTCGTGCCAGCTATCAACGCTGCGACCGACATGGGTAGTCGTCGACGCTTCGGCGTGCTTCATACCGGCTCGGTCCTGATCACCCTGGCCCACATAGCCGGCTCGGCTGCGGTGATCCTGAGGCTTTCCGCCTAGCTTAAGACGGTGGTAGCCTGCGCCACCCACCCTCGCAAAGGCGGCCAAGCCGCAAACCATCGGAGTCGGCCGCAGTTCCGACCGCCCGGGATCAACCCAAGACAGCCACGCTGTCCGGAGGAAGGCGGCCCGGCCGTCTCCGCTCCGGAACGCACCAGATTCGGCACGCGGCTGATCGGACGGAGCCTGGCCGGCAGCTTTGGGGGTGAAGTCGATCTGACCTACCCGGTCACCGGCGTGGTCTGTACCATCGACGCCCCGCTCCATGGCCTGCACGCCGAGGATACCCCTACGCTATAGCTTCCATAGGTCTCAGCGGACCTAGCGCAAACCTCCAGTAAAGGCTCGATGGATGCGATGCATCAGTTCGCCGATACGTCGGGAAGGCGGTTGCGCCGGCAGTGCGTCGTACATCGCGCGCAGGGTCCGGCCGAGATGCCTCTCGGTGGCGTTCCTCGTGGACGCGTACACCCGGTCGCTCCGTATCATGGGTATGGGCTTTCCGGTCTCGCCGTCCGACATCTAAGCGCCCTGATCGTTCCGAAGGCACGGTGTGCCCGCCGCCTTTGCCCGCAATGAAGTCCGTAATACCAACTCTCATTGATCAGCATGCATGAGCCCATTGGCGCCGTCCGATGGACGTGATGCGCCAGGGCTGGGCGATGAGCTTGTTCCAGGCGTTGCAACAGTGGTCGAGGATGTCGGCATAGGATCGGAAGACGCGGTTGCCGAGCCAGTTGTCCCGCATGAACTGCCAGAGGTTTTCGACGGGGTTCAGCTCGGGCGAGCGGGCTGGGAGGGGCAGCAGGGTGATGTTGTCGGGCACAGGCAGCTTCCTGGTGGTGTGCCAGCCGGCCTGATCGAGCAGCAGCACGGCGTGGGCGCCGGGCGCGACGGTTGCGGAGATCTCTTCGAGGTGATGGGCCATGGCCGAGGTGGTGCAACGGGGCATAACCAAGCCTGCCCCCACGCCTCGGGCCGGACAGATCGCTCCGAAGATGTAGGCCGAGGCCGTGCGCTGATCCTTTGGCGCCGAGGGACGCGTTCCACGCTTAGCCCAGCGTCGGGTGAGCGTGTTCTTCTGGCCGACACGGGCCTCGTCGCAGAACCAGATCTCTACGGGCTTGGCCCCGACAGCCTGCGCGATCTGCGCCAAACGGTCGGTGAAGCTTTTTTAAAAACAGCCGCGGCGTCCGGGTCCTGGGCGTGATGGCGTGGACGGGCCGAAAGCTTCCGGTAGCCCATGGTCCGCAAGACCCGGCTCAAGGTCTGCTCGGAGACCGACACGCCGTGATCCTCGCACAGGATCTGGGCAAGGTCGCACAAGCGCCAGCGGACCACACCGTGGGCGGCGGGCGTCGGCCCCTGTTCGACCAGGGCCCTGAGAACCTCGCGCTGGTCGGCGTTCAGGCGCGGACGGGCACCCGGGGCCTTGCCGTCGATTAGCCCGCTTGGGCCATCGGCGTTGAAGGCCATCACCCAATCACGCACCGTCTGCAACCCGACCCCGCCGATCTCGGCCGCCTCCGAACGCGAGCCACCCGCGGCAATCACAGACAGCGCCAACAGGCGGCGGGTCTGGGACGGATCACGTGACCCCTTGGCTAAGACACGCAGGGCCTCGGCATCAAAATCCGACCGCAGCGGTACCGGAGCAGCCATCGCATCCTCCTCAGGCTCCAAAACCAGAGGACAGAATCATGACCCGCATATCGACGCCACCCCGCGTGAGTCTCGCTCAACGAGGCTTGGTATAAGGTCCGTCCAAACATATCGGGGGACTAAGGTTCCCTCCGAGGCGTCGAAGGCGGACATGTCACCGGACGATGATCCGTCAGAGCGGCGTCGGCGGTCCTTCCAACGACAACCGAGCATCGTGCCCGGAGCGGAGGGGTCCGTCCGGACCCCTCCGCCTATGGCCGGAGCCGGATCAAAACCTGAGATCCCGTTTTCACAGGTATGCGCCTGCGCTACCCTGGCTCAGGCATGGACGGTGAAGCAGGCCCCCGGGGCATTCGCCACCTCAAGCGTCGCGTCGATCTGGTCGAGCATGGCGCGCACGAGCTTCATCCCGAGGCCCGTACCTTTCGGCTTCCGCTCAGCCCAGCCCTCTGGCAGGCCCTCGCCGTCGTCGCAGACACGGACCCGCACACGGCCGCCGCCTTGGTCGCTGACACTGACCGCGATGTGCCCCCCGCCGCCTTCGGTCGAGGCGTACTTGAAGGCGTTGGTGACGAGCTCGGTCGCGATCAGCGAGAGCGCCACCGCCTTGCGATAGGGCACCATAACCCCGGAGTCGGCGGTGATGCCGACGGTGTGGCCGTCGCCCGCCATCCCGGACAGGTCACGGCACAGGTTCTCGATGGTCTGGCCGAGGTCCACCTCCTCGACGTTCTCGGCCTGGTAGAGGCTGTCGTGGACGCGCGCGACGCTCATCACGCGGGCGGACGTCTCAGCGAACGCCTGCTTGGCGTCCGGGTCCTTAGTCTGGCGCTGCTGCATCAGCAGGAATGCCGAGACGATTTGGAGGGAGTTCTTTACCCGGTGGTCGATCTCCCGGCTCAGCACGTCCTTCTGCTCCAGTGCCTTCTCCTTATCCGCCAGCAGTCCCGTGAGCTCGACGATGGTGCGGCGCTGGCGGAGCGCGACGCCCTCGACGACCTGCGCGAGGGAAGCGGCGAAGGACATCTGCCACTCCGCCCAGGGCCTCGACATGCCTTGGCGTTCCTCGATCCAGCGCTCGAACGACCGCCGCGGCAGGACCGGGGCCGCCCCGCTGCCGGGCGTCACGGGCTTGCGGGGGTCGCCGCCCCAGGACACCGTACTTGGCACCTCGGGCCGAAACCACAGCAGCAGGTTTTGCCGCGCCTCGTCGACGAAGACCGCAACAAGTCCACTTGCACGGTTCGCATAGGCCAGGGCCGGCGGGTACGCGGCGGGAAGCGCGTGGGTGCTGAAGCCGGCCTCCGCTTGCGGCCTTGCGCTGAGAAGCCAGTCCCGGAGAGCAAGCAACGCCTCCGGCTCCGGCGCCCTGCCGACCAGGGTGACGGCATCGCTTGAGACCACGGCGGCCCCTTCCGCCTCGAACAGGTCGAGCATCGTGGTCTCACCGGCCGTCAGCGCAGCCACGTAGTCGTCGGACCGGGTCAGCTGGCGCACCAAGCGCCCCTCGGCGGCGAGGTGGGCTTGCTGAGCCTCCCAGAGGCGCCGCCCCTCGATCTCCTGTACCCGCATGGCAAGCGTCTCCGCCAGGATGCCGGCAACGGCCCGAGCCTCAGGAGGTACGTAGTGCGGGCGGCGATGGTGTCCGATCAGCAGGCCCCACAGCGCCCCGTCCACGATGATGGAGGCCGACATCGAGCCGTTGACGCCAAGGTTGCGCTGGTACTCCAGGTGGATGGGCGACAGCGAGCGGTGCTGCGCGAACGTAAGGTCGACCGGGGTCCCGGCCAAGGTAACGTCCCCGAGGATCGGCACGGGCTCCGCGTCCCGGTCGGTTACGAAGCGGCTTCGCGAGCGCAGGTAGAGGGCGCGGGCCTGGGCTGGGATGTCTGAGGCCGGGAAATGCAGGCCAAGGAGGGAGCGCGACCAGTCCGTGACCTTGTCCTCGGCGATGGCCTCACCGTTCCAATCGGTGTCGAATCTGTAGACGAGGACGCTTTCGAAGCCGGTGACCGCCCGGACCTCGCGCGCGGTCGCCTCGGCCACCTCGGCGACGGTCCGCGCCGTGCGTAGCCGGGCAATCGCGGGTCCGGCGCCAGCCGGATGCGAGGGTCCGAAGTCGCCGGGTCGGTCCGGGGCTCCCTCCAGCTCGACCAGGAGGCGTCCGCCATGAGCATGCGCGACGGCGTGGAAGGTGGATGCGCCGTCCTGCCCAAGGCACACGATATCAGAGACGGTCTGTCCGTCGGTCAGCCGTCCTGACGCCAGGGCCCCGCGGACGCAGGCCACGAACCCTTCAGGAAGGAGGCTTTCGAGCGCGCGACCGAGCAGGGATGGGCCCGCCTTCGGGAACGCCTCGGCCATGTTGGCGCTATGTGCCAGGATCCCGAGGCCGACCGGCTCGACGACCAGGAGGACGGCGTCGGGCTGTATCGAACCCGGGATATGGATCAGCTCGCGTTCGCAGGCGGTGACGTCCACCGGCTCCGCGCGTTCGCGACGCTCGACGACGGAGGCGCCCTCGATGCTCTCGCGGCGGGAGGATTGCCCGGCCGGTCTGAGCTCGATCCAGGACCCCTTCGTCGGCTTGCCCGACACCATGCGAACTTCGAGGCTGACCGGACCGGCGGGACGGTCAAGGGCGAAGCGACCGGCGACGTCGAGATGCCCACGACGGACGCCTGCGAGGAAGCGCCCCCGTCCGCGCGGTACGTCGGCACCCGGCATAAGGTCCCGGAAAAAGTCCCGGCCTTCGAGCTGTACGGTCGGTTTACCGAGGAGGCTTGACGCGGCTGGGTTTGCGGCGCGCACGTAGCCCCTGTCGTCGACCCGGACGACGCCTTGCGGGATGCCGGCGATCTGCTCCGCTGGGAGGGCATCGTAATCCGGACTGTTGGCCGGCAAGCCCGTGCCGTCACCTCTCGTCATGTCTCGCCCATCAGGAGGTTCGCTTGGCCCGGCAATACCACAGCACGGTTCGGATGCCTTGCGCACAGGGTAACCTGTGAGGACAAGTCGGAACGGCGCCGCAGCCGCCTTGGATGGTCGCGCCTCCTAGTCCGCGGCCATCGCGACGAGTGGGGAGGTCTCGGAGGAGAGTAAGGAGAGCCATCGGGAGTGTCCGCATAGAGGGCACGGTGAACGCAAAAGGCCACGCTTCGGTTTCGGCGGACCGGTTCACGTCCGTGCCGGCGCTCGGACCCGAGCGCCGAAGCCGCCGTCATGGCCGACCGCACGCGGAAGCCTTCGACGGGCCGGACGCCTCTCAATCGCGGATGATCTCGGACAAGGGCGCCTCGGCCGTGAAGACGACGCCCCGAGGGCGGTACTCGATCTCGGCCGTCCCGCCGATCTTTGTCGCCAGGGCACGCTCGATCATTCGGGAGCCGAAGCCGGTTCGCGTCGGCCGCGACACAGGCGGCCCCCCGATCTCCTGCCACTGGAACCAGAGGCGCCCCGGGCTCGACCCGTCCACCGCGTCCCAGCTGACGATGATCCTGCCCGTATCGACGGAGAGGGATCCGTACTTGACCGAGTTCGTCGCAAGCTCGTGGATGGCAAGGGCGAAGGCTAGGCCGACGCGCGGAGCCAGCCTGAGGATCGGGCCGCCGATCCTGAAGCGGTGGTCTTGCTCGACGCCGAAGGGATGGAGTGAGGCGATGACGACCTCCGTCAGGGTCGCCCAGTCCCCGCTGCCGCGTGCCAGCATCTCCGACGCCGCCGACAGGGACTTCAACCGGCTTTCCATCGCCTCCTGAGCAGCCTCAAGCGACGACGCGTTCCGGAGGGTCTGGCGTGAGATGGATTGGACGGTGGCCAAGGTGTTCTGGATGCGGTGGTTCAGCTCGCCCGCCAGCAAGTCGCGGTGCTCCTCCGCGCGCTTACGGTCCGTGATGTCCAGGCTGATCCCGGCGATGCTCAGCGGGGCGCCGTCGGCACGGTACGAAGCCTGTCCGCGCAGCTGGAGCCAGCGGATCTCACCCGAAGGCGTCACCACCCGGATCTCGATGTCGTAGTCGGAATGCCCGGCGGTGGCCGCATCCCGCGCCGCGAGCTTCCTGGCCCTGTCGTCGGGATGGATGACGGACAGCATCTCCTCGTAGGTCAACGGGTCCCTCGGCGAGCGACCCATGTTCTCCTTGAACCCGTCGGACGCCATCAGGCGCATCGCGTCCAGGTCTACCGTCCACCGGTGTCGAGCCTTCCGTCGGCAGCGTCGGCGACAGCTACGACAATGCCCTCGCCGAGACGATCAACGGGCTGTTCAAAGCCGAACTGATCCATCGGCGTGGACCATGGCGGTCGTTCGAGGCCGTCGAGTTCGCCACCCTCGAATGGGTCGACTGGTTCAACACCCGTCGTCTGCTCGAACCGATCGGGAATATCCCTCCCGCCGAGGCTGAAGCGCGCTACTATGCCCAGGCCGAGGTGCAAACCTTGGCAGCCTGAATCAAACCAAATGGCCTCCGGGAAACCCGGCGCGGTTCATACCGCCGGGAATACATTCAACATCCTTCGCCAAACCCATACGACCGAACAGCATTACCTCGGCGGCGACGGCACGCACCATCACCACGTCCTGACGGCCGTGTCGGGATCGTGGTGGAGCGGTCCCTACGACCGCCGCGGCATCGCCTGCGCCTGACAGCCGGGACGGCACGCCCAACCGCTACCACCTCCTTTCTATCGACGGCGCCAGCTACGCGACGCGCTTCGTCGCCGCTTCCGAACCGGACCGAGCGATGCGGATCACCCTCGACAGCCAGTACAACGCCCGCAGCCCGGAGGTCGCCCGGGCATACACGGTCGAGCGCCTGCTCGGCTCGCCCATCCCCGTCGAGGCCATGGGATCGACCGACCTCGTGGTCGACGTGTTCGATGGCGGCCCCCGGACGCGTGTCACCCGGCGGCTCGGCAGACGCGCGGCGGTCGCGATGGGGAAAGCACGTCAGCCCGATCCGTTCGTGACGCAGGTCTACGCCCGCAACATGGACACCAAGAAGCCCTGGGTGTCGGCGATCCCATCCTCGCACATCTGGGTCGCCTGGTTGCCTTCGGACCTTGGGCCGGGGACGCACCGGGCGGATGTCGAGGTCATGGACGAGTACGGTCGAGGGCGGCACGGGGCGATAATCATCGAGGTCACCGGTGCATGACGCCTCGGCCCTTTAGCCTCTGGTACGCTGACCCTCCAAGACGGTGCGCAGTACTGTCGGCGGGCGCCCCACCAAGTTCGCGAGCGTCGGATCGGTATTGGCGAACTCGCCCGCCCGCGCCGCTTGGTACAAGCCGAGGGTGATCTCTATGACGGCCTTGGGCGCCCCGCCTTTCCGCATCGCTGCCTCCAAGGCCTCGTCCGTGATGGTCCTGCGTTCGACCGGCTTGCCGTGTATCGTCGTTAGAAGGGTTGCGACATCAGCCAGGTCCAGCGCTTCCGCACCGGTCAACGGCGGAGTGGGTCCCTCGAATCGCCCCTCATCTACAAGCAAGACCGCGGCGGCGGCGGCCAGGTCGTCGTGGGTGGTCCACGCGACCTTGCCGTCGACCGGGGCGCTGAGCACCCCTGTATCGACTGCATCCCCAACCATCATCGTAGGTACCGTCTCGGCATAGAAGCCGTTGCGCAACGAGGTCCAGGCAATGCCGGCGTCGCGTAGCATAGCCTCGGTCTCCGCATGGGTGTGCATCGGCCGGAAGGCGGAGGATGAGCCCGCCCCCATGTGGCTGGTATAAACGACGCGCCTTGCACCCACCGCGCGCGCGGCTTCGACAGCACTTCGATGCTGGGCCACGACGTCTGCGCCGGTTCGCTCCCCGTTGGAGGAGATGATCAGGACCTGCGTAGCTCCCTCGAACGCGGATAGCAGGGTGTCGGGCCTTGCGTAGTCACCGTAGCGCACGCCTACGCCTGCTCGGACGAGCGCATTCGCCTTTCCCGGGTCCCGGGTGGTGGCGATGATCCGGTCCGGTGGCATCCGCCTCAGAAGTTGCTGGGCGATGCGACGGCCGAGTTGGCCCGTGGCTCCTGTCACGACGATCATCGACGATACGAACCCTGCGTTAGCTTTGATAACGACTCTCTGATAACGCTGATTAACGATGTAAGCAAGTTCATGCTATCGGCGATAACTTCCGAGCGATATGTTCTCGCGATGGCGCACAGCGAACCTCAGGACGACATCCCGGCTGGTACACGGGCACGCATCCTCGCTGCCGCGGCCGAACTCATTGCGGCCGGCGGGATCGAAGCGGCGACGACGCGTGCAGTGTCGACCGCGGCCGTGGTTCAGGCCCCGACGATCTACCGGTTGTTCGGCGACAAGCGCGGCCTGCTCGATGCCGTGGCCGAGCAGGCGTTCGCCACTTACGTCGCGGGGAAGGCCGCGCGGACACCGAACCCGGATCCTGTCGCGGACCTACGCCAGGGTTGGGACGACCACGTCGCTTTCGGCCTGGCCCATCCGGCAATCTTCACGCTTATCAGCATGCCGGCCGAGGGCGCCTCCTCGACCGCCGCAGCGGCCGGGCTTCAGGTTCTGCATGAAAGGGTCCGACGCGTGGCGCAGGCCGGTCGACTACGCGTCGGGGAGGAACGCGCAGTGGATATGATCCACGCCGCGGGCACCGGCACGATTCTTACGCTTCTTGGGCATCCGAGAGGCGAACACGCCGACTTTTCCGATGCCGCGCGCGAGGCGGTGATGGCTGCGGTTTTGGACGAGCGTCAAGCCTCGGCCACAGTCACGTCGGCAACGATGGCATCGGGCCTACGGTCCCATTTAGATGGCCTCGATATGCTGTCGCCGGGCGAACGCCATTTGATGGACGAGCTTCTGCGGCGCGTCGCGGATGCCGGTCGGTAGCTGCCTTTTGGAAGTTTTGCGACAAACGGCCGTGAGACCTGCCGTTCAGGCGGCCTGAGCCCTTATCTCTCGCAGGAAGCAGCTGACAAACTCATCCATACCGGTCTCGCCCATGTCGACGGACTTGGCGTTCCCGGCGGCCACGAACGTGACGTCGGTGATGCCAATTACGTTCAGGATCAACCGTAAGTACTGGGTCTCGATGTCCCGGTCTCGGATCGGGGAGCCCTCCGTGTAAATGCCGCCGGAGGCCAGCAACACGGTCGCCTTCGTGCCGGTGACAAGGCCCTTGCCGTCCATGCCGAGCGTCAGGCCCTTCCGAACGATGTGGTCGATCCATGCCTTCAGCGAGGCCGGGACGTTGTAGTTGTAGACCGGTGTCGCGATGACGAGGTGGTCAGTTGCCAGCACCTCGGACACCAACTCGTCCGATAAGCGCAGCACCTCCCTCATCTCGGCCGAATGCCGCTCGGATGGAGTGAAGTAGGCCTGGAGCCAGGGCGTGTTCACGAACGGCAGGTCGGTCTGCATCAGGTCGCGTTCGACGACCTCACCCCCCGGATGCGCCGCGCTCCAGCGGGCCACGAACCGGCGGGTAAGCGCGCGCGAGATCGAGTGGTCGCCGCGCGGGCTGGTCTCGATGACGAGGAGGCGAGGCATCGGAAGTCCCTTGATTCTGTGGGTTGGCAAAGGAGCGGTTCGGCTTGGCCCCGCCCGAATGGACGGTGGCAGGCACTCCGGTGTTCGGACCCAAGATTGCCGGTTTGACCTAGTCAGCGGGAGCGATCAAATAGTGATGCTTTCCATCGGCGCAGGTGATGGATGATCGGCAATCTCACCCTCGACCAGCTTCGTGTCCTCGTAACAATCGCCGAGACCGGCAGCTTCTCCGCCGCAGGTCGACGGCTGCGACGCGCCCAATCTGCGATCAGTCAGACCGTAGCAGTCCTTGAAGCCGCTCAGGGGGTGACGCTATTCGACCGTTCAGGGCATCGCCCGCGCCTGACGGAGATTGGCAACGTCCTCGTCGGGCAGGCGCGCCTCGTCCTGGCGAACGCCGGGCGTTTCGAGGCGATGGCTGCAGTCACGCGCGAGGGGGTCGAACCGGAACTCGCCGTGGCCATCGACCCGCTGGTGCCAACCGCCCCGCTCATCGAGAGCCTGCGTGCACTTCGTGACGCCTTCCCGCACCTAGCGGTCAGCTTCTCGACAGAAGGGCTCGGCGGCGCGGAGCGTCGGCTGCGCAGGGGCGATGCCGCGCTTTCCTTCTGCATCCTCCTCCCGTCGGTACCCGACGACATCAGGGCGCTCCCGCTGCTCGGCGCGCGGCTCGTGCCTGTCGTGGCGCCTAGTCATCCCCTAACGCAACTCGGACGCCCAGCGACCCGGGCGGACCTGGAGGAGCATGTCCAGTTGGTCCTCTCCGATCCATCCGATCCGGAGGGGCCTCGCCATGGCATTATGGGCACGAGGGTCTGGCGCTTCGTCGACCTCGGACGCCGCCTCGACTTCCTGCTGGCCGGACTGGGATGGTGCCGAATGCCCGAGCATCTCGTCGCTCCGCTTCTGAGCGACGGGCGCCTCGTCCCGCTGGTTATCGACGACGACCCAGCTCGCCTAGCCGGTCCCCTGACGGTGTATGCTGCACAGATGTGCGACCGTCCGCTCGGTCGCGCGGGTCGTTGGCTTCTCGGTGACCTGCAGGCACGCTTCGAGGACGCAATCGACTGTCGCCCCGTCTAGGGCGGGTCTATCCATGCCGATGGGTGGCTAGGCAGGGCTGGCACCCGCACAGTGTAGCATCGCGGACGGCCGCGATGGTGCCAGTCGCTGACCCCATCGCCGTTGGCCTCCATTGCGGTTGATCGGGCTTCGATAGGCGCACGGGCTCCTTGCGCTCGCCTTGGGTCGCGGCAGGTCCTTAAACGGAGGCTCTCCCGACCTTGGCCATCTGGTTGAACATGAGTTCCGGAG
This sequence comes from Methylobacterium sp. FF17, assembly GCF_025813715.1. Classification (NCBI taxonomy): domain Bacteria; kingdom Pseudomonadati; phylum Pseudomonadota; class Alphaproteobacteria; order Hyphomicrobiales; family Methylobacteriaceae; genus Methylobacterium; species Methylobacterium flocculans. The sequence continues at coordinate 2,636,628 of NZ_CP107532.1, forward strand.
CAAGGCGGCTGCCGACCTTCAACGCGTTGCTGAGACCTGGACGAATCTCAAGCCTGCCCTTTTCGATTCCGGCGATGGCGCGCGCGGCAAGCACCGACACGTCCATTCCTTTCTCGCCCGGCATCAGGGCGGCGAACTCCCCGTGGAACAGGGGGGTCGCCGTGAGGGGCGGCGCCAGTTCGACCACCCTGACACCCGTCCCGTCGAGTTGGGTGCGCAGGCATCGGGTGTAGGCGTGCAGAGCCGCTTTAGTGGCCGAGTAGACTGGCGCCGCAGCAAGGGGGACGAAGGCGAGCCCGGAAGTCACGTTGATGATCATGGCGTTCCCGACGCCCTTCAGGTGCGGCAGGAACGCATCGATTAAGCGGATGGGGCCATTCAGATTGGTGTCGATTTCCCGCGTGACGTCCATGGGCCCGCTCTGCCGCCTCAGATCCAGGTGCCGCATGATGCCGGCATTGTTGATCAAGGTGTCGAGCTCCGGGAACTGGCGAAGCACGCCATCGCACAAGGCGGCCGGTGCCTGAGGGTCGCCGACGTCGCTGCGAAAGGTATGGATATCTGGCAGCGCCCGCTTCGTTGAATCGAGCCTAGCCTGGTCACGGCCGGTGACGATAACGGTGTTGCCACGGGCAAGGAGCGACTTGGCCAACTCCAAGCCAATCCCGCTCGTCCCTCCTGTGATCAAAATGGTTTTGTTTCTAAGCTTCATCGCCTGGGCCCGCCGTGTGGGTTCTTGTTTGCGAAGCCATCGATGCCATGCCACGGTATCCGGACGGAAGAAGGCACCGGAAAGTTCTATACTTACCGTACGGAGAGTGTCGGATGGATGCCCTGACGCGATTTACCCCGGAGCAGGTGGCAGCGGCGAAGCGCTACTCGGAGGCGATACCGCCAACTGACATAGACCCCCGCATCGAGCGCCTCGTCGCCGACTTGATCGGGCGGGTCGCCGACAAGTGGACGATGCTGGTCCTGGAGCTGCTGACCGATGCGGGTACCTTGCGGTTCACACGCATCGCCGAACGCATCGAGGGCATCAGCCAGAAGATGCTCACTCAGACGCTACGCCAGATGGAGCGGGACGGCCTCATCGAACGGAAGATCTATCCCGTCGTCCCGCCCAAGGTCGAATACAACCTGACGCCACTCGGCTTGACCCTCGGCGGAGCGTTCTGCGGCCTGTGGGTCTGGGCCGCCGAGAACCTGGGTGAGGTCGAACGCGCCCGGGCGGCCTTCGACAAAAAGGCCTAAGGCGAACGCCTCGGCTGGGGGCGTCATGTTGGGGCTCAACGAACAAGGCTGTCACCCTGCCACTCGACCCGCAGTTATGCTGGCTTCGTCACCGACGCTATTCGGCCGCATCGCGCAGGAAGGGTTCTTCGATAAGGGGCGCACCGCAGGCTGCCATCAGGTCGCGTAGGAGATCAAGCGCACGGTCCACGTCGGGCCGCGTCGCCAGCCCTTTCCGGTACTGGGTGCGCCCGCCGGCCACCGTGACTGCGATGTCGAAGTGACCGTCCGGCCGTTGGACGACTTGGTAGGAGACGCTGCGAGCCATCCTTTCGACCTAGCGCAACCTTCCGGCTTGGGAAGGTTGCCAGATCCACGAGCAGTGACGGGTCGGGTGCGTCCTCGGGATCGGTCGAAGTCGGCCTTGCGGCCAGGACGCTCGAACAGGGACCGGCCCGACGGCGACACGGGATGTACGCCGCGTTCCCAGCCGATGCCGGATCGGCCTCCTGGCGGAGGTCGGAAGCCTTCCGGCTTCGCGCGACAATGATGCGGTCGCGTCTAGCAAGCGAAAATTGATCGCTGCCCCAGGATCCACAATCGCGTGAGAAACACGAAGTGTAGCCGCTTGTCGGGAAAGCGCACCTCCCATAGCAGTTCAGGTTCCGTAGCCGACGACTTATGCAAATGCTCGGCTTCAGAAGAGACCTAGTCCGCTTCTCGCCATCAAACCAAGTTCAGCTTTCCACCCCGTACCGAAGTTGCGTCACGCCCGACGAATGGCTGCTTTCGGGAAGCGTCGAGGCGGGCCTGTACGTCAGGGGTGGGTCGGCACCCGTCTGTCCTGTGTGGATGGCTCCCGCATTGCAAGTGACGAATTGAGGTTCTGACGCGTTGGTCGGGTGCAGTCTTGTGTCCGGCCTGTTGATGCAGTCGTTCATGTTGACCGCTGGCCCTGATGGTATCCGCGAGCTGGGTCCCACTCTGCTTTGCGGGCTATGATGCCCTGGACTGGCGGCGGGGTGTCCCGGCTCCCGGTCTGACCGGTTCGCCATCAACTCTCATCGTCCTCGCAACCTGGAAAAGTGCTCCGCTTCCTCCGGTCAGGCGGCCGTGGCCGCGGGTGCGCGGTAGGTGCCGCCGCGGGTCATGATCGCCCAGGCGACCCGCGCCGTGCGATTGGCCGCTGCCACGGTCACGACACGCACTGGCTTGCGCTGGAGCAGCGCCGGCAGCCGTGGGTCGACCGACGTCGGCGTCGCCTTCGCACGCCGGATCAGAGAGGTCATGCCGACCACGAGCAGGCGTCGCAGATAACGGTCGCCCATGCGCGAGATCCGGCCCAGGCGCTCCTTGCCGCCGCTGCAGTTCTGCAGCGGTGTCAGGCCCAACGAGGCCGCGAACTGCCGACCGGAGCGGAAGCGCTCGGGCTCGCTCACCGAGGCGGCCAGCGCTGTCGCCGAGACGATGCCGATCCCGGGGATCGTCGCTAGGCGCTGCGACAGGTCGTTGTCCCGATGCCAGGCCAGCAACTCCTTCTCCAGCCGGGTGAGCTGGATCTGCACGGCGCCGATCTGATCGGCCAGCCCGGTTACCACACGATGGGCTAACGGCGGCACCTCGGCCGCGTCTCCGGCTGAGAGCCTGGCCGCCAGTTCGAGCGCATGGCGCAGGCCCCGCGCCATCTCGATCCCGAACTCGGCGAGCAGGCCGCGGATCATGTTCACCAACTGGGTGCGTTGCTTGACCAGCAGGTCGCGCGTCCGGTGCAGCGCCAGCGCCGCCTGCTGCTCAGTCGACTTCACCGGCACGAACCGCATGCTGGGGCGCGTCACCGCCTCGCAGATGGCGGCGGCATCGTTCGCATCGGTTTTGCCGCGCTTGACGTATGGCTTCACGTAAGCCGGCGGCATCAGCCGCACGTCGTGGCCGAGCCTCATCAGTTCCCGGGCCCAGTGGTGGGACGTTCCGCACGCCTCCATGCCAACCAGGCAGCGCGGCAGCTTGGCGAAGAACGGCACGACCTGCGCCCGCCTCAGCGCCTTGCGAACGACGACCTGCCCAGCTGCGTCGATGGCGTGAACCTGGAAGATGCTCTTGGCCAGATCGATGCCGACGGTGGTGATCTCCATGGGGATGGCTCCTACATCTGCGTCGCTGCTGCTTCGACAGCAACCACATCTTGGCACCGCGATGCCGTCAGTTGGAGCGGGAGCCATCCACCCCATCTGCTCTATGACCGGGCTGGGTGGAAAGCTTCAAGCGGACATCAACACCGTCCGTTCAGCAGGATCTCGGCGACCTCAGGCACGTCCCGTGTCGCCCGCTCACACAGTCCGGCAAGATCCGCACCTGAGAAGGCGTGCATGTAGAGGGGGTGGAGGGCATCTCGACGAACCGCGCTGCCATCGGGGTAGCCTCCGCCACCGCCGCGTCGGAGGCATCCGTCGCCAGGCATTCGGCGATGCAGCGGACGCAGCCCCCGAAACCGATCCGGAATCCCTCGCGAGCAAGTTCGGGAAATACCTTCGCCTCGGCGATGGTGAGGCGCATCAGGGCGATGCTCTCCTCGGCCAGGGTGAGGTTGGCGAGCTCGATGCCGACCTGGACGAGACGCTCCTTCAACGTCCCGCTCGTCGGGACGATGGCCATCCGCACCTGCAACGCATCGACGTAGCGGAGTACGACCGCCGAGAAGAGTGCCTCCTTGGTCGGGAAGCGCCCGTACAGCGTCATTTTGCCGGTGTGGGCGAGCTGGGCGATGTGATCGACCGTGGTGCGGCCGAACCCCTACTTTAGGAACAGGGACGAGGCGACGGTGATGATGCGTTCCTCGATCTGTCCGGCCTGGTCGGCGCGCGGGCGTCCACGGCGCGGGCGGTCCGGCGACGACTGGACGGGGGTACGCAGACGCAAAGGGCGCGCAGGCCGGCCGACTAACGATCGGCTTCCTTGACCTTAGGGGCCGCCCCGGCAGGGGCGCCAGGGGGATTGGCGGAGGGATGGGTTCCGCCCGAGCCGCGGCAAGGTCGCCGCGCTCCCGGTCGAATATGTAGCCGACCATGTCTAACTGGCTGCGGTCGATCCTGGGGAGCCTCGGAGAGCCGCAAAGCTCTTCGGGGACTTGCATCACATCCTCGGCATAAGGGCGTCCTCGTCGGGGACAGGGTCGGGCGTGTCGACCAGGCGCGCGGCGAACCGGGCTTGGAGGAAGTAGGATTCGGCTCGAAGACGCTTGCCCTCGTGGAGGATCGCGGCAATGCGGTCGTTGATCACCCTCAGGAGCGCGTCCTCAACCCATTCCGGGAATGGCCTGAGCTCGGACAGCCAGTGGCTGATCTGGGGACCCTTAATGCTGCGCCCGGTGACGGCCGCCAGGTCCGCGGCCAGAGGCGCGATCCAGCGCTGGCCGTGGATGAGCTGACCGATGCGGATTACCAGCTCGCGCCGGAACTCCTGATCCCTATCTTTGACGGAGGTCATTAGTGTCTCCCTTTCGGTTTGCGAGGCCGGCCTGCAAGCGGGCGCGGCGTAGGTGGACGAGGGCGGTCTCGCGGGCGAGGACGGCCTCCTGATCTGTAAGACGGATCTGATCCAGGCGTACCCAGAGGACGTCTTCAAGGTGCTGCCGGGATGCGAGCCCCCGTTGAGTCGCCCCGGCCCGAGTGGCTTGAGGGAGGCCGGGGCGCGGGGCACCGGCGTTATGATAAGGTCTTGGCGGCGGCCTTGCTGGGCGTTCGGAGTAAGGACGGGGCGTGGTCGTCGATAAGGCGCTCTATGGCTGCCCAGGGACGGCTAGCGATCTCGTCCTTCTCGGCGCGAGCGATCACCGAGGCAATGTGGTCGACTATGCCCTGCGGGCAAGCCAGATCGACTCGCACCTGGCCGTCCGCCACTGCGTCGCGCACGAGAACGGAGATGCTATGCACCCGTCGTGCATCATGGATCGGCATGGACGCCGTTACGGTGTGGGCGGCGTCGTCGAACTTCATTGGGTAGAGGCACTTCAGCTCGACCTCGGTCTCGCGGATCGATTGATGAAGCACATGTTGAGTTCCGACAATCAGCAGCGTCAGGTCGAAGAAGTGGAGGGTGATGGTGACGTCCACGAGGTATTTCCTGAGTAGGGATGGGCGGGATGGTGGCCCCGTCGACTCGCCCTGAGTTAGGCGGCTAGTGGGAGGCCGGGGTACGAGGCCCCGGCATTCCGATCAGGCCTCTCCGGTGAACGCCAGGAAGTCGTCCACGGTGTCGTTATCCCCAATCATGGCCGTGCCTCGGCCAATCCAGATGTCGCGTTCGGCGTCGTAGTCGTGGACCTGGTAGCTCTCCTGCCCCTGATACCAGTAGCGCGTCATCCCGCCGGACCCATCGCGGTACGTGAACACGCTGGGGAGACGGTCGTCGTCGCTGAGGCGTGTGTTGCCATCGTAGAAGCCAGCAACTTCAAGAACGGAGTTGGCTTCCGTGGCTGAGACTTCGTCGGTCATGGTGGCGGTCCTGGCAATGCCCAGAGGGATATGGCGGGTGTCACGGCCCTCACTGAGACGTCCCGCAGGACGTCTCAGTGAGGGCCGAGGCGGCGGTCCGATCAGGCGCCTACTTTGCGAACTGGGCGTCTACCCAAGCGTCCTCGGCCTCTTCCCTCGCGGCCACCACCTGCGCCCGGACAGCCCATGCATCGACCTCGGCTTCGTCGATGACCTGGCAGCGATGGTCCCGAGCGATCTGGTGGGCCTGCTCCTGACGGTCCGAGGACTTCCAGACAGGAGCAGCGCCACCTCGACTGAAGACCTGAGCGCGGCTTCCATCGTCGAGCCAGACGCTGATGTACCCCCCGACGTCGCCGTGGGCGTACATCGTCTCGCGGCGGTATCCGCTCCCGTCGACGCAAATCCGGGTGACGTCGCCCTTGAGGATGGTCACGATAGTGGACATTGCGTAGGTGCTTTCCAAGCCTGTAACTGAACCGGTTACAATATGCATGTGATCGAACCCGTTGACCAGAACCCGAACTGAAATAATTACATCTTCGGGCGAAAGGTGGTATTCCAGGGGTTGCGTGGGGTTAATGCCCAACCTAGGGTTTAATCTGGCTCCGGAGCGGGCGCCTACCTGAGGACGGCACCAGCGGGGAGGGCGTTGACGGCGAGGTAGGCCGCATCTGCGGCGTCAGCCGCAGCCCCGGCCATCACGATACCAGCCGCCCGTGGCGCGTCGCTGGCGAACAGGGCGACCCCCTCGATGGGAGTCAGGGCACGGCGGCAGGGATCAGCATCGGGCATGGTCGGTCTCCTCGGCATCAAGGGCGCGCAGGACCCGTTCGAGAGCGCCTTGCTGGGGATCGGGTAGCTCGCGGTCCTCGGGCAGGCCTAGGTACCAACGCCGCCAGCCCACAAGGCGCCGGGCGGCCTCGACGACGTAGCGTTCCGCGTTGGTCCTCTCAGGCTCCAGGGCGGCGGCCTGAGGTCGGCGAGGCACAGCCACAGCAGGAACCCTACGAAGAAGAACGTCACCGCGTGGCTCCCATGGTGGCGGGCAGCGGCGCCCCCGGCGGCCGCGGCGACGACCTGGGACGGGGCGGCCCCGGCGACGAGTTCGCCCCGCAGGGCAAGGTGGACGCCGGAACCGACGAGGGACACCGGCGCGGCCGCGCAGCGGGACCGGTAATCGCCATCCCCCACTGACGATGCCCCGGACTTCGCCGAGCTTGCCGGCGCAATCGGCATGGGCGTTGCTGAGAATCCTCGTCGAATCCCGCGGCGTCGCGCTGGGTGCCGCCCGTCTACCAGGGCGCGCCCGAGTAGGTCAGCAGCGTGTCCGGGATTGCGAACATGTCCGGCTTCCCAGCGTGGAAGTCGAAGACCGAGGCGGTGATCAGCACGGCGAGGACGAGGCGGGTCATCGGAACTGTCCGACGTCAGCACCTGTGGGACAGATTGAGGGTCTTCACGAACGGAGGATGGCTGGTTCATCGTAGCCCCTGAGGAGCGAAGATGAATCAGACATCCGGACCGGCCAAGAAGCCGGCAGAAGCAGTGATCAAGGACATCCGCCGGGCAACACGTCGACAGTTCCCGTCCGAGGAAAAGATCCGCGTCGTACTGGAAGGCTTGCGTGGCGAGGACAGCTCCATTCGAGGAGCGGTGATCGAGCTGCGGACCAAGGAGCACGTTCATTCCGTCTTGGTCCTTCTGATCTAGAGGCTGTTATGAACCGGCCGCGAGTTGAGCGGCCTGTTTGAGCATGAGGCAGACGAAGGCGACGATGTGGAAATCTGCGAGCGTGCTGGGATAGCGCTCGTAATCTTTGACGAGACGACGGAAGCGGGTGGCCCAGGCGAAGGAGCGCTCCACCACCCAGCGGCGTGGCAGCAGGACGAAGCCGCGCTTGGCTTCCGGCAGTTTGACGACCTCCAGTTCGATGCCGTGCGTGCGGGCAGCCTTGGCCGGCTTCTCACCGGTATAGCCCTGATCGACATAGGCGAGATCGACGCTGTCGCCGGTGGCAGCCTGCACGGCTTGCGCCAGACGCCCGACCTGGGCGCGGTCGTCGGCATCGGCGGGGGTGACGTGCAGGGCCAGGAGGTGGCCGAGGGTGTCGACGGCCAAGTGGACCTTTGAACCCTTCTTGCGCTTGGCACCGTCGTAGCCGGCCCGCTCGCCGCTCTCGGGTGTCGAGCGCAGGGTCCGGCTGTCGAGGATGGCCGCGCTCGGTTCGGGCGAACGTCCGGAGGCCAGACGCAGCAATGCCCGCAGATCGTCGGCGAGTTGCTCGAAGCAGCCGGCCGCCAGCCAGCGCTGCGCCTGCTGGTAGACGGCTTCCCAGGGCGGCAGGTCGTTGGGCATCCAGCGCCACGGCGCGCCCGTCTTCACCACGTAGCGCAGCCCGTTGAACACCTCGCGCAAGCTGTGCTCGCGCTGTCCCGCATCCTCGCGCAGCAGCGTCAGATAGGAAGCGACCAGCGCCCATTCGTCATCGGAGACGTCGGACGGGTAGGCTTTGCGTGAAGAGGTCATGTCCCTTCATCTGGAATCCAGCCGTCATAGGTCCATAACAGCCTCTAGCTCGGTGCCCTCCCATTCGCCGGCGCGCTTCTCGCCGCCAACCTTGCCGGCTGTACGGATGCATGCTCGACGAGGCCGGACTGACCGCAGACGTGCTGGAGGCGCGGGTGGTAGTATTGTGGAGAAATTTTTTCAAACACAACTCGGATGTCTTCTTGCATGGCCACGTCCCTAGCAGTAGTTTACATTGAAGAAGACTGTTAACGACAAATCAAAATGGGACTTTCATTAGGCGCTCGCCTTTTGCTAACTCTTGCGCATACCGCCCACGGGCCGCACCACACGCAGTGAAAGCATAATGGCTCATTCCCCCATCCCAAAGATCGAGTACGTCCCTCCTGATCCCTCAGCCTTGCGTTTGACGGAGCAGATGAACCCGCTCCGGGAACCAGGTAAGCACAAGCCCAAGCCCTGGCCGGCCGCAGGCGAGCGCGCGGGGTCGATCAACGGTCATAAGTTTGTCTGGGAACTGCCAGATGCCGCATATGATTCGTTTCGGGCATGGGCCATCCGGTTGGAGGCCGGTGAGCCCGAGGCGGTGGCACAGGCGCAGGAGCGCGCGATCCACGTCGTCGTAAGGCACCCGCCCGGCAGGCGCGATGAGTTCCGAGATTCGGAGCATGTCCTTTTTGACATCTCGGACGCCATACACAGCGGGTTCTTCGACAGTTCCAAGGATCGAGACGAATCGGATGCGGTGCGCTGGAGGCGCTCTGACCTTCACATGGAGAAGGCACTGAAGACCATCGAGGTGATCTTCGGCGACGATCAACACGGCATGATCATGTGGATCACAAGCGACTGCTACAAGGCCCAGCGCCAGACCGGCACCCAGACGTGTTTCCGGCGCAAGAGGTCGGAGGTAAGGCTAGAACTCGGCATCGCCAACATGCGCGACCACGCGCTCCAGGTTTTTGGCCCGGATGACTAGGACTAAGCCGGGGCGCAGGCGTAACGGACTAGGCGTGCAGTCCCGCAGTGTGGTGGCATCAGTTTAGCTGAAGTCGCTGCACACCGGGAGGCGTTATAAGACCTATTCTTATTGGCTGCACCACTGTCCGTCGTCAGGTGATTTGGGACATTCAGCGGTGTTCAGGAGCGGAGGCTCTGGTCCATCTGGGGTAAGAGGTTAGGCAGCCTGCGCGTGATGGCGCAAGCGGCGATCCATCAGGGTCTGGCGCTTGATGCGTTCCCGCTCGGCCAGGATCCCTTCGCCGCGTCCGAAGTAGACGTCAGCGGGCGTGAGGTTGCCCAGGCTCTCATGGGCTCGGGCATGGTTGTAGTGTTCAACGAAGGCTTCGACCCGCGTCTCCAGCTCGCCGGGCAAGTAGGCGTGTTCGAGCAGGATGCGGTTCTTGAGCGTCTGGTGCCAACGCTCGATCTTGCCCTGCGTTTGAGGATGACAAGGCGCACCGCGGATGTGGGTCATGCCCCGGCTGCCGAGCCAGTCGGCCAGGTCGCTGGCGACATAACTCGGGCCGTTGTCGGAGAGCAGGCGGGGCCGCTGCATCACCCGCGCCTGATCGAGCCCAGCCACACCCAGCGCCCGGTCGAGCGTGGCGGTGACGTCACTGGCCTGCATCGTGGTGCAAAGCTTCCACGCCACGATGTAGCGTGAGAAGTCGTCGAGTACCGTCGACAGGTAGTACCAGCCCCAACCAACGACCTTCAGGTAGGTGAAGTCCGTCTGCCAAAGCTGGTTGGGCGCGGTGGTCTTATCGCGGAACGCGTCGGCGGCCTTGATGACGATATAGGCCGGGCTGGTGATCAGGTCCTGAGCCTTGAGCAGCCGGTAGACGGTGGCTTCCGAGACGAAGTAACGCCGCTCGTCGGTGAAGCGCACCGCCAGCTCACGCGGGCTGAGTTCAGGCTTCTCCAGAGCCAGGGCAACGATCTGCTCGCGGATTTCCGCAGGTAGACGGTTCCAGACCCGGCTCGGCTGCGAAGGATGGTCCCTCAACGCCTCGGGGCCGCCGCGCTGGTAGGCGTCGTACCAGCGGTAAAACGTCGAGCGCGTGATGCCGAGCTTGTGCAGGGTCGCGCGCACCGGCAGGTGGGATTGCTCGACCAGCCGGATGATCTCCAGCTTCTCGGGGGCCGGATACCTCATGCCTCGTCGCCCCCAGCCCCGCTCATGCTTTTTTTAAGCAGACGATTCTCCAGGACGAGATCAGCCACGACCTCCTTCAGTGCCCCCGTCTCGCGGCGCAGATCCCGCACCTCGTCCGTGGTGGCCGCGCGCGCCGTGTCGCCGGACAGGCGCTTCTTGCCCGCCTCCAGGAACTCCTTGGACCAGCCGTAGTACATCGAGGCGGCGATCCCCTCGCGTCGGCACAACTCGGCGATGCTGTCCTCGCCACGCAAGCCTTCCAGCACCACGCGGATCTTCTCCTCGGACGAGAACTGTCGACGCGTGGCCCGACGGATGTCCTTGATCACCGCTTCTGCCGGCTTCTTGGCCGGTCCGGATGTCTGCTTCATCTTCGCTCCTCAGGGGCTACGATGAACCAGCCATCCTCCGTTCGGGAAGACCCTCATTCTGTCCCACAGGTGCTGACGTCGGACACGCCGAACAGGCCCGGACCGACGAAAGCGCCCGCCGGCTCACCACCATCCCGGGCATCGGTGCACTCAACGCGACGGCGCTGGTCGCGGCGATCGGTGATGTGGCGACCTTCGCCCGCGGACGTGATCTGGCGGCCTGGCTCGGCCTCGTGCCGCGTCAGGTCACAACGGGCGGACGACCACGCCTCCTCGGGATCACCAAACGCGGCAGCAAGTACCTGCGCAAGATGCTGATCCAGGGCGCACGGGCCGCGATGCCGACTTTGCGCAAGAGCGATACGCTGATCGGCCAGTGGCTACGGGGCCTGCTGGCGCGGGCGCACGCCAACACCGCCGTCGTCGCGCTGGCAGCCAAGATGGCCCGGACCGTCTGGGCGCTGCTGCGCCACGAACGCGTCTATGAGCCGGCGGCGGTGGCTGCCTGAACCGAGCTTGGTCGGCGAAGCCTTCGTCGGCCTCACCATGTCTGCGAGCGGCGAGAGGAAGATGGCCTGACAGTCGATCGGTGTTCTGGAAGCCTCCGGCGGAAAATGGCGCTCGACGCCGATCCCTTTATGAGGACCAGGACGCGCGGATCTCCATCTTGGCCAACGGCATCGCCGGAAGGCCGGATACGTTTATGCAGACTGCTCAGACCAGCGGATCATAAGCCACTTGCGGACGGGGCGGGCCATACGTTTCCACCTTCGCCTAGGTACGCTTCCCACCGAGAACGACGCGGAGCGAATGGGCGAGCTCATCCCGCCGATAAGGCTTGTTAAGAACGGGGAGATCACCCCGCCCGATCACCTGGCCCTCTTCGAGGTTGGCGACGTACCCGGAGGTCAGCAGGACCTTTAGGCCCGGTCGGAGGCGCTGGGCCTCGACGGCAAGCTGCGAGCCGTTCATGCCGCCGGGCATCATCACGTCGGAGAACAGGATGTCGATCCGCGCGACGCCCTGGAGATGGACGAGGGCCTCGGCGGCGTTGCGGGCCACGACCACGCGGTAGTGGAGCTCCTCCAGGCTCTCGACGGCCATGCCGAGTACCTGCTCGTCGTCCTCGACCAGGAGCACGGTATCGCCTTCCGTCGCCCGGCGTAGCGGAAGGTTGCCACTGCCGGAGCCTAGCTCCTCGCCGGCCGGTTCCGCGGAGCGGGGGAACAGGAGGCGGAAGGTGGTGCCGGCACCGAGCTCCGTTTCAATGCCGACGAAGCCACCTGCGCTCCGGGTGAAGCCATAGACCTGCGACAGGCCCAGGCCCGTTCCCTTGCCGATTTCCTTTGTGGTGAAGAACGGCTCGAACACCCGAGCCATGGTCTCCGGGGAGATCCCGCTGCCCTGGTCTGTCACCGAGACCTCGACATAGGCTCCCGGTGGGACACCCCTGTCGGCCACCGCCGCGGTGTCGAGATGCACGTTCCTGCTCCGTACGACTATCCGCGAACCGCCCCCCTCCATCGCGTCGCGGGCGTTGACGACGAGGTTCAGCACCGCCGCCTCGAACTGCGCCGGGTCGATCCGGATCGGGTCGATGGTGGGGTCGAGTTCCAGCAGGAGTTCCACGGCGCCTCCCGCCGCCCGCTCGGCCAGCGGCTTGAATTCGGAGAGAAGGCGGTTCGGGTTGATGGTCTGGGGCCGCAGCATCTGCCTGCGGGAAAAGGCCAGGAGTTGCTGCGTGAGCTGCTCACCGCGCCGCGCCGCGTTCATCGCAGCTTCCGCCAGGCGGACGACGCGTTCGGTGTTCTCCGGCTTGCGCAGCATCATGTCGAGGCCGCCGACGATGACCGTCAGCAGATTGTTGAAATCGTGCGCCACGCCGCCGGTCAGCTGCCCGATGGCCTCCATCTTCTGAGCCTGCCGCAACGCCTCCTCGGTGTTCCGTTGGTCGGTCCTGTCGACGATGATGCCCGCCATGCGAACGGGCCTCCCATCGCCACCGAATTCGGTTTTACCCTTGGCCGCGATCCAGCGGATCGCACCGTCGGTCCGTGAAATCCGGCATTCCAGGTCCAAGGTCCCGGTCTCGGCTGCCTTCGCGAAGGCGGCCTCGACCATGGGTCGATCCTCCGGCACGGCGTGGGCCAGGAAGGTGGCCCTGCCCCACGACGAGACAGGCGTGTCGTAGCCGAAGATCGCGTCGTATCGACGGGAGCGGCGGGTGATGTCGTTGACGAGGTCGAGATCCCACGACCCCATGCCGGCGGAATCGAGCGCGAAGGCCAGGGTCTCGCGCGCCGCCTCGACCTCGCGCGTGCGTTCCTCGACACGACGCTCCAAGGTCTCGTTCGCGATGCGCAGGCGTCCCTGGGCGTCCTCGCGTTCCCGAATGTGCTGCCGGGCCTGATACTGGCGCCTTCGGACACGGAGAGCCGAGGAGACCGCACTGAGGAGCGTCTCGGCGTTGATCGGGCGTTCCAGTAGGACGACGTTGCCGAGTCGCTCGATCACTGCGGCGGCCTGGGCCGTGCGCCGCCCGGCCTGCCGCGTCGCCAGCATGATGAAGGGGAAGTCCGACCACGGTGGCTGGGACGCTACCCAGGCGTCCAGGGATGCCGCATCGACGTCGAGGAGCGCCTCCTCGGTCACGATGGATGTGGCGGCGGACGAGCGGAGGCCATCGAGCCACTCGGCGCTGTCGGCGCAGACGGTGACGCCGACGCCGGACTTGCCCAGGAGCTGCGCCATCACGATGGCGTCGCGTCCGCGCGGGGCGAGGATCAGGACGCCTTCCCCATCGGGAACGGATGCCGGGGTCATACCGCCGGCGCCGGCTCGGCGGCGCCCGGGATCAGCGCGACCTTGCCGTCGTAGGTCGGCAATCCGGACAGGATACCTTGGAAGTCGGAGAGGGCGGCGCCGACCTGGAGACCGACGGGGGAGAGCTTGAGTTCCCGGATGGTGCGCTCGTGGGCGTTGACCCGGCTCTTCACCACCGACAGGGCGGTCCGGACCGCACCGTTGGCCTCGAAGTACCGGAACAGCAGGATGCCGTCGCTGAGATAGCTCAAGTCGATGTCCGACCGGACGTCGCCGATCACGCCGTGCTGACCGAGGACCAGGAGGGTCGTGGCCCCCTTCTGGTTCAGGTAGTTCAGGAGCTCGTGCATCTGGAGGATGAGGTACTCCTCGCCCGGCATGGCGTGGATGTACGCGTTCAGGCTGTCGAACACGATGAAGCTAGCCCCCCGCGTCTCCACGGTGTTGCGCACCCTGCAGGCGAACTCGCCGGGAGAGAACTCGGCCGGCTCGATCTCGTCGATGACGAGGCTGCCGCTGGAGAGATGGACGTCAAGGTCCATGCCCAGCGCCCTGGCGCGCGTCAGCATGGTCTGGCGGCCCTCGTCGAACAGGAAGTAGGTCGCCTTCTCCCCGCGGTCCAAGGCCTCAAGCATGCAGCGGACCGCCGTGGTGGTCTTGCCGACGCCCGAGGGACCGAGCAGCAAGGTGTTGGTTGCGGGCGCCAGCCCTCCACCCAGGAGGAGGTCGAGTTCCTTCGAGCCGGTCGAGGCCGGCGTCATGTCGAACTGTGCGTGATGGTCGTCGATGACGAGGCTGGGGAACACCTCGACACCACCGGTGTCCAGAAGGAAGTCATGAAGCCCGCCGTGGAACTTGACGCCGCGCATCTTAAGGACGTCGAGGCGCCTACGGGCTGCCCCGAAGCCGCGCCTGACCTGCTCCAGCATGATCACCCCGTGGGCGATGCTGTGGAGTTGGACGTCGGCGGTCCCGTCGTCCAGAAGCAAGACCGTGCATTCCCTGGACGCGAACATCTGCTTCAGGGCGAGGATCTGGCGGCGGTAGCGGAGCGGATTCTGGGCGAGAAGCCGAAGCTCGGACAAGCTGTCGAACACCACCCGCTGCGGCTTGAGGCTGTCGACCCGGTCGATCACCTCCCGCACGGTCTCGCCGAGCTCGACCTCGGAGGGATGCAGCACGGATTGCTCGCTGTCGGGGTCGAGGCCAAGCTCGTTGACGAGCTCGTAGACCTCTATGCCGTCGAGGGACCACCCGTGCGTGCCGGCTGCGAACGCAAGCTCGTCTGCGCTCTCCGACAGGGTGACGTAGAGACCCTTCTCCCCTCGCGCGACGCCGTCGAGGAGGAACTGAAGGCCGACCGTCGTCTTGCCGGTCCCGGGCGTCCCTTCGAGCAGGTAGAGGCGACCGCGCGTCAGGCCGCCGTCGAGGATCTCGTCGAGTCCGGCGATGCCCGTCGACAGGATGTCGCGACCCCTGGAGGCATGCGTCGGGGCGAACTCTGTCATTGGGCGGCATCCGGTTCGTGGCAAACAATACCCGCGTCGTGGGCTCAGGCGTACCTTGGAAAATGCATTCGGACGACAACTCCGGCTTGGCGGTTTAGTCCCATGGCAGTCGCTCGACCTCCGTGGCCTGGGCGACAAGTCAGTCCCCTCCGCTGGGGGGCGGTCGGCCTAATGCTGTAAATCCGACACCTGGTGCCGGCGCTGAACGTCCGTACCGGATGGAAACCGAACCCTGATCCTTCGCCCTGAAGCGGACGATCCGGCTCGGGTCGGATACGGACCTAGGGCATGGGTTCCATCCGGCGGATTTCGCCCACCGGGAGGCGAGGTTAGCCTCAATCCGCGCGGTGTATGGCGTCGATGACCTGGGAGACGCTGTAGGGTTTTGCTACGAACAGGCCATGGTCGGGCACCGCGCGATCCGCGAACCGCTGGCGTCCCGACGTCAGGATGATCCTGATGTCGGGCCAAGCGTCGGAAACGCGTTCAGCGAGCATTACGCCGCACATTGTCCCCGGCATGTCCACGTCGCTGAAGACCACGCCGATGTCAGACCGTTGATGCAGGACGAGCCACGCCTCGTCGGCATGGCGTGCCTCGACGACGTCGTAGCCGGCGTCCTCAAGCATCTCGACGGCCATCAAACGCACGAGGTCGTCGTCCTCGACGACGAGGATCACCGAATCTTCGGGAGCGCTCTTGGCGGGCATCACGTCCCAACAGGCCAGGGAGGGATGGGTTGCCGGCTTGGAACGTATTCGTGAAAGGGTCGCGGCTGCGTTCGCCGGGCGGCGGAGGCGCACGACCTCGGCCGTGGAGCCAATCCACCACGGAAGGGTTTGTCCTCGCGGCGGTGCGCCTGGCATCGCCGAGGCTCCGGATCGACCTAGGGATTGCATGGCTGAGGATACCACGCCGACCGAGTACGAGTGGACGCTGGCGAGCTTCACCGACACGATCCACCGCGGTGGCGTCGCCATGTGGGCCTGGTCGCCGAGCCGGCGACTGGCCCAACTCGACGGCTTGTGCCGGGAATTCTGGGCCACCAGTAAGACCGTCGTTCCCATCGACGAGTTGTTCGCGAAAGTGAACGCGGAGGACCGCCACGGGATGATGCTCGACTGGGACGCGAGCGCGACCGATCCGGGCCCTTATAGCTTCGACTTCCGCATCGGCGACGGTCCCGATGCCCGCTGGATCTCGGCACGCGGCGTCGGTGGCGACACCGGCCAGGTCGGCGAGTGGGTGCAGGCCATCTTCCTCGATATCACCGACCGCAAGCGCGCCGAGGAGGCCGAGCACCTCCTGACCGCCGAACTCGAACATCGCGTCTCGAACATGTTCACGGTCGCCCGCGCACTCACCGCCATCGTCGCCCGCGAGGCCAAGTCGACGCCCAACTTCGCCGAGGATCTCTCGCGGCGGTTCGGCGTCCTGCACGAGGCGACATCGCTGGCGACGCGTTCGCACAAGCACGACCTCGGCGATGTCAGGCTCCAGGACCTCGCCGAGCGCATCCTGTCCCCCTACCGGGACGGCGCCAACGTCCTCATTGCAATCGACGGGAGCGTTACCGCCGCGCCGGGTCGGGTCAACGACTACGCAATGATCTTCCACGAGCTCGCCACCAACTCGGCCAAGTACGGCGCCCTGTCAGGAGGCGGGACCCTAAGGCTGCAGGGCGGCATCGATGGCAATGAGATACGGCTGACCTGGGAAGAAGGCGTAGCTCCGTCTAAGGCGGACAAGGCCGATGGCACGGGGTTCGGCTCGCGCCTGCTCAAGCAGACCATCGAACGGAGCCTACGCGGACGCTTCCACCGCACCATCGACGGGAGCGGCCTGCACTTCGAGATGGTGGTGCCGACGGAATAGGTAATGCGTGCACCGGACGTGGTCGTGGGTATCCCATGCGCATGTCAGGCAACGCCGGCCAAGCGATGGTACGACACCGGGAATGCTCATCCGCTTCCCCGGTGCCGCAAGAGTCACGCCGCCCTGGAGGTGACCTTCTGGTAGGTCCCCGTAGCGATCTGGTCTTCCAGCTGTGCCTTGAAGTCCGCGATGCCGAGAACCTGGACGGGATTGCCCGCGTCGTCGAGGAACTCGTAGAGCGCGTCCTCAATGTTGCGGTTGCTGAAGAACACGATGGCGTCCTCGTCGCCGCCACCCTCCAGGTGAGGCTCGCCGTTCGCCACGCCTGAGACATAGGAGCCAGTCGGGCGGGTCTCCTTGTGCGTCCCGTCTGGGCGATAGAACCGCAGCTCACCCTGCATCACGAGGGTCACGTAGGGACTCCTGTGCCGGTGCAGCATCACGCGCTGGTTCGCGGCGAACTTGAAGACGACGTCGACGATGCGGTTTTCCTCGTCGACCTTGTAGACGAAGAAGGCGATGTGCGGCAGCCAGTCAAGCGTCCGCCAGGTGATGTTGCTCTCGTCGAACATGGGTTTCGGCATTCGGTTTCCTTCCGTTTCCCCCATGCGGCCGCTCGTGGGCGACGCACGGCTTTCCGCCGCATCGGATGGGTTGACCTTGGGGCAACGTCCCGCACGGCGGATCGATGCGGCGGCCCGTCAGCCGGGCGGGCCTGCCAAATGCTGTCGAAGGTCCCCGAACGTTGCTCAGACAGAGTGCCGGTTTAGGACGACTCCGTACCGACGCGTTCACGCAGGTGCGCGATCAACGCCCGCAGAGCCTGAGGCACCTGGCGTCGGCTTGAATAGTAGACGTGGAAGCCCGGTCCCGGCGAACTCCATTCGGGCAAGACCTCCACCAGGGTGCCGGCGGCCAGTTGCCGTGCGACCAAGCCATCCTGGCAGTAGGCGATCCCGCCGTCCGTCTCGGCCATCGCAAGCGCAAGCGCCGTCTCGCTCAGCACGACGGACCACGCCACGTCGACGACGTGATGCTCCGGCCCCCGCTCCACCTCCCAATGGTAGATCGCGCCGGTGCCCATCCTAAGACCGATGCAGCGGTGGGCTGCGAGGTCGGAAGGGTGTTCGAGCGGGGGGGCACCCCCGAGGTAGTGCGGGGAGGCCACCATGACCCACCGGATGTCGCCGCCGATGGGTAGTGCGATCATCTCCTCGGGGACACGCCCCCCGAAGCGGATGCCCGCGTCGAACCCTTCCCCGACGATGTCGACGAAGTCGTCCTGGACCACGACCTCCAGCCTCACCTCGGGGTACTCGGCAAGGAAGCACGACAGGGCCGGACCCAGGACCAGTCGGGCCGCATCGGTCAGCACGTTGAGCCGGAGCCGGCCGGCCGGCTTACCCCGGTAGCGGTTCAGCGCCTCCAGGCCTTCCTCGATGGCGCCGAACCCGGCCTCAAGACGCGCCAGCAAATCGGTGCCGGCCTCGGTCAGGGTGACGGCGCGGTTGGTCCGGTTGAACAGCCGCACGCCGAGCCTAGTCTCCAGCCCGCGTAGGGCGTGGCTCAGCGCCGAGGGCGAGACGTCGAGTTCGAGGGCGGCGCGCCGGAAGCCGCCGACCCGGGCGATCACACGGAACAGGTTGAGGTCGCCCAGGTCGCCCCGGGTCAGTCCCGCCACGATTGCCGCCCCCTGTCCTGTGTTGAGCTCAACTGAACACTACGATGAGTTTGATCGCGGCACAAGCGAGCCGCCGCGTGTTTAAATGTCAGCAAGGCCGGACGCCGGTATCCACTGACAATCGAGGACGAGACATGGCTGAAAACAGCAAGCGCATCGCCGTGACCGGAGGCCATGGCAAGGTCGGCAGGACCCTCGTCCCTTACCTTAAGGACAAGGGCTACGAGGTCTTCGTCATCGACCGCGATGCGCCCACCGATCCGAATGAGTTGGCGATGGTCGCCGACCTGACTGACTTCGGCCAGGCGCTCGACGCCCTGTCGTCCGCCGGGGAGGACACCTACGCCCACGCCGAACCCAAGGCGTTCGACGTCGTCGTTCACCTCGCCAGCATCCCGCACCCGCGCATGCTGCCGGACAGCGACGAGTTCCGGCTCAACATGATGGCGACCTACAACGTCTTCGAGGCGGCTCGCCGGCTCGGCATCAAGGACATCGTCTGGGCGGCCAGCGAAGTCGGCATCGGCGTACCGTTCGACAAGACCGACGCCCCCTACGTCCCGGTGGACGATGACTACCCGATGCGCGGCTTCAACGTCTACGCGCTCACCAAGGTGCTGGGCGAGGAGATGGCGCGCCAGTTCTGCCTCAACGATCCTGAGATGCGCATTACCTGCCTGCGGCTTTCGAACGTCATGGACCCGCAGGAATACGCCAGGTTCGAGGGCTGGCAGGACGACCCGACCCGGCGCCTCTGGAACATGTGGACCTACATCGACAACCGCGACGCCGCCCAGGCCATCGAGTGCGCGATCCGGTACGAGGCCCGCGGCAAGGACGCGTTCCTGATCACCAATGACGAGACGGTGATGCGCACGCCGACGGCGGAGCTCCTCGAACGCCATTTCCCGAAGGCGGAGCGGCGCAAGGCGTTCGCCGGCAACGAGGTCATCCTCTCGAACGAGAAGGCCAAGCGGGTCCTGGGCTTCAAGCCGGTCCACCATTGGACCGACGAGGTCTGAGGGCATGACCGGTCTTGATCACCTGGGATTCCTCGGCTTCGACACCTTCGGCACGGTGGTCGATTGGCGCTCGGGCGTCGCCCGTTCTGCTGCGCCGTTCCTCGACCGCCATGGCATCGGCCTCGATCCGTTCGCCCTCGCCGACGAGTGGCGGTCCCTCTACCAGCCGGCGATGGAGGAGGTGCGCTCGGGCCGTCGTCCCTGGGTCCGCCTCGACGTCCTCAACGGCGAGAACCTGAGGGCCGTGCTGGGCCGGCACGGCGTGGCGGTCTGTGACCTCCCGGACGGCGAACTCACCGATCTCAACCGGGCCTGGGAACGGCTCGACACCTGGCCCGACAGCGTCGAGGGACTGACCCGCCTCAAAAGGCGGTTCGCCATCGGCCCGCTCTCCAACGGCCACCTCGCCGGCATGATGCGGCTCGCCCGGTTCGGCGGCCTGCCCTGGGACGTCATCGTCGGGGCCGAGATCGCCCGATCCTACAAGCCGATGCCCGAGACCTACCTGCGCTCGGCCGAGGCGGTCGGCCTGCCGCCGGAACGCGTCGGCATGGTCGCCGTGCACAACGACGACCTCAAGGCCGCCCGGGCCTGCGGCCTGCGCACCGTGTTCGTCCGCCGGCCTCACGAGCACGGCCCGGGCCAAACCACCGACCTCGCCCCCGCCGGACGCTGGGACATCGTCGTCGACAGCCTCACCGAGGCCGCCGACGCCCTCGGCTGCCCCTGAATCGGAGATCACCGACATGACCGACACCCATCGCCCGCTCGCGCTCGTCACGGGCGCGTCCAGCGGCATTGGCTACGAGCTCGCCCGGCTGTTCGCGGCCGACGGCCACGACGTCCTCATCACGGCGACCGGCCAGAACGACGGCCTGGAGCGCACCGCCGACGCGGTCCGCGCGACCGGCGTCGAGGCCATCGTCGTGAAGGCCCACCTCACCGAGTACGACGGCGTCGAGGCTCTCGCCCAGGCCGTGGCCGGGACAGGTCGCCCCCTGGCTGCGGCGGCCCTGAACGCCGGCGTCGACGTCGGCGGCTACTTCGTCGGCGGGATCGACCTCGCGGCCGAGCTGAAGATGATCCAGCTCAACGTCGTCTCGCAGGTTCACCTGACCAAGCGGCTTCTGCCGGCGATGGTGGAGCGCGGCGCGGGCCGGCTACTCTATACGGCCTCAATCTCCGGCACGATGCCAACCCCCTACGAGGCCGTCTACGGCGGCACGAAGGCCTTCCTGATCAGCTTCGTCGAGGCGGTGAAGGAGGAGGTGAAGGACAGTGGCGTCAGCTTCACGCTGCTGCTGCCGGGCGAGGTCGATACCCCGTTCTGGCACCGCGCCGGCATGGATACGACCAAGCTCGGCCTGGGCGAGAAGGCCGCCCCGACCAAGGTCGCCCAGGAGGGCTACGAGGCGATGAAGGCCGGCAAGGACCGCGTGGTCGCCGGCAAGCCCGGCTCGAAATTCATCGGCCGGGTGCTCAACAACATCCTGCCCGACACCGCCAAGGCCGCGGCCCATTCCGGCGGGGCGGAGCCCGGCTCGGGTTTGAAGTGAGGGGGCGATGACGATGAACGACGATCTTCTCGCACCGGGCCGCGTCGCGGTCATCACCGGCGCGGCGCTCGGGATCGG
This sequence comes from Methylobacterium sp. FF17, assembly GCF_025813715.1. Lineage (NCBI taxonomy): Bacteria > Pseudomonadati > Pseudomonadota > Alphaproteobacteria > Hyphomicrobiales > Methylobacteriaceae > Methylobacterium > Methylobacterium flocculans. The sequence continues at coordinate 2,657,952 of NZ_CP107532.1, forward strand.
CGCCGCTGCCGCACGGCACTTCTCCGCGCTTGGCATGAGGCTCTGCCTCCTCGACCGGAACGAGGACGCCCTCCGGGATCTCGCCGCCGATCTTGGCCGGGGGGCGGACGTACGGACCACGGTCGGTGACGTCACGTCCGCCGACGACCTGAACGCGCTGTGCGCATCGGCCTACGTCGGCTTCGGCGAGGTCGCGGTCCTGATGAACAACGCCGGCGTCATCGCCGGCGCCGGGCCTTGGACCGATCCGTCCGCCTGGCGCCGCCAGCTTGAGGTGAACCTGCTTTCCATCGTCACGGCGCAATCGATCTTCGTGCCGCGTATGCTCGCCCAGGTCGGACGCGGGGCGGTCGTCAACCTCGGCTCGAAGGAGGGCATCACCACCCCACCCGGCAACGCCGCCTACTCGGTCGCCAAGGCCGGTGTGAAGGTGCTGACCGAGCAGTTGGCGCACGAGCTGCGCGCCGAGGCCGGGAACAAGGTGACGGCCCATCTGCTCGTTCCGGGGTACACCTGGACGCCAATGAACGCCGCCCGGAAGCCCGCCGGCGCAACCATGCCCGACGAGGCATGGACGGCGGAGCGCCTGCTCGCCCACTTCGAGGGCCGCTTCCGACGCGGGGACTTCTACATCCTCTGCCCGGACAACGTCGTCACGCCCGAGCTCGACGCCGCCCGCATCCTCTGGGGCGCCCGGGACATCACCGAGAACCGGCCGGCGCTCTCGCGTTGGCACCCCGACTGGACGGGGCGCTTCGACGCCTTCGTCGCACAGGAGGCTGGCACATGAGGCCGTACGTCATCTGCCACATGATGGGTCCTCTAGACGGGGAGTTGCTCGTCGACCGCTGGAGCCCGTCGACGGGGCGCTCGTCGGAGTCGTTGGTCGCGGAATACGACCGCGTGCACGAGGCGCTGGAGGGCGACGCGTGGATCGCTGGCCGGGCCGTTGGCGAGGAATTCGCCGAGGGACGGCCGCACCCGCAGGAGCCGGTGCCCGCGGTAGAGCGTCCGGTCCACGTCGCGCGGGCTGGAGCCGAGGAATACGCGATTCTGATCGACCAGCACGGCAAGCTGCACTGGACCGGGCCGGAGACCTACGGGGCGCCCCTCGTCATGATCCTGGCCCGGGACGTCCCCGACGCGCACCTCGCCGAACTCGCCGCCGACGGCATCTCCTACGTCGTGTCGGAAGGCCCGGAGATCGATCTCGGGCGAACGCTCGACGTGCTGGCCTCAGCCTTCGGCGTCCGCCGGCTGATCCTGGAAGGGGGTGCCCGGACCAACGCCGCGTTCCTGAAGGCGGGACTGGTGGACGAGATCAGCCTGGTGTTGTTCCCGGCCATCGGCGGCCATTCGGGAAGCCAGTCCCTGTTCGAGGCAGGCGAGGACGGACTGGCCGACCGTGTCCGGCTGAGCCTCGTCTCCACCGAGGTCCGCACGGCGGGCGCCGTCGCCCTCCGGTACCGCGTCGCCTACGCGCCAGTGTAATCCGACCCACAAACCGAGGTGAACCCCACTCAACTCGGCGTGCAATCCAAGTGAACGGATTAGAGGCAGCCAACGGCCTCCGGCTTCGTTAAGTCTTCGTCACCGCATCGACACCGAGCGGCGCCCCGGGCGCCGAACCACACGGGAGGTCCCCTCCCGCGAACGATGCCCCATGCCCGCATCACCCTACAAACCAAGGATTGAGATTATGACCACCCAACGTCCCCTCGCCCTCGTCTCCGGCGGCTCGTCCGGCATCGGCTTCGAGCTTGCCAAGCAGTTCGCCCAAAACGGCTTCGACGTCGCCATCTCCGGCTCCAGCGACAAGGTGCACGCCGCGGCCGACGCCCTGCGCGAGCTCGGCGCCGAAGCCTACCCACACAAGGCCGATGCCGCGACCTACGAAGGCGTCGAGGGCTTCTGGACCTTCGTGACCGGGCTCGGCCGGCCGGTCGAGGCCGCGGCGCTCAACGTCGGCATCGGCCAGGGCGGCGCCTTCGTCGACAACACGCTGGAGGCCGAGTTCCGGCTGATCGCAGTCAACATCACCGGCACCGTGCACCTGGCCAAGCGCGTCGTGCAGCACATGGTCCCGAACGGGCGCGGCCGCATCCTGATCACGTCCTCGGTCTCGGCCACGATGCCGACCCCCTACGAGACCGTCTACGGCCCGTCGAAGGCTTTCGGCTTCATGTTCGCCGAGAGCCTGCGCGAGGAGCTCCGTGAGACCGTCGTGACCGTGACGGCCCTGCTGCCCGGCGCCACCGACAGCCAGTTCCACAAGAACGCCGGCATGGCCTCCAGCGCCATCGACCAGGGCAAAAAGAACGACAAGACCGAGGTCGCCCGGCAGGGCTTCGAGGCCCTGATGAACGACGTCGACCACGTCGTCGGCGGCGACGAGGAGACCAAGCAGACGGTCGTCGACAACCGCGTCACGCCCGAGCCGGTGAAGGCCGCGCGCCACGCCGAGAAGACGAAGCTGCAGGGCTGAGGGGGATCACCATGAGCAACCTCACGAACGCGGTGACGGTCGTCACCGGTGCCTCCTCCGGGATCGGCGCGGCCACCGCCAAGCGGCTCGCGGCCTCGGGCGCCAAGGTCGTCCTGGCCGCCCGCAACGAGGACAAGCTGCGCGCCCTGGTCTCCGAGATCACGGAGGCCGGGGGGACGGCGAAGTACAGGGTCACCGACGTCACCGACCGAGCCGACGCCAAGGCTCTCGCCGCCTTCGCCGAGGAGACCTACGGCGCGGTCGACGTCCTGGTGAACAACGCCGGCCTGATGCTCTTCTCCGCCTGGAAGGACACGGCGGTCGACGACTGGGACCGGATGATCGACACCAACCTACGCGGCTACCTCCACGCCATCGCGGCGGTGCTGCCGTCAATGCTGAAGCGCCGGTCCGGGCGCATCCTGAACATGAGCTCGGTCGCCGGCATCAACGTCGGCGAGGGCGCAGGCGTCTACAGCGCGACCAAGTTCTTCGTCCGGGCCATCACCGAGAGCCTACGCAAGGAGGTCGGCGTCGCGAACGGCATCCAGGTGTCGATGGTGAGCCCCGGCGTGATCGACACGGGTTGGGCCGACAAGGTCTCGGACGCCGAGGGGCACAAGGCGGCGACCGAGCTGAACAAGGACGCCATCCCCGCCGAGGTCGTCGCGGACGCGGTGGCCTACGCCCTCGACCAGCCCGCGAACGTGACCGTGAGCGACGTCGTCGTCCATCCCACAAAGCAGGGTTGGTGAACCTCGCGACCAGCACGCGACCACGGTTCGGCGCCGGCATCCGCCCCCCCGATCAGGAGAGAACCATGCGCGAGAACTGGGGCAACGCGACCATCGAATGGGGTTCGGCCGAGGTCGAGCCCGGCATCCGCATCCATCACGGCGTCGCTGGGACGGGCGAGCGTACCGTGCTGCTGATTCACGGCTACCCGGAGACGGCCTATGCCTGGCGCCGGGTAGTCCCCCTTCTCGTCGCTGCGGGCCTGCGCGTCGTAGTCCCGGACTATCGCGGCGCTGGCGGCTCCTCGAAGCCGCCGAGCGGCTACGACAAGCACACCATGGCGGGTGACCTCCACGCGCTGCTCTACGACCACCTGGGCCTCACCGGACCGGTAACGGTAGTCGGGCACGACATCGGCATGATGGTCGCCTACGCATTCGCCCGTCGATTCCCGGACCGGACCGAGCGGCTCGTCGTGATGGAGGCGCCGCTGCCCGGTACCGCCGCCTATGACAAGGCGCTCGTGGACACCGACCGCCTCTGGCACTTCCAGTTCCATCGCGCCCCGGACGTGCCCGAACTCCTCACCGCCGGGCGGGAGCAGCTCTACCTGGAGCGCTTCTACCAGGACCTTGCCTTCCACACCGAGGCCATCGGCCTTGAGGCAGTCGCCCGCTACGTGCGTGCCTTCTCGCGTCCCGGCGCGATGCGGGCGGGCTTCGAACTCTACCGCGCATTCCCGACGGACGCCGAGCGCAACCGCGCGGACCTCGACCGGGACGGCAAACTGACAATGCCGGTACTAGCGCTCTCGGGCGCGGCCAGTGCGTTCGCTTCCTTCACAAAAGGGATGATGCGCGAGGTCGCGGGGGACGTAACCTTTCGCACCATCGAGCGGGCGAACCATTGGGTGCCCGAGGAAAATGCCGAGGGGCTTGTCGACGCCATCAAGGTGTTCGCCCGATGACATGGACGTCTGCTTCCAGGGATCGGACGCATCCGGCTGTATGACCATGTTGGGTCGGAACCCGCCCGTCCGCTCTACGACTTGGTCGAGTGGTCTTCAATCCGTCCGTTTCCAGGCATAGAACCCCGAAAGCCGCCCTCGGACCTTCGGTTACCAGGCGCGCGAGGCCGTCACTTCCTCAGCGGCACGCCCTTCGTGGTGAAGCGCGGCGCGCCTGGATGGCGCATGGTGCGCGGCTGACCGCCCGCCTTACCCATACCCGTTCCCGGCGGCTGCGAGGACGGAACGAGCTGGTCCGGCTTCGGCCCGATCAGGTCCGCGCGGCCCATCGCCCGCAGCGCCTCGCGCAACAGGGGCCAGTTCTCGGGGTCGTGGTAGCGCAGGAACGCCTTGTGCAGCCGGCGCTGTCGCATCCCCTTGATCGCGTCGACCGGCTCGCTGCCACCGCGCCGCACGCCCTGCAGCGGGTTGATCTCGGTGTGATACATGGTCGTGGCCGTCGCCATCGGCGAGGGCAGGAACGTCTGGACCTGATCGGCGCGATAGTCGTTCTTCTTCAGCCAGATCGCGAGGTTGAGCATATCCTCGTCAGTGGTGCCGGGATGCGCCGCGATGAAGTACGGGATCAGGTAGTATTTCTTGCCGGCCTTCTTGGCGGCGGCGTCGAACATCTCCTTGAATCGGTCGTAGGTGCCGATCCCCGGCTTCATCATCAGGTCGAGGGGGCCGCGCTCGGTATGCTCGGGCGCGATCTTGAGACGGCCACCGACGTGATGGGTCACGAGTTCCTCGACGTATTCGGGGCTCCGCACCGCGAGGTCGTAGCGCACGCCGGAGGCGACCATCACCTTCTTGACGCCCTCCACCTCGCGGACCTTGCGATAGAGCCGGATGAGGTCGTCGTGGGAGGTGTTGAGGTTCGGGCAGATGTCCGGGAACACACAGGACGGCAGGCGGCACGCCGCCTCGATCTTCGGGTCCTTGCAGGCCATCCGGTACATGTTCGCCGTCGGCCCGCCGACATCCGAGATCACGCCCGTGAAGCCCGGCGTCTTGTCGCGAATGTGCTCGATCTCGCGCAGGATCGAGCCCTCCGAGCGGTTCTGGATGACGCGGCCCTCGTGCTCGGTGATGGAGCAGAAGGTGCAGCCGCCGAAGCAGCCGCGCATGATCGTCACCGAGAACTTGATCATGTCCCAGGCGGGGATCTTGGCATCGCCGTAGGAGGGATGCGGCGCGCGGGCGTAGGGCAGGTCGTAGACCGCATCCATCTCCTCGCTGGAGAGCGGGATCGGTGGCGGGTTCAGCCAGAGGTCGCGATCGCCGTGGCGCTGGACGAGGGGGCGGGCGTTGCCGGGGTTGGCCTCCCGGTGCAGCACCCGCGAGGCGCGGGCATAGGCCTCCTTGTCGTCCTTGACCTCGTCGTAGGCGGGGAGCCGGATCACGGTGTCGCCGGGGCGGCGAGAGGCGGCCTCGTCGGCCGAATCGAGATCGTCGGCGGGCAACTCGGCGTAATGCGCGGGCACGCGGCGGAACAGGGCGACCCCCCGGACGGAGTCGAGCTGGTGCGGCGCCTCGCCCGCCGCGAGACGGTTCGCCACCTCGACCACCGCACGCTCGGCATTGCCGTAGAGGAGCAGATCCGCCTTCGCATCCGCCAGGATCGAACGGCGCACCTTGTCGGACCAGTAATCGTAATGCGCGATCCGGCGCAGGGAGGCCTCGATGCCGCCGAGGATGATCGGCACGTCCTTGTAGGCCTCGCGGCAGCGCTGCGTGTAGACGATGGTCGAGCGGTCCGGGCGGGCGCCGCCTTGTCCGCCCGCCGTGTAGGCGTCGTCGCTTCGCAGGCGACGGTCCGCCGTGTAGCGGTTCACCATCGAATCGAGATTGCCGCCGGTCACGCCGAAGAACACCGTCGGCCGGCCCAGCGCCTTGAACGGTTCCGCCGATTGCCAGTCGGGCTGCGCGATGATGCCGACCCGGAAGCCCTGCGCTTCGAGCAGGCGGCCGATGATGGCCATGCCGAAGCTCGGATGATCCACATAGGCGTCGCCCGTCACCAGGACGATGTCGCAGGCGTCCCACCCAAGCGCGTCCATCTCGGCGCGGCTCATCGGCAGGAACGGTGCCGCCTTGCTGAGAAGCGGCAGCTTGCAGGCGAGGGGAGCCGGGGATCGGCTCGCGGAAGCTTGAAGGTCCATGGGGTCCGTGCATAGACCGCCAGGCCCGCGAGCTCAACGAAGAGCGGAGGGGCCCGGGAGCCGCGACCTCACGACAGCGGCCGAGACTGGCACTCACTCTGCACCAGACGCGAAACGCGGGCACAGGCCGGGCGGCGAGTCGTTTTTCGTTGGCCAGCGTCCATCCGACGGCGGTATCTGTTCAACCATCCGCCGATGGATCTCGGAAACGGTCCCTGGAAGGGCGAGGTTGGGTCGTCACCTGACGGTCCCGTCTCGTCCATGATGGGTGGCTTGCCACCCGTATCCTTCCGAGATGACAACGACGAAATCGGACGTCTACCAGGCCACCAACGGTCCCCGGCTCAGATCGCCGCCCTGAACCGGACGGTCGATGGTGCTCCCGATACGAGTAAGCCCGCGAGTTTTTCCAGGCCTTCACGCAATGATTCTCGGTTCGGGGCCCCGTTGACGCAGACGCGCACGCTATCGCTCTGATGCAAGGCGGATACCTCGAACAAGCTGAGCGGTGTGACCCCCACCCCGATCTCTTCGGCGGCTTGGGTATAAGCTTCTGCGGACCAGCCGTTCCCGAGGTTCAGGCAGAAGTAAAACGCGTTGGGATGGGTCATGATGGACCGCTCGGGCAGCACGGAGGCCACGAGCGCCTGTCGTGCTTCGGTTTCCGTGCGTAAGGCACTGACGATTTCATCGATCTTCTGCGACGCCAGGAGGCGCGTCGCCCACTCCGCGGTGAAGGGAGATGCCATCAGCGTCGTGGCACGAAGGGCGATCCCGAACGCGTAAACCAGATGACGCGGCACTTTCATGAAGCCGATGCGAAGTCCCGGACCGGCGAGCTTCGATAGGCTCGAGATGTGAACGACGCGATCCGGAGCGGACGCCGCCAGAGGTCTCAACGTGGGGTTCGGCAGGAACCCGTAGACGTCGTCCTCGACGACCATGACATCGTGGCGTGCGCAGACCTCGGCGACGTCGCGCCGCCGCTCCAACGACATCGTCGCCGTCGTCGGGTTGTGCAGTGTCGGCGTGCAGAACAGGACCTTCGCCTTGGTCCGCTGGCAAACGACGTCGAGGTATTCCGGCATGATACCTTCGCGATCCATGCGCACGCCGACGAGCGAGCGACCCAGCATGCCGGCGGCCGATTTCAAGCCGTAGAAGCTCAGCTCCTCCGCCAACACGGACTCGCCTGGCCGGGTCAACGCCATGAGCGCGAGCAGCAATCCGTGCTGACCGCCGCAGGTGATCAGCACGTCGTCGGCCTGGGCCTCGATCCCGAATTGGCCGAGCCAGCGTGCCGCGACCTCACGGTGCCGGCCGAGACCGACATCGACCTGAGACGAAAGCATGCCGCCGACATCGATGTCGCCTTCGAATGCCGGGCGTATCGACGCCAACGCGGGGTGGTGCATCGCATGCGTCGGGAAGTTGTGGGACAGATCGATGAAGGCCGGGCGTGGGGCAGGTACCCGTAGGGATGACGGCCCATCGGTCTCCTGCACGGGGTTGAGGAACGTGCCCCGGCCGACCTCGCCCCGCGCCAGGCCGGTGCGTTGCATCTCCGCATAGGCCCGGGTGACCGTCCCGAGGTTGAGGGACAACCAGCCGGCCAGATCCCGCTGCGGCGGCAGCCTGTTGCCAGGGCGCAGGACGCCGGAGCGTAGCGCGATCTCGACCGCGCCGACGATGGCCAAGTAACGAGGCCCCTCCGTCCGCTCGACCGCGTCCGTCCATGTCGGCCGAGCCATGTCTTCCCCGATTGTCATGGTGATTGTCTCGGTAGCCCCCGACCTGCGCCGGAAATTCCAGCAGCGTGCCACAAGCTTCCACGCGATGGACCGGACAATATCAGCTAGTTTGACCATGACAATGCGGCGCACCGAGGTGGGCCAAGACGTGTCCTGCATGCTGGACCTGCGCCAGGGAGATCACGGTGCCCAACTCCGAAACGACGTCATCGGCCGCGCTCTTCCACATGATCGCCGGCGGCCCGACGCCGGTGGCGCCCTTCAGCCATGCGGTCGAGATCGACGGCATGGTCTTCGTCACGGGTCAGATGCCCGACACGCCGCAGAGCCCTGGCGTCCTGCCGGACGGCATCGAGGCGCAGACGCGCCATGTGATGTCCAATCTCGAAGCGGTGCTGGCGGGACTCGGACTGGGCTTCGAGCATGTCGTCGTCGCGCGCGCGTTCCTCACGGAATTCCAACGCGACTACGCCGCGTTCAACACGACCTACAAGGCGTACTTTCCGCCTGATCGGCTGCCGGCGCGCACCTGCATCGGCGTGACGGGGCTCGCCTATGACGCGCTCGTCGAGATCGACCTCATCGCCCATCGCAGCGCGGCGACAGCGCCGAAGCCCTGAACATCGTTCGCCGAGACGGGGAACCATCTCGGCGGCGGAGGAGGCGGCACGGTCACCATCGAGAGCAGAAGGATTGAACGATGTCTTTCGTTTTGGGCAAGGTCCTCGGGATGGTCGCGGTGGTCGGCGCCATCCTGAACAACGGCACATCACACGCTCTTGCGGCGAGCCTGGACGAGATCAAGACCAAAGGAACCCTGATCGTCGCGACCGAGGACAGCTACAAGCCGTTCGAATTTGTCGAGAATGGCAAGCCGATGGGCCTCGATCACGAGCTTCTGGCGCTTTTGCGCAAGGAGGCGCCGTTCAAGATCGTTCAGCAGATCATCCCCTGGACGGGGCTCCTGGCCGGCGTCGCGACCGGCAAATACGACGTGGCACTGACCGCCGCCGTGATCACACCGGAGCGCGTCCAGAGCCTCGCCTTCACGATGCCCATCGCGGATGCCACCCAGTATTACGCGGTTCGCGCCGATGAGACTCGGATCAAGGGCGTGGCGGACTTGGCGGGCAAGACCGTCGGCGTGCAGTCCGGCGGTGCGTCCTATGCGGCGCTGGCCGATCTCGAACCCACGCTCGCCAAGGCGGGCGGGAAACTCGGGAAGGTGGTTCAGTACACGTCCCTGCCGGAAGCCTACCAGGACCTCGCCAACGGACGGCTCGATTACGTGATCAACGGCGTCGTGAACCTCGTCAGTCTGACGAAGGACCAGCCGAAGCGCTTCAAGATGGGTGAAGCGGTCGGCGCGCCGACCTATGCGGCCTGGGCCGTGGCCAAGGGCAACGACAGCCTTCTCGCCTACCTCGACGCGTTCATGGCGAAGGTGCGGGCGAGCGGGGAGCTCTATGCCCTGCAGGAGAAGTGGCTGGGCCGCGCCTTCAAGGACATGCCGGCCACGCCGACGAAGTAGCGAAGCCTTTGGCGGCCCTCTGACAACGGAAGCAAGCGGTCATGACGGGGCCAGCGATCCGGACGATCCTCGACGGCGCGGTGGTCACCGCGGCGCTCGCGGCGATCAGCATCCTGCTCAGCATGCCCCTGGGCCTGCTCCTCGCTCTTCTGCGCTGGCGCCGGATCCCGGTGCTCGCGGGCGTGCTGGCCGACTTCGTGAGCGTCGTCCGCGCGACGCCCTTCGTGACGCTCGTCCTCTTCGTGTTCTTCATCCTTCCCGCGACCGGCATCGAACTGGAGCCGGTTCCTGCGGCCATCGTGGCGCTGACGATGAACACGGCGGCATTCAGCAGCGAGATCTGGCGGGCCGCCCTCCAGACTTTCCCCCGCGACCAACGCGAGGCCGCGAGCGCGTTCGGCATGTCCGAGTGGAAGATCCTGACCCGCATCGTCTTCCCCCAGATCTGGCGGGCCAACCTTGGCCCGTTGGTCAGCGAGGTCACGATCCTGCTCAAGTGCACCCCGGCCGTAGCGATCATCGGCGTCGTCGAGATCACCCGCGCAGCCGGCCGGGTCGGCGCCGAGACCTACGAGCCGCTGCCGCCCTTCCTCGTCGCGACACTCATCTACACGGTGCTGATCGCAGCGGTCGTGCGGGGCCAGCGTGTCATCGAGCGCAGGATCGCCAGGCGTTTCGGACTGAGGCAAGCATGAACGGGCTGCTGGTCGTCTGGGAGAGCCGGGACGTCTTCCTGTGGGGGGCTGCCAATACCTTATCGCTGGTGCTGGGATGCCTGCTGCTCAGCATCCCGCTCGGCATTCTCGGCGCCATCCTCCTCACCGAGGCGCCGAAGCCTCTCCGGCGGTTGATGGCGGAAATCGTCGATCTGCTGCGGTGCGTGCCGTTCCTGCTGCTGGCCTACGTGGTCTATTACGGCCTGCCCGAACTCGGGCTCAGGCTCACCTCATGGTGGGCGGGCTTGGCCTCGCTGACGGTCTACACCACCGCCTATCTCGTGGAGATCTTTCGGGCCGCGTTCCTCGCCGTCGCCAGGGACAACATCGAGGCCGCCCACGCCTTCGGCCTGTCCCGCAGCCTGCTCTACCGGCGCATCATCCTGCCCCAGGTCGCCATCACGGCCGCTCCGGTGATCGGGAATCAGATCATCACGACGATCCGGGACAGTGCCCTGCTCATGATCATCACGGTGCAGGAACTGACCTTCGCCGCGAATTTCGTCAGCGCGAACCACTTTTCACCATTAGCGCCGTTCGCCGCTGCGGTCGGCCTCTACCTCCTCATGTCGTTCGTGGTCGAGGAGGGCGTGCGCCGCATGGAGAGTGTGAGGAGGGTGCGTTATGGCTGAAACCGACGATGCGATCTCGGTGCGGGGCGTATGCAAGGATTTCGATGGATTCGAGGTCCTGCGCGACATCGATCTCGACATCGCTCCTGGCACGACGACCTGTATTCTCGGGCCGAGCGGCTCGGGCAAGTCGACCCTCCTGCGCTGCCTGAACTGGCTTGAGGAGCCGAGCGCAGGCTCGGTCCTGATCCACGGCGAGCCCATCGGCCGGAAGGGGACGGGGGCGACCGCACGGCCCATGGCCCGGCGCGAACTCGCCGCCGCGCGAACCCGCATCGCCATGGTGTTCCAGCACTTCGCACTCTGGCCGCACCTGACCGTCCTCGGCAACGTCATCGAGGCACCGATCCACGTTCTCGGACGCCCCAGGCGGGACGTCGAGGAGGAAGGCCGCGCGATCCTGGCTCGCGTCGGGCTCGCCGAGAAGGCCGACGCCTATCCGCACACGTTGTCCGGTGGTCAGAAGCAGCGCGTTGCGATCAGCCGCGCGCTTGCCATGAGGCCGAAGGTCATCCTCTTCGACGAGCCGACCAGCGCCCTCGATCCCGAGATGGTCGGGGAGGTGCTCGGCGTCATTCGGGAACTCGCGAAAGAGGGACTGACCATGGTGGTCGTGACCCACGAGATGAACTTCGCACGCGATGTGGCCGACACGATCGTTTTCATGGAAGGCGGCTGTATCCGGGAGGTCGCGGCGCCACACACATTCTTCACCGATCCGCAATCGGAACGGGCCAGGCGGTTCCTGACCCGACACTGACCGCCGGTCTTGCAACGCGTCCGGTCGTTCGCGGACGTGGAGGGTAGCGTCCGCCTTCGAAGGCCCGATGGAACGAGCGTGACGACCATTTTTGGGTCGGAGGCGGAATGTCCGCTTCAAGGCGACGGGTTCGGGTCGGTTCACCACCCAATCCGGTCTTCGACGCGTGTCAGCCCATTGTCGGACGGTGGGCATTTTCAGGAAGGCGCCGCGCTTTCACGGATACGGCCACGTGCCTACATAGTCCTCGTGCCCGTCCTCCTCGCGCTTGGCGCCGCCCTCCTGTTCGGTCTGGTGTTCGGCCCCCAGTGGTGGGTGCGCCGGGCGATGCAGCAACACGCCGCCGAGCGGCCGGACTTGCCCGGGACCGGCGGCGAGCTCGCCCGCCATCTGCTCGACATGGCGCGGCTAGAGCACGTCCTCGTCGAGATCGCGCCCGCCGACCACTACGATCCGGTCGCGAACGTCGTGCGGCTGTCGCCGGGGAATCATGACGGCCGCTCGATCACGGCGGTCGCGGTCGCGGCGCACGAGGTCGCCCACGCACTCCAGCACGCGGCGGGGGACCGGCTTTTCGCGGCGCGGGTGAGGTTCGCTCCGGTGGTGCAGGGCTTCGAGTTCGCCGCGGCCCTGGTGACGATGACCGCGCCCGTGGTGCTCGTCTTCGTCCATTCGCCTGCCCTGCTCGTCGTGCAGGTGGGTATCGGCATCGCGCTCCTCGGCGTTCGCGTCCTGTTCCACTTCCTGACGCTGCCCGTCGAACTCGATGCGAGCTTCCGCCGGGCCCTGCCCATCCTAGAGACGGGTCGCTACCTCGACGAAGGCGACATGCCCGGCGCCCACACCGTCCTGCGCGCCGCCGCCCTGACGTACGTGGCTTCGTCCCTGGTGGCGCTCGTGAACATTGCCCGCTTTCGACGACTCCTGCCGTTCTGAAACGTCCAACGCGAGCGCCCGGTTTTCAGCACCGATAAGCTGCGATCGGACCATCTCTTCCCAGGCCTGAGCCAGCCATCCCGGTGGTTGCTCTGCGCCAGGAGCGGACAGCAACGCACCGCCTGGCAGGGGAAATCGGTTCGCAGGTCGGCGACCATCCGGTGCCGCCCCCTTCGCGAAGCTGTGAACGTCCGCATGCAGGCCGCCCGGTAAGACAGAGGCCTGCGACCGGGTCGGGTGGAAAGCGGGCCTTGCCGCCGGGTCCGTGAGCGGACGTTCCCCCTTCGAACCAACCCGGCTGCTGCTGCGCCAAACGCATCAGCCGGCGACGTCCGCGCACGCGGCGCCCATGGCCACCCGGCGGGCGAGGGCCCAGTCGATCAGTGCTTCGATGGATGGCCCGAGCGCAACGCCCATCGCGCTGAGCGCATACTCAACCTTCGGCGGCACCTGAGGGTAGACCGTCCGGGTGACGATGCCGTCCTTCTCCAGCTCCTTGAGCTGTTGGATCAGCATCTTCTGGTTCACACCCTCGATCCGCTTCTCCAGCTGCGAGAACCGTAGCGGCACCTTCGCGGCGAAGAGCTGGACGATGATGACGATCTTCCACTTGCCCTCCAGAACCCGCAGGGTCTCGCTGGTCGCCGCTGCCCAGACGAGCTGCTGCTTCGGGTCCTCGCAAAACCAATCCCGCGCCGGTGCCATACTTACCTTCAGGTGGGCTACCCACCTTTCGGTAGGTTCTTGCTGGAACCTCTACCTACCCATAGGTCCCGCTGCATCGCAACGGGCGCGGTCAGGGAACAGGGCATGAAGATCGGCATCATCGGCATCGGACACATCGGTAAAACCCTGGCCACGACGCTCAGCGCGGCCGGGCACGATGTGAAGGTCGCCAACGCACGCGGCCCGGAAACCATCGGCGCCGACGTGCTGTCGACGGGCGCCCGCGCGGTGACGGCACAGGACGCAACCGTGGATGTCGACGTTGTCATCCTCTCCATCCCGCTGGCCGGCATTCGAAAGGTTGCCCCTCTGATCCGGGCGGTTTCCGATAAGACCGTCGTCATCGACACCTCGAACTACTACCCGATGCGCGACGGGACCCTCGACGCCATCGAGGCGGGCCAGGTCGAGAGCCTGTGGGTCGCCGAGCAACTGGGCCGGCCCATCGTCAAGGCCTGGAACGCCATCGGTTCGGGCTCGCTGGCCGAGAAGGGCTCCCCGTCCGGTACGCCGGGACGCATTGCCGTTCCCGTTGCGGCCGACCGCGAAGAAGACCGCCGCGTGGGCATGCGCCTGGTGGAGGAAACCGGCTTCGACGCCTTCGATGCGGGGTCCCTGGCGGAGTCGTGGCGCCAGCAACCGGGGGCGCCGGGCTACTGCACGGATCTGACGCGGGAAGAAATGCCGGGCGCGCTTGCCGTCGCCGAGAGGGCTCGCCTGCCGAAGCGGCGCGACCTCGTGGTGGCGGTGGTTCAGGAGCGCGTCGGCGACGGCAAGACCAACCCGGATGCCGCGTTCGGCGTTCGCGTTGCGCGTGCGATCTGCCGCTGACGCCTGACCGGCGCACTCACGAAAGGACACGATCGATGACCCGCGTTGTACGCTTTCACGAATACGGTGCCGCAGACGTGCTGCGCATCGAGGACATCGAGGTTCCCGGGCCTGCCGCCGACGAGGTGCAGATTGCGGTTCGAGCCATCGGCCTCAACCGTGCGGAGGTGATGTTCCGCAAGGGCGCCTACCTGCAGGAGGCGAACTTCCCCTCCCAGCTTGGCTATGAAGCCGCCGGTACGGTCAAAGCGACGGGCCGCGACGTGTCCGGGTTCGCCGTAGGCGACGCCGTCAGCGTCATCCCGACACTCGATATGGCGCGCTGGCCCACCTATGGCGAAGTCATCAACATTCCCGCGCGCTACGTCGTCAAGCATCCGGCCGCCCTTTCCTTCGAGAAGGCCGCCGCATCCTGGATGCAGTATGTCACCGCCTGGGGCGCGCTCCTCGATCAGGCGAAACTCACCGCCGGCGATTTCGTCATCGTGTCGGCCGCGTCGAGCAGCGTCGGGATCGCGGCGTTCCAGATCGCCCGCAGCGTCGGGGCGACGGTGATCGCGACCACCCGCACGAACGCCAAGGCGCAGGCGCTGATCGATGCCGGCGCGCATCACGTGATCGCCACGGACGAGGGCGACCTGGCGGCGCGCGTGAAGGACATCACCGGCGGCAAGGGGGCCCGCGTGGTGTTCGATCCGATCGGTGGTCCTGCCATCGCGCAGTTTGCCGAAGTCATGGCCGTGGGTGGCATCCTCCTGGAGTATGGCGCCCTGAGCCCGGACGAGGGGCCATTCCCGCAGTTCGCGGTGCTGGGCAAGTGCCTGACCCTGAAGGGATATCTCTACACCGAGATCGTCAGCGACGATGAGGCGCTTGCACGTGCGAAGGCCTTCATCCTTGAGGGACTGGAAAGCGGCACGCTCGATCCGCTGGTGTCGCGGACGTTCCCGTTCGACCAGATCCAGGAAGCGACCCGATTCCTCGAATCCAACGAGCAGATCGGCAAGATCGTCCTGACGCTCGATTGATGGCGATGATGCCGGACTCTCCAGAGTCCGGCACCACATCGGTTAAGGCGTTCGGCTCGCGCACCATCAGCTTGCGGTGCGATCTGCGCAGCAGGGGACGAGCGGAAATACCCCCTTCTCGGCTGCAGATGATTGCCTCACCGAGCAGCCTGAAAGCGGACCTCCCCAAGGCCCGCGACGGGTCGAGACACCTCCGTCTGCTTTATCGACGAGTTGGGTGAATCTCCGCCGGTCCGCTTCCGTGCATCGGAACGACGGCGCGGACACTTGCGCGATAAGGTCCGAAACAAGCGCCGTCACTCGGTCGCAAGCGAACGCGTCACCCGCGGCATGACTTCGGTGCCGAGCAGTGTGATCGAGCGCTGCATGGCATCGGGCTCCTGCATCGCCGAACTCATCTGGAAGGTCAGTCGCGAGATGCCCCCAAGCGCGGCGCCGGCGGCAAGCACCTTCGCCGCGACCGTGTCCGGAGCGCCGATCAGGTACGCGCCGTAGGGTCCACACATGGCTTCGAACTGCTCCCGTAGACCCGTGCTCGGCCAGCCCCGCTCCGCGCCGATCTTGCCGAACAATTGAGCCCAGCCCGGATAGAACGCCTCTTGCGCCTCCCGGTCCGTGTCGGCGACGAACCCGACCGCGTGCACACCCACCTTCAGGCTCTCCGGCGCATGGCCGGCCTTGCGACCGGCTTCCCGGTAAAGTTCGACCAAGGGACGGAAGCGCGGGAAGCTACCGCCGATGATGGCGACCATGAGAGGCAGGCCCAGGGTGCCCGCACGGACGAAGGAGGCTGGGGTCCCGCCGACGCCGATCCAGACCGGGAGCTTGTCCTGGTTCGGGCGTGGGTAGACACCCTGACCGGTCAGCGGCGGACGAAACCGGCCGCGCCAGGTGACGTGGGTCTGGTCGCGCAACGCCAGGAGCAGGTCGAGCTTCTCGACGAACAGCGCATCGTAATCCTCGGCCGCGAAACCGAAGAGCGGGTAGGCTTCCCCGAAGGAACCGCGTCCGACCACGATCTCGGCCCGACCCTTGGCGATGAGGTCGAGGGTTGCGAACTCCTGGAAGACGCGGACGGGGTCTGCGGCGCTGAGGACCGTCACGGCGCTTGTCAGTCGAATGCGGCTCGTACGCGCCGCCGCGGCCGCGAGAATGATGGCGGGTGCGGAGTCGAGGAATTCCGCCCGATGATGTTCGCCGATGCCGAAAACGTCGAGCTCGGCCCGGTCGGCGCACGCGACCTCGATGAGCAGGCGTTCCATCCGTTCCGTTGCCGTGATCGTGCGCCCCGTCTTCGGGTCGGGAAGCGTGACGGCGAAGCTGTCGATGCCGATTTCCATAACGGATGACCTCAGGTGCATGACTGCGGGAACGAGGGGATGGGTGGGGTCACTCATCGTCGAACTGGGAGGCCGTTGACGACGGGCACGACCTCCCGCTTGGCAGGCGCTCAGCGACGACCGAAAACCGCGAGGATCTGATCCCGGCGCAGCCAGGCCAGGGTCGCCGTCAGGGCGAGCAGCACGGCGGCCGGGGCGGCGGGCGTGGGCAGTGCGGTGAGATGGGCGACGATGGCACCCACCATGGTACAGGCCAGCCAGAGCGCGGCGAACGCGGCGTATCCGGGGACCAGCAGGGCGATGGCCCCGGCGACCTCCACGAGGCCGGTGACGATACGGAACCACTGACCGACGCCGATGAAGTCGTAGACCTCGACCATCATGGGCACGCCAGCGAGTTTGGCGCCGCCAGCGGCGAGGAACACCAGTGCAAGCAGCACCTGCAGCGACCAGGCTAGGATGTTGAGCCTGCGCGACGGGGCAGGTGAGATCGCGAGGGTCTGGGACATGATCGACATCCGGTTCTAGGTGGCCGACCGCGGATGCGGCTTGGCTGTGAACCCAGATCTAGGTTCCTTCCTTCTCTCATCGAAGTCTATATATTTCGATGCGTCCCATCACCCAGGCATATGGATGCTCGATCAACTCACTCTCGATCAGTTACGCACCTTCGTCGCCGCCGTGGACACCGGCAGCTTCTCGGCGGCGGGACGCAAGCTCGGGCGCGCGCAGTCCCTCGTCAGCCAATCCATGGCCAACCTTGAGGCACAGTCCCGAATCAAGCTGTTCGACCGCTCCAGCCGGTATCCGGTCCTCACCGAGGCCGGCAGCGTGTTGTTGGCTCATGCCCGTGCGACCGTGGCCGCCGCCGAGACCTTCAAGGCGCACGCGCGGGACCTCGCCGGCGGCTTGGAGCCGGAGGTCAGCTTCGTGCTCGACGTCCTGTTCCCGATCCAGGTGCTGACCGCTGCCGTTGTCGCGTTCCAACCGGCATTTCCGACGACATCCCTGCGCGTCCAGGTCGAGACCCTGGGCGCGGTGATCGCGCCCGTTCTCGACGGACGCTGCGCCTTCGCGGTCGCCGGCGCCACGCCCCTGCTGCCGCCCGAGCTCGCACGTGAGCCATTGTGTCAGATCGAGTTGGTGATGGTCGCGTCGCCTGCACATCCGCTGGCCCACCGGACCGGGACGATCCCCACGGCGGACTTGGCCGAGCACGTCCAGCTGGTTCTGACCGACCGGAGCGAGTTGACCAAGGGGCGCGAGTTCGGCGTGTTCTCGCCGAGGATCTGGCGGCTGGCTGATCTCGGAGCCAAGCATGCCTTCCTGCGCTCGGGCCTTGGTTGGGGTGGGATGCCGCTGGACGTCGTCGCGGATGACCTCGCCAGCGGCCAACTCGTGCGGCTGGACATTGCCGCCCTGCCAAAGGGCGGCCTGTTTCTGCCGATGTGGGCGGTCTATCCGATCGAGCGCGCACCTGGTCCGGCGGGCCGGTGGCTCATCACACAGCTTCGGCGCACCGATACCGCCCGCTGACATCAAGCTCTTGGGACACGAACGCTCCCCCGATCATCGAGCTGAGAACGTCCGTTTCCGGAGACGACGGAATTGAGATCCAGCGGCATAGATGGCTCGGACGCAGCAGAGCTGAATTTTAAGCCTGGCAG
Source organism: Methylobacterium sp. FF17 (assembly GCF_025813715.1). Taxonomy (NCBI): domain Bacteria; kingdom Pseudomonadati; phylum Pseudomonadota; class Alphaproteobacteria; order Hyphomicrobiales; family Methylobacteriaceae; genus Methylobacterium; species Methylobacterium flocculans. Next base: position 2,676,261 of record NZ_CP107532.1, read on the forward strand.
CTCCGTGGCACACATCGCGAATGTCGAACCCGTGATGCGCAGGCTACGTTGGCGGCACTCTCTTGGCGAAGGCCCGGAGCGCGAAGCGAGCCGGCAGCCAGCCGACGACAAGGACCGCCTCGCCATCGCGACAGTCGAGGCCATGCCCGATCGCAAGGGGCGGTTGGACAGGGAGGTCCTCGTCGTCGAGGTCCCGTCCGGATATCGCGGCGCAAAGAAGGGCGTGCCCGATGCCGAGACCGGCGCGCTCTAGGGCGGCATCGCCCGATACGAGGAAATCCGGACCCGGTATGGGCCCCACGCCACCGACCACATGGAAGGCGCCCGGAAGGCGATGGGCAGGACAGAAGGTCCGGAAGGCTGCTTGAGCCACGGCCAAACTCTGGTCCGGACAAGCACATAGGCCCGACCAATCTTTCGTCGAACCTTTGATCAGGAATTGCTCTCTGAGCCGGGAAGACCATTTCCCTTAGGGAAAGCTGGTCGGAGTGGCAGGATTTGAACCTGCGACCCCCACGTCCCGAACGTGGGTACGTTCGGTGTCCGTCCCCGCGGGGGTTTCGGTTTCCCCTCTACACCGCGACTGGTTTCGCATTCGTTCATTCACGTTCATGCGCCGCAATCCGTGGCCGTCGGGACCAAACCTGTGGCCGACATGTGGCCCGAGAACGTTTGTGGACCGCCGCCGTGACAGTGCCAAGGCCCCTCCGCACCCGCCCGGGCTTGCCCTTGGGCTCCGACGGCGCGAGGTTCGGTGCATGCCTGATCGTCCCGGCCGCCCCGGTGAACGCGTTGCCGACCTCTACCCCATCGAGGACGGCCCCGGATCCGGGCGCCTCGTCGAGCTCACCGTGCGCGTGCTCGTGGGGACCGAGCGGTCGACCGTCATCGTGGCCGACCCGGTGACGGGGAGGGCCCTTGCCCACCAGGTCGTCCCGCACGGGGCGGAGGCTGACACGGCGGCCGCCGCGGTTGCGTCCCTAGTGGAGGACAGGATCGCAGGGGGAGCGCCGAGATGGCTGATACGACCGAAGCCCGCCCGTCCCGAGAGGAGCGCCTCGCGCGGCTGTCCCCCGAGGACCGCGCCGCCGTCGAGGTCTGGAGCCTCGGCCGCCGGGCACGGGACCTGGCCGCCGCCGGGGATCCGGACGCGCCCGCGGCGGAGGCGGCCTTCTGGGAGGCGGAGGCCGCCGCGATCGAGGCCGAGATCCTGATGCGGCGGGTCAACGTCGAGGACCTGAAGGCCCGGTACCCGGTGCTCGCCCGGGACGCCGAGGTCACCGTCGGCGTGGGCTGGCAGCCGATCCTGGAAGCCCTGTTCGATCGGCTCGCCGGCATGAGCGTCGTCGTCCCCCTCGTCCGGGAGAAGTTCGGCGGGCTCGACGCCAAGTTCTACCCGGTCGGTGCCTGGGTCCATGCGGAGTTCGACGCCATGGACGGGATCAAGGAACCGGTTAGGGAGGCGGCGCTTCGGACCTGCGAGGCCTGCGGGGCGCCGGGCACCATGCGGCGGGACGGCCGGTGGCGGACCCGGTGCGATCGGCATGCCGCCATGTGAAACCAGATTAAGACGGATCGCCGTTTCTGTCTTAATCCGGTTTCAAATGGGAGAGCCCCTCCGGCCTACTGTTGCTGGGCTACCCAAAGGTTGTCAGTGGGACGGGGGTATCTGACAGCGCTGAAGGCATTTGATGGCAGTTCCCTGTCAAATCAGGCTTTGCAGCGGATATGAGAGCATTGACGCGGACGCCTCGACGGCGATGCGGGCGGCTCAGGCCGCCGCCACAACCGGAAGCTCTTCGAGCCGGGTCGTGTACCGGGGGGAGCGCATCTCGAACTTTGTCGACCAGTCCCGCTTGGGCGCAAACCCTGCCGTGCCTGGTACGACCGCTCCCCGTCCGAAGCGGCGATTGCAGGCGTCGAGCGCCTCCATAAGAGCCGCGCCCATCTCGCGGTCGATCTGTCCTAGGCCGGGCATGGCTCGCTGCGACGAGACGAGAGGCGCCAAGTCGGTCGTCACGACCCCGGCCTTGGAATAGCGGTACCCGTCCCGCCACGTCTTCCGGACGCCGTGGGTCGCGGCCTTCACGAGCGCGAGCGAGTCGTTGGTCGCTTCCGGCAACGTGACGACGGTCGAGACCGAGCGCTGTGGCCGGCCCCGGTCGTGCTCCGAGGTGTGAAAGAAGACCGTGACGTGGTTGGTCGCCAACCCTTCGCGCCGGAGCTTCTCGCCGAGCCTGGACGCATGCGTCGCCACGGCCTGCTCCATGGTGGCCCGGTCCTCGACCCGTTCCGAGAAGGACCGGGTGACCGCGCAGCCCTTCCGGGTCGCCGCCAACGTCTCCAGGTCGAGGCAGGCCGTCCCGCGCAGCTCGTGCACAAGGCGCTCGCCCACGACAGTCATGGCCATGCGGGCGGCGCGCGGGTCGAGGTCGCGCACGTCCGCGGCGCTGTCGCATCCCAGCGCCTCCAGGCGCCGGGCGTTCGCCGGGCCCACCCCCCAGATGTCGGCCACCGGCACCCGGATGATCCAATGGTCGTACTGCTCGGGATCGGTCAGGTCGCACACGCCCCCCAGCGCGGGATTTTTTTTCGCGATGTGGTTGGCGAGCTTCGCGAGGGTCTTCGTGGAGCCGATCCCGACGCAGGTGGGGATCCCCGTCCAGGCCCTGACGGTCTCGCGCATGTCTCGGCAGAGGATCGCCCGCTCGGCAGGGCGCACATCCGAGATGTCCAAAAAACTCTCGTCGATGGAGTAGATTTCGATGCGGGGGGAGAACCCCTGGTAGACGGCGTTCACCCGGGCGGACATGTCGCCGTAGAGGGCGTAGTTCGAGGAGTAGACCCGCACGCCCTTCTGCCGGCACATGTGGCGGATCTTGAACCACGGCTCGCCCATGCCGATGCCGAGCGCCTTGGCCTCGTTGGTCCGGGCGATGGCGCAGCCGTCGTTGTTCGACAGCACGATCACCGGCAGCTTCGCCAGGCGCGCATCGAAGACCCGCTCGCACGAGCAGTAGAAGCTGTTGCCGTCCGAGAGGGCGTAGGCCCGGGCGCTCATTCCGAGCGGCGCCTCGGGCTCACCGAGCTGGAGACCACGCCCCAGACCTCGATGACGGCGTCGGGCGAGAGCCGGAACTCCGGGAAGCGCGGGTTGGCGAAATGCAGGGTCACCCGGGGGCCCTGGCGCTTCCAGACCTTGAAGGAGCGCTCGCCGTCGATGTCGACCACGACGACGTCGCCGTTGCGCGGGGTCAGCGAGCGGTCGACGACGGCGAGATCCCCGTCGTGCAGGCGGGCCAGCAGCATGCTGTCTCCGGCCACGCGCACCAGGAAGGTCGCCGGCCGGCTCACGATCAGCAGGCGCTGGAGGTCGATCTCCTCCTCGATGAAATCGTCGGCCGGGCTGGGGAAGCCGGCCCGCACGGGCGTCGCCAGGAGGGGGACCGGCATGGGGAAGCCGATAACGACGTCGTAGACCTGCATGCCCGCGCTCCGCGAATCCTTCGGAACAAAAGCAGAACACATTGGCCGGGTTCCGCACAAGCGGCCACGCTTGCGGCGACGGAAATAGGGGGCAACCTATGGACGGACCCTGGAACGGTCTACGTCACCCGGAGGGAGCCGTGCGCGTGTCCCGTGATACGGACCCACCCCGCACGCAGGCAGGCTCGGCGCCGCTCCATCGTGTCAAAGAAGACACACGAAGCGGGCGACGACCCGGGACGTACCGGTACGCTTAACCTAAGCGCCAACCCGCACGTCGAGCGCGCTGGCTGAAGCTTTCCAACGGGGGTATGCTAATCAGCGTATTCGTGAACGGCAAGGCATCATCCATGACCCCGGCGACCTTCGGGTCTTACATCGTCAGCCAACGCAAGGCGAAGGGCATAAGCCAGAAGGACCTTGCGGCCCGCATCGCGCGGGAGGAGGACGGCAAGCCCATTTCCGCGCAATACCTGAACGACATCGAGCGGGATCGCCGCAATCCCACTTCCGACCACATCATCACCCAGTTCGCGACCGCGCTGGACGTCTCGCCGGAGTACCTTTTCTATCTGGCCGGAACCCTGCCGAAGTATGCGCGCGATGCGGGCGTCAGTCCCGAGACGGCCACCCAGATCATCAGCGCGTTCAGGAAAAGCGGCGGGTAGGGGAGCGGCCATGGTGATGATGGTGCCGGACGAGACGAGGCGGTTCCGCAGGCGGCCGCACTTCAGGCAGGAGGAGATCGATCGCGAATGCGAGACGCTCGTGGCCGGTTTCCTCATGCGCCACAGGGGCAAGGTCGAGTACCCGATCTCGACCGATGACCTGACCGTGCTCATCGAGCAGCATGTCGACGTGTTGGACGTCTACGCCGACCTCACGCCGGACGGACACGACGTCGAGGGGGTGACCCGCTTCAAGAGCGGCGCGATCCCCGACATCGAGATCTCCAAGCCCCTGTCGACCGATACCCGCCGCGAGAACCGGTACAGGACGACGCTGGCGCACGAGCTTGGGCATGTCCGTCTCCACGACGGGCTTTTCCAGGCGGCCTTCACTCCCGGCGACATGTTCGAACATGCCCGCGAGCATCGCCTGGTCTGCAAGCGCGATACGATGCTCGATGCGCCGAAAGGCGACTGGCTCGAATGGCAGGCCTGCTACGCCTCGGGCAGCTACCTCATGCCCGTCGGCGCGATCCGGGGCCTGCTCGCACCCATCCTCGCCGCCCAGGACGCCCTGGCGCCGTACCAGGTCGGCGAGGGCGTATCCGATGCGATGATCGAGGCGCTGCGGGCTCGTTTCCAGGTCTCAAGGGACGCGGCACGCGTGCGCCTCCTGAAGCTGAACTACATCAGTTCCACGCCCAGGGTCCCGACGCTTTTCGGCTGACCCCGTTCGTTCGAACGGGGCTGTTGACTCCTTCCTCAGACCCGAACTACGCTGATCAGCATATCGGCGATTCGGCATAGCGAGATGCGGTCGTTGGAGCGGCGCGCCCCGATAGCGGCGGGCCTGGCCCCTCGTACCGAAAGAACGACATGAACCGCATGACGCCGAACTTCGAGACCGATCCCCTTGCGGAACCGCTCGATGCCCTCCTCATCGATATCGCCGTGCGCGTGCAGCTTCCGCCGGGATTGCACGAAAAGGCGTGCGGACGCGGCGAATCGGTCTGCAAGCACATGGAACGCGACGGGAGCTCCCTGAAGGACCGGGTCCGGCGCTTCTATCCGCAGGGGTCGATGGCCATCGACGCCACCATCTCCACGCGAGGGACGGACGAGGAGTACGACCTCGACTACGTCGCGGAACTCGACGTCCACCACGAGGCTCCCCCCGGGGCGGTCCTCGACCTCGTCCACGCGGCCCTGCGCGACTACCCGACCTCCAAACCGGTCGAGCGTCAGACCCGGTGCGTCACGGTCTTCTTCGCCGACGGCATGCACGTCGACGTCACCCCATCCTCGCTCCTGCCGCATGGGGCGGAACGGGAAAGCCACATTTTCCATAGCAGTCCCGACAGGCCCTCGCACGAAGGGCGGCACGTGCCGATGAACGCCTACGGGTTCGGCGGCTGGTACAACCAGCTCACGCCCGTCGAACGTCGCTTCGCCGATGCCGTCAACCGGCGGATCTACGAGGCCGCCGGCATCGAGATCCGTGCCGACGCCCAGTTCGACGAGGTCCCAGGCCAAGTGCCGCTGATCGTCAAAAGCGTGACCACCGTCGCGCTCCAGTTGCTCAAGAGGCATCGCAACGTAATCTACGCGGGCTTCGAGGGCCGCATCCCGCCGTCGGTGATGCTGAGCTGCATCGCCGGCCATTCGGCGAGCCCCGGCACACCGCTTTCCGACATAGTGATCCGGCTGTGCCGCACGATCGCGCGGATGATCCACGCCGCCTCGGCCAGGCGGGAGAAGGTCTCGGTCGTGAACCCCGTCTATGCCGACGACCGGTTCACCGATCGCTGGCCCGAGAACCTCGGGCAGCAGGACGGATACGCCGCACATCTCACCAGGCTCGCCGACGGTCTGGAAGCCATCCGCCGGGGGGCCTCCCTGGAGGATGCGCAGGATTGGCTGCGCCTTCAATTCGGGGACTCCGTCGTCTCCCGATCGATGAAGGCGTTCAACCTGCGGCTCGGCAGCGGCATCCGCCACTCCGCGCAGGCCTACACGCCCCGCGGCGCCCTCTACGTGCCGAGCGCACCCCGCATCATCGGAGCCGGGGCGGCTTCCGCTTCGATGCCGGCCGCGGCGCGCGCCCATACCTTCATGGGGGACCTCCGGCGGTGAAAGGCTTCCCGAGCATCGCCGACCAGGCCGCCGCTATGCTGCGGCTCTGGCCCTCCTTCCGCATGCACCGGATCGACGATCGGTCCGCGACTTGGAGCGGGCCGATGCGACCCCTCATGGCGCGCTACGAGATCGAGGTCCTCTACAGGGTTCCCCTCATCGTCGAGAGGTTCGCTCTCCTGCGCCAGCAGCCGAGGGTGCGTGTCGTCTCGCCGGAACTCAGGCGTCGGAACGGCGACCCCGAGGGAAAACTGCCCCACGTCTATTGGGACGCCCGGGACAATCCGAGCCTGTGCCTGTTCGACTTCGAGACCTCCCAGTGGACGCCCTTCGACCTGATCGCCGAGACGACGTTGCGTTGGTCCGTGGATTGGCTGGTTTGCTACGAGGGATGGAGAGCGACCGGCGAATGGACCGGCGGCGGACGTCACCTCCAACTCGCACGGGCAGGGAACTGACATGACTTACGTTCCGCCCCGGCGTTCCGACGACACCCACCAAGGCCGCCGGATCCGCCAACCATGGCCCGCCGACAGGCCCTTCCGCATCCTCTCGATCGATGGCGGGGGGATCTGCGGCATCCTTCCGGCCTCGGTCCTGGCCGAACTCGAACACCGCTTCCTCGGCGGCAGGTCGATCGCCGGCCATTTCGACATGATCGCCGGAACGAGCACCGGCGGCATCATCGCCCTTGGCCTCGCCCATGGCCGGACGGCCGGCGACGTGCGCGACATCTACGTCGAACGTGGATCGAACATCTTCCCGCCACCCACCCGGGTCGGCCGCATCGTGCGATCGCTGCGGCGAACCCATCGCTACGCATACGACCGCGCGCCGCTGGAGGAGGAGCTGCTCCGGATCTTCGGCGACGCCCCCTTCGGCGATGCACGGACGAGACTTTGCATCCCCTCGTTCGAAGGTCGGCATGGGGAGCCATGGATCTTCAAGACGCCGCATCATCCGGATTACCGGAAGGACCGCTTCGAACGCATGGTGAAGGTCGGCCTCTCGACCGCCGCCGCCCCAACCTACTTCGAGGCGCTTCCGAACAACGGCTACGTGATGGTCGACGGCGGTCTTTGGGCCAATAACCCGGTCATGAACGCGCTCGTCGACGCGCTCGCGTGCTACGATGTCGGGCGAGGCCAGATCGAGATCCTCAGCCTCGGCTGCGGCGAGACGGCGTTCACGGTCGACCAGGCGAAGGCGCGGGGCGGCCTCTTCCAGTGGAAGGGGGTCATCCTCGCGGCGATGCGGGCGCAGTCCCACAACGCCCTCGGCCAGGCCGGCCTCCTCGTCGGCAAGGACCGGGTCATGCGGATCGATGCGCCCGAGAGCTCGAACGCGATCGCCCTGGACGATCATCGCCGGGCCACCGCGGAGCTTCCGGCCATGGCCCGATCCCTCGTCGAGGCGTCGGGCCGCGAGATCGCGAGGGTCTTCCTCGGCGACGAGGCGGCTCCCTATACCCCCTGTCCCCTCCCTCTCTAGGAGGGCCCCCGGCCGAGGGTCGGCCATTCCGGGTCCGCGCGTCACGATGCGGGCGGTCGGCCATCCGGCAGGTCCAGCCGCCCGCGCAGCCGTCCCATCTCCGCCTCCGCCACGCCGAGCCGAGCCGGACCGGGCCGGGCCGGGCCGGGCCAGGGCCTCGTCCGACGCCCGCATCCGCGCGGCAATCGTTTCCCGCTGCCGGAATTAGAAAAGGCGGACCGAGCATTCAGGTTGGTGGTTGTCACGATCATGAAGGGCAGGCGAACAAGGCAGGGGAAGCGGTAGGATACGGGCGGAACCCCCGCGCGCTTCCGGCTGCGGCCGGACCCACCACCCATGCCGAAGTCGCCTCGCTCCTCGAGCGTGGACGGGCCAATGGATGAGACCGCGTTGCGCCTCCGGGCCTTTTTCGACCTGCACCGGGAGTGGCCCGAAACCGGTCAGGATCCAGCCGCGCACACCCGCAGGTCCGCATACCGGGCGAAGGCCTATGCCTGCCGGATGTTGATGCGACGGACGGCGCCGCAGGACGTGGGACGGGGCGACGACCTTTCGCGGGCGTGCCCGCAGCGCCTATGGCATGGGTTCACCAACGACGGGCGAACCTCGTCGTCGACCGTCGTCAGATTCTGATCTGGGACCCGATCTCCACGGCGCGGTCGACCGGGATGCGGAAATAGCGCGACGCGTCCGTGGCCGCCTGTGCCATCGCGATGTAGATCCGGTCCTGCCAGACCGGCATCCCGGTCTCCGACGACGCCACCAGGACGCGCCGGGTCAGGAAGTAGGATAGCTCGCCCCTGTCCAGGCCGGCCTGCGCCAACGCCGCCGGAAGGTCGGGGAGTTCCATGAACCCGAACCGGACGCTGGCCCGGCTGACGGTCTCAGACAACTGCTCGACCCGGACGCGCTCCCCGCCGACGATGCGCGGCGTATCCTCCGTCACGACCGTCACGATGATGTTCTCCGCGTGAAGTACGCGGTTGTGCCTTACGTTGTGCAGCAGGGCGCCGGGCGTGTCGCCGAGCGTGCCGGTCAGGAAGACGGCCGTTCCAGGCACGCGCTGGATCGTCCCGTTCGTGGCCGTCCCGATGAAGTCGGAGAGGGGGAGACGGTCGCGGTGGATCTCCCTGGTGATGAAGAGGGAGCCGGTGCGCCACGTCCACATCATCGTCACGAGCACAGCACCCACCAGCAGGGGAAGCCAGCCCCCGTCGAGGAGCTTGAGGGCGTTGCCCGTCAGGAACACGCCCTCGATGAGCAGGAACGGCGCCAGGACCAAGGCCGCGACCGCCGGCGACCACTTCCACGCCTTCCACGCCACGACGAAGACCAGCGCCGTCGTGATGACCATGTTGCCGGTGACCGCGATCCCGTAGGCCGCAGCCAGTGCGGTGGAGGACTTGAACAGCACCACCAGGAAGACGACCGCCACGAGCAGCCACCAATTCACCTGCGGGATGTAGATCTGGCCCCTCTCAGTCTCGGAGGTACGCAGGACCCGCATGCGCGGCAGCAGCCCCAGCTGCATCGCCTGCTGGGTGATGGAGAACGCCCCCGTGATGACCGCCTGGCTCGCGATGACGGTGGCCATCGTGGCCAGCAGCACCATCGGGACCAGGGCCCAGGATGGGTAGAGCAGGAAGAATGGGTTCTCCATGTTCTCCGGGTGGGCGAGCAGCATGGCGCCCTGTCCGAGGTAGTTGAGGGCGAGGGCCGGAAAGACGAGGCCGAACCATGCCGTCCGGATCGGCCCTCCGCCGAAATGGCCCATGTCCGCGTACAGCGCCTCTGCGCCGGTGACGGCGAGGAACACGGCGCCGAGGACCAGCAGGCTCGCGCTTCCGTGGCCTAGGAGGAAGCTCACGCCGTACGCCGGATTGAAGGCATGGAGGATGCCGGGTTCGCCGGCGAGATGGATCAAGCCGCCAACCGCCATGGCAAGGAACCAAAGGGCCGTGATGGGGCCAAAGAACGTGGCAACCCGGGCGGTCCCATGGCTCTGGACGACGAAGACGCCGATCAGGATGGCCAGGCTGAGTGGCAGCACGAAGGGTTCGAAGGTCGGCGTGACGAGCTTCAGGCCCTCGACCGCGGACAGGACGGAGATGGCCGGGGTGATGATGGCGTCGCCGTAGAACAAGGCTGCGCCGGCCATGCCGATCAGGATGACGGCCCCGCCCTGGTGGCCAAGTGCGCGTTGCGCCAGGGCGACGAGGGACAGCGTGCCGCCCTCGCCGTCGTTGTCCGCCCGCAGGACGATCAGCACGTACTTGACGGTCACGATGAGGATCAGCGCCCACAGGATCAGCGAGATCACGCCCAGGATGATCTCGCGGGTCAGCGCATGGTGCCCTGCGCCACCGGTGGCCGCATGGAGCGACTCCTTCAGAGCGTAGAGCGGGCTGGTGCCGATGTCGCCGTAGACCACCCCGACGGAACCGAGGGTGAGGGTCCAAAAGCCGGCTCCCGGCGCATGTCCAGTCCCGGCCTCCGATGGCCTCGGCGATGGGACGGGGGTCGTGACGCTGGTGGGCATGGGTCGTGTCCCTTGGCTTGGCCACCGGTCATCACCGCGGCCCGGCTATAACGGCCAAGCCTCCAGGATTGTTCGTCGCCCGCGCAAGCGCCGTCGCCCTGGCGGTCGAACCGAAATCCTTATGCGAATGTCCATCGGTCCATCTCGATCCCTTATGCGGGTTCGAGGATGTTCGCCTGCCTTATCCGCGGCGCAGGGTCGAACCATCTCCATGAACGTCTTCGTACGACGCCAAGCCCCGACGGAGCCGCTGCCGTCCCGGCAAGAGGCGCCACGTGACGAACGCCATTCCTTCGACCGGCAACCGACGCGGGACCGACTTCGCAACATCCGCTCGCAGTGCCGTACCTGCGGCGTGCGCTTCCACGGCTTCCACCTCGGCAACGACGGCGTCGTCCAGGCTGACCGCTCCGTATGGAGGGCGGCCTGTCCGAGATCCGTGCAAGCCGAGTGCCCCGTCGGCTGCCCGGAGCTTCGCCAGGCATTGCGCCGATCGACCCTGATTTCGGAATGAGCCGACGTCGGCTGTTTCCGCCGGGAATACCGAGGAAGGCGACGCGGCGGGTCATGGTCCCGGCGATCCTGATGAGATCCTTATAAGATCGCCCTCTCGTCCCTCTCGAACCCTAATGCGGTTCCGGGCCACATCAAGGTCATGAGCGCGACCGGTCATGGCACCGGTCCGCCGAACCGAAACGGACGCACCATGCTCGATCTGACCTTCATCGCCGTGGGGCTCGCCTTCTTCGGCCTGGCCGCCGGCTACGCCGCCCTTTGCGAACGCCTCTGAGGGACCTGCCATGACCCTCGACCTCACCCTCGGCGCCCTCGTGACCCTCGGGCTGCTCGGCTACCTAACCTACGCCCTCGTCCGCCCCGAGCGGTTCTGAAGGAACACCTCCCATGACCCTCAACGGCTGGTTCCAGATCGCGCTGTTCTGCGCGGTCGTCGTCGCGCTCGCACGCCCCCTCGGCGGCTACATGACCCGCGTGTTCACGGGTGAGCGAACCCTCCTATCTCCCGTCCTCGCGCCCGTCGAGCGTGGGCTCTACCGCGTCGCCGGCATCAACGCCTCGCAGGAGCAGCACTGGCTGGCCTACGCCCTGACCATGCTGACCTTCCACGTCCTCGGCTTCCTCGCCCTGTACGGGCTTCTGCGCTTCCAGGCGGTGCTGCCGTTCAATCCGGACGGGCAGTCGGCGGTCGCGCCCGACCTCGCCTTCAACACGTCGACGAGCTTCGTCACCAACACCAACTGGCAGTCCTACGGCGGCGAGACGACGATGTCGTACCTCACCCAGATGCTGGGGCTGACCCACCAGAACTTCCTGTCGGCGGCCACCGGCATCGCGCTCGCCGTCGCCCTCGTGCGCGGCTTCTCCCGGGCCTCGGCCAAGACCGTGGGCTCGTTCTGGGTCGATCTGACCCGGACCACCCTCTACGTGCTGCTGCCGCTCTGCATGGTGCTGACCCTGTTCTACGTCTGGCAGGGCATTCCGCAGACGCTCGGCGGTGCCGTCGAGGCGACGACCCTGGAAGGCGCCAAGCAGACCCTGGCGGTCGGCCCGGTGGCGAGCCAGGTCGCGATCAAGATGCTCGGCACCAACGGCGGTGGCTTCTTCAACGTCAACGCCGCGCACCCGTTCGAGAACCCGACCACGCTGTCGAACTTCGTCCAGATGGTCTCGATCTTCGCCATCGGCGCGGCGATGACCAACGTCTTCGGCCGCATGGTCGGCGACGAGCGCCAGGGCTGGGCCATCCTGTCCGCCATGGGCGTGCTGTTCCTCGCCGGAACCGCGGTGGTCTATTGGGCTGAGAGCGCAGGCAGTCCCGTCCTCAATTCCTTCAGCCTCACCGGGGGAAACATGGAGGGCAAGGAGGTCCGCTTCGGCATCGTCGCGTCCGCCCTGTTCGCGGCGGTGACCACGGCGGCGTCCTGCGGCGCGGTCAATGCCATGCACGACAGCTTCACGGCGCTCGGCGGCATGATCCCGATGATCAACATGCAGCTCGGCGAGATCATCGTCGGCGGCGTCGGCGCCGGCCTCTACGGCATCCTGGTCTTCGTCATCGTGACGATCTTCGTGGCCGGGCTGATGGTCGGCCGGACCCCCGAGTATCTCGGCAAGAAGATCGAGGGCCGCGAGGTCAAGATGGCGATGCTCGCCATCCTATGCCTGCCGCTGATAATGCTCGGCTTCACCGCGCTGGCCACCGTGGTCGCCGCCGGCCTCGCCGGGCCCGCCAACGCCGGCCCGCACGGCTTCTCGGAGATCCTCTACGCCTTCACCTCGGCGGCGGCCAACAACGGCTCAGCCTTCGGCGGGCTCACGGCGAACACGGCTTTCTACAACACGACGCTGGGTATCGGCATGCTCTTCGGGCGGTTCTTCGTGATCGTCCCGGCGCTCGCCATCGCGGGGTCGTTGGCGGCCAAGAAGACGGTTCCGGCCTCCGCGGGGACGTTCCCGACCCACGGCGGCCTGTTCGTCGGGCTCCTCGTCGGCGTGATCCTCATCGTCGGCGGACTGACGTTCTTCCCCACCCTGGCCCTCGGGCCGATCGTCGAGCACCTCGCCGGCGGCCTTGGTCAGACCTTCGCGGCGGGAGGCTGAGATGCAACTCGCCATGCTGCCATCCCGCAACCGCGCCGCGATGCGGCGCGCCCTGGCCCGTCACAGGCCGCGGTCCCAGCCCTGGAGCCGGATCGAGCGCAACCGAAAGGACATTCGGCTTTCGGACGTCATCCTCGCCATGCTCGGCCTGGCCATGCTCGGCGCCCTCGGCCTGATGGCCGGGGTCGCCCTCGTCGGCGATGCGCTCGCACCTTGAACCCCGCTCCACGGCGCGGGACCGCGCCGACCCTGAAGACGTCTTCCAATCGGACACCCGCAATGGCCCGCCCAAATTCCACCAGCCTGTTCAGCGCCGCTCTCGTCGGTCCGGCGCTCATCGGCGCCCTGACCAAGCTCGACCCACGCAAGATGATCAAGAACCCGGTCATGTTCGTGGTCGAGGTCGTGGCCGCGCTGACCACCGTCCTGTTCATCCGTGACGTAGCGACCGGCGGGGCGAACCTCGCCTTCTCCGGCCAGATCATCCTCTGGCTGTGGTTCACCGTGCTGTTCGCCAACTTCGCCGAGGCCATCGCCGAGGGACGCGGCAAGGCCCAGGCCGACAGCCTCCGGCGCACCCGCACCGAGACCATGGCCAAGCGCCTGAAGGGCGCCGGCCGGGAGTTCGAGACCATCCCCGGCAACGACCTCAAGGTCGGCGACGTGGTGCTGGTCGAGGCCGGCGACATCATCCCGTCGGACGGCGAGGTGATCCTCGGCGTCGCCTCGGTCAACGAGGCCGCAATCACGGGTGAATCAGCACCGGTGATCCGGGAATCCGGCGGCGACCGCTCGGCGGTCACCGGTGGCACCCAGGTGCTCTCCGACGAGATCCGGGTGCGGATCACCGCCGCCGCCGGCTCGACCTTCGTCGACCGGATGATCGCCCTGGTGGAGGGTGCCTCGCGACAGAAGACCCCGAACGAGATCGCGCTCAACATCCTGCTCGCGGGCCTGACCATCATCTTCGTCTTCGCCGTCGCCTCGATCCCGAGCTTCGCCTCCTATGCCGGCGGATCGATCCCGCTCATCGTGCTCGTCGCACTGTTCGTCACCCTGATCCCCACCACCATCGGGGCGCTCCTGTCCGCCATCGGCATCGCCGGCATGGACCGCCTTGTGCGCTTCAACGTCCTTGCCATGTCGGGGCGCGCCGTCGAGGCGGCTGGCGACGTCGATACCCTGCTGCTGGATAAGACCGGCACGATCACGCTGGGCAACCGGCAGGCCATCGAGTTCCGTCCCGTCCGCGGCGTATCCGAGCAGGACCTCGCCGACGCCGCCCAGTTGGCATCGCTGGCCGACGAGACCCCGGAGGGTCGCTCCATCGTGGTGCTGGCCAAGGAGAAGTACGGCATCCGCGCCCGCGACATGGGAAGCCTCAACGCCACCTTCGTGCCGTTCACCGCCCAGACCCGGATGAGCGGCGTCGACCTCGACGGTTCCTCCATCCGCAAGGGCGCCGTCGATTCCATCATCGCGTCGGTGAGCCAGCAGCCGATGGCCACACGCGGATCGAGCGCGGCCCTGGCCTACAGCCCCGGCGTCGCCGACGAGGCCGTGCGCGAGATCCAGTCCATTGCCGAGGACGTGGCCAAGGCGGGCGGCACCCCGCTCGCCGTGACGCGGGACGGCCGGCTTCTCGGCGTCGTCTACCTCAAGGACATCGTGAAGGGCGGCATACGCGAGCGCTTCGCGGAGCTGCGCCAGATGGGCATCCGTACGGTGATGATCACCGGCGACAACCCCATGACCGCCGCCGCCATCGCGGCGGAGGCCGGCGTCGACGACTTCCTCGCCCAGGCCACCCCGGAGGACAAGCTCGCGCTGATCCGCAAGGAGCAGTCCCAGGGCAAGCTCGTCGCCATGTGCGGCGACGGCACCAACGACGCCCCGGCGCTGGCCCAGGCCGATGTCGGTGTCGCGATGAACACCGGCACGGTGGCGGCCCGCGAGGCCGGCAACATGGTCGACCTCGACAGCGACCCGACAAAGCTCATCGAGATCGTCGGCATCGGCAAGCAGCTCCTGATGACCCGCGGGGCACTGACCACCTTCTCCATCGCCAACGACGTGGCCAAGTATTTCGCCATCATCCCGGCCATGTTCCTGGTGCTCTACCCGCAGCTCCAGGCCCTCAACGTCATGGGCCTCGCCTCGCCCGAGAGCGCGATCCTCTCGGCCATCATCTTCAACGCCCTCATCATCGTCGTCCTGATCCCGCTGGCGCTGAAGGGCGTGTCCTACCGGGCGGTCGGCGCCGGGGCGCTGCTGCGCCGGAACCTCCTGATCTACGGGCTCGGCGGCATCCTCGTGCCCTTCGTCGGCATCAAGGCGATCGACCTCGCGGTCACCGCCCTGCACCTCGTCTGAGCCGTCCCCGCCGATCACCTCTTGGAGCATCGCCATGTTGAACCAGCTTCGCCCCGCCTTCGTCCTTCTGATCGCCCTGACGGCGATGACGGGCCTCGCCTACCCCCTCGCGATGACCGGCATCGCGGGGGCGATCTTCCCGGCCAAGGCCGCCGGCAGCCTGATCGAGCGCGACGGCAAAGTCGTCGGCTCCAGCCTGATCGGGCAGTCCTTCACGCAAGACGGATACTTCCACGGTCGTCCCTCGGCCACGAGCGCCGCCGATCCGGCCGACGCCACCAAGACCGTGCCGTCGCCCTACAACGCAGCGAACTCATCTGGCTCCAACCTCGGGCCGACGAGCGCGGCCCTGGCCGAGCGGGTCAAAGGCGACCTCGACGCCCTGAAGGCCGAGAACCCTAGTGCCACCGTGCCGGTCGACCTCGTGACGGCGAGCGGCTCGGGCCTCGATCCCGACATCTCGCCCGAGGCAGCCCTGTTCCAGGTTCCCCGGGTCGCCAAAGCGCGCAATCTGCCCGAGGATCGGGTGCGCTCCCTGGTGGGGGCCCAGGTCCAGGGTCGCTTCCTCGGTATCCTCGGAGAGCCCCGCGTGAACGTGCTCGCCCTGAACCTCGCCTTGGACGGTTCAGACTCGAAGTAAGCCAGCCTCATGACAGGCCGCCCCATGCCGACGCCCCTGCGCGAACCCGACCGTCCCTCGCCCGACGCCCTGCTGCAGGCCGCGCGTCGGGAGGAAGGCGGACGGGGTCGCCTCAAGATCTTCCTCGGGGCGGCCCCGGGGGTTGGCAAGACATACGAGATGCTCACCGTCGGCCGGGCGAGGCTGAAGGCCGGCACCGACGTGGTCGTCGGTGTGGTCGAGACCCACGGGCGCGCCGAGACCCTGGCGCTCGTCGAGGGGTTCGAGGTGCTCGGCCGGCGCTCGGTCGCGTACCACGGCACGGCGCTCGACGAGATGGACCTCGACGGATTGCTGGCCCGAAGGCCCGCCCTGGCGCTCGTGGACGAGCTCGCCCACACCAACGCGCCGGGCTCGCGCCACCCCAAGCGCTACCAGGACGTCGAGGAACTGCTGGACGCCGGCATCGACGTCTACACCACCCTCAACATCCAGCACGTCGAGAGTCTGAATGATGTCGTCGCGCAGATCACCCGCATCCGGGTGCGCGAGACCGTGCCCGACGGCGTCCTCGACCGGGCGGACGACATCGAGGTGGTGGACCTCAACCCGGACGACCTGATCCAGCGCCTGCGCGACGGCAAGGTCTACGTGAAGGGCAACGCCGAGCGCGCGCTCAAGCACTACTTTTCGCGGGGCAACCTGACGGCCCTGCGCGAACTCGCGTTACGCCGCACCGCCGACCGGGTCGACGACGAGCTCCTGAGCCACATGCGGGCCAACGCCATCGCGGGCCCGTGGGGCGCCGGCGAGCGCGTCCTGGTATGCGTCAGCGAGGATCCCCGCTCCGCCGGCCTCGTGCGCCATGCCAAGCGGCTCGCCGACCGGCTGCACGCGCCCTGGACCGCCATCACGGTCGAGGGTCCCCGCAGCCTGTCACTCGACGAGGCCGCCCGCGACCGCATCGCCGACACCCTCCGCCTCGCCGACCGCCTCGGCGGCGATGCCGTCACGCTTCCGGGCGGTCGACGCGTCGCCGACGACATCCTTGCCTACGCCCGTTCGACCAACGTCAACCACATCATCCTCGGCAAGGCCGACCGGTCGAAGCTGTTCGAGCTCCTCAACGGCTCGGTGGTGCACGACATCGTCCGGCACTCGGGCAACATCAGCATCCACGTCATCACCGGCGAAGCGGCGAAGGCCGATCCGGTCCCCCCGAAGACGGTCGCCACGGCTCCGGCCAAGCCGCCCTTCGCACCAGTGCCCTACGTCGTCGGTGTCCTCGCCACCGCCGTGGCCCTCGGGCTCGCCCTCTTGGTCGAACCGTATCTCGGCGTCGAGAACGCCGATCTCATCCTTCTCACCGCCATCGTCGCCGTCGCCGTACGGTTCGGCCTGGGACCGTCGCTGGCCGTCGTCGTCATCGCCTCGCTCTCCTACAACTTCTTCTTCCTGCCGCCGGTCTACACCCTCACCATCGCCGACCCGACCAACGTCGCCGCGTTCCTGCTGTTCACGGTGGTCGCCGTGGCGGTCTCGAACCTCGCGTCGCGGTCCCGCCGCGAGGCGGTGGTCTCGCATGGCCGGGCCCGGGCCACGGAACGCCTCTACGGCTTCAGCCGCAAGCTCTCCGGCTGCGGCACCCTCGACGACGTACTCTGGGCGACCTCCGCCCAGGTCGCCGCCATGCTTCGGGTCCGGGTTGTCGTCCTTCTCCCCGATCAGGGAGCGGTCTCCGTCCGGGCCGGCTTCCCACCCGAGGACACCCTCGACGCGGCCGACCTCGGCGCGGCCAAGTGGGCCTTCGACAACGAGCGACCCGCCGGCAGGGGCGCCGACACCCTGCCCGGCGCCAAGCGGCTGTTCCTGCCGATGCGGACGGGGCGCGGCATCGTCGGCGTGATCGGCCTCGACGCCGACGGCACGGGTCCCATCCTCTCGCCCGAGGACCGCCGCCTGTTCGACGCGCTCGCCGACATGGCGGCGCTCGCCGTCGAGCGGGTCCGGCTGGTGGAGGATCTCGACCGGGCCGAGCGCGCCGCCGAGACCGACCGCCTGCGCCAGGCCCTGCTCACCTCGATCAGCCACGACCTGCGCACCCCGCTGTCCTCGGTGCTGGGTGCGGCCACCACCCTGCGCGACCTCGACGAGGCGCTGCCCCGCGACGCCAAGGCCGAGCTGCTCGCCACCATCATCGCGGAATCGGAGCGGCTCAACCGCTTCATCGTCAACCTCCTCGACATGACCCGGCTGGAGGCGGGAGCGGTCGCGGCGAGCCTGACCCCGCAGGACGTCGGCGAGACCGTCGACACCGCCCTGCGCCGCTTAGGCTCCATCCTCGCCGGCCATCAGGTCGTGCTCGATCTTCCGGCCACCCTGCCGGCCCTGCGCCTCGATCCCGTCCTGTTCGAACAGGTCCTGGTCAACCTCCTCGACAACGCCGCCAAGTACGCTCCCGAGGGCTCGACCGTCACCGTCAGGGGCGCGGTCGAGCCCGGACAGGTCCGCCTCCAGATCCTCGACGAGGGCGACGGCGTGCCGGTGGCCGACGTGGAGCGCGTGTTCGACAAGTTCTACCGGGTCCGCAAGTCCGACAGTGTCCGGGCCGGGACGGGCCTCGGCCTCGCCATCGCCCGCGGCTTCATCGAGGCCATGGGCGGCACCCTGACCGCCGGCAACCGCCACGACCGCCTCGGCGCCGTCTTCACCATCATCCTGCCCGTCCCGGTTCCGGGACGCGGCGAAGCGGATATCGCCGCATGACCATGAACATCCTCGTCATCGACGACGAGCCGCCGATCAGGAAGCTCCTGCGCATGGGCTTGGCCACCCAGGGTTACGAGATCTTCGAGGCGCCGGACGCCCGCACCGCCCTCGATGTCCTGTCCCGCGAGACGGTCGACCTGACCATCCTCGACCTCGGGCTGCCGGACATGCGCGGGCACGACCTGTTGCGCCTCATCCGCATGGATTTTCGCGACCTGCCGGTGGTGGTCCTGTCGAGCCGCGACGACGAGGCTGGCAAGGTCGAGGCGCTCGACCTCGGGGCCGACGACTACGTCACCAAGCCCTTCGGTATGGGTGAGCTCCTGGCCCGTATCCGCGCGGCCCTGCGCCACCAACTCGCGGTCCAGGGCGAGCGAGCCCTGTTCGAGGTCGACGGCCTCAGCGTCGACCTGGTGCGCCGCCTCGTCCGGGTCCGCGGCACCGAGGTGAAGCTGACCCCACGCGAGTACGACTTCCTGCGCGTGCTGATCCAGCATGCCGGCAAGGCGCTGACACACGCCCAGCTCATGAGCGCGGTGTCGACCTCGTCCGACCCGCAATACCTGCGCGTCTACATGCGCCAGCTTCGCCTCAAGCTGGAAGAAGACCCCGAGCGCCCGCGCATCCTCCTGACCGAGACCGGCGTCGGCTATCGCCTACGTGCCCCCGAGGACGAGGCCCGGGCTTGATGGCGGGTTTAGCCGTGCATGAAGGCGAACCCTTCGAGATCCTTCCGGACCCGGGCGCTTGAGCGAGCCCCTCGACCCATACCGCAGTCCCGCGACCGAGCCGACCCGAATGACCATCGACGAGATCCTATCGCCCGACCAAGTCTCCGTCGGGGTCCGTGCGGCGAGCAAGGCCGCGCTCCTGGACGACCTGGCGCGCCGGGCCGCCCAGGCGCTCGGTCTCGATGCCGCGTCGCTGCGGACGGCGCTGGAGAAGCGCGAGGGCCTCGGTTCGACCGGGGTCGGGGACGGCATTGCGCTGCCGCACGCCCGGCTGGAGAGCGTCAGGCACCCGTTCGGATGCCTGGTACGCATGCGCGATGCGGTGGACTTCGACGCCATCGACGAACGGCCGGTGGACCTCGTCTTCCTTCTGCTGCTTCCGACCGATGCGCAGGGCTCGCAACCCAACGCTCTGGCCTGCGTCGCCCGCCGGATGCGGGATTCCAAGACGGTGGCGGCGATGCGGGGAGCCCGCGATGCCGGGGCGCTGTTCGCGACTATGAGGGGCAGCCGGACGTCACCGTGACGGCCTACAGGCTGTCGATCCAACGACACTGGATGCTGTGCACCCTGACCGTCCAGGATGGGTGATGGGGTGGACGCCCCCCGGCGGCATCGCTGTGCCAGAGTGGTGGTGTTGAGCACCAATCGAGGGAGGCGTCCGTGTCCCAGGTTACCACGATCGGCTTGGACATCGCGAAGAACGTGTTTCATGCGCATGGTGCGGATGCGCGTGGGCAGGGCGTCTTCAGCAAGCGGCTGAGCCGGGCAAAGCTTCTCGGCTTCTTTGCAGCCCAGCCGCCCTGCCTGGTGGCTCTGGAGGCCTGCGGCGGTGCCCATCACTGGGCCCGCGAACTGATGGCGCTGGGCCATGAGGTGCGGCTGATCCCACCAGCCTACGTCAAGCCGTTCGTGAAGCGCCACAAGAACGATGCCGTTGATGCTGAGGCGATCTGCGAGGCGGCGCAGCGTCCGACGATGCGCTTTGTCGCCGTCAAGAGCGAGGAGCAGCAGGCCTCGGCTCTCCTCTTCCGGACCCGCGACCTTCTGGTTCGGCAACGCACCCAACTGATCAACGCCCTCAGGGGGCATCTCACCGAGTATGGCTGGGTCGCACCGAAAGGCCCGTCGCATATGGCGATGCTGGGCGATCTTCTGGAGGACGAGATGGGCTCCTTGCTTCCACCTGCCGCTGTCGCGATGTTCCGGGTGATGCTGAACCTCCTGGCCGACCTGGATGACCGCATCGCCGAACTCGACCGGGAGATTGCCCGCCGGGCTCGGGAGGACGAGACGGCTCGTCGGCTGATGACCATCCCCGGCATCGGCCCCATTACCGCAACGGCACTGATTGCCCTGGCTCCTGTGGCCGAGACCTTCGCCAAGGGACGGGACTTCGCCGCGTGGCTCGGCCTTGCCCCCCTGCAACGGTCGACGGGTGGCAAGCAGAAGCTGGGCGCGATCTCGAAGATGGGCGAACGCACGTTGCGACGTCTCCTCATCATCGGCAGCAGTGCGGTGGTGCATCAGGCGTCGCGACGCGGAGCGCCTAAAGGATCGTGGCTGGAACAGATGCTGGCGCGAAAGCCCCGCATGCTGGTGACGGTGGCGCTGGCCAACAAGATGGCGCGCATCGTCTGGGCCCTTCTGGCGAAGGGCGGAAGCTACCGAGCTCCGGCGGTGGCCACGGCGTAGAGCCGGGGTCGGCGTCAGAGGCTGTCGGGGACGCGAGGTCGGTCGAAGGAGGGTATGGCACAACAGTCGGCGAGACGGGGCCGGAAGAACCAGTGCTTTCCACCGTGCCAGCGAGCACGCTTTGGGTGACTTGGTTCCGGTCCGCGAACTCCCATACGGGCCCGCAGCCAAAAGCTGCAGCAGAGGCCGGACAGATGGCAGCAACCGACATCGTGCCTACACACCAAAAGCCACTTGCGTTCCAGGGGGCGTCCACAGATGGGAAGCAGCTTGGCTGCTTTCGGTCGCAAGACGTTCTTAAGCGGACCTAAGATGACCTGCCGACTCCGGATGGACGGTCCAACCCATCGCAGGGTCGAAGTTCGTTGAAGTGGGATGCCGACATCATCAGAGGCGATGCGACCGGCACGAAAGCGCTCTGCCTCGGGAGACAGCGTGATTCACGATTGCAAAGCCCCGGTCACGCGACATCTCGTGCTGGTCCGGCATGGCCAGAGCGTAGCCAACCGATCCGGCCTGTTCACGGGATTGCTGGACTCGCCCTTGACCGAGCAGGGCCGGATGGAAGCCGAGGCAGCCGGGCGGCGTTTGGCCGAGCGCAGCTGGCGCTTTTCCGCAGCCTTCACCTCGACGCTGACGCGGGCCGTCGTGAGCGGCCGGCTTATTCTCGATGCGCTCGGGCAACCCGGATTGGTCCCCCAACGCTTCGCCGCGCTCGACGAGCGAGACTACGGCGACCTCAGCGGGCTCGACAAGATCGCCGCCGATGCGCGCTGGGGGGCGGAGCGGATCGAGACCTGGCGCCGCTCCTACGCCGAGGCGCCGCCGAACGGTGAGAGCCTTCGCGATACCGTCGCCCGCATCGTGCCATGCTACCTCCGAACCATCCAGCCGGCGGTCATGGGCGGAGACGTGCTCGTCGTTGCCCACGGCAATTGCCTGCGGGCGCTTGTCATGGCGCTTGAAGACCTGAGCCCCGCGGAGGTCGAGCACCTCGAACTCGCGACGGGCTCCGTCAGGATCTATGAGCTTGCTGCGGACACGGCGATCAAGGCCCGTTGGATCGACGGGTGAATCCGCCTGTCGGCCCCACAAAATGGGTCTCCGCAAACTCTGAAGGGGTCATCATTCCATCTATTTCAGTGATGGGAAACATCTAATCATTCCGTTGGAGTGAATGAACGGGACCTGGGATCCTCCGGCATCACATCGGAGCCATCCATGTCCGCGCCCAGACTTTTCTCCCACTCTCGTTCGACGCGTGCCTTAGCCGGCACGAGAGCCATCCTTCCGGGACTGGGCCTCTGTGTGGCGGTCACCGCCGCAGCGATCGGCTTCGAAGCCGTCGAGACGCACCTGTTCGGTCGCGCTTGGCTCGAAGCCTTGGTGCTGGCGATCCTGCTCGGGAGCGCGATCCGCACCGCCTGGACCCCGTCGCAGCGTTTCTTTCCCGGCATCGCTTTCGGGGCCAAGACCGTGCTGGAGATCGCGGTCGTACTGCTCGGCGCGTCGCTCAGCCTCGCGACGATCCTCGCCGCCGGACCGGGCCTGCTCTTCGGCATCGCGGGCGTCGTCGTCGTGGCGATCCTGTCGAGTTACGGCATCGGCCGAGCGCTCGGGCTGCATCCGCGCATGGCGATCCTCGTGGCCTGCGGGAACTCGATCTGCGGCAACTCGGCGATCGCGGCCACGGCACCGGTGATCGGCGCCGATGGCGAGGACGTCGCCGCCTCCATCGCCTTCACCGCGGTGCTGGGCGTGCTGGTGGTGCTCGGCCTGCCGCTGCTGGTGCCGCTGCTCGGTCTGTCGCCGATGCAGTACGGCGTGCTCGCCGGCCTCACCGTCTACGCTGTTCCGCAGGTCCTCGCCGCCACCGCGCCGGTCGCGGCGCTCAGCGTCCAGGTCGGAACCCTGGTGAAGCTCGTCCGGGTGCTGATGCTAGGCCCGGTCGTCCTGATGCTCTCGCTCGGCGCAAGCCGGCTGCGCGAGGAGACCGACGAGGCCGCCCCCGGCGTCACCGCCGGCGACCGCCCTGCTCGCGCCGGCCTCGCGATCCACCGCCTGGTGCCGTGGTTCATCCTCGCCTTCCTGGCGCTCGCGGGCCTTCGCTCGGCCGGGCTGGTCCCGCAGGTCGCGCTCGCGCCGATGTCGGAGACTGCCAACGTGATGACCGTGGTTTCGATGGCGGCGCTCGGTCTCGGGGTCGATGTGCGCAGCGTCGCTAAGGCCGGAGCACGGGTGACCCTGGCGGTGGTCGCCTCGCTCGTCGCACTCGGCGCCGTCAGCCTCGGTCTGATCCGCGTGCTGGGCCTCGCTTGAACCGATCGGATGCGCCCGAGGCCCGGTCAGGCCCCGGCGAGGCAGGGCGAGACGAAGAGCTCCCCGCGATAGGCCCCGCGCAACGTGCGCACGGACACGATCAGCCAGAGTAGGGTCAGCAGGCCGACGAGGCCCGCTCCGAGCCAGGCGAACCCGCTGAGTGCCGTCACTTCGCCGATCCGCAGGGTGGCCAGGGCATAGACGCCGAGCGGGAAGATGTAGCCCCACCAGCCGAGGTTGAACGGAACGCCGGCGCGTAGGTAGCGCACGGTGACGGCGAGCGAGAGCAGAAACCACCAGGCGCCGTAGCCCCAGAGGATCAGCGCGCCGATCAGGCCCGTGATCCTGAGGATCTCGGGCGCGCCGGCAAAACCGCCTGCCGCGAGGATCGGGCCACCGGCCTGCCCCAGCACGAGCAGGCCGAGCGCCCCGGTTCCGAGCGGACCGAGGGAGAGCCAGCTCGATGCGGCCATCTCACGCGGTGGCAAGTTGTGCAGCGCCATGCGCAGCACCAGGATCGCCAGGATGCTCAGCGCCAGCGGGACCGAGACGCCCCAGAGTACGAAGCTCGTGACGATGACGGCGAGTTGTTGGCTCTCGCCGCTCAAGGCTGGAGCGAGCAGGCCACCGGAGACGGCGACGACCTCGGCTGTCACCACTGGCAGCAGCCATACGGCCGTCATCTGGTCGATGCGGTGCTCCTGACGGGTGAACATCAGGTAGGGGATCGCGACAGCACAGATCAGAGCGAGCGCCACGTCGAACCACCACAGCGGCAGTGCGATTCGGACGGTCTCTGCGCCGAGATAGGGCGGACCGAATATCAGCAGCCCGTTCAGAAGCGTCGCCAGTGCCATCGGGATCGCCCCGAAGAACATCGACACCGTCGAGTGTCCGAAGATCCGTCGGGCGCCGTCGAAGTAGAAGATCCAGCGCGCGCCGTAGACCAAGCAGAAGGTGGCGAAGAGCACGACGGAGGCGAGCCAGAGCCCGAGCGGCACAGGGGCCAGCAGGGCATGCGTCGCTGGCAGACGGTCGAGGGTCAAGGCGACCACGCCAGTGCCCATCACCACGGTGAACCAGTTCGGCGTGAATTGTCGGACCACGTCCCGCGGATGCTGGAGGCGCGAGAGCGGCTTTAGGCCTGTGCTGATCGCCAGCAGACTGGATTCGGACACGGGGCGCTCTTGGGCTTCGGAGGGTCAACGCACCGGCTCTAGCACGACCCCGCATCGCGCGCCGCCGCGATAGACAGCAACTCGCAAGCGGCGCTTAATCATCAAAACAATCGATTAAAACTAGCTAATCAAACCATTAGTACGAATGGTTTCCGGCCGCTACCTTCTTGTCATCACGAACCGGCGTGACGACCCCACCAGAAGGATATCGACCATGACCCGTACGATCGCCGCCGTCGCCCTCGCCGCCTCCGCGCTTGTCGGCATGACGGGCCTCTCGCAGGCCCAGGGCCTCCGCGCTCCGCAGGTCCGCTTCATCACCAGCCCATCCGCACCGATCTACGGCGACGCCGATGGCGCCAACGCCAAGAACCCGGCACTCCCGGCCTACGCCCGTGGCCGAGGCCAGGAGACCGGCGGCCCGGCGCGGGAACTGATCGGACGCTGACAGCGCCCCCTTGGCCGCCGGGCATCCGTCCGGCGGCGCGTGAAGCCTTCGACCACCCGAATGGCAGGGAGATCCGTCATGACCCGACCCACCATCGAGACCACCGACGAGGCCTAGCAGGGCGAGACCAGCGGTCATATGCGCTGGGTCCTATTCTGGACGGTCGCCCTGACTGTCGCCGCCGTCGGCACCGCTTGGCTGACGATCATCTGATCCGGCCGCCCGCCATTGATCGGAGATCGGAGATCTTCGGATGATCGCAATCGGAGATCGTTGAGATCTCGAACGATCATTGGATGGAATAATCGTCTCGCCGTAGCATCTCCTTCACGGAGAAGACGCCTCTTTGCCGGGATGCCTTGGATCGATGACCCGAGTTTCCGGCGGCGAGACCGAACCGTCTCGACCGACGCCAATGCCGTCCGCCGACGGCGACACCGAGATCTAGCGACCGGCCGACGCGGCCCAACAAACGATTCCAGGGAGACATCATGCGCCATCTGCACGAACCGTTGAACCGCCGCCTCGTCCTGGGTGGCCTAGGGGTCGGCAGCCTCGCCGCCGCCATGCCGGCCTGGGCCGCGGGCTCGGTGAAGCTTCCGCTGCCCGGCGGCCCGGACGAGCGGGCGCTGACCACCGCCTTTCCGGGCAAAGGCGAGATGATCCTCCAGCGCACCCATCCGCCGCTGCTGGAGACGCCGTTCTCGGTGTTCGACGAGGGCGTGTTCACGCCCAACGACCGCTTCTACGTGCGCTGGCACTGGGCCTCGATCCCGACCGAAGTCGATGCCGGCACCTTCCGGCTCAAGGTCCACGGCCACGTCGATAAGGAACTCTCGCTCTCGCTCGACGCCATCGCCGGCCTGCCGCGCTTCGAGATCGCCGCGGTGAACCAGTGCTCGGGCAATTCACGCGGGCTGTTCGAGCCGCGGGTGCCCGGGGCGCAATGGGCCAACGGCTCGATGGGCAACGCCCGCTGGACCGGGGTGCGCCTCAAGGACGTGCTCGAAAAGGCCGGGGTGAAGGCCGGTGCCGTGCAGGTGCGCTTCAACGGCCTCGACGAGCCGGTCGTCGACGACGCGCCGGACTTCAAGAAGTCCCTCGATCTCGACCACGCCAACAATGGTGAGGTGATGATCGCCTACGCGATGAACGGCGAGCAGCTCCCGTTGCTAAACGGTTTCCCGCTCCGCCTCGTGGTGCCGGGCTGGTACTCGACCTACTGGGTCAAGATGCTGTCCGACATCGAGGTGCTGGACAAGCCCGACGAGCAATACTGGATGAAGACCGCCTACCGCATTCCGGACGTGCCGGGCGCCAACATCAAACCAGGCCAGACCGGCTTCAAGACGGTGCCGATCAACAGGATGGTGCCGCGCTCGTTCATCACCAATTTGCAGGACGACGCCAAGGTGGCAGCCGGAACGCCGGTGGCCATCCGCGGCATCGCTTTCGGCGGCGATTGCGGGGTAAAGGCGGTCGAGTTCTCCAGAGACGGCGGGGCGACGTGGTTTCCGGCGCAACTCGGCGCGGACGAGGGCCCCTACAGCTTCCGCCGCTTCGACGGCAGCCTGCCGGCGCTGGCCGCCGGCACCCACACGGTCAGGGTCCGCTGCACCAACACCAACGGCGTCGCGCAGGGCATGGACCGGATCTGGAACGGGGCCGGCTTCATGCAGAACGGCATCGAGGCCGTATCCTTCCAGGCCGCTTGAGGAGACCAGCCATGAACCCGATCCATCCGGCGGCCCTGATCGCCGCGCTCGCCTTGTCTCCTCTGGTGGCGCTTGCCGCCCCGGCCCCCGAGCCGATGCGCTTCACCTCACAATCCATCGCGATGCCGACCTCCGACCGGACCTTCCCCGACGGACAGGGGGCCGAGGCGGTCAACAACAACTGCCTCGCCTGCCACTCGGCCGGGATGGTGCTAACCCAACCCAAGCTCACGAAGGCGCAGTGGACCGAGACCGTGAACAAGATGGTCCACGTCTACAATGCGCCCGTTGATCAGGCCGACGTGCAGACCATCGTCGACTACCTGACGGCGTTGAAGCCGGCACCCTGAACCCCCGAATCCCGAGGCCGCCGCGCTTTTTTCGCCGGCCTCGGGGAATAGACCGCGCCTTCCGGCGTCTCCCCAGGGCGATGCACGGCCGGCCCGGCCTTAGACCACGGATTTCCGATTTCGAACCAGCCCTCACGGTAGGCCCCGGCCGCCGAACGAGCGCGCATGCCCGAGAGACCCGCTTCATGACCCATATCCGCACCAGCCTCCGCACCCTCCTCGCCGGAGCCGCCTTGCTCCTAGCGCAGGCCCAGCCCGGGTTCGCCGCCGGCTTCGACGGCGCGATCAAGAACAACGCACTGGCGCTGAACGCCGCCGGGACCGTCGCCGCTGTGTCGAACAGCGAGGAGAGCGCCGTCGTCGTCTACGACGTCGCCAAGGGCACGGTGCTGCGCCGCCTCGACGGCTTCGTCACGCCGCGAAACATCGTGTTCGCGCCGGACGGCGCCCGTTTCTACGTCTCCGACAGCGGCACCGGCCGGATCACGGTCTACGAGACCGCCACCGGCAAGGAGGCCGGCGTTCTCGCCGCGGGCCCCGGCTCGTTCGGTACGGTGCTCTCGGCCGACGGGGGCAAGCTCTACGTCAATAACGAGGCCGCAAGCACGCTGACCGTGTTCGACACCAGGACCATGCTCGCCGAGGCTGTGATCCCCGGCTTCGCGCAGCCGCGCCAGGGCGTGAAGCTGTCGCCGGACGGCAAGACCGTGTTCGTGACGAACTTCCTCGGCGACAAGATCACGTTGGTCGATACCGCCACCAACAAGATCACCGGCGAGATCGCCGGGTTCGACAAGCTGCGCGCCATCTCGATCACCAAGGACGGAAAGACGCTGTTTGCAGCCAACAGCGGCCGCAACACCATCGGCGTGGTCGATGTCGCCGCCCGTAAGGTCACCTCCGAGGTGGCAGTGGGCAAGGACCCCTACGGCGCCGCGCTGACCCCGGACGGGCACTTCGTCTATTCGGGCAACCTCAAGGACAACTCGCTCTCGGTGATCGATACCGGCACCCTCAAGGTCGTCGCCACGGTGACCGGCCTGAACGAGCCGCGCCAGGCGATCGCGTTCTCGGCCGACAACGCCCACGCCTACGTCCTCAACCGCGACCTTAGCGTCGCCGTGGTGGACCGGGCGAAGAACGCGGTCATCTCGACCATGAAGCCCTGAGGCGTCGCGCGTCGGGTGCCTTCTCGGCTCCCGGCGCGTTCTCGTCGTCGACACGTCACGAACGCAGGACAAAGACCCCATGCTCGGCCTGTTCCAGCGCAAGGACCGCCTCATCGTCCACGGAAAGGCGCCCTACAACGCCGAGCCACCGCTCGATCGCCTACGCGCCGCCTTCCTCACCGAGCAGGCCGACTTCTACGTCCGCAGCCACGGGAATATCCCGGATCTCGACGCCGACAGCTACCGCCTGACCGTCGACGGGATGGTTGCGACGCCGCTCGAACTGTCCATTGCCGATCTGAAGACGCGGTTCGCGCCCGTCACCGTCACGGCGGTAATGCAATGCGCCGGCAACCGCCGGGCCGACATGCTAGCGGTGGCCCCGGTCTCCGGCGACCCGTGGGCGCCCGGCGCCATCGGCAACGCGAAATGGACTGGGGTGCGCCTCGCCGACGTGCTGCGCGCGGCCGGCATCGATGCGGGCGATACGCGCCACGTGGCCTTCGAGAGCCACGACCGGATCGCGGACACGGACACGCGTTTCGGCGCCTCGATCCCGCTCGCCAAGGCGCTGGCCCCCGATACGTTGGTCGCCTTCGCAATGAACGGCGAGCATCTCTCCCCCGAGCATGGCCACCCCCTGCGCGTGGTGGTGCCGGGATTTGCCGGTATCCGCAGCCCGAAGTGGCTCGCCCGCATCACGGTGCAGGACCGGCCCTCCGACAATCCGATGCAGGCCGACGACTACAAGCTGTTTCCGCCCGACGTGACCGCCGAGACCGCCGACCCCACCCACGGCATCACCATCGAGGCGATGCCGCTCAACAGCGCGATCTGCGAGCCCGCCCGCGGCGCAGCGTTGAAGGCCGGCCGGCACGCGATCCGCGGCTACGCCATCGCCAGCGACCGCGCGGTCGCCCGCGTCGACGTCTCGACGGATGGCGGTCGCAGCTGGGCACAGGCCCGGATCGACCGCGATGCGGACGCACCCTACGCCTGGACGTTCTGGGAGATCGACTGCGAGCTGACCGCGGGCGAACACGAACTCGCGGTGCGGGCCTGGGACTCAGCCGGCCAGACCCAGCCTGCGGCGCCGGACGACACCTGGAACTACAAGGGTTACCTCAGCGCCGCCTGGCACCGGGTACGGGTCACGGTGGCCTGACCTCACGCCCAGAGTAGGGCGGTGGCCGCAAGGCCCGAGATCGCGATCAGCAGGGCCGCGATCCCGACGGTGAGGATGCGCGGCATCATCGGGATCTCGGTATGGGCAAGACGCGCTCGAATCGCCCGATCCCGCCATGCGGCGCCGGCGAACGAGGCGAGCGCACAGGCGATCAGCGTGAGCGACAGCACCTTCAGCGGCCAAACCGCCAGCACCTCCCGCAGGAAGCGCTGCGCAGCCAGGCCGACGCCGAGGAAGGCGAGCCCGGTGCGAAGCCACGCCACGAACGTACGCTCGGCTGCCAGCACCGTCCGGTCCTCGGCGAGCCTCACCCGGGGATCGTCGGGGGGCACGGGTTTCGCGGGCTCACTCATTTGATGTTCGCCGTCGCGATCAGGTCGAGAAGCGCGTCGGCGGCCCGGCTGCAGTAGCGCTCCTTGTGGCGCAGCACCCGGAAAGGACGGCTCGGCAGGGCGAACGCCGCCCGTACCAGGGTCCCGGCTCGAAGCGCTGCGGCGACCACGGTCTCGGACAGCACGGCGGCCCCGCCCCCGGCCTCGACGGCGGCGCGGACCGCCTCGTTCGAGGGCAATTCGAGTGTGACTTGGAGTTGAGCCGCAGCGAGGCCGGCGTCCGTCAGCGCCGCCTCGAAAGCCGAGCGGGTTCCCGATCCCGCCTCGCGCAGCACCCAATTGGCCGTTGCGAGCTCCTTGGGTTCGAGGGCAGTAGCCCCGGCGAAGGGATGGCCAGGAGCGACTACGAGGACAAGCTGGTCTCGCGCGATGGTCGTGCTCGCGAGCGTCGGGTCGTCCAGCGCTCCCTCAACGAAGCCGAGTTCGGCCTGCCCCGCGCGCACCGCGTCGGCGGCGTCGGTGGTGTTGCCCACCGCCAGCCGGATAGCGATCTCGGGGTAGGCCCGGCGGAAGGCAACGAGATGGCGCGGCAGCCAGTCGCTGGCGATGGTCTGGCTGGCGTAAAGCGCCAACGTCCCTCGTCGCATGCCGCTGAGGTCTGCGAGCACCAGTTCGGCGGCCTCCGCCCGGGCGAGCACGGCACGGGCCTCGACAAGGAACGTGCGCCCCGCCTCGGTCAGCTCGATCCCGCGGCCGACCCGGTGGAACAACTTGGTGGCGTGACGCCCCTCGATATTGGCGATCGCCGCGCTGACCGCCGACTGAACGAGGTTCAGTGCCTCGGCGGCCCGCGTCACGTGCTGCCGCTCGGCCACCGCCACGAAGATGCGGAGCTGGTCGAGGGTCATGGCTGCTGCCGATCCGGCGCGAGGCCGCGGACCTGCGCATCAACCGCCTGCGCGACGGTGAGCAGCCGGGCCTCGTCGGTCCGACCGGTGACGACGTAGGACATGCCGCCATCGACCCAGGAGAAAGCGGCGACGTCGCCCTCGCGGGCGAAGCGGAACACTGTGCGGCCATCCGCATCGCCCACGCGGCTGTAGAGCGTCAGCCGGGTGCCGTGGTCGTCGTCGTACATCAGCATCGCTGCGGATTCGGACCCAGCGGGCAACAACCGCCCGCCCATCAGGCGGAAGCCGTAGGCCGTGAGGTCGGGGGTGGTCACCGCCCGGCCGAGGCGCTTCGAGAGCCACGTAACAAGGTGCGGCTTCTCGTCGGCGCGCACCTCCACCGGATGCACCGCCTCGACCACGTAGGTGCGGAAGGCCGCCACTGCGTCGTCGGTCGCCGGCTCGGTTCGCGCAAGCGTGACCGTGGGTACCTGCCGCGCGGCATGGCCGAACCAGCCGGCGGCACCGCCGACCGCGAGGCAGAACACGGCCGCAGCCGCGACCGGAAGCCAGCGCCCGGTTATTGGGCTATGTCGCGAGCGGATGTTGGCCACCCGGA
This sequence comes from Methylobacterium sp. FF17, assembly GCF_025813715.1. NCBI lineage: Bacteria > Pseudomonadati > Pseudomonadota > Alphaproteobacteria > Hyphomicrobiales > Methylobacteriaceae > Methylobacterium > Methylobacterium flocculans. The sequence goes on from NZ_CP107532.1 coordinate 2,707,590, forward strand.
GCCGCGCCGGGATCGCCTCCTCGGCAATCGGCGCGAGGCGGGTACGCAAGCGCTCGCGCAGGGCGCGATCCGCCGAGACCTCGGCCGCCCGCGCGGGGTTTCCCCTGAGCCATGCCTCGACCAGCGCCTGCCGCTCCGGTTCAAGATGACCGTCGATCAGGCCGTGCAGGTCGTCCTCGCCGACCGGGCGCGGATCCCCGCTCATTTCACCCTCCTCAACAAGCCGGTTCGGCCCGTTTCCAGAAAACTTCGCATCCGCTCCCGGGCTCGGCTTAACCGCGACATCACCGTGCCCAGCGGTACTCCGAGCACCTGCGCCGCTTCCGCATAAGACAGATCCTCGACCGCGACGAGCAGTAGCACTGAGCGCTGCTCCTCGGGCAGGGCGTCGAGTCCGGTGAGCACGTCGCGTGCCCCCATAACGGCCTCGGGGTCGGCACCCGGATCGGGCACCTGCTCCAAAGCCTCAGCGCCGACATCGATGCCGCGCCGGCCCCGGCGTCGAACAGTGCCGAGGAACAGGTTGCGCTCGATCGTGAACAGCCAGGCTCGCAGGTCGCCGTCGCGGCGACGTCCGGACCAGCCGGACAACGCCCGCTCCAGGGTGTCCTGGACGAGGTCATCCGCCGCTTCGCGGTCCCGCAACAGTGCGACTGCGTAGCGCCGCAACGCTGGGATCTGCGGTTCGATGAGGGCGGCGATCTCGTCCACGAGGCTTTACCGATCAGGGCTTGGCGATGTGCCACGCGTCGTTGAGGAATCCGTCGCCGGTGATGTCGCCGGGCTTCGTATCCTTGGCGAAGGTGTAGAGCGGCTTGCCCTTGTAGGCCCACTGCATCGTCCCGTCGTCCCGCGTCACCATCGTCCAGTCGCCACTAGCAGCCGAGCCGGAGGCGGCCATCAGTGCCGGCCAGTTGGCGGCGCAGGGGCCGTTGCACATCGACTTGCCGCCCATGTCCTTGTCGAAGGTGTAGAGGGTCATGCTCTTGGAATCGACGAGCGCCGGCCCCTTGGCAGTCTCGGCCGTCATCGCAGGCGCAGCGGCCTGGGCGGCGACGGCGGAGAAGGCGAAGGCCGCAAAGGCAGCGCGGATCAGCATGGTGTGCATGAGTGAGGTCTCCGGCGGTCGACCATGACCGCATCGGGAGAGATGCCGAACGGGCGCGTCTATTCCACTGACACACGAAAAAGATTGGTGACGTCAGCGTGACCGCCGACTCGTCCTCAACCACGGCATACGGCCGTCACCCAGGAGCAGTCAGAGGAATGATGCGGCGGCGTCACCACTCTGAAAGGCGGAGATCCGAGATCATGCCCTCGCACGGCGAGATCGACTGCAACGTCTGCTTTCAAGAGATACGTTGGCTTGCTCTTACGGCGTAGTTGGGTCGATTTCCGCCGTGTTGATGGGGTGGTGCCAACAATCAAATTGCTTCGAGCGGGCCCTTGCTTCGTAACACTCAGGTTCCGCGTGGTCCCAGCAGGATGACCGCGGCACCAATAAGACAGATCGCGGCGCCGCCGACGTCCCATCGGTCGGGCCGATGTCCCTCGGCCAGCCATGGCCACAGGATCGACGAGACGATGTAGACGCCGCCGTAGGCTGCGTATGCGCGTCCCGCGCTCTCGACGAGGGTCGGCAGGTAGGCGAAAAGGTCAAGCGAAGCCTTTCCAGGCGTCAGCCACCACGGCGAGCGTTCGAGGCGTAGCCAAGCCCAGAAGGCGAAGCATCCGGCAATCTCGGCGACGGCTGCGCCGACATAGGCGATAAGTGTCATCTCGCCGGCATCCGGTGCCCCGCGTCCACGGTCAAGCCTGGTTTAGAAGCGACCGGCCGGTCAGACGAGATCGAGGGAAACCGTCCCGAGATCCCCGAAGGATGCGCGGACGTTCTGGCCCGGGACGATCCGCACGAGGCCGGCGCAACTCCCCGTCGTGACGACCTCGCCGGCTTCCAGGCGGCGCTCGCGGCCGGCCAGCCACTGTGCCGTCCAGGCCACGGCGCCGATGGGTGCGCCGAGCGTATCCGACCCCCGGCCCCGGGTGACGGCATGGCCATCGAGGTCGATACGGACCTCTGCCGAGGCGAGGTCGACGGGACGTCCATCCCGCACCCAGGGCCCGAGCACATGGACGGCTTCGAGCCCAAGGTCGGCCGTGGCCGTCAACGCGTTCAGTGGGATGCCGTGGGGGACGCGACGTCCGACGATATGCAGTTCGAGATGGCACGCGAGGCAGGCATCGGCCGCCTCGTGCTCTCCGGTCGGACCTTCCAATACCTCTCCCAGGGGGTGCGCGAGGACGAAGCAGTATCTGGCCCCGACCCCGATGATCCCCCGCGGGAGGAGGAAGGCTGAGCCGTCGTCCAGAAGCGCTCCGCGACGCAGGGGGGTGATCACCCGTTCCGTGCATCCCAGGGGCTTGGCGGTCACCGGGCTGGTGGCGCACAGCGCGTAGCCGACGTGGCCGTCCGCCAGGATGCGCAACGTCGCCTCCCGGAAGTCCTCGGCCTCGTCCATTCCGGCCAGACGGTGGAGGCCTACGTCGAGGCTCTCACCGCCTGAGCGATGGGCCGACGCGGCGCTTTCGGCGATCCGCTCGATCTTGTCCCGTGTCAACGTCATGGCGCCCGGCTGCGGGCGAGCGTCACGCCCTGGTGGTGCCGCTGCCGGATCGGATGCCGTCGCATCTGACCATCCCTCCGGTGGCGGCCGTGCTCCTGCGCAACGAAACGGTGGATCAGCGCCATCACCGGCAATCCAATGCAGAGCGTCGCAACGGTGGCGGAGGCGGAGAGGCCCAGCCCCCAACCGGTGACAACCCAAAGGATGAAGGCGTACCCCGTCATGACGAACCGTGCGACGAGGCGGCGGGCATGGCGTGCCCGCAATCGTCGGGCCGCGTAACCCATCCTAGATCCTAAGCTCGATGCGGTCCGTCGCGATGACGACGGCGTCCGGTCGATGGCCAGTGAGGTCGACCGCGTAGTGGAGCGCATCATGCCGGGTGCGGAACAGGCCCCCGCCCAGGCCATGGACCTCCATGGCGACCCAGCGACCCTGGGGGTCCTGGCCGACGATGAACCGCATCGATTGGGATTGGACCGCCTCGGAGACGATGGTGGCGACCGGGATGGTGACGGGCATGGAACGACTGGGGTTCGCGCGATCCATCGGTGGACCGCCTCCTTAAGCTGGACCCAGGCGCATAACGGTTCGAGCGGGAGCCCCGGGCTTCGGCATAAGTGTCCCATCAGGATTTTCGTCGAAACGCGGATGGGGCGCCAAACTCACTCGCATCGGGGCCTGCGGCGGCCCACCTTTGCCTGGAAGGCAGAAGGCCGCGTGGGGGGATGTGCACTTGAGCGGAAAGCGTTCGCCGGCCTGGCGCGTGGCGTGGTTCTGCGCGCCGATCCTGGCATTGGCCGTCGCCGGCCTCGCCTATGCCTACCTGACGCACCCGACCACGCTCGTCGTCGCGGTCGCCCCCAACGGCGGCACCGAGCCGGCGCTGATGCGCGCCTACGCCGAGGCGCTGTCGAGGAGCAAGGCATCCATCCGGCTGAAGCTCGTTCCTTTCGGCGGGGTCCGCGAAAGTGCCGAGGCGCTGCGGGACGGCAAGGCCGACCTCGCTGTGGTCCGGCCGGACGTGTCGATGCCGCGAAACGGGCTCACGCTGGCGGTCCTACGCGAGCAGGCCACCCTGGTGGCCGCGCCCCGACGGGTCGGCATCGCGGATTTCGCAGCCCTCGCCGGAAAGAGGCTTGCCGTGTTGGCACCCCGCAAGGCGGACCATGCCCTGGTGCGGGGGCTCGTGGAGCGGCATGGACTGGAACTTCGGGACGGCGGTCCGGAGGGGGACGCATCGGCGAAGGCGGTCTCCCTGGTGCCGGTGGAGGAAGCCGAGCTTGCGACGGCCTTCGCCGCCGGGCGTATCGACGCCGTGATCCTTCTGACAACCCCGACCTCGGCGGCCGCCCAGCGCATCGTCGATCTCGTCCGCGACGCGGATCCCGACCACGAGGCGGCGCTGTTCGGGATCTCCAATGTCCCTGCCGCCCTTGCGAGGATGCCACTGCTCCAGTCGGTCACCGTCCCGGCCGGCCTCTTCGACGGCGACCCGCGCATGCCGGCCGATGACATCGTGACGGTGGGATCGTCCTATCGCCTGATGGCCCGCTCGACCCTGTCCCGGACCGTCGCCGCCGAAGCCACCCAGCACCTCTTCGAGATGCGTACCCTGCTCGCGGAAACGACCCCCGCCGCCAACGACGTCCTGCACCCGGCGTACGACACGACCGTCGGCGCCACCAGCGCGCGGCTGCCCATCCACCCGGGCGCCATCGACTATTACGAGCGTGAGCAGGAGAGCTTCATCGAGCGTTACGAGAGCTGGATCTACCTCGTGGCGATCTTCGGCGGCGGCCTCGGCTCGGTGGCGGCGTGGCTCCGCCAGCGGGTGGGACGCATCCGGCGTGAGCGCATCGAGGTCGCGACCCTACGATTGCTGGAAATCCGCTCCAGCGCCCGCGGTGAGACCGGGCCGGCGAAGCTTGAGGCCATGGCGGCCGAGACGGACGACTTGGCCGCCAGCATCGCCCGGCATGCGATGAGGCGGACGACGGAGCCGCGGACGCTTGCGGGCGCGACCCTGGCGGTGGATGCGGCGCGATCGACCATCGCGAGGCGGCTCGGACGACGAGGGCCGGAGGGGGCGACCGCCCCCCTCGATGGATTTTCAACGGAAGGTCGAGACGGAGGGGAGCGATGACGATTACGAACGAGGTTCGCTTCGAGCGGAAACGCGAGCGGGCCTACGAGCCTTGGGACCTCACCCACAGGCCCGAAGGGCTCGACATGCTGTTTTGGCTTCTCGCGAAGAGGGAACTCGGGGCGGCGGGAATGGACACGACCGAACGAGGCGGGCCATCGCGGGCCCATCACGAAGGAAACGCGGCATGAGCCTTGGTGCGACGACCTTGGACGGGACGGGCACCGCCCGATCGCCGTCGACATCCGTCGGGCATCTCATTCCCGAGGGTCCGCCGGCCGCCACCGGCGGTGGAGAGGTCCCGGGCGTCGTGGCCTCCGGGGTCTACGCCGGCGGACGCCGGATCGCGGACATCCGGATCGACGAGGCCGGGGAATGGTCGCGCCGGCCCGATCACGTCGTCTGGATCGGCCTCTACCAACCCTCGATGGAGCTCCTCGAACAGGTGCAGGCCCAGTTCGGGCTGCATCGGCTCGCCATCGAGGATGCCAGGCACGCCCACCAGCGTCCCAAGGTCGAGCGATACGGCGACGGCCTTTTCGTGGTGGTGCGGACCGCCCAGCTCGTTGAGGGACGCATCGCGCTCGGAGAGACCCAGATCTTCGTCGGACGAGGCTACATCGTCACCGTCCGCCACGGCGCCTCGGCTTCGTACGCGTCCGTGAGGGAGAAGACGGAGTCCTGCCCCAGGCAGCTCGCCCACGGGGAGGACTACATCCTCCATGCGGTGCTCGACTTCATCGTCGACAACTACCGGCCGGTCATGGAGACGGTCATGGCCGAGGTGGAGGCCATCGAGGACCGCGTCCTCAAGCGCGAGCTCCTCCCGGCCGAGGTGGAGCGCCTCTACCTGCTCCGACGCGACCTGCTGCGCCTGCGTTCCGCCGTGGTCCCGCTGGTGGAGGTCTGCCGCAAGCTCGAACACGGCGACATGGTCGCCATCGACGAGGAGATGCAGCCCCTGTTCCGGGACGTCTCCGACCACCTGCGGGGCGTTCAGGAAGAGATCGACGCGATGCGCGAGGTGCTCGCCTTCGCATTCGAGGCGAGCCTGATGCTGGGACAGGCCCAGCAGACGGTCATCACCCGGCGGCTCGCGGCCTGGGCGGCCATCCTGGCGGTCCCGACGGCCATCGCCGGCATCTACGGCATGAACTTCGAGGTCATGCCCGAACTGAAGTGGCGCTACGGCTACTTCGTCGTGCTCGGCGGCATCTTCACCGCCTGCGCCGTCCTGTACTGGCGGTTTCGTAAGAACGGCTGGCTGTGATGGGGTTCGGCACCGCGGATCGGCCATAGGGCTGCCGGGCGGAAGGGCGGCCGGCCATCGCCTTCCATGGTCCGGCCACCGCACGTTCGGGCCTTGTCGACGTCGCGTCCCAGGGAGACGACTAAGGCGGGTCTCGCCGAAGGCCTCCGGGGGCATGCGCGCCATCCGTGTCCGGCGCCGGCCTCAGTAGCGGATGGTGGCGCGCAGACCGAAGACGGCCGCGTTCCCGATCCGGGCTCCGGTCGGGTCGCGTGGGTTGGCCACCCCACCGTTCGGCCGGAACACATACTGGAAGTCCGGCTGCAGCGTCACGCCGGGTCCGAGCACCGCCTGGTAGGTCGCCTCCAGCACCGCCTCGCTGCTGCGCCGCGGTCCGGGGACTCCGCCCAGGAGAATGGCATCGGTGTCGAGGCCGCGCGCTCCGTCCGAGATCTTGCTGAGAGCGAAGGCGACGCCGATGGTGTCGTCGGAGCGCCCCGGGAACAGGCCTTTGTAGCCGATGCCGGCATCGAAGTAGACGTCGAGCAGGTTGCGGTCCGTCGGCGAGGACGACACGCGCACGAACACGCTGGCGCCGTCGTTCGGGTCGTCGGGCTCACGGTAGATCGTCTGGTCGATCATCCCGTAGATGCCGTTGTTGCCACGGAATCGCCGGGCGATGCCGGAGCTGGCGGGATCGGCCAGGGGCCGGCCTTCACGGTCGTCGCGCAGGCCGTCGAAGCGGCCGAAATGATACCAGCCGCCGAGCGTGACTGTGCCGGGCTCAAGGTTGTCGTCCGCCTCAAGGCCGTAGGCGTAGGCCGCCTCGGCGATCACCAGGGCAGGGTCGTTCGTCCGGAAGTTCGTGCCCGTGCGGTTGCGGCGCTGCGGGTCCGGGTCGTTGTCTTCCCGTGCCGCGCCGGAGGGATCGCCGTTGTAGACGCCCGCCTGCAGGGAGAGGTTCTTGTTCGGCACGTACTTGGCCCGGACGCCCGGCGTCGCCAGCGGGTAGATCGGGCCGCCGCTCGGCAGGATGACCGCCATGATGTTGGGCCATCCGAAGGTCGAGTTGACGAACAGCGTGCCGGTCTGGCTCACCGCGAACTCCGTGTCGCTGGCAAGCTGGCCGATGCGCAGGCTGAGCTGGTCGTCGAACAGCTTCTGCTCGAACCAGAGCTCGTACAGGCGCGAGGACGGCAGGGCCTCGATGGCGCTGACGGTGATGAAGTTGTTGACGTAGTAGCGCGACAGGCCCGTGCCGTGGATCTGGAACAGGTTCGCGTGGAAGCTCGCGCCCTGCCAGCCCAGAAGCCTGTCGAGGTCGGCGTCGAACTGGAAGTCCAGTCGCCCCTCGTAGATGCCGCCGCGGCGCGAGCCGCCGGTGACGTTTCCGAAGCTCTCGCCGATGAAGGTCAGGCTGTAGGAGATGCCCTTCCCCTGGAGGAAGCTGCGCATCCCATAGGGGTCACCATAGGATCCGAGTTGGTCCTGGATCGACGTCGTCAGGTTGGCCGAGGGCTTGGCGGAGGTGTCGGGCTGGGCGACCGAGGTTTGCGGATCGCCGCCCGCGCCACGCAGGTTGCGCAGGAACGGCGTTTCACGCGCGATCCGCGCCGCGTCACCGATGAGGTCCTGACCGGAAACGGCCTGGGAACCCATCGCAAGGGCGAGCCCGATGAGAAGGCGGCGATGGTAGCGTCGCAAGGAACCCGGCATCCTCCGCAAGCCTTCGGGGTTACCTGGCGCCCGTTCAGGTTTCGGAGGCGTCGGCGCCGCCGTCATGGGACGCATGTTCCACGCCGGACCGGTTATGGACCAACGAAGGCGGTCGCGATATGGGCCGGGCGAAAGGCGGCGTGGCTTCCGGACGGGAGGATCCCGCGTCGGGGTTTCGCCCGCGTCGGGGCGCATCCGTGCGTTTCCCCACCTGGATCAATCCTCGACGGATCCCATCAATTCACCGGTGACCAGCAACGTCGCGGCGATGGCGGAGCGCAGCTCGGCGATGCCCCGACCATGGGGCGACGTCCCTTGGCCCGGTTCATCGAACGCGGCGCAGGCTTCCGACAAGCGGACGAAGCCCATGAGGCCGGCCTCCGACTTCAGGCGGTGGATCGATGCCAGTCCCGCCGGCGATAGGAGCGAGGCATCCCCCAGCCCGGCCAGCATCATGACGAGGGATCGCAGCATCAGGAGCAGCGAACGGGTTCGGTCGCCCCCCAGGAGGGCCGTGACCTGTCCATGGATCGTCGGATCGAAGACGAGCGGGCCATCCGCTGCGGCATGTCCGTGATTGTGTCCGGGCATGGGTCACCGCGCATCGCAAGGTGGGTGGAGGCCCGCCCGGACGGCCTTTTGCCGCTCGCTGGAACCGGCCTCTTCCCACCCCGGTCCGGAGGACGCGTCCGGTACCACCGGCGAGGCGATCGGCCCATCCGTGGGCACCAGGCCCGGCGGCAGGGCCGGAGCGTCGGGCCCGGGGTAGGGACCGAGGCCGGCGGCGACCGGGGAATGTGGGATCGGGATGTGGACCATGGCGCTTCGGTTCGTTCGCATCGATGACCGCCATCGTCCACGGACGGACCCGCGCCGTCACCTCGTCCGGATGGGCGGCCCGATAGGCCGCACGGCCTAGCGAGCGATCCGGGACGCCCTCGGACGACCGAGGTTGGCGCCGCCCCAGGCGGCGGCCGCGGAGCGGTTCGGCACGCCCAGAACCCGGAGCAAGGTTGCCACGTGGATCTTCACCGTACCTTCCCCGAGGACGAGCGTGCGCGCGATCTCCTTGTTCGATCGGCCCGACACGATGAGGTCGAGGACCTGGCGCTGGCGCGGGGTCAGGTTCGCCATGGCGTCGGGGCGCCCCGCGATCCGGGCGGGGTCGCCGGGGAACGCCCCTCCCTCCCCGGTGCCCACATGCGTGACGAAGGAGGGCACGTAGACGAACCCGTCGAGCACCATGCGAAGCGCTTCGGCCAAGGCCTCGACGGTCGGCCCCTTCGGGACGAAGCCGTGGACGCCGGCCCGCAAGGCCATGAAGACGTCCTCGCGACGCGTCGAGCCCGACACGACGACGGTCAGGACCTCCGGATGGCATTCCCGGACCGCGGAGAGGCTTTCGGCACCCGCCATGCCCGGCATCGCCAGGTCGAACAGGGCGAACCGCACCATCGGCCTTTCGGCAAGGGCTTCCAGCGCCTCGTCGAGCGAGCCGGTCTCATGCACCGCCTCGAAGCCGAGCCGCGTCGTCAGGACGGCCGCCAGCGCGATCCGGAAGAAAGGGTCGTCGTCGGCGATGACGGCTTGCCCGGGAGATGACATCGGTTCCCCCGTACGCTGTCCGGTTGGGATGCGGGCGGCCCGGAGCCGCGACGATAGTCCGGATGGCCTATTCGCGGCATGATACCAGCTCGACCGGACTAATGGCCATGCGGCGAGGACTTCGTAGCATCGAATACGCATCACGGATCCGGGATTTCCCCGGGCCGCGGCGTGCCGAGCCGGAGACGCCTTCCATGAGCCAGCGTGCCAGACCCGCCGTCGTCGTCGTGGCCGAGGACGACCCGGTCGCCCGCAGCCTCGTGGTCGCGGAACTCGCCAGGGCGGGCTACCTGGCGATGCCGCACGGGGACGGGTTGTCGGCCCTGGAGTACCTCGCCCTTGGAGAACGGGCGGACGCCCTCGTCACCGACGTGCACATGCCCGGCTCCATCGACGGCCTCTTCCTGGCGGTCGAGGCGCGGGCGCAGCGCCCGTACCTGCCCGTCCTCTACATGTCGGCGCGGGCCCTCAGGGTGCAATCGATGGTGCCCGGGTCCCGCTTCCTGCCGAAGCCCTACCCGGTGGGCGGCCTCGTCGGCATGCTCCGGATCGCGATGGGCGCATCGGCCGCCCGGATGATGGCGGAGACCTGGTCGCTGCATGCCGAGATCGAGCGCAGGTTCGTCGTGACCGACGACGGCTGGATGGAGGCCGCGACCGGCTGGCGCCAACTCACCGACGGGATCCTCGGCGAACTCCACGGCATCAAGGTACGCGTGCGCCGGGCCGGCGAGCGCGCGTGGCTCACGGTGAAGGGACCGCGGGAAGGCATGCGGCGCTCGGAGTTCGAGTACGAGATCCCGTCGGCGCAGGCCGAGGTGCTTCTCGGCTCCGGGCTCGCGGGCGAACCGGTCGTCAAGGTCCGCCACCTCGTTCCCCATGGCGGCGTGACCTGGGAGGTGGACGTGTACGAGGGGCGTCTCGCCGGTCTCGTCCTCGCCGAGGTCGAGCTGCGCGACGAGGCGCAGGAACTCGACCTGCCGCCGTGGGTCGGACGCGAGGTCACCGGCGACCCGCGTTTCGGCCGGAAGGGCCTGAGGTCCCTGTCCTGGCAACGCGCCTGAGGGTGCGCGGGATATCGCGAGGACTTCCGTGCCCGTAACGCGTAGGGGACAAGGCGCGACCGGACGGATATCGGAACGCGTCCGGCGGGAGCCGGGCCTTCGGGGGATGAAGTTGATGACCGGGTCCGCGACGCCGCAGGCAGACGACACGGACGCGCCGGGTTCCACCTGGCATCCCGGCATGCGGACCGCGAGCCCGGCACCGGGCGTCGCCTTGGTTGCGCTGGTCGTCCTGGGCCTCGTCCTGGCTTGCGCGACCGCGGCCTGGAAGGAGGCGAGCAACGCCAGGGTCACCGCGGAGCGGCTGGACGTGGCCGTGCTCCGGGTGGCATCGGTGATCTCCGAACGCATGGCGAAGTACGAATACGGGCTCCGCGGCGCGCGGGGAGCCATCGTGGCCGCCGGCGAGGACGGGATCACACGGGGCCGCTTCAGGGACTACAGCCTGACCCGCGACATCGACCGCGAGTTCCCCGGGACCCGCGGCTTCGGCTTCATCCGCCGCGTCGATCCCGCACGGGAGGCCGCGTTCCTGGAAGCCGCGCGCCGCGACGGCGCACCGGACTTCGCCCTCCGCCAGATCACCCCGCACCCCGGCGAGCGCTACGTGATCCAGTACCTGGAGCCCGTGGAGCCCAACCGTCCCGCCATCGGCCTCGACGTCGCCTCCGAGGACCATCGCAGGGGCGCGGCGCTCGCCGCGATGGAGACCGGCCAGGCCACGCTGACCGCGCCCATCACCCTGGTGCAGGCCAGCGGCTTGCGCGAGCGAGGTCTCCTGCTCTACCTCCCGATCGCCCGGATGGACCCGAGGGGGGCGACGGTCGCCGAACGACGGGCCCGGACGATCGGATGGGCCTATGCGCCCCTCGTCATCGACGAGGTACTCGCCGGCCTGGACCTGAACCTCGTCGAGCTGGACCTGGCGATCTCGGACGCGACGCCCGAGGCGCTTACCCGGTTCTACGGCACGGGCGACGCGCTCGCCTCGGTCGACCCGGCCCTGGTCCGGCGCAGGACCGTCGCGGTGTTCGGGCGATCCTGGGACCTGGAGGTCCGGGCGCTGCCCCCGTTCGTATCCGGGCTGAACCTGACCTCACCGGCCACCGCCGGCGGCACCGTCCTGGTCGCCATGCTGATGTTCGCCGGCATCGCCCATCTCCGGTTGACCGGACGTCGGCGCGAGGTTCTCGCCGGGGTCGAGAGGAGCCGCCTGGCGGCCATCGTCGAGAACGCGGAGGACGCCATCGTCGGCAAGACGCTCGACGGGACCGTCACGGACTGGAACCCGGCGGCCGAGCGCCTCTTCGGCTTCACGGCCCCCGAGGCCATCGGACGCAACGCACGTGACCTCGTCGTGCCGCCGCACCTGCGGGCGGAGGAGCGCGAAACCCTGGATCGCGTGCGTCTCGGGAAGCCGGTCGCCCCGCTGTCCACGTTGCGGCTCCATCGCGACGGCAATGCCGTACCCGTCCTCGTCACGGTCTCGCCGATCCGTTCCCCGCGCGGGGAGACCGTCGGCGTCGCCACCGTCATCCGGGACATCGGCGCCCAACTCGCCGCGGAGGAGGAGATCCGCACGCTCAACGCGTCCCTGGAACGCCAGGTCGCGGAACGGACCTCGCAACTCCGGGCCGCCTCGGCCTGGCAGGACGCGATCCTCCGGCATGCCGGATACGCGGTCATCGCGACCGATCTGGACGGGACGATCAGCCTGTTCAACCCGGCGGCGGAACGGATGCTCGGCTATGCGGCCGGCGAACTCGTCGGAACCGCGACGCCCGGACTGTTCCACGACCCGCGCGAGGTCGCTGATCGCGCGGCCGAACTGTCCGCCGCCCTCGGGGAGCGGGTGGAGCCCGGCTTCGAGGTCTTCGTCGCCCGTGCCCGGCGAGGCATGCCGGAGACGGCGGAGTGGACCTACGTCACCAAGGCCGGGGAGCGACATCCCGTGCTCCTCAACGTCAGCCTGCTGAGGACGGCCGACGGCCGGGACCTCGGCTACCTGGGCATCGCGATGGACCTGTCCGAGCGGCGCCGCCACGAGGCCGAGATGAAGGCGGCCAACGCCGGCACCTGGAGCTACGACGTCGCGACCGGCCTCGTCCGTCTCTCCGCCGAATGCGCCCGCCAGCACGGCCTGCCGGACGCGGAGACCGAGATCGACGTGGAGCGCGGCTGGCGCCCGCTGGCGCACCCGGCCGACGTCGGGCACGTCCTCGCCGACCTCGGCGCGGCCGTCGAGACCGGCGGGAGCTACACGACCGAGTTCCGCATCCCGCTCCCCAACGGTGGCCTGCGCTGGATCTCGGCCATGGGTCGCGTCGAGACCGACGCCGACGGCAGGACGTCGAAGGTCCTCGGCCTGACGCTGGACGTGACGCCGCGCAAGCTCGCGGAGATCGCGCTGGGCGAAGCCAAGGCGCAGGCGGAGGCCGCGCGCTCCGATGCCGAGAGGGCCAACCAGGCCAAAACCGACTTCCTCGCCTCGATGAGCCACGAGATCCGTACGCCCCTCAACGCCATCATCGGCTTCACCGACCTGATGCTGGCATCGGACCGGCTCGCCCCAGACCTGCACCGGCACGCCGACCTCGTGCGCGCGTCCGGCGCGGCGCTCCTCGCCATCGTCAACGACATCCTCGACTTCTCCAAGGTCGAGGCCGGCGCGGTCGAGCTCGCTCCGAGGCCCTTCGCGCTGTCGAGCCTCCTGGATGCCTGCACGTCCATCGTCCGGGCACAGGCCGAGACCAAGGGCCTGCAACTCCGGACGAGCCTCGGCCCGGACCTGCCCGGTTGGGTTCTGGGCGACGAGGGCCGCCTGCGGCAGGTGCTGCTGAACCTGCTCAACAATGCCGTGAAGTTCACCAAGGCCGGCTCCGTCACCCTCGACGTGAGTTCGGAACCGGCGGGGCCGGCGGAGCGGGTGCTCCGCCTGCGGGTGACCGACACGGGCATCGGCATCCCGGAGGAGAAGCGCAAGCGCCTGTTCCAGCGCTTCAGCCAGGTCGACGGCTCCATCGGCCGGGACTACGGCGGCACGGGGCTCGGCCTCGCCATCAGCAGGAGCCTCGTCGAGCTCATGGGCGGCGAGATCGGCGTCGGCTCCGACACCGGGCGCGGATCGAGCTTCTGGTTCAGCGTCACGCTTCCGTTGGCGGACGCGCCCGACGGACAGGCGACGGTTCCCGCGGCATCGGTCGCCCGACGGAAGGGGCGCCTGCTCCTCGTCGACGACTCCCCCATCAACCTGGAGCTGGCCAAGGCCGTCCTGACCGGTGCGGGACATGACGTCGAGGTCGCGGGCGAAGGCGCGACGGCGGTCGCGGCGGTCGCGGCCGGCGGCTTCGACCTCGTCCTCATGGACGTGCAGATGCCCGGGATGGACGGGATGTCGGCGACGCGTGCGATCCGGCATTCCAAGCTCCCGACGGCGACGATCCCCGTAATCGCGATGACGGCGAACGTGCTGCCCGAGCAGGTCCGCGCCTTCCGCGAGGCCGGCATGGACGACCACGTCGGAAAGCCCTTCGAACGGGAGGCGCTCTTCGCCACCATCGAACGCTGGCTCGGCGCCGGCACCTCGGCATCGGGCGTTCCCGTCGAACGTCGGGTGCCCGCCTCGTTCGACCGCTCGATCTACGAGCAGATCGGCCGGTACCTCAAGCCGAACCGCCTTCACGAGGTCCTGCACCTGCTCATCGCGGAGCTCCGCACGAGCTTCCAGGGCGACGCAGCCATGTTCGACGCCCGGTCCTGGTTGCGCCATCGCGCCCACTCGCTCTCCTCGGCGACGGGGATGATGGGCTTCGTGGACCTGGCAACCGCCTGCCATGCGCTCGAATGCTGCGGCGAGGATCGGCTCGACCGCGAGGGCGTCGAGGTGTTCGGGCTGCTCCTGGAGCAGGTCCGGCGACTGTCCGACGATGCCGTCGTCCTCGCCGAGGAGCTCTCCCGTGGCATCGACGGGACTGATCGCCCCCACACGGCGGAGCATACCTCCGCATCCGCCCGGGAGGCGGCGGCAAGCTAGGATCGGGCGTGCTGTAGTAAATCTCCGGCCTTCGACCTGCCCGGCTCAGACCGCATCCTCCGGCCTGCGCCTGCGGTAGCGCCCGCCGCCTTCGCTCACGAACATGCGCCGCTTATACCTCCGCTCGTCGATGCCCCCCCTGACCGTCGCGACGTCCCAGACCTGCCTGTGCCTCTCGGCCTCCTGCACCAGGTCGGCACCGATCCGCATCGTGATCTCGTTGACGTGCAGCGAGCCCTGCTCCGGCAGGATCTCCCAGACCTCCTGAACCACCCGCAGCCAGAACTCCCGCGCGCGCACCGTGGCCACCTTCCTCCGCGACGCGTCGAGCTCGGCCGCATGCCGTGCGATCTCGGCACGAAGCCCCTCGATCACGGCCTCGCGCGCATCCACCATGCCGAGCGCCTCGTTCCGGAGCTCCCGTTCGGTCGCGACGGCCTCCGCCATCCGCCGCCGCTCGCCTTCCAGGACGGCCGCGGCCTCCGCCTGCGCCGCCTCCCACAACGCCACGCCGGCCTTCGCCAACATCGTCGAGACCGCGTCCGGCATGCACGCGAGCTCGATGATCGGGCTGTAGGCCCGCTCCTCGCACCAAGCCGAAAAGTGCTCGCCGACAACCAAGTTGCTCTCTGCCAATGCGGGCTGCAGCGCATACTTCGCGGCGTCCTGGACCATTCGGCTTCCGGCTCCGAGGCCGCAGATGGAACGGATTAGAGCGACCTCACTAGGGCTGTCCACACCCTGTTCGGAACGCCCATCGGAAGCCGGTTGCCCGCCCGGTCTGGCCAGGGCAGGGTGGCCTCTCACCTCCTGGGATCCCCGCCGTGAACGCTCGCTCGATCTTGAAACGGATAGCTCGCACCGCCTGAGCCCAGCTCAGCGCCCCTTCGCGCGCGCCCTCCGTTCGATCCTGTGAGCCCCCCCAATGTCCGAGAAGCTCTCCGCCGCCGCGGCTGCGTCCGTGCGCGCCGCCATGCTCGACCCCTCGAAGCTCGCCGGAGCGCGCAAGACGAAGGTGCCGCTCCCCCGGGTGCAGCGCCTCGCCGGCGGGGAGATGCAGTCGTGGTGCGTCGTCACCGACCTCCGCTCCGTTCTCAGGCCGCTGCTCCGCCATCGCCTCAGCCGGCCGTGCGCCCGCGCCATCGAGCGGGCGATCGTCGCCGCGAACGTCGTGACGACCACGAGGCTTGAGCGCATCCTCTACAAGGAGGCGCTGCGCCGGGACCTGCCCCGCGGGGCGTGCCCCGAGCTCCAGGCTGCGGCCGACGTCCTCCCGTTCCACCTTGCGGAGCTCGGATGCCGCGTGTCGGCGGCCCGGATCGCCTCGCAGGCGCTCGCGTCCGCACACCTCGCTGTGCAGACCGGGCGCCTCGACAGGGCGTTCCTCTACCTTAGGCACGCGCTGTTCCGGGCAGAGGAGGCCGAGCACGGTCGCGGGGATAACGCCGAGCTCGCGCAGGGACCCCTCTACCAGTTCCTGGAGGCCTTCGACGTCCGGGCTGGCCTCTGGCTGGCGGCGATGACGGCCTTCGAGACGGCAGACCGCATGGTGGAGGACGAGCACGACATCCTCAGGGGCGGCGTCGGGATGATCGCGCCGCCGCCGTCCGACCTTGCGGACCTCGACCTCATCCTGGGGCAGGCGAAGGCCAAGGCGGAGGAGGCGCCCGGCCGGACGCTCGTGGTCTTCCCGACGATGGACCACCTGCCCCAGCCCTCGAAGTCCGTCTCGGACCGGGGGGACTCCCCGCGCGCGATCGCGGAGCCTTGGGCCGGGAAGGGCATGCCCCTCACCCCGGCGCCGGACCCGGCCGCCTTCGCCGCTCGGCTGCGGGGCCTGTTCCCGTGGGCCGACGAAGTCGTCGACGTGTTCGCCAGCGACTTCGTCGGCTCGCCCTACGCCGCGCTGCGGCCGCGCATCCTCGTCAGCCCTCCCGGCTGCGGGAAGACGGCCTTCGCCCGTGCGGTGATCGAGACGGCCGGGCTGGACGTCACCGTCTTTGGGGCTGCTGGGACCATGGACGGAGGTGCCTGGGCGGGCACATCTCGTCAGTGGGGGTCGTGGCGCCCGTCGACGCCAGCGCAGGGCTGCCTTCGCCATGGGAAGGCGAGCCACGGCATCGTCATCGACGAGGTCGAGAAGGCGGGCAACGACCGGCGGTGGGGCAGGCTCGACGAGACGATCCTCCCCTTCCTCGAACGGGGATCCACCGCCCGGGCGATCCACGACCCGGCTTTCGAGACGGCACTGGACCTCAGCGCAGTCTCCTACGTCCTGACGGCGAACTCCCTCCGGGGCGTCTCCACGGCGCTGCTCGACAGGTGCCAGATCCTGGAATGGCCGGCCCCGCGGGCGGAGGACCTGCCGGTGGTGGCGGCCGGGATCCTCGCGGAGATCCGACGGGACCGGGGGCTGGATGCGGCCTGGTGCCCGGACCTCGACCCCGAGGAGCTCGGGATGATCCCCTGGGTAGGGGGGAGCATGCGGCCGCTGAGGAGGATGGTCGAGGCGGTCGTGGCCTCGCGCGAGGTCGAAGCTCGCCGCCTTCCGAACTGAGAGGGAGGGCGAGATGGAGACGTCGGACACCTTCGCCCTCATTGCGGCCCGGATCCGGGACGCGTGGGAAGCCGGCCGCATCTGCAGCCTGGTCGGCCGCGGCTGCCGGGCCCGCGTCATCCGGATCGGCCGCCTCGTCGCGGCCGGGCGGCTCGACCCCGCCATCGGCCTTCGCCTCGCGTCCGAGGTCGAGGGTGTCACCTACTTCTTCGCCCCCCTGCCTCCGGAGCCCGCCCCGTGATCGCGTCTGAATTCCTCACGATCGCCGGGCGCGCGTTGCAGGGTCACCGCGGCGCCGACAGCGTCACCGTCCGGGCCGTCGAGCCGACCGTCCACGGGCCCCGTGTCCGATGGGACGGCCCGCTCCTCTCCTGCGAGCGCGAGCGAACGCCAGCGCACGGTGGCGTCATCATGTGGCCGCCGGCCGGCCCGCTCCTCCTTGACGTCCTGTCGCTGGCCACGGCGTTCCGCTGGGCGGACGGGGCGCCGCGCTGCGCCAAGGACTGGAGCGAGCGCTTGGCGCGTCGGTACCGGCGTGTCTTCGGACCGACGGGGCCGGCTACGGGGCCGGGGTGGTCCTGGCTGTGGGAGGCGGGCGCTCAGGCGGTCAAGGACGCCGGGCTCCCCCGCGATTTCAGGACCGTCGACGCGAAGGAGAAGTACGGCTCGGCGCGCTGGTACGTCGAGGGCGACACGTCCGAAACCGTCGACGACATCATCGACGCGATCGAGCACCTGTCCGCCCACATCTGCGAGGACTGCGGGTCCCCGGGCAGGATCCGGAAGGGCGGGTGGCTCCGATGCCTCTGCGAGCGCCATGCCGGTGGGCGCCTGCCGACCGGTGACTGACGTCTACTGGAACAGGTCGCGACGTCTCTGGAGCGTCCGCGAGCGCGGCCGGGTCGTCGCCCACGCCCCGGCGATCGCCCTCTCGGGCGTGCGGTTCCGGGCGTCGGAGGCGTCCCGATTGCGGTGCCTGCGGACGGGGGCGAGGGACGTCCACGCCTGGGCAGCCGGCACGATCGAGGGTGTGTCCCGCACAGGGGACGCGAGCCGGCTCCGGTACCGGATCGAGGAGGCAGGTTTCAGGGTGGAGGGCCGGGTCGTCACGAGGGCGGCCGCGGTGTGGTTCGAGGCGGACGGGGCCGCGTGGTGCGAGGGAGGGTGGTGATGCCGACGATCTGGATCATGAGCGACATCCACGCCGACGCCTCCCCGTGGGTCCCGCCGCCGGGGCCGCGCGTCGACGTGGCGATCGTCGCCGGCGACGTGTCCGACGGGCTGTGCCGGAGGGCGCTGCCCTGGCTCGCGGAGCACGTCGTCCCGCGCGCCGGGGCCGTCATCTATGTGCCGGGAAACCACGACTTCTACGGGACGAGGATGCCCGACGAGATTGAGCGGGCTCGGGGGAACGCGATCGAAGCCGGGATCCGCCTTCTCGACCTCGGCCAGGTCCTGAACCTGGGTCGGGTCCAGATTATCGGGGCGACGCTGTGGTCCGATTACAGGATCGGCGGGGAGGGCACCCGGGCGGCGGCCATGGCGGCATGCGGCGACCGGCACACGGGGATGAGGGATCACCGGCGGATCCAAACGCGCGACGCGGCAGGGGTTCCCGCCGCGTTCCGTCCGCAGGAGGCGGCCGCGCTCCACGCCCGGCACCGCGCGAGGGTTGAGGAAGCCCTTGCGGCGGAGTGGGACGGCCCAAGGATCGTGGTCACCCACCATGCCCCGAACGCGCGCTCCCTCCTGCACGGGGAGGTCCGCGAGACGATCGACGCGGCCTACGCCAGCGACCTGTCGGCCCTCATGGAGGGGGCGGGCGCGCCCGACATCTGGATCCACGGGCACGTGCATCGGAGCGCCGACTACGTCGTGGGTCGGACCCGTGTCGTGGCCAACCCGAGAGGGCACGACACCTCTCACCAGCGGCGGGACGGCACGTGGGCCGACGGGCGGGAGAACCCTGCGTTCGACGGCGGCCTCGTGGTGGAGATCTAGGAACGGAAGAGGGCACCACCCTCGCGGATGGCGCCCTGATCTGCAGTGCAGGAAAAGCGAACTAAAATATGGTTCGCTTCTCTACCAGGGGGTAAACCCGTGATAGGATGAGGGGTCCGCACGGTGTGCGGACTTTTCGCAACTGAAATTTAAGCCCTGATCTTCGGGTCCGCTCGCGTCGAAGAGGTCCGGCTCGTGCCTCCCCTCGGCCTTCCGTGCTTGCTCGGCTGCCTACATAGGGAAGTCGACGAGGATCCTGTCGAGCCCCTTCGGGGTGATCAGGGGCTGCGGGTTCTGCTCAACCGTGCCGTTCGACCGCCGGATCGGAGCGAGGCGCACGTGCATGTACTTCTGCCCCACCTGAGGACGGAACGGCCGCTTCTTCACGGTGCTGGGCCGGACGTAGAGCTAAGACTCCAGGCGGTCGTTGTCCCGCAGGTTGAGTAATGAATCCAACGGGGCGGCGCCTGTCGAGCCGGCTAGCTATCCAACCCACTTACGGTTGTCTTGGCGCGACCTAGACACGGCCTTCGACGCAAATGGGCTTAACCCCGAGACCGACGCTTAACCGGATCGATAAGGCACGCGCGTCGTCACGGCGCGCGCTTCACGAACCCAATGTCCACCGCCACATCCTTCAGGCGCTCGGGCTCACGTTCCTTGCGCTCTGAATACCGGTCGACGAGGTAGGCTGACCGCTCGCGAGTCAGCAGCGTGAACTTCATCAACTCCTCGCAAACGTCAACCACCCGGTCGTAGAGCGGACCGGGCTTCATCCGACCTGCCTCGTCGAACTCCTTGTAGGCCATCGGGACCGAGGACTGATTTGGTATGGTGATCATCCGCATCCAGCGCCCGAGGATGCGCAGGTTGTTGACTGCGTTGAACGACTGCGAGCCGCCCGAGACCTGCATCACGGCCAGGGTCCGGCCTTGTGTTAGGCGTACAGAGCCCTCCGACAGGGGCAGCCAGTCGATTTGGCTCTTGATGACCCCGGTCATGGCGCCGTGGCGCTCGGGGCTGACCCAGACATGCCCCTCGGACCAGATCGAGAGGTTGCGCAGCTCCTGGACCTTGGGATGGTCGGCGGTCGCGTCATCAGGCAGCGGTAAGCTGTGCGCGTCGTAGATCCGCACCTCGCCGCCCATTGCCTCCAGCAGGCGCGCGGCCTCGTAGGCCAGGAAGCGGCTGAAAGAACGCTCTCGGAGCGAGCCGTACAGGATCAGGAAGCGTGGGGCGTGGGTGAACGGTGCCTGCACCTGCAGGTTGGTCGCCGTCGGAACCACGAAATGCTCCTCGCTGAGGTTGGGCAATCCGTCGGCGAAGAGCTGTTGGGGCTTGTCCAAGACGCTTCATTCCTCTACGTTTCAACGATGGTTGAGATATTGACATCATGATGGACGAACGGCAAGCCGTCGCTGCCTTCGCAGCCCTCGGACAGGAGCATCGGCTGCGCATCGTGCGCCAGCTCGTCACCGCTGGCCCCGAAGGGATGGCGGCCGGCGTACTGGCCGAGACGGTCGGTGTGTCGGGTACCAACCTGTCGTTCCACCTGAAGGAGCTCAGCCATGCGGGGCTGGTCACCTCCCGGCGAGAGGGACGCTCGATCATCTACAGCGCCGCCTACCCGGACCTGTCCGGGCTCATCCAATTCCTGATGCGCGATTGCTGTCAGGGGCGTCCCGAGGTCTGCGCCCCCGCCGTCGCGGCCCTGGCCGCCTGCTGCTTGCCCACCGGAGACACCGCCCATGCCTGATCGCGTCTACAACGTCCTGTTCCTCTGCACCGGCAACTCCGCTCGCTCGATCCTGGCGGAGGCCATGCTCAACAAGGAGGGCCAGGGACGCTTCCGGGCCTTCTCCGCCGGCAGCCAGCCCAAGACAGACGTGAACCCGCTCGCTGTTCAGGTTCTGAGCGAGACGGAGTACCCGACCGAGGGGCTGCGCTCGAAGTCCTGGGACGAGTTCGCCCGCCCCGACGCGCCGGTCATGGATTTCGTCTTCACGGTCTGTGACAACGCCGCCGGCGAGGCTTGCCCGTACTGGCCCGGCCAGCCGGTGACGGCGCACTGGGGCATCGAGGATCCCGCCTCGGTCGAGGGGACGGACCTGGAGTGCAAGACAGCCTTCGTAACTGCGCAGCGCTACCTCAAGAACCGGATCTCGGCCTTCGTAGCGTTGCCGCTGGCCAGTCTCAATGGAGTCGCCCTGTCCGCCAAGGTGCGCGAGATCGGCCAGCAGGCCGGCGCCACCTCGCCCCGCCCGGAGGTCGCGTGATGGACGTCGTCATCTATCACAACCCGGATTGCGGCACGTCGCGCAACACTCTGGCCCTCATCCGCAACGCCGGCATCGAGCCGCACGTGGTCGAGTACCTGAAGACGCCGCCGAACCGGGTGTTGCTGCACCAACTCGCAGACCGCGCCGGCATCAGGGTCCGCGACTTCCTCCGCGAGAAGGGCACGCCCTACGCCGAACTCGGCCTCGGCGACGAAAGCCTCACGGACGACCAGCTTCTGGATGCCATCGCCGAACACCCGATCCTGCTCAACCGTCCCTTGGTGGTCAGCCCGAGGGGCGTTGCCCTCTGCCGCCCCTCCGAGGCTGTGCTCGACCTCCTACCGGCCCAGCAAGGAGAGTTCGTCAAGGAAGACGGTGAGCGCGTCGTCGATGCGCACGGGCGCCGCGTCGCCACCGCCTGAGCCGTTCCAAGCCTCCAAGAACAAGAAACGGTCTCGATGCTTGCGCTTGCCATCTTCGTGGTCACCCTCGTCTTCGTCATCTGGCAGCCCAAGGGGTTCGGGATCGGGTGGAGCGCCCTCATCGGGGCCGCCGTGGCGCTCGCCACAGGGGTCATCAGCCCCGGTGACATCCCTGTGGTCTGGCACATCGTCTGGGACGCCACCTTCACCTTCGTCGCCCTCATCATCATCTCGCTGCTCCTCGACGAGGCCGGCTTCTTTCATTGGGCGGCGCTACACATCGCCCGCTGGGGCGGCGGCCGGGGACGTTTGCTATTCCCGCTGGTGATCCTGCTCGGCGCGGCCATCGCGGCGGTGTTCGCCAATGACGGGGCGGCCCTCCTGCTCACCCCCATCGTGCTCGCCATCCTGCTCCGGCTGAACTTCAAGCCGGCGGCGGCGCTGGCCTTCATCGTCGCCTGTGGGTTCGTGGCGGACTCGACCAGCCTGCCGCTGGTCATCTCGAACCTCGTCAACATCGTCTCAGCGAACTTCTTCGACATCTCCTTCAGCCGATACGCGGCGGTGATGGTGCCGGTGAACCTCGTCTCGCTGACCGCGACCTTGGTGGTGCTGTGGCTGTTCTACCGGCGCGACCTTCCGGCCACGTACCCCGTGGCCGAGCTCGAAGCGCCCCGCCACGCGATCAAAGACCCGCTGGTCTTCAGGGCGGCTTTCCCGCTCCTCGGGCTGCTGCTGGTCGCCTACTTCGTGACGGCACCGTTCGGCGTGCCGGTCTCGGTGGTCACTTGCGCCGGAGCACTGGTCTTGCTGGCGCTGGCCAACCGCAGCCGCGTCATTCCCATCCGCAAGGTCCTGACGGGGGCCCCCTGGCAGATCGTCCTGTTCAGCCTCGGCATGTACCTCGTGGTCTACGGCCTGAAGAACGTCGGCCTGACCGACTACTTGGCGCAGGGGCTCTTCTGGCTCTCGGGCCATGGTCCGTTCGTTGCCACCATCGGCACCGGGTTTGCCGCCGCCATCTTGTCCTCGGTCATGAACAACATGCCGAGCGTGCTCGTGGGTGCGCTCTCCATCCAGCAGGCTCCGGATCTCTCGCCCCTGATGCGCGAGCTCATGGTCTACGCCAACGTCATCGGCTGCGATCTCGGCCCGAAATTCACCCCCATTGGCAGCCTGGCGACCCTGCTCTGGCTGCACGTCCTCGACACCAAAGGCCAGCACATCACCTGGGGCCAGTACATGCGGGTGGGTCTGGTCATCACGCCGCCGGTGCTGCTCGTCACCCTCGCCGCCCTGGCGCTCTGGCTCCCCGTGCTCGGGGCTGGGTAGCGGACCGATGGCTCCGACGCGCCGCTGGCCCGTGATCTCGGCCCTGGGGGTCGTCCAGATCCTGACCTGGGGCTCCTCGTTCTACCTGCTGTCGGTGCTCGCCGCCCCGATGTCGGAGGATACGGGATGGCCCTTGGCGTGGGTCATCGGTGGCCTGTCCCTGGGCCTCCTCGTCGCGGGTTTGGTCTCGCCGCGCGTGGGAGCCTTCATCGGGGAGCATGGAGGCCGGCCCGTCCTGGCCTTTGCGGCCCTGGTCCTCGCCGCGGGCCTCGCCATCCTCGGCCTGGCTCCGAACCTTCCGACCTACCTGGCGGGATGGCTTCTCATCGGTCTGGGCATGGGCACCGGACTCTACGATCCGGCCTTCGCCACCCTCGGGCGCCTCTACGGCTCCGAGGCACGGAGCGCCATCACGACGCTGACACTCTGGGGCGGCTTCGCCAGTACGGTATGCTGGCCACTCTCCGCCTTCCTGATCGAGCAGGTGGGCTGGCGCGGGACCTGCCTCGCCTATGCCGGGCTTCATCTCGCGGTCACGTTGCCCCTCGTCCTTCTCGTGATCCCCCAGCAGCCCGTACGTATTGTTTCGCGATCGGAAGGCGTGATCCCTGCCATCCGGCTTGAGGGACGAGAGCGTCGTGCCTTCCTCCTCATGGCGGGGGTGCTGACCCTTGGGGGCACGGTCATGGCGTTGGTCTCGGTGCACCTCATCACCCTGCTCCAGGCCCGTGGCGTGGCACTCACCTCGGCCGTCGCCTACGGCGCCCTGATCGGGCCGGCACAGGTCGGGGCGCGCATCGTCGAGATGGCTGGCAAGGGCCGGCATCACCCTCTCTTGACCCTCTCCGCGGCGATGATCCTGGTAGCCATCGGGGTCGCGATGCTGGCGGCCGGCCTACCCTTGGTCGGGCTGGCGCTGGTCCTCTACGGGGCTGGCAACGGGATCTATTCGATCGCCCGGGGAACGGTGCCCATGGCCCTGTTCGGTCCCGAGCGCTACGCCCCGCTCGTCGGCCGTCTCGCCCGTCCAGGGTTGGTAGCGCAGGCGCTTGCGCCCTCCGTCGGAGCCGTTGTCCTCACCCACGCGGGCGCGAACGCCACCTACGCCCTGCTCAGCGTGCTCGCCGTTGCGAACGTCGCGCTTGCCCTGTCCCTCTGGCGTGTTCGGCCCGGAGGATAGAAAAGCGACGGCCGCCGCGGACGTCCGCCGCGGTCCCCAATTCGATCCTTGCCTTCGACGGATCCCGAGCCTACTGACGCTTAAACGATTCCATAACGGTTTAAGTGTCGTGAAAGAAAAGCAAGCGCTCGATGGCTTCGCAGCCATCGCGCAGGAGACACGCCTGCGCATCATCCGCCTCCTGGTCACGGCCGGGGCGAAGGGCATGGCGGCCGGCGCCATCACTCAGGCGATCGCCGGGGCCTCCGCGCCGCGCATCTCGTTCCACCTCGGCCACCTTGAGAACGCCGGTCTTGTGGAGAGCCGCCGCGAGGGGCGCTCCATCATCTACAGCGCGATCTTTCCGGCCCTGTCCGACCTTGTCGCCTTCCTCATGCGCGATTGCTGCGAGGGGCATTGCGAGGTCTGCGACCGCGCCATCGACCTGTTCGCCAAATGCACCGGCCGGCCCCAGCGGGTCGAGCAAGCCCCCAAGATAGTCTGCGAGGAAGCATGACAAACCTGCGCGACACCCTCGAAGGCCACCAGATCGCGATCTACTTCGTGGCCATCGGCGTCGCCGCTCTTACCGCCCTGACGCTGCCCGGAACGACGGCCCTGGAGGTCGGCATCAACCCAGCCCTGGCGCTAATGCTCTTCGTCACCTTCCTCCAGGTGCCCCTGCCTGAACTTGGGCAAGCCTTCACGCGAGTCCGTTTCCTGGCGGCGCTCCTGGTCGCGAACTTCGTCGTGCTGCCGATCCTGGTGGCCGGCCTGATCCGGTTCGTGCCTGCCGATCCCATGCTGCGGCTAGGGGTGCTCATGGTCCTGCTCACGCCGTGCATCGACTACGTCGTGACCTTCGCACACCTCGGTCACGCGGACGCCAAGGTGCTGCTGGCGTCCACCCCGGCGCTCCTGATCGCGCAGATGCTCCTTCTGCCCGTCTACCTGAACATCTTCCTCGGCGAGGACGCCGCCAGGTTCGTCCAGGTCGGTCCATTCGTGCACGCGTTCGTCTGGCTGATCGCCGTCCCTCTCGGGCTTGCCGCGTCGGTTCAGCATTGGGCCGGACGCAGCCTAGCCGGGCAACGGGTGTCCACAGGCCTCGGACTCCTGCCGGTACCCGCAACGGCCCTCGTCCTGTTCGTGGTGATCGCGTCCGTCCTGCCCCAACTCGGGCCCGCGCTCGACGATGCCATCCGGGTGGTCCCGATCTACGTCGCCTTCGCCGTGGCGGCACCGCTTCTGGGTTGGACGGTCGGGCGCGCATTCCGCCTTGATGCGCCCACCGTCCGCACCCTCGCCTTCAGCGCGGCCACCCGCAACTCCCTTGTGGTTCTGCCACTGGCGTTTGCGGTTCCGGGTGCCGTGCCACTCCTGCCCGCCGTCATCGTCACACAGACGCTGGTCGAACTCCTCGCGGAACTCATCTACGTCCGCCTCATGCCCAGGTTCGATGCCCCGGCATCCTCGCCGGTCGCCGCCTAGGTCGACGGTCGTTCCACGGACGAGCGGCTGCGTGACCCCGCATCGCCACCCGCTTCCGGCCTCTTGGGACCAAGGCAAGGACGACCGGCGGTCCCGTTCCACTGCTGTGTGTCGGAGGGGCCGGCTTTCACATCGGTGCATCGAGCATGTCGAGAACCGGGCAGGCCGGCGTCGGGGCGCCGCTGCACCGCTCCACGGTGTCGCTCAGGATGCGCTCAAGCCGCGCGAGACGAGCGAGCTTGGCGCGGACCTCGGAAAGGTGGGCGGCGGCGACGTCCCGGACCTCGCCACAGGACCGGTGCCCGGGCGCGGCCAACGCCAGCAGGGTTCGGATGTCCTCGATCCCGAAGCCCAATGCGCGGGCCTGACGGATGAACGCCAGGCGCCGGACATGAGCAGGATCGTAGGCCCTGTGACCGCCTTCCGTGCGGGCGGGCGGCGGCATGAGCCCGATGCGCTCGTAGTAGCGGACGGTCTCCAGGTTGATCCCGGCCGCCGCCGCGATCTGGCCAATGGAGAGACCTCGCGAACCCTTCGCCATTTTTCGCTTGATCCCGTAGTGGCTACGGGATGCAGGGTGGCACGATGATGATCGACACACCATCCATGACGCCTTCCGCACGACCCGCCTCAGGTCCGCGGGACGGCCTGCCGGTTTCCTCGGGAAACTGGTTCGCAGGGCTGGGCACGGTCGCCGGGCTGGGTGCCCTGGCGGCTTCGTCCTGCTGCGCCCTCCCGGTGGCGCTTGCCGGTCTCGGCGCGACAGGGGCGGTGTTCGGAGGGTTGGCCATGTTGGCGAGCATCCGGCCGATCCTGCTCGGCGGGGCCGCCCTGGCCCTCCTCATGGGTTGGGCGCTGTTCTTCCGTCACCGGGCGACGGCATGCGACATGGCCGAACCATGTGCTCGCACGGGGCCGTCATGGCATACCCCTGGCCTTCTCGGGCTTGGGACGGCGCTGGTCGGTTTGGCGCTCGCGTGGGAACCATACCTTGAGCCTGTCGTGCTCAAGGCGATGCGGTGAGGCCGACGATGCAGCTTCGGTCCACCCTGACCTGCCCGCACTGCGGTCATCGAGCGACGGAGACGATGCCGACCGACGCCTGCCAATTCTTCTACGAGTGCACCAGCTGCGGCACGCTTCTGCGCCCGAAGGCGGGCGACTGCTGCGTCTTCTGCTCCTTCGGCGACGTGCCCTGTCCGCCCATCCAGGAAGCGCGCGAGAACGGCGGGTCCGCATCCTGCTGCTCGGGGTCCTCCTGAGCTGCGGACCGGACACGAAGCTTACCCGCTTGGTCCAAGTCCGGGCAGGGTGCCGTGCTGAACGATCCGACCCTCGATTTAGCGTGTCCGAAGCCGTCGGGTGCATGGCTTCGGAGGTCCGAGCGCGAGACGTCCTGCGCGTCCCGTACTCCAGTCCCTTCCTCGCCGGTCTACGATGTGGCATCGTCCAAAGGTGACCTTCTGGCTCGCCCTTCGCAGGCTGCTCCCGCTCCTGGCGGTCCTCAGCCTCGCCCTTGCGCCGGTGACCGCATCCGCGGCCGCCGCGGGCATGCGCGCGCCGACGGCCGTTCAAGGTCACGCCATGGCGATGCCCGACGAGGCCATGGACGACATGGCCGGGATGGCCATGGACGAGATGCCGTGCTGTCCCAAGGAGCGGCCGGGCATGCCCGACTGCTCGAAGGGTTGCCCCCTGATGGCGCTCTGCCTGGCGAAGGTCGCCACCGGGCTGCCGGTCGCCGTCGGACTTCCGGGCCGCGTCGCCGGCGTCGAGGGGCCGACCTGGGGCGTCACTGCCTCCTTCGACAGCCTGTCGCAAGGGCCGCCCACCGAGCCTCCCCAAGCCTGAACCCGATGCCGCCGGCGCCTGCGCCGGCCGATCCCGCGCGCCTGAAGGCCCGGGTCCCATCGTTTTCAGGAGATCATCGACCGTGTCCAAGACATCGTTTTCGCGCGCCCTCACGGCTGCGCTGCTCGGCCTCGTCCTCACCGCCGCGGCCCGGGCCGACACCAAGGACTACGAATTCCAGCTGGTGAAGGACGAAGCCAAGCAGGGCGAGGCCATCCTCGACGTCCGCCTCGTCGACAAGCGCACGTCCAAGCCCGTGCCGAACGCCGTCATCTTCGCCAAGCGCATCGACATGGCGCCCGACAGCATGGAGGAGATGACCTCCAAGATCGAGCAACTGCCCTCGCCGGAGCCGGGCCTTTACCGGTTCAAGGCGAAGCTGACGATGGCCGGCGGCTGGCGCCTCTCGCTCGGGGCCAAGGTCCAAGGCGAGACCGGCACCGTCGAGAACAGGCTGGTGTTCAAGGCCACCAAGTGAGCCGGTCGGCTTGGGCGGCCGGGACCCTCTCCGCGCTCGCGGCGGGGGTTTTGGGGTATGGCGCGGGGCATGAGGGCAGCCCCGTGCCGGCGCTCGTCCAGCAGGCGCGGACCGGGTTCGCCCATTGGCTGCCGGGAACCCGGCAGCCCTCTTCGGTGCCCGCTCGGGTCCCGGCCAAGGCGACGGGACCGGTCGTCTACTACCAGGACCCGGACGGAAAGCCGGACTACGCCTCCGAGCCCAAGCGCACGGCGGACGGTCGAGACTATCGCGCCGTCCACGCGAGCGAGGAGGTGCGCTTCGACGAACCCGACGAGACGGAGGCAATGCCCGACGCCGGGCACGGCGACATGGCCATGGCTCAGGCCACGATGCCGGAGACGAGTGCCCGCAAGGTGCGCTTCTACCGCAACCCGATGGGTCTTCCGGACACCTCGCCGATTCCGAAGAAGGACTCGATGGGAATGGATTACCTCCCCGTCTACGAGGGCGAGGACACCGACGACGGCACCGTGAAAATCTCGCCCGGCAAGCTCCAGCGCACCGGGGTCCGGACGGCGGTCGTCGAGCGACGCGTCCTGTCGATGCCGGTGCGCGCACCTGGCGCCATCGAGGAGGACGAGCGCCGGATCTCGGTCATCGCGATGCGTACCGACGCCTTCATCGAGAAGGTCGAGGCCGTCACCACCGGCGACCACGTGCACAAGGGCCAGCCCCTCCTGCGCCTGTTCTCGCCGGAGATGAACGCGGCCGCCGCGCAGTACCTAACCGGCATCGGCTACGAGGGCGCCCGCCGGCGTCTTGAGAACCTCGGCATCCCGCCCGAGGTCATCGACGAGATCGAGCGATCCCGAAAAGTGCCCTCGACCATCACGTGGTCGGCGCCCCGCGACGGCGTCGTGGTCGAGCGCAACGTCTCGGACGGGATGCGCGCCAAGTCCGGCGACACCCTGTTCAAGCTCGTCGACCATTCCCGGGTCTGGGTCTTGGCCGACGTGACCGAACGCGACCTGGCGGCCGTGGCGGAGGGCCAGACGGCGACCGTGCGCGCCCGGACGTTTCCTGATCGCGTCTTCACCGGCGCGGTGACCCGGATCTACCCGCACCTCGCCATGGGGACCCGGACCGCCCGCCTGCGCATCGAGTTGCCCAACCCGAACGGCGACCTGCGCCCGGGCATGTTCGCCGACGTCGCCATCGCCACGGGCAGTGACAAGCCGGTGGTCGCGGTGCCCGATGACGCCGTCATCGATACCGGCATCAGGCAGGTCGTCCTGCTAGACAAGGGAGAGGGTCGCTTCGAACCGCGACCGGTCAGGCTCGGCGTCCGCGGCGACGGCTACGTCGAGATCCGCGCCGGCATCGCCGCGGGCGACCGCGTGGTGACCTCGGCCAACTTCCTCATCGACGCCGAGAGCAACCTGAAGGCGGCCCTCCAAGGTCTTTCCGAGCCGAAGCCCGATCCCGGGCCGCAAGCCGCCGCCGAGGGGAAGGCGCCATGATCGCCCGCCTGATCGCCTGGTCGGCGCGGAATCTGGTGCTAGTCCTGATCGGGACCATCTTCGCGGTCGGAGCCGGGCTCTACGCCCTGAAGACCCTGCCGCTCGACGCGATCCCGGACCTCTCGGACGTGCAGACCATCGTCTACACTGAGTACCCGGGCCAAGCTCCCCAGGTCGTGGAAGACCAAATCACGTACGTCCTCTCGACTGCCATGCTGACGGTGCCGCGATCCAAGGTCGTTCGCGGGTTCTCGTTCTTCGGGGTCTCGTTCGTCTATGTCATCTTCGAGGACGGCACCGACCCGTACTGGGCTCGCAGCCGAGTGCTCGAAGATCTCAACACCGTGGCCAAGCGCCTGCCGGCGGGAGTAACCCCGACCCTGGGCCCCGACGCCACCGGCGTCGGCTGGGTCTACCAGTACGTCGTGGTGGCTAAGGAACGGACGCTGGCCGAGCTCCGCTCGCTCCAGGACTGGGTCGTGCGCTTCGGGGCGTCGCGTGCCGAGGGCGTGGCGGAGGTCGCGGGCGTCGGCGGCTTCGTGAAACAGTACAACGTCGTGGTCGATCCCAACCGGCTCCGTGCGCAGGGCATCACCCTGTCCAAGCTCCGGGACGCGATCCGGTCGAGCAATGCCGACGTCGGCGGCCGCACCGTCGAGCTCTCCGAGTTCGAGTTCGTCGTCCGTGGCCGCGGGTATCTCAAGAGCGTCGCCGACATCGAGAGCATCGTCCTGAAGACCGAGGCGGGCACCCCGCTGCGGGTGAAGGAGGTGGCTCGGGTCGAGCTCGGTCCCGACGAGCGCCGCGGCATCACCGAGATGAACGGCGACGGCGAGGTCGCCGGCGGGATCGTCCTGCAGCGGTTCGGGGCGAACGCCCTGAACGTCATCGAGAACGTGAAGGTGCGCCTTTCCGAAGTCGCCGCCAGCCTGCCCAAGGGCACGGAGATCCTGCCGGTCTACGACCGCTCGCACCTGATCGAGGCGGCCATCGAGACCCTCAAGGGTACCCTGATCGAGGAGAGCGTCATCGTCGCCCTCGTCTGCGTCGTGTTCCTGCTCCACGTCCGCAGCGCGCTGGTCGCGATCCTGATGCTGCCGGTCGGCATCCTGATGGCGTTCGCGGGCATGAAGGCCCTCGGGCTCGGGGCCAACATCATGAGCCTCGGCGGCATCGCCATTGCGGTGGGCGCAATGATCGACGCCGCCATCGTCATGATCGAGAACGCCCACAAGCACTTGGAGCGGGCTGACCCCGGAAAGTCCCGGGTCGAGATCCTCATCGAGGCAGCGAGCGAGGTCGGCCCCTCGCTGTTCTTCTCGCTTCTCATCATCACCGTGAGCTTCCTGCCGATCTTCACCCTGGAGAGCCAGGAGGGGCGCCTCTTCGGGCCGTTGGCCTTCACCAAGACATTCGCCATGGCGGCGGCGGCGGTGCTGTCACTGACCCTCGTCCCGGCGCTGATGGTCCTGTTCGTCCGCGGCCGGATCATCCCAGAGCACCGCAACCCGGTGAACAGGCTCCTCATCTGGGTCTATCGGCCCCTTATCGCCGGCGTGCTCCGGGCGCGCGTGTTGACGGTCCTGCTGGCCATGGTCGTCCTGGCGGCGACGGCATGGCCGGCGAGCCGGCTCGGCTCGGAGTTCATGCCCGACCTCGACGAGGGCACGCTGATGTACATGCCGACGACCCTGCCGGGCATCTCGGTGACTAAGGCGGGGGACCTGCTGGCGACCCAGGACAGGATCATCAAGTCCTTCCCCGAGGTGGCATCGGTCTACGGCAAGGCCGGTCGCGCCAACACCGCGACCGATCCGGCGCCGAGCGAGATGTTCGAGACCATCGTCAACCTGAAGCCGAAGGCGGAGTGGCGCCCCGGGGTCACGACGGCGAGCCTGAAGGCCGAGATGGACGCTGCACTCCAGTTTCCCGGGGTCTCGAACGCTTGGACCCAACCGATCCGCGCGCGGATCGACATGCTCTCGACCGGCATCCGCACCCCTGTCGGGATCAAGGTGATGGGGACCGACCTCACCGAGATGGAGAAGGTCGCCCGCCAGGTCGAGGCGGTGGTGAAGGCGGTGCCGGGCACGTCGAGCGCCTATGCCGAGCGCGTCCAGGGCGGCTACTTCCTCGACATCACCCCCGACCGCGAGGTGCTGGGTCGGTACGGGCTGACGGTCGGGGACGTGCAGGACGTCATCGCCATGGCGCTCGGCGGCGAGAGTGTCACCAACACGGTCGAGGGCCGCGAGCGCTACACCGTCAACGTGCGCTACCCACGCGCCTTTCGCTCCGACCCACGATCCATCGGCTCCGAGGTCCAGGTGCCCATCGCAGGCGGGGGTACGGTGCCGCTCGGCGAGGTGGCCAAGGTGCAGTTGAACCGTGGTCCGACCCAGATCCGGACGGAGAACGGCCGGCTCGCGGTCTTCATCTACGTCGACGTCGCCGGTCGCGATCTCGGGGGCTACGTCGCCGAAGCCAGGGCGGCGGTGACCAACGAGGTCAGTCTGCCGCAGGGCACACTCGTGCAGTGGAGCGGGCAGGTCGAGTACCTCGACCGGGCGACGGCCCGGCTGAAGGTCGTGGTCCCGCTGACGCTGCTGATCGTGTTTCTGCTCCTTTACCTGAACTTCCGGCGGCTCACCGAGACGTTCATCGTCATGCTGTCGCTGCCCTTCGCTCTCGTCGGCGGGGTCTGGCTGATGTGGTGGATGGGCTTCAATGTGTCGGTGGCGGTGGCCGTCGGCTTCATCGCGCTCGCCGGCGTCGCGGCCGAGACCGGCGTGATCATGCTGGTCTACCTCGATCATGCGTTGATCGAGGCGCGGGCTGAATGCGGTCGCGCTGGCAGGGCCTTCACCCGCGAGGGCCTGCGGCGGGCGATCATGGTGGGCGCGGTCGAGCGGGTGCGTCCGAAGATGATGACGGTTGTCGCCATCATGGCCGGGCTACTGCCCATCCTGTGGAGCACCGGCTCTGGCTCCGAGGTTATGCAGCGGATCGCGGTTCCCATGATCGGCGGCATGGTCTCGTCGACCATGCTGACCCTGGTCGTCATCCCGGCGGTCTACGGTCTCGTGAAGGGATGGAGCCTGCCCGAACCCGAGATGCCGACCGAATCCGTTGAAGTCGCCGAATTGCCCTTAGCGGCAGAGTGAGAACGGGAGACCGACCATGAACGAGACGATCATGACGACCCGGCGTGCCGCGATCCTGGGACTAGCGGCTTTGGTCGTCCCCGGGCACCGCGCTCTGGCACAGGACCTGCCGACCCTGTCCGTGACCAAGGACCCAACCTGCGGCTGCTGCGAGAGGTGGGTCGCCCACCTGCGGGAAAGCGGTTTCCCGGTGACCGTCACCGAAGGAGCGGTGAACCCGCTTAAGGTCCGCCTCGGGGTGCCGCGTGACCTTTCAGCCTGCCATACCGCCCAGGTTGGCGGCTACGTCGTGGAGGGGCATGTCCCGGCCGGGGCGATCAAGCGGCTGCTGGCCGAGAAGCCCAAGGGCACCGGACTGGCTGTCCCTGGCATGCCGACGGGTTCCCCCGGGATGGAGGTCGAAGGCATGGAGCCGGACACCTACGACGTCGTCCTATTCGGGCCGACCGGGCGGAGCACCTTTGCGCGCTATCGAGGCGGCGCAATTATCTGAGACGAAGCCGTGACCTCCGGGAGGGGAGGGTAAGCGTGAGGCCAGGGCGCGCCCGATGCACCTCATGCTATGGAGGCCCATGCGCCGCTTCCCGCCCGAACGCATCGTCTGCCTGACCGAGGAAACAGTCGAGACCCTGTATTTGCTCGGGGAGCAGGACCGCATCGTCGGCGTCTCCGGCTATGCGGTCCGTCCTCCACAGGTCCGCCGCGAGAAGCCGCGGGTCTCCGCTTTCACCAGTGCGGACATTCCGAAGATCTTGGCACTCGCGCCCGACTTGGTGCTGACCTTTTCGGATCTTCAAGCCGGTATCGTCTCAGACCTCATACGGGCAGGCATTGCCGTGCATGCGTTCAATCATCGGGACGTCGCCGGTATCCTTGCCATGATCCGCACCGTCGGCGCCTTGGTCGATGCCCGAGACAAGGCGGAGGCGCTGGCGCTCGGCTACGAGAACCGGCTCGCGCGGGTGGCTGCCCAGGCCCGGGGACAGGCGCGATTGCGCGTGTACTTCGAGGAATGGGACGAGCCCCTCATTTCGGGCATCGGGTGGGTTTCTGACCTGATAGACATCGCTGGCGGCAACGATGTCTTCCCGAACCTCGCCCGGCAGCCGGCCGCTAAGGACCGTATCGTGGCGCCGGAGGCGGTGCTGGAAGCCGCTCCCGAGGTCATCCTGGCATCTTGGTGCGGGAAGAAGGTTGTGCCCTCGCGCATCGCCGGGCGGTCGGGCTGGTCGGCCATCCCCGCCGTCGTGAACGGACGCATCGTGGAGATCAAGTCGCCCCTGATCCTGCAGCCCGGTCCTGCAGCACTGACGGACGGCCTCGACGCCATCCTGCAGGCATTGGGTCATCCGCTCCTGGATGACGACCCTTATCCGCTGTCTCCGGCCTTGGGTATCGCCGCCGCGCCGTGGCGCCTCACCGAGAGGCACCGCACGCAGCTTCTCAAGGTCCCGGATGAGGGATGGATCGAGGGCACTCGCCTCGACGCACGCTCGCTGGAGGTCCTCGTCCGGCGCGGATGGATCCGACGCGCGCACGCCGACCCCCTCGGGCGGGCGCGCCGCGACGGATACCAGCGGACGGAGGCGGCTAGGCTCGCGCTGGGCATTACGACCGCGCCACCCTAAAGGGTGGGCGCCCCTCATGCGTGGCGCGCGATCCTAGAAATGGTGGTGATGCCGCCGATGATGATGATGGTGGTGGCCCCAGCCATGGTGGTGATGTGGCCGGAAGTGATGATGGTGTCCCCAGCCGTGATGGTGACCTCTGCCGTAGTAGCCCCCGCCGTGGTGATGGTGATGCCGGCGATGGTGATGGTGATGCTGAACGTGACGCATCAGGCCAGGGCCATCCTGCATCGCGATGACCCCGCTCGGTGTCACCGGAGCGGCGGAAGCGGCGGTGCCGAACGTCAGGACGGCGAGGATCGACAGAGCGATCAAGGAAAAGGTGCGCGTCATGGGCTTTCCTCCTCAATGAGGAACGAACGCCCGGCGAGGTCTCCTTAATCCCGCCCCCGGTCCTGAGCCAACGGTAATGGCGACGGAAAGGGGCCCCGAAGGGCCCCTGGACGATCACATGCGGTGGTGGCGATGGCCGTGACCGTGGCGCATCATGTGGCCACGGCGATGGTGGTGATGGCGCATGCCGTGCCCACGATGGTGGTGATGGCGCATGCCATGGCCGCGGTGGCCGTGGCTGTCGTGCATGCGAACATCGACGATGCTGGTCGGGGCATCGACGGCGCCGACCATACCGGGAGCGGCGGAGGCAGGTGCGGCGATGCCGATGGCACCGAGCGCGGCCAGGGCGGCGACGGCGAACAGGGACTTCCTCATAGGAGCTTCCTCGTTGGTTGTTGCTGGATCGTCTTGGCCCCGGGCCGGACCGGCGAACGGCCCATCGGGAGCGACGAGGAACGGCTTCGCTTCGAGGAGGGTTCCGCGGATGCGCAGTCTCCCGATGGTCATGGATAAGGAAGGCTTGTCCCTGACTTACCGCGATGTCGGCGTTGTTCGTCCGCGAGGCGGATCCCGGGTTCGAACGGAGTGGCCATGCGTCTGCGACCGTGTTACCTATTGGGTAACGTAGTGCGGAGCATTACCTTGCGGGTAACGGATTGGTGCGATGCAGATCCGTTTCCGGTCTAGGCGCCTGGGGAAGGCGCTGTCGGACCCGAAGGAGATGGCGAAGGCCTACGGGGACAGGGCGAAACCGATACGGAAGCGGCTGGACGTGTTGGGGCAGGCGGCCTGCCTCTCGGACGTTCCGACGGAGCCACCCGTCCGCCGGCATCAACTCGGCGGTAACCGGGACGGCCAACTCTCGGTCACGATCAAGGACAACTGGCGTATCGTCTTCGTGCCCGACCACGACCCGGTGCCCTGCCTGCCTGACGGCGGGCTCGACACGGGTCAGGTCACGGCGGTCGAGATCATCGAAATCGTCGACTACCATGGCAACTGAACGGCGGAGACCAAGGGGATGACGACGCAGGAAGCCTGGACGCCGCAATGGGCGACCCATCCCGGCGAACACCTCGAAGAGTACATCCAGGAGCGCGGCTGGTCCCAGGCCGAGTTCGCCCGCATCGCCGACATGACGCCCAAGCTAGTCAGCACGATCATCAACGGCTCCAACCCGGTCACGCCCGAGACCGCACTGAAGCTGGAGCACGTGCTCGGCCTCAAGGCCTACATCTGGACCGGCCTCCAGGCGAACTGGGACCTGTTCCAGGCTCGGCAGCGGGAGCAGGAGGCGGCCGTGCGGGAGGCCGAATGGCTCAAGGGGTTCCCTATCAGGGAACTGAAGGCCTGTGGTCGCCTTCCCCAGACCAACGACCCCGGCAGGATCATGGACGGTCTGCTGGGCCTCCTCGGGATCGGGGGACCGCACGCCTACGAGGCGAAGCTCGGTTCCCTGGCCGTGCACCACCGCAAGGCGAGGACCGGCACCACCTCGCCCCACCACATGCTGTGCTGGCTGATGCTGGGCGAGGAGAAGGCGCGCCGGCTCAGCCTGCCGGCCTACGATCCGGGGCGGTTCAAGCAGGGATGCGCAGAGATCCGTTCGCTGACCGTGGAAATGCCTGAGACCTTCGAGCCGCGCATGCTCGAAATCTGCCATGCGTCCGGCGTCGCCCTAGTGTTCCAGAAGCCCCTAAGCAAGACCTGCGTCTTCGGATCGGCGCGGTGGCTGAACGACGACCGTCCCATGATCCAGATGTCGCTGCGCATGAAGAGCAACGACCATTTCTGGTGGACCTTCTTCCACGAGGCGGCGCACATCAGCCTGCATCGCGGAATGAATTTCGTCGACGACAAGAACGGCGAGGACAACGACGTCGAGGCCGAGGCGGATGCCTGGGCCGAGGAGATGCTGGTCGGGCGCGAGCGGATCGATGCCTTCGCCACCACATGCCCACGGACGAAGCAGGAGGTCGTGACCTTCGCCGACGAGGTCGGGCTTCATCCGGGCATCGTGGTCGGCATGCTGCAACACCGACGCGTCCTCGCATTCAGCCACCTGAACGACCTGAAGGCACGTTTGGGATGGGCGGACGAGGTCGCCGCCGCCTGAGTGCGCGGGGCATCGGTCAGGCCGCCTCGGTCATGGGGGCGCTGATGGCCGACAGGCCCATCACCTCCGCCCGTCCCCCGCCGCGGCGAAGGTCTCAAGCAGGCGCCGACGCTCAGCCACGAGAATGCTAGTCCCCGGCGGCTTGGGCGCTGCCGTGCTCCGTACCGGCTCCCGCCTTCCGACGAGCGCGACCGGCCCCTGCGCTGGCATGTCCACCTCTCGCGGGCCTGATGCCAGGGCTTCGGGTCGGCTTACCTCGCCTAGTCCGTTGCCGGCAGCCATCATGGTCTCGCGGAACGCCCGGTGCTGACCGCCGTCCTCGTACACCAGCCGGACCGCCGACGTTCCGCTCGCCACGAGGGCGGCGACCTGCCGCTCGTCGTCCGCCTGCTTCCGGGCGACCGCGTCGGCGGCGGGGGCGTCAACGCCCGCATCGAACGCGTAGCGTCCGCCCGCCACGTCGACGGCCGGTTCCGCCCCCGTGACCTCGAACCGGTCCGACCCTTCCTTGAGGTTCCTCCAGAAGGCCATGTTCGGGTCCTGCCGGTGCCGGGCGAGGTTCTCCGGGGTCATGCGGAACGGGTAGGACTGGAACTGGACGGCTCGCTGCCCGCCCGCGAACGCCTCGCGGACGACGGCGTAAAGCTCCGAGATCGCCTCGTCCGTCATCGCGAAGCAGCCCTGGGACGAGCACGAGCCATGGACCATCAGGTGCGTCCCCGTGCGCCCCAGGGAGCGGTCGTACGCGTTCGGGTAGCCGAGGTTGAACGACAGGTAGAGGCTGGAATTCGCGTTCATGGACTCCGGCGTGATCGCGTAGAAGCCCTCGGGGGCCTGTCGGTCGCCCTCCCGGGTCTTGGGCCCGAGCTGACCCGACCACCGGCACATCGGATACGTCTTCAGCAAGGCGTACCTGCCGTCCGCTCCGCGCTTCCAAAGCTCGATCTCGGACTCCTTCTTGTAGGCCCGCATCAGGATCGGGTCGGCGGAAGACACACCCTTGGTGGACATCAAGGCCAGGGTCTCAGGCGGGATGGGCGCGAGGTGGCGGGTCGAGCCAGCGTACCGTCCGTCCTGGCAGGCGGACAGCGCCGACAGGAGAGCCAACCCGAGCGTGATCTTCTTCAGCATGTCGGCCTCGACGGTATCTGTGTCCGAGCCTGGGCCCGGGAGGGGCATGACGGGTTGCCGTGGCCACGGTTCGGCGGGATCGGGGCTATCATGAGGTCAATTCCCCGGCATCGGGATGCCGCCGGCGCGTTCGGAAGCCGTCGATGAGCAGCAGGACGACGCCCAGGGAGATCCAGGCATCCGCCAGGTTGAAGGTGAACCAGCGCATGCCGCCCATGTGCAGGTCGAGGTAGTCGGTCACGGTCCCATCCATGAACCGGTCGATGAGATTGCCCGCGGCGCCGCCTGCCATCGAGGCGAGCCCGAGGCGTTCGAGCCCGCTTCCCGCTGCCACGGCACAGCCGGCGATGAGGCAGGTAAGCGT
The DNA here is from genome assembly GCF_025813715.1 of Methylobacterium sp. FF17. Lineage (NCBI taxonomy): Bacteria > Pseudomonadati > Pseudomonadota > Alphaproteobacteria > Hyphomicrobiales > Methylobacteriaceae > Methylobacterium > Methylobacterium flocculans. The sequence continues at coordinate 2,745,838 of NZ_CP107532.1, forward strand.
GCCCTGGATGCCAAGAAGAAGGGTCAGGGAAGACGGATCGCGTGCCGGGAACAGGCTGAAGCTGATGCCGTGGTTGAACGACAGGCTCAGGTCGACGAAGGGCAGGAAGCCCTGGACCCCACCCTCGGCCAGCCAACTCTCGGCCGCCGCCTTCGCGGCGAGGTCGATGGCCGCGGCGGCCACCAGGATGGCGCCCACCGTCGCGACCCGGCGGGCCAGTCCCTCGGATGGGGTGGTCATCATGCCCTCAGAAGGCGGAGCGCGTTGGCCGTCACCAGGACGGTCGCACCGGTATCCGCCAGGATGGCCGGCCACAGCCCGGTGATGCCGGCGAGCGTGGTCACGAGGAACACCGCCTTCAGTCCGAGTGAGATGGCCACGTTCTGATGGATGTTGCCGAGCGTGGCCCGGGACAGCGCCACGAGGGCGGCGACGTCGGACACCCGGTCGTTGAGAACGGCGGCATCGGCAGTCTCCAGCGCGGCATCGGTACCGCCGCCCATGGCTATGCCGACGTTGGCTGCGGCAAGCGCGGGGGCGTCGTTGATGCCGTCGCCGACCATTGCCACAATCCCCAATTCCTTCAGGGCATTAACCTCGGCGAGCTTGTCCGCAGGTAGAAGATCGGCCCGGGCGGTGAGCCCGAGGCCCCTTGCGATGGCCTCGCCGGTACGGCGGTTGTCGCCCGTCAGCATCACGCACTCGACGCCGAGCCTGCGCAAGGACGCGATGGCGGCGGTCGCATCCTGTCTGGGCTCGTCCCGGACCGCTATGGCGCCGAGGGCCTCGCCGTCCCGGACCACGATGACCGCGGTCTTGCCTGCTTCCTCCAGCGCCGCCACGGTCCGCTCGGCCTCGTCTCCGAGGGGGGCCAGCGTCGCCGCGTGGCGGGGGGAAGCCACCACGACGAGCCGTCCTGCTACGGTGGCCTGGACGGCCTTACCGGGCACCGCCCTGGCGTCACGCACCGGCCGTAACGGGATGCCGTCCACCCCCGCGCGTTCGATAAGAGCTCGGGCGATGGGGTGGCTTGACCCCGCCTCCACCGCCGCTGCCAGCCCGAGAAGGGCCCGGTCCGTCATGCCCGTGGCGAACGGCAACACGTCCGTGACGAGCGGCCGACCGACCGTGAGCGTCCCGGTCTTGTCGAAGGCGACGGTTCGAACCCGCCCGATGGTCTCAAGGGCGGCGCCACCCTTCACCAGAAGTCCGCGACGAGCCCCGGCGGCCAGCCCGGAGGCGATGGCGGCGGGAGTCGAGAGGACGAGTGCGCAGGGGCAGGCGATGAGGAGCAGAGCCAATCCACGATAGATCCAGGTGCTCCAGTCGGCACCGAGCAGGAGGGGCGGCCCAAGCGCGGCCAGCGCGGCGAAGGCGAACGCCACCGGGGTGTAGACGGCGCTGAAGCGGTCGATGAAGCGCGCGGTCGGCGACTTCGACGCCTGCGCCTCCTCCACCATATGCAGGATGCGGGCGACGGTGTTGTCGGAGGGCATCCGGGTCACCCTGACCTGCAGGGCGCCGTCCGCGTTCACGCTGCCAGCGTAGACCGCGTCCCCGATTTCCTTTGGCCGGGGGACGGATTCCCCCGTGATGGGGGACTCGTCGAGGCTCGACGACCCGTCCGTGATCTCACCGTCGGCGGGCACGCGGTCGCCGGGGCGGACCAGCACGGTCTGCCCGATCCGAAGGGCGGCAGCCGGCACCTCGCGCACGATACCGTCCTCCTCGATCAGGCGCGCCGTCTTCGGCACGAGGCCTACGAGCGCCTTGATGCCGGCCCGGGATCGGCCTGCCGCGAAGCCTTCGAGCATCTCGCCGACCGTAAACAGCAGGACCACGACCGCGGCTTCCTCGGCGGCATGGATGGCGAGCGCGCCGACCGTCGCAACCGACATCAGCATCTCGATGGAGAAGGGCGAGCCATTGCGCGCCGCAGCGATGGCCCGGCGTCCGTAGAAGGCAAGCCCAAGGAGCGCCCCGGGCCAGTAGGCGTACTCGCCGACCAGCGCAGGCTGGGCTTGATCCAGTAGGAAGCCCACGGCGAACAAGGCTGCGATGGCAATGGCTAGGAGCCCCTTGCGGCTGCGCCAGGCGGGGGGCTCCGCCTTCTCGTCCTCGACCGAAAGGATATCGGTCCCGGACGAATGGGCATGGGCGAGGTCGGCTGCCGTGGGCAGGGAGGCGACGCCGTAGCCGAGGCCGGCGATCCGCTCCTCAAGCGCAGCCCGGGGCGTCGCGCCCTCATCAAGCACGAGGTCGAGGACCTGGGCCGTGTAGTTCACGCGCACGTCGCCGACGCCGGGGAGGCGGGTCACCGCCGTCTCGATCTTGGCCGCGCAACTCGGGCAATCCATGCCCTTCACGCGGTAGCGCAGTGCGGCGGCTGCGGGGATCTTCCCCATGGTTCCTGTCCCCGGCATGGCATGCTCCGTCGGCCCGGGCGTCGCGCCGGGCGGTGGGACCCCCTATGTGCACCCTGTAGCAACTACAGGGTCAAGACCGTGGCGAACGCATCCTCCATGACCATCGGCGACTTGGCGGCGGCGACGAACACCCGTGTCGAGACGGTCCGGTGGTACGAGAAGGTGAAGCTCCTGCCGAAACCCGCGCGGTCGGCGGGCAACTATCGCCTGTACGGCCCGGAGCACCTGCGTCGTCTGAGCTTCATACGGCGTGGCCGGGACCTCGGCTTCACCGTGGACCAGATCCGCGAGCTTCTGGCTTTGGCCGACGAACGCGGCCGGTCCTGCGCCGAAGTCGACACGATCGCGCGTGCGCACTTGGCGGAGGTCGAGCGGAAACTCTCGGACCTCACCAGGCTCGCCCGTGAGCTGAGCGACGTCATCGGTCAGTGCAAATGCGGCTCGGTCGCAGACTGCCGCATCATCGAGGCCTTGTCGCCTCACGGCGACCTGGCCTGAGCGGGGGACCGACCAAATCGGGGCACCGGCGGATGGAGACGGCCGAGCCGGCGTCAGCCCGATGGGGGTGATCGCCCATCGGTCCAGCGGCGCTCACGTCATGGAGCCAAGGAGATAGAGCAGGATCCAAACGCCAGGAACGAGGAGCAGCACCCAGGCGAAGGAGCGTAAAGCCGCCTTGCGAACGTGCGGCCGCACCCGCCGCCGACGCCGTGGATTGCCTCGCCCCCAAACATTCTCATTTCGCGCAGCCTTCTTGCCGGCCATTGGGCATTCCTAAGTCCGGGGACCTACCTGGCACTTCGAGGGCGGCCGTACCGCCCCGCCCCCTGTTGTCTCCCCACCGTGTCGATTCCGGAGCCTTGCTAGAGGGTCTGTTGCGTCCTCAGGTGCCGGTAAAGGGCATGCACGGCGTCCATGTAGTCGAGGGAGGGACTTTTCCGGCAAAACGCCCGGAGGAAGTTCGCCTGCGCGCTCAGTGGCATCGAGGCCGGCGCCAAGTCGAGGCCCTCGTCGATGCCTTCGGGTGCCCGTATCAGCGCCCCGCTCATGAACCCCTGGGCCCAGGCGAGGTAATCCCGCTCCCTCTCCGGCGCTTCCCCGATGTCATGGATGAAGCGCGCGCAGGTGGATGCGCCGATGCCCACGATCTTCGTGGCCGGCGCCTGCGCCAGGATCACGAAGACGCCCGAAAGCACAGCCGGCATCGCCATCATCGTCCGTTACCATCGGGATCGAGGAGCCTGGAAGCGTGCACGCCGGCCGGATGGCCGGTCATGGCCTCGTGGGTGGCCGAGCATCCCGCGTAGCGCCCGCCCTGGGAAACCATCAAGAGGCGCCGGTCCCCCGAAGCCGATGTCCGGACCGCCAGGAAAGTCCGAGCCGCAGGCCATGCGACGGTTCCCGGAGCGTCACCCTCCCGCGGCGTTCCATGGCGTTGAACGCCTTCCTGGAGGATGGCGGCGTAACGGGCCGGGAGTTCCACGTCGGAGAAGGGGCGGCTGAGCCAGATGACTTGCTGCAGGCCCTCGTCCTTGCAGACCTCCAGGACGACCCGGTCGGTGTCCCGTCCGGCCGAGGGGGGACGGTCATGGAAGTAGATCAGGGCGGTGATGTTGCCTTCCCGGTCCACCATCGAGGGTTTTGGTACCTCCGTCAGCGGCCCCCACGAGAGCCCGAACGGCGCTTCTTCCGGCTTGGCCGGCTCGGGGGTATCCATCGCCATGGTGCCCGGCTGTCCGACCTGGCAAGGACCGGCGTGCCCTAGGGAATAGCCGCAGGGTTCGGGCACGGAGACCGTCGGGGACGGCATGAAGCCGCTTCGCAAGGGAAAACGGCCGGGGATCACGCAGCTTTGGTCGCTCGCCGCGGAGGTTCCGCCCATTCCAAGGAAGCAGGCGAGGAGCAGCGCGGCGACGTTCATGGCAGGGCTCCGTCCGGTGGGGGCTGCCTCACTCCGCCGCGACCTCGACCTGGTGCCTCGCTTGGCCGGCACCAACCGGCCGGGCGCCCCCCGACGGCAGGACCGCTCCGGCAAAGCGTGCGTACAGGGCCGGCAGGACGACCAACGTCAGCAGGGTCGCGCTGATGAGGCCTCCGATCACCACGGTGGCGAGCGGCCGTTGGACCTCGGCCCCCGTCTCGGTCGCCAACGCCATCGGTACGAACCCGAGGGACGCCACCAAGGCGGTCATCGCCACCGGTCGGAGCCGGGTCATCGCGCCTTCGAGGATCGCCTCGCGCCGGGGCTTCCCCTCCGCGATGAGCTGCTTGATGTACGTCAGCATCACCAAGCCGTTGAGGACCGCCACCCCCGACAGGGCGATGAAACCCACCGCCGCGGGCACGGAGAACGGCATTCCCCGCAGCCACAGGGCGGCGATGCCGCCGGTGAGCGCCAGCGGCACCGCGCTGAACACGAGTAAGGCGTCCTTGGCCGAGTTCAGGGCCGAGAACAGAAGCAGGAAGATCAGGAAGAAGCAGACCGGCACGACCACCATCAGTCGCTGGCGGGCCGAGGCCAGGTTCTCGAATTGTCCGCCCCAGGTCACGTAGTAGCCGGCCGGAAGCTGCACCCCGGACGCGACCTTGGCCTGCGCCTCGGCGACGAGCGAGCCGATGTCGCGGCCCCGGACGTTGGCGGTGACCACGACGCGGCGCCGACCATTTTCCCGCGAGATCTGGTTCGGGCCCTCGGTGACAGAGAAGCTCGCCACCTGCTTCAGGAGCACGGAGGAGGCCCGCCCATTGGCGCCCGGGGGCAACGGAACAGGGATGTTCTCCAGGGCCTCGCGGTCCTCGCGAACCTTGTCGTTCAGCCGCACGACGATGGGGAAGCGGCGATCCCCCTCGAACACCATGCCGGCCTCGCGGCCGCCGATGGCCGCCCCGATGACGTCTTGGATTGCGGACGTGCTCAGGCCGAGGCGCGCGGCCTCGGTCTTGTTGATCTTGATCTCCAGGAACGGCAGGCCGGCCGTCTGCTCGACCTTGACGTCGTCGGCCCCCTCCGTCCCGCGCAGGATCGCGGCGACTTGGTTGGCGGTCTTGAGCATCGGCTCGAACTCCTCACCGAACACCTTTACGGCAAGGTCGCCGCGGGTGCCGGCCAGGAGCTCGTTGAAGCGAAGCTGGATGGGCTGGGAGAACTCGTAGACATTGCCGGCAAGCGACCCCAGGGCCTTCTCGATCTGCTCCTGCAAGTCCGCCTTGGACAGGTCGGGGTCGGGCCATTCCTCCTGCGGTTTCAGAATGACGAAGGTGTCGGACGAGCTCGGTGGCATGGGGTCCGAGGCGACCTCGGCGGTGCCGGTCTTCGAGAAGACGTAGGCGACCTGGGGGAACCGACTAACGGCCTGCTCGACCTTCAGCTGCATCGCCTGCGACTGGGTGAGCGAGGTCGACGGGATGCGCTGGGCGTTCAGCGCGATGCTCTTCTCGTCGAGCTGCGGGATGAACTCCTGCCCGAGCTTGGTGAACAGGAACCCGGCCCCGACGAGCAGCACCAGGGCAACCGCGACGAAAGTCATCGGGACCCGCAGGGCGGCACCGAGGACCGGACGGTAGGCGGCTTTGATCCCGCGGATGAGGACGTTGTCCTTCTCCGTCACCTTGCCGGTGATGACGATGGCGATCATCGCCGGCACGAAGGTCAGCGACAGGACGAAGGCCGAGAGAAGGGCGATGATGACGGTGAGTGCCATCGGCTCGAACATCTTGCCCTCGACACCAGTGAAGGTGAGGAGCGGCACGTAGACGAGGATGATGATAGCTTGCCCGTAGAGGGAGGGCTTGATCATCTCCTCGGCCGAGGCCCTCACCGTGACGAGGCGCTCCTCCAGTTCGAGCTTGCGCCCGAGCTCCCCCTGCCGCTCCGCCAGGTGGCGCAGGGCGTTCTCGGTGATGATGACGGCCCCGTCGACGATTAAGCCGAAGTCGAGGGCGCCGAGGCTCATCAGGTTGGCGCTGATGCGGCCCTGGACCATGCCGGTCATGGTCATCAGCATCGCGACCGGGATGACGAGGGCAGCGACGATGGCCGCGCGGATGTTGCCCAGCAACAGGAACAGGATGACGACGACGAGGGCCGCGCCCTCGGCTAGGTTCTTCGCGACGGTCCTGATGGTGGCCTCGACGAGGACCGTACGGTTGAGCACGGTCTGGACCTGGATGCCGGGCGGTAGCGTGCGCCGGACCTCGGTCATGCGAGCGTCGACGCCGGCCGCCACGGTCCGGCTGTTCTCGCCGATGAGCATCAGGGCGGTGCCGATCACCACCTCGCGCCCGTCCTCGCTGCCGGAGCCGGTGCGCAGGTCGCGCCCGATCCGAACCTCTGCGATGTCGGAGATGCGGACCGGCACGCCGCCGCGCGTCGTCACTACGACGGAGCCGATGTCCTCCATGGTCTCAAGGCGGCCGGCGGCGCGCACTACGTAGCCCTCGCCGTTGTCCTCAAGGTAACGTGCGCCTTGGTTGGCGTTGTTGGCCTCCAGCGCCCGGGCGATGTCGGCGAAGGACAGGTCGAGGGCGGTGAGCTTCATCGGGTCGGGCTGGACGTGGTACTGCTTGTCGAAGCCGCCGATGCTGTCGACGCCGGCGACCCCCGGCACGGTCTTCACCTGGGGGCGGATGATCCAGTCCTGAACGGTGCGCAGGTAGGCCGTGCGCTCCAGCTCGGTCGTGAGCCGCTGGCCCTCGGGGGTCAGGTAGCTTCCGTCCGACTGCCACCCGCCCTTGCCGTCCGGGGAGACCTTGCGCTCCTCGGGCTTGGCGTAGTGGATGGACCACATGTAGATCTCGCCCAGGCCGGTCGAGATCGGGCCCATGTGGGGCTCTGCCCCGGGCGGCAGGGTCGACTTCGCCTCGTTGATGCGCTCCGCCACCTGCTGCCGGGCGAAGTAGATGTCTAACTTCTCGGAAAAGACCGCGGTGACCTGGGAGAACCCGTTCCGCGAGAGCGAGCGGGTGTATTCCAGGCCCTTGATCCCGGCGAGGGCGGTCTCGACCGGATAGGTCACCTGCTTCTCGATATCGACCGGCGAGAGCGACGGCGCCGTGGTGTTAATCTGCACCTGGTTGTTGGTGATGTCGGGCACCGCGTCGATGGGGAGCTTGGTCAGCGAGAAGACGCCGAAGCCGGCGGCGAGAAGCGACAGGAGCACCACGAGCCAGCGCTGGTGGACCGAGAAGTCGAGGATCTTCGAGATCATGTCCGCGCCCGCCTTCAGTGGTCGTGGTCGGCTTCGGCCTTGCCGAGCTCGGCCTTCAGGACGAAGGAGTTGGCCACCGCGACCTCGTCGCCTGGGTTCAGACCCGAAAGGATCTCGTAGGCCTGGTCGTCGGCCTTGCCGATGGTCACGTCCCTTCTCTCGAACCCCGCCGGGGTCCGCGCGAACACCACCTTCTCGCCGCCGATGGTCTGGATTGCGGATTTCGGCAGTCGGACCTTGACGGGATCCTGGGCGATCTCGACTTCCGTCGTCACGAAGGTCCCCGGCCGCCAGGCCATGTCCTTGTTGGGCAAAGAGACGATGACACGGGCCGAGCGCGTCTCCGGGTTGAGGATCGGGCTCACGAAGACGACCTTGCCCTCTGCGCGAGGGCGGTCGTCCCCCGCGACGATGGCCACCCGGGCGCCCTCTCGCACCTTCGCCAGCTCGGTTGTCGGGACCGAGAGCTCGATCCACACGGAGGACAGGTCGGCCACGGTGTAGACGTCCGCGGGGTCGCCCTCGCTGCCGACCTTCGTGCCGACGTCGACCTTTCGCTCGACGACCCGTCCGGCGAGGGGGGACCTGAGCTCGTATCGTCGAAGGGTCGACAGGTTCGGGGTTGTCTCGTCCTTCTTGGCCGAGACTGCGACCTCGGCCGCGTTCAGCCCCAGGGCCGAAAGCTTCTGGCGGGCGAGGTCGACGCGAAGGGTCGCTTCCGAATAGGCCGCCTTCGCGTTGAGAAAGGCCGATTCCGCCGAGATTCGCTTGTCCCAGAGCGCTTGCTGGCGGTCGAAGTTGGTCTTCTCCAGGTCCGCCTTGACGGTCGCCGTCAGGAACTCGCTCTTGGCCTCTGCAACCTCGCGGCTATCGAGGACCGCTACGACCTCGCCCTTGGCTACGTCCTCGCCGAGACGCTTGCGCATTTCCGCCACCGTCCCGGCAACCCGGGCGGGCACGCGGGCGATCCGGTCGGCATCCTGGACGATGGAACCGGGAACGAGGAGATGGCGCGAGAGTATGCCGGCGTCGACGCGAGCCAGCTTGATGTCCTGCTCCGCGGCCTGTTCGGCCGTCATCTTGATCTTGCCCTCGCCCTCCTCGCCGTGCGCCTCGCCCTCGGCATGCGCGTGGCCGGGGGCCTTCGGCTTGGGCTTGGCCTCGTTATCCGAATGCCGATGTGCGGCCTCTCCATGCGCCGGCTCGCCCGCCGAATCCGGGCGCTCGTTGGAAGCATGCTCGTGATCCGGCTCGCCGTGTCCCTCGTCGCCCTTCCCGGACGCCGGCCTCGATACGGCGGCGTTCGTCGGTGGAGGCTTCGGGGCCGTTGAAAGACCGGCGGTCGCGAGGGCGCCCTGCACGATTTCGGACACACGCGGGAAGGCACCGCCGATGGCGATGCCTATGGCCAGGAAGGCCACGGACAGAAGTGCACGCATGGAAGGAGGCCGTTTGCCTGGAACACGAAGGCCCGTTCTCTGGGCTTCGGTGCTCCGTACTGTTCACGCTCTGTGGGGGCCGATCATCCGCTGGGATGGTCGGAGGACGCGCGCCACGGACGTGACGACGCCATCTCAGGCGCGGGGAGGCCTCGGAAGGCGGTCCGGCGAGACCGAAACCATAGTCGCGTCCACGAGGGCGTAGGTCGGCCGCTTGGTCATGGCGCTCAGCGCCAAAGCCGGTCCCTCGGGATTGATGGCTTGGTGGCATCCGCAGTTTGCGTGACAGGTCAGGCAGCCATCAGCATGGCTTGCCGGAGCCGCGTCGGAATAAGCCGACATCGACACTTCGGCACCGGCGAAGCGATGGACCTCTGCGGAATGGATGGTTCCGGGAGCGACAAGCGCCAGGGCGAGCACGAGCGAGAGCGCGCGGACGGCGATCGCCCACCAACCGCGCATTGCCTCGTAGGCCCTAATTGGGGATCCCGCGCTCATGGCTGCCTTATGAACGATTCCGGGCCACTCGTACATGCCGGATGGCCCCCGACGGGAGGCAAGCCTCAATAGTCGTGATGGTGATGATGGTGGTGGCGACGCTCGTAGTAGACCGGCCGCTCCTCGTAGTGGCGGCGATGACGATGCACGACGATGTCGTCGTGGTCGCCGTGATGGTAGCGGTCGACATGGACGTCGCGACCGCGCCTCTCGAAGTCGCCCCCGTAATACTGCGCCGATGCGGCGGCAGGGACGAGGATCAGGGTCGCGGCGAGAAGGGCTGGGATGCGGACTCGCATGGCTCTTTCCTCAAGGATTGATGCCGTGAGCATGGGTCCGGCGACTTGAACGGGGTCTGAAACCCGCGTTCATCTTGCCGGACCTGGGAGCGGCGAACCGCTCAGTGGCGCTCGATGACCGTGGTTCGGCGCTCGCTGCCATGGTTGTCATCGTGATGGTCGTCGTGGTGGTGATGCTCGCGGACGACCTCATGGTGGTCGTCATGGTGACGGTCGCCGTGGCGCTCGCCATGACTGTCGCCATGGACGCCGACGCCGCCCGGGCCGACGTCGATGTGCTGGGCGAGGGCCCCGACCGGCGCCAGGGCCAGGGTCGTGGCGGCGGCGTAAGCGAGAAGGTTGCGCTTCATCGTGGTGCTCCTAGAAACATTGTATGGCCAGCAACGCATTTCGTTCGGAAACCGATCCGAGATTATTTTGGTGTTTCAGACGTATCGCTTAGCCAAAGATGAGAAGCGCACGAGATAATCGCGTGTATTGTTCGGGGTTCAGCGGACGCGAAGGCGCCTCGTTGGTCCTTTCGCTGGCGAGGTCTAGGATCGTCATTGGTCCGGACTGGTCGACGTGCGCCGGATACGCACGCCTCGGCACGGCGAAAAGGGGCGGTCGTCAGCCGGAGATGGCTATTGGCCCCGAAGGACGAGCTTCCACGCATGGTCGGGGCTTACAGGCATGGACGGATCGGAGCATGCCGGGTCGTCAAGGTCATATCGGTTCATGGCCTGCACGTGGACGGAAATTGACGCCCATGGTCAGCCCCTTACGTTGAGAGCAAGGGATAGGCCGGGCGGGGGCCTGCACCAAGCTTGAGATCACGCCAAGACAAGCCGCTCCGAGGTATCCGTCTGCCGCCGGACAAGAAGCTCTTGACCTTCCCATCATGGGAAGCCCCATATCGCCGTGACGTCACTTCTAAGAGGAGAACCGTCATGATCCGGCTCAAGGTCACTCGAATGAACTGCGGCGGCTGCGCCAAGTCCGTTACGCGCGCGGTCCTGGGCGTCGATCCGAATGCCACCGTCGACATCGACCTGGGCGAAGGCATCGTCTCCATCGCGTCGTCCTCGGATGCGGCGCGGTTCACCGACGCGGTCAGTTCCGCGGGCTATGGCGTCGAACCGCTGACCGCCGCGGCTTGACCGACCGGCAAGCGGAAACAATATCGGCGCTCGGCCATTTGTGTCCCGGGGCGAGTATTCCTCGGCCCATCGAAACGGTGTAAGCAATCCCGATGAGACCCGACCGGCAACTCGTGCGCCTGATGGCGGCGATGATCGTGATGATCATCGCCTACGTCGCGCCGTCTGCCGTCCAGGCTCACGAAGGCCATCATCACGGTGGCCATGACCATGCCGCCATGACGCGGGCGCCCAAGGCGTCCGTCGCGCCGCTGGCGGCCCCCGCACCGCGCGACGTCGGTCGGTCGGCGGCTGCCGTCGATGCAACGCCCGTGCTGCTCAAGGCCGCGGTTCCCGCCCGGGTCGCCGTCCTCCAGTCCGAGGACGCGGGTCGGGGTTGCTGCCCCGGTCCCTGCAAGGGCGCATGCTGCGGGACGATGTCCTGCTGCGTTCCTGGCATCCTCTCGGCTCCGATGACAATGCCGACGCTCGCCTTCGGGCATGTCGTTCTGGTCACGCACGACATCGACGGCCGCTCCGGCCTCGGCCCCGAGGCCCTGCCCAGGCCCCCACGAACCCTCGCGTAACGAACGGCGCGCCAAGGGCGCGCAACGGTCGGATTCCGTCCGCAAGCCGCGGATGTGCGTCCGGTGTTCGAACGCGAGGATGCCTCTTCCATGTCTTTTCGTATTGCCGCCGCCCTTGGCGCGGCGTGGCTGGCCGTCGCTTCGCTGGCGGGTCCCGCACGTGCCCATGAGGGGCACGACCACGGCGCACCGCCCCCGCCCGTCTCGAAGTCCATCGCCCCGCGCGGCGAGGCCGCGTCGGACGCGTTCGAGCTGACCGCCATCCCACGGGACGGGAAGGTCACGTTCTACCTCGACCGCTTCCGGACCAACGAACCCGTCCGCGGCGCAGTCCTGGAGGTGGAGACGCCCGAGGGGCAGAGGACCGCCACCGAGACCGCCGAGGCGGCCTACGTGCTTCCCGCGCCCTGGCTCGCGCAGGCGGGATCGCACGACCTCCTGGTGACCGTCACCGCCGGGGAGGCGGTCGACGTCCTCACCGTCCCGCTGTCCATCCCGCAGACCCAGGCGCCCGTCGCCGCCCCGGCCGCAGCGCCGGGCGGCACCGCCATGGCCAAGGCGTCCGCCGCCGTCGCCGACCTGAAGGCCCGCCTCGCGGCCAAGGACCCCGTCCTGATGCTGACCGCGGCGGCCGCCTTCCTCCTCGGCATGCTGCTCACCGTGCTCATGCGGGGCCGGCGCAGCCTTCCCGCCGTGGCCGTCATGGCGGTCTTCGTGACCCTGGCGCTCGGGACCGTGGCCTTCGCCCATGGCGACGAGGACCACGGCACCCCGTCCAAGGGCGACCCGGTTCAAGGCGCGGCCCTGCTCGACCCCGCGCAGCCGTCGTCCGACCTTGCCCAGCGCCTGCCTGACGGCTCCGTGTTCGTGCCCAAGCCGACCCAGCGCCTCCTGGTCCTGCGCACCACCATGACGGAGCAGGCGACGTTCCACCGGACGGTCGAACTGCCGGGACGCGTGATCCCGGACCCGAACGCCAGCGGCGTCGTGCAATCCTCGGTCGGCGGCCGGCTCTCGCCGCCGTCCTCAGGCCTGTTCCCGCGCCTCGGGACGACGGTGAGGAAGGGCGACGTGCTGGCCTACGTGACGCCCCCGGTCCAGGCCATCGACGTCTCGGACATGCGCCAGCGCCAGGGCGAGCTCGACCAGCAGATCGACGTCGTCGAGCGCCGCGTGGAGCGCTATCGCAAGCTCGCGACCACCGGCGCCGTCGCCCAGACACAGCTCGACGACGCCCTCTCCGAGCTGAAGGGCCTGCAGGACCGCCGCACGGCCCTCGACAAGGCACGACAGCAGCCGGAAGCCCTGGTCGCGCCCGTCGACGGCGTTATCGCGCAGGCCTCCGCGGTGGCGGGCCAGATGGCGGCGGCCGGCGCCATGGTGTTCCAGATCGTCGACCCGACCCGTCTCTGGGTCGAGGCCCTGAGCTTCGACGCCCTCACGCCGGCTGGGAACGCCACGGCCCGCTTCGCCGACGGGCGCACCCTATCCCTCGTCTACCAGGGCGCCGGCCTCGCCGACCGCAACCAGGCCATCCCGGTCCAGTTCGCGATCAAGGGCAACACCGCCGGCCTGCGGGTCGGGCAGTTCCTCACGGTGCTCGCCGGCACGGACGCCGAGCAGTCCGGCCTCGCCCTGCCGCGTGCGGCGGTGGTCCGCTCCGGCAACGGGCAGGCCATCGTCTACGAGCACGTCGCCGCCGAGCGCTTCGAGGCCCGCCAGGTCCGGGTCGAGCCCCTCGACGGGACCAACGTGCTCGTCGCCGAGGGGGTAGGCGCGGGCAAGCGCGTCGTCACCGAGGGCGCCGAGCTCCTCGATCAGGTCCGCTGAGGAGGCACGCCCATGTTCAATTTCCTCGTCACGCAGTCACTGCGCAACCGCCTGCTCGTCCTCGCGGTCGCCGCCGTCCTGATCCTGTACGGCGCCTTCACCGCCACCAAGCTGCCGGTGGACGTGTTTCCCGACCTCAACAAGCCGACGGTCACCATCATGACCGAGGCCGAGGGGCTCGCGCCGCCCGAGGTGGAGCAGCTCGTCACCTATCCCATCGAGACCCGGATGAACGGCCTGCCCGGGGTCAGCCGGGTGCGCTCGGTCTCCGGCGTCGGGCTCTCCATCGTCTACGTCGAGTTCGACTGGGGCACCGACATCTACCGGAATCGGCAGCAGATCGCCGAGCGTCTGACCCTGGTCCGCGACCAGCTCCCGCCGAACGTCACGCCCCAGATGGGGCCGATCTCCTCCATCATGGGGCAGATCCTGCTGGTCGCGGTGACCGGAGACAACGCGACCCCGATGGAGGTGCGCGAGGCCGCCGACTTCATCCTGCGGCCTCGCCTGCTCACCATCCCGGGCGTCGCCCAGGTCATTCCCATCGGCGGCGAGGTGCGCCAGTTCCGGGTAAGCCCGAACGTGGCGGCCATGCGGGCGCTCGGCGTCACCAACGCCCAGCTTGAGGCGTCCCTGACCCAGTTCGGCACCAATGCCGGCGGCGGCTTCACCGACCAGTACGCCCGCGAGTACCTCATCCGGAACATCGGCCGGACCATGAGCCTCGACGACCTGCGCAGCGTCGTCGTCGCCAACGTCGCGGACGCGCCGGTCTACCTGCGCCAGGTGGCGGAAGTCTCCTTCGCCCCGAGGGTGAAGCGCGGCGACGGCGGCTACATGGGCAAGCCCGGCGTCATCGTCTCCGTCGAGAAGCAGCCCGACGTCGACACGGTCAAGCTCACCCGCGAGATCGAGGCGGCGCTGAAGGAGGTCACCGCGACCCTGCCGAACGGGATCAAGGCCGACCAGATCCTGTTCCGGCAGGCGAACTTCATCGAGACCTCCATCGCCAACGTCGAGCGCGTGCTCGTCGAGGCCATCGTGGTTGTGGCCATCGTGCTCTTCGCGTTCCTCCTGAACGTGCGCACCACGGCCATCTCGCTGACCGCCATCCCGGTCTCGATCCTGGCGACCGCGGTGGCCTTCCACCTCGCCGGCCTGTCGATCAACACCATGACCCTGGGCGGGCTCGCCATCGCCATCGGCGAGCTCGTCGACGACGCGGTGGTCGACGTCGAGAACATCTTTCGAAGGCTCGGCGAGAACCGGGCGGCCGGCTCGCCGCGCTCGACCTTCGAGGTGGTGGTTGCCGCCTCCTCGGAGGTGCGCTCCGGCATCGTCTACGCAACGATGATCATCGTCCTCGTGTTCGTGCCCCTGTTCGCCCTGTCGGGCATCGAGGGCCGCCTCTTCGCGCCCCTGGGCCAGGCCTACATCATCTCCATCCTGGCGAGCCTGCTGGTGTCCGTGACCCTGACGCCGGTGCTGGCCTACTACCTGCTGCCCGGCCTCAAGAGCCTGGCCGAGCACGACAGCGCCCTGCTGCGCTGGCTCAAGCGGGGTAACGCCCGGTTGCTCGGCGTCGCCTTCCGGCACCAGCGCCTGCTCGTCGCCACGGTGGCGCTGTCCGTCGTGGCGGCCGGGATCGCCGCCTGGAACCTGCCGCGCGCCTTCCTCCCGCCCTTCAACGAGGGCTCGTTCACCGTCAACACGACGTTCAACCCGGGGATTTCGCTCTCCGAGAGCAACCGCGTCGGCCTCATCGCCGAGAAGCTGCTCCTGGACATTCCGGAGGTCGCCTCGGTGGGTCGCCGCACCGGCCGGGCCGAGCTCGACGAGCATGCTGAGGGCGTCCACTCCTCCGAGATCGAGGTCGAGCTCAAGGGCGGCGGCCGGCCGAAGGACGCGGTCGTGGCGGACATCCGGCAGCGCCTGTCCCGGCTGCCGCTCTCGGTGAACGTCGGCCAGCCGATCTCGCACCGCCTCGACCACATGCTGTCCGGCGTCCGGGCCGAGCTTGCCCTGAAGATCTTCGGCGAGGATCTCGACGCCCTGCGCAGCGTGGCCAACGACCTGCGCGACCGCATGGCAAAAATCCCCGGCCTGGCCGACCTGCAGGTGGAGAAGCAGGTCCGCATCCCGCAGCTGGAGATCCGGGTCGATTACACCCGGGCCGCCCTCTACGGGGTCCAGCCCTCGGCCGTAGTCGAGCAGCTCAGCCGGCTGTCCAACGGGCGCGTCGTTTCGACGGTGGCCGATGGCTACAAGCGCTTCGACGTGCTCTTGCGCCTGCCCGAGCGCCAGCGCACGACCCAGGGGCTCAAGGACCTCCTGATCGAGACGCCGTCCGGCTGGGTGCCGGCGCGCCAGGTCGCCGACATCCGCGAGACGGACGGCCCCAACCAGATCCTGCGCGAGAACAGCCGGCGCCGTCTCGTCGTCCAGGCCAACACCAACGGGCAAAGCGACATGGCCACCATCGTGGCGGCCATCCGCAAGGAGGTGGCGGAAGCCAAGCTCCCGCCGGGCTTCTTCGCCAGCCTGGAGGGGACCTTCCAGGCGCAGGAGGAGGCGAGCCGGACCATCGCGGCCCTTTCGACCCTTTCCCTCGCCCTGGTCTTCGCCATCCTCTACAGCCGCTACCGCTCGGCCGTGCTGGCGCTGATCATCATGGGCAACGTGCCGCTCGCCCTCATCGGCAGCGTGATCGCGCTGTGGCTGGTGGGCCAGCCGCTCTCGGTGGCGTCGATGATCGGGTTCATCACGCTGACCGGCATCAGCGCCCGCAACGGCATCCTGAAGATCAGCCACTACCTGAACCTGTCGCTGCACGAGGGCATGCCGTTCGGGCGCGACCTCGTGGTGCGCGGCAGCCTGGAGCGCCTGACGCCGGTGCTGATGACCGCCCTGTCGGCGGGCGTCGCCCTGGTGCCGCTGCTCTACGACGCCGCGAACCCGGGCAAGGAGATCCTGCACCCGGTCGCGGTGACCATCTTCGGCGGCCTGATCAGCGCGACCCTGCTCGACACGGTCCTGACGCCCGTCCTGTTCCTGCGGTTCGGCAAGGCCCCGCTGGAGCGCTTGCGCGCCGTGCAGTCCGAGACACCCGATGCACCGCGTCCGGACGGCGCCAAGCCGCGTCCGGTCGAGGCGTTCTGAGCCCCCACCCAAAAAGGAGAAACCCGATGATTCCCTGGAGAATGGCCCTGATGGCGGGCGTGCTGCTCGCCCTGCCGGTCCACGCGCACGAGGTGTCCGGCCAGCACGGCGGCCGGGTGACGGATGCCGGCAAGTACCACGTCGAGCTCGTTGCCAAGGGCGAAAGCGTCGACGTGTTCGTCACGGACGGCAGCCAGAAACCGGTTCCGGCGACCGGCTTCAAGGGCACCGCCATCCTCGTCGTCGGCGGCAAGCCGGCTCGGGTGCCCCTCGAACCGGCCGACGCCAACCGCCTCTCGGGCAAGGCGTCCGTGGCGCTCGGTGAGAGCCCGAAGGGCGCCGTCCAGCTCACCGCCCCGGACGGCGCGACGACGAGCGGCAAGTTCAACTGACCAGCGGCCCTCCGGCCCCGGACGCGGGCCGGAGGGGACCGACCGATCCCGTGCAGGGATGCAGGAGGACCGCCGAAGGCTGTCCCTCCTGTTCGAGCCACCGGCCGGAAAACGCTTTGCCGGCCTGTCCAACACGACGAACCAAGGAGACCGAAGCCATGAAGACCATGACCGCCGCCGCCCTGCTGATCGCCCTCTCGGCGGCAACCCCGGCCCTCGCCGACGACCAGGGCAATGCCAACGCCGAGCAGCAGACCCAGCCGACGCCGAACCGTGGTGGCACCTCGGGTGGGCCGGCCCACGACGCGCGCCCCGGCGAGACGGGTTCGACGGGGTCGGGTGAACGCATGGACCACGCCCATCCCGATGGATCGGCCTCCAAGCCGTCCCGGAACCGCTGATCGGCCGCCCGGACCGGGAACCCTCATGCGTCCGTCCAGGGCGCAGGGCTCCCACTGCCCCACCACCAAGTTACGTCACGTAGGAATGGAAACGACCATGAAGACCATCGGCACGATTGCACTGGCCGCGCTGCTCGGCCTCGGAACGGCTGGGCCGAGCCTCGCCCAGTCGACCCATTCCCACGGCGGGCACGAGATGCCCGGCGACCCGAAGGCGTCGCATGACGAAGACATGATGAAGATGATAAACGACATGAAGCCGGACCCGAAGGACCCGGCCTCGACCAAGGACTTCAAGGCCGCCGACATGGCGATGATGCACGACATGCACGTGCCCTACACCGGCAACCCGGACGTGGATTTCCGCACCCACATGATCCCGCACCACAAGGGCGCGGTGGCCATGGCCAAGGTGGCCCTGAAGCACGCCAAGGACCCCGAGACCAAGGCGATGGCCCAGAAGATCATCGACGACCAGGAGAAGGAGATCGGCGAGATGGAAGGCTGGTTGAAGAAGAACGCGAAATAAGCCGTTCACCCGAGGGGCTGGAGGCCGGCACGGATCCGGCCTCCAGTCCCTCGATGATCGGGCAGTGGGGTCGTCCGTCCCCGTCGCAGGCGTCGGCCAGACCACGAAGGACGTCCGCCATTTCCTGAAGGTGGCGGGCCTTCTCTTCGAGTTCCTCGATGTGGGTCAAAGCGAGGGCCTTCACCTCGGCGCTGCTGCGTGTGGGATCGCCCCACAATCCCAGAAGGACCCGGATGCGTTCCAACGGGAAGCCGAGGTCCCGAGCCCGGCGGACGAAGCTGAGCCGGTGCACGTCCTCCGGGTCGTAGTCGCGGTAGCCGCTGTCCCGGCGGTCGGCCTGGGGCACCAAGCCGATGCTCTCGTAATGGCGGATCATCTTGGCTGAGACCCCCGATGCGTCCGCCGCCTGCCCGATGTTCATGACGATCCCCATGGTTGACCTTCCCATGATGGGAAGGCGCACACCGTTAGGCAACATCGACGAACGGGAACACGATCATGATCCACGGCACCGCAGCGAACGACCATGCAGACCCCCACGGTGCCCATGCCGGGCATGACCACGCGCATGGCCATCAGGTCGAGCCGCCCGCCGGCGCCGGGACGGTCAAGGATCCCGTCTGTGGGATGACGGTCGACCCTCACAGGGCGAAGCATCGGGCCGAGCATGCCGGGCACCCGTACTACTTCTGCTCGACAGGCTGCGGAACGAAGTTCGAGGCCGATCCGGTCCGGTACATCGACCCGGCCCAAGCCGCCGCGAAGTCCGATCCCGTGCCCGAAGGCACGATCTACACCTGCCCGATGCATCCGGAGGTGCGCCAGGTCGGCCCCGGCGCCTGCCCGATCTGCGGCATGGGGTTGGAGCCGGCCATGGTCGGCGCGGACGCTGGCCCGAGCGAGGAGCTCGTCGACATGACGCGCCGGTTCCGGGTCGGGCTCGTCCTGACGCTTCCGGTCTTCGTGCTGGAGATGGGCGGCCATCTTTTCGGCCTGACCGAGCGGCTCGGCCAGCAGGCCTCGAACTGGATACAGTTCGCGCTCGCGACGCCGGTCGTGCTCTGGGCCGGCTGGCCCTTTTTCGTGCGGGCCCTTCACTCCGTGCGCTCGCGCAACCTCAACATGTTCACCCTCGTCGCCCTCGGGACCGGGGTGGCCTGGGCCTACAGCGTCGTCGCCACCGTCGCTCCCGGCTTGTTCCCCGAGGCGCTGCGCGGTCACGGCGGGGCGGTGCCGGCCTACTTCGAGGCGGCGGCCGTCATCACCGTGCTGGTGCTTCTCGGCCAGGTCCTGGAACTGCGGGCGCGCGAGAGCACCAGCGGGGCCCTCAGGGCGCTCCTCGACCTGGCGCCGAAGACCGCCCGGCGCCTTCATCCGGACGGCACCGACGACGAGGTTCGCCTGGAGGACATCCGCGTCGGCGACCGCCTGCGGGTGCGCCCGGGCGAGAAGGTGCCGGTCGACGGAACCGTGAGCGAAGGTCGAAGCTCGGTCGACGAGAGCCTCGTGACCGGGGAATCGATGCCGGTCACGAAGGAGGCCGGCGCCACGGTCATCGGCGGCAGCCTCAACCAGTCCGGCTCGCTCGTCATCGAGGCGACCAAGGTTGGTCGGGACACCATGCTGGCCCGCATCGTCCAGATGGTGGCCGAGGCGCAGCGCAGCCGGGCCCCCATCCAGCGCCTCGCGGACCGGGTGGCGGGCTGGTTCGTGCCCGCCGTCATCGGCGTGGCGCTGCTGGCCTTCGTCGCCTGGATGGCGTTCGGCCCCGAGCCGCGCTTCACCTTCGCCCTCCTGGCCGCCGTGGCCGTTCTCATCATCGCCTGCCCCTGCGCGCTCGGGCTCGCCACCCCGATGTCCATCATGGTCGGCGTCGGCAGGGGCGCCGGGGCCGGGGTGCTCGTGAAGAACGCCGAGGCGCTGGAGCGGATGGAGCGGGTCACGACCCTCGTGGTCGACAAAACCGGTACCTTGACGGAGGGCAAGCCCACGGTCACCCGGATCGTGCCCGCGGCGGGCTTCGACGAGGCGGAGGTCCTGCGGCTTTCGGCAAGCGTGGAGCGCGCGAGCGAACACCCCTTGGCGGTCGCGGTCGTGGCGGCCGCCGAGAAGCGGGGGCTGGCCTTCGCCCCGGTCACCGGCTTCGACAGCCCGACGGGCAAGGGCGCGCTCGGCACCGTCGAGGGACGGCGTGTGGCGCTCGGCAACGCGAGCTTCCTGCGCGAGCAGGGCGTGGACGTCTCCGCCTACGCGGTCCAGGCCGATGACCTGAGGCGGGACGGGGCGACGGCCATCTTCGTCGGCGTCGACGGACGCGTGGGCGGCGTCCTCGCCATCGCCGACCCGGTCAAGGCGACGACGGCAGAGGCACTGGCCGCGCTCCGGGTCGAAGGCATCCGTGTCGTCATGCTCACGGGCGACAACCGGACCACCGCCGAGGCGGTGGCGCGTCGGCTCGGCATCGAGGAGGTCGAGGCGGAGGTGCTGCCCGACCAGAAGGCCGCCGTGGTCGAGAGGCACAAGTCGGCGGGGCAGGTGGTCGCCATGGCGGGCGACGGCGTCAACGACGCCCCGGCGCTCGCCGCGGCCGACGTCGGCATCGCCATGGGAACGGGGACCGACGTGGCCATCGAAAGCGCTGGGCTGACGCTGCTCAAGGGCGACCTCATGGGCATCGTGCGGGCACGGCGCCTGTCGCGGGCGGTGATGGGCAACATCCGCCAGAACCTGTTCTTCGCCTTCATCTACAATGCCGCGGGCGTGCCGGTGGCGGCCGGGGTGCTCTATCCGTTTCTTGGCATCCTGTTGTCCCCGGTCATCGCGGCCGCGGCGATGGCGCTCTCCTCGGTCAGCGTCATCGGGAACGCCCTGCGGCTGCGGGCGGTGCGGCTTTAGAAGACGCCGTGGCGGTACATCCTTCCGGAAGCGGTGCGTCATCGTGGAGGGGCGTGAAGGGGCAAGCTTCGCGGACGGCATCCAGCACAGGCCCCGGTCCAGAGCTAGGCGCCGAGGACCTCGCCGGTCTGATCGATCAGGCGGGTGGCCTCGTCCGCCAAACGGCCTTCCTCCTGCTCACGGGCTTCCTCGATGGCACGCCTGACCGACTGGGCCGTGACCGCCCGAGCGATGGCGATGCCCATGACGAGGACGAGTGCGACGAGCGTGAAGAGGGCGCCGAGCTGGGCGAGGTCGGTGATCATCGGCCAGGGCCCGTCCACGACGGCATCGAGGGCTACAAGCCGGACCATGAAAAGGGCGGCGAACAGCACAGTCAGGGCAGTGAGCCCCGCGAGCCAGGCGACGCAGGAAACGTCGCCTGCGCGTACGAACACCGCGATGCGGGTTCCCCGCCAGACGTTCCGCAGACCGTTCCCTAGGGCCTGCAGCTGCTTGTGGCAGGGCCGAAAGGTCCAGGGCGCAATGGAGTGGATGCTAATCAGCGTGTAGAGGGCGATGAGTGAGGGACGGGATTTTTCGTTCTTCTCAATGGCGGCTTGCGCCCGCTTCAACTGCTCGGAGGATTCCTCCCGGTTCTGGTACATCTCCCCGAATGCCTGCTGTGCCAGTCGTTGCGCGGCCTCGCTAAAGCGTTCCTGTGGTAGGGAGAGATACCCCACGGTGCAGGTGAGGGTGATGCCCCCGAGGGTGATGATGGTGCCGAAAATGACCTCAAGCGCCTTGCGGTTCTCATCGGCCGCAAGGCGCCTCAGGTCTGGGGTGTCGAACTTCGGGTGGAAGTGCTCCACCATAGCGGAGACCCCGGTCACCCCGAGCACGTGATAGACAGCAAGCCCGACCAGGACGCCGAGGGCGAGCAATCCGAACGCACGCATGGGGCGGGACCGTTCGCCTAGCGGGTCGCGGAGGCGCCGAGTTCCTGGGCGGTGACCGGTACCGCGGCATCCCAGAGCGACTTGAACTTGCGGGTTGCGGAACGCGCGACGACGGGGTCGCCGAAGACGACCGTGGCCTTTCGGGACTGGGTGTCGGTCTCGATCCGAACGTCGCGTTCGTCGGCGATGCCGAAATGCACCGTGGCCGGATGTTCGAGACGACGGACCCTCAGCTTTGGGTCGTCGCCGACCATGTATGCGCCGAGTTCGGACAGCGCGGAACGATGGGCAGCATCCGGCATGTGGTCCAGCAGGACCGACATCTGGGCGCCGGGACCGTCGAGGAACTCGCGGGTCTTCGAGGCATCGAAGATATCCGACGAGAAGTACCCGCACAGGAACGCGAGATGTCGCTCCGCGCTGGTAACGAGCACGTCGGTCACGGCGCGCGCATGCTCGGGCCCGCGATTGCTCACGACCCGGCGACTGCCGGTTGCCCGACTGGCACGAAGGGCGTTTTCCGCCATTGTGCGATACTCGGTCATGTCGACGGGACTGGCCATCAAAGGGGTTCGGCCTCACGCTGGAATGGATGCGGTTACCAGCGGGTGAATGGTACACCTCCGCCGGCCGTCTGCAACGGTGATATGGGGTGCCAACGGCTCCACCGCATCAACATGTGCCTTTAAGCGCACGTTCCAGCAGGCCGCAAGGATTTCCGGACACGAGGTAGTTCGCAAAGCCGCTCAACCAACCGAGCGACGACACGCTCGATCAAAGGGCTGCACGCGGCCGCTCAGTTCTTAATACCAGTACGCGACGGATGCGCCCGCCCGCGTCGAACTCGATCTCGTCCTCCTCCGATACCCCGAGAAGCTTCGACCCCAGGGGTGAGCTGATGGGAAGCTGTCCGTTCACCTCGTCGTGGGATCCATGCCCAAGCGTGAAGGTCGCCGTCCTATTGTCATCGAGGTAGCGCACCACGACCCGGTCGCCGGCACGTATCCCTTCTTTCGAAGGTACGCTTTTCGGGGTTCCGGCGCGCTCCAGCGGGTCGCATTCGGCGCGTGGTTCGAGGAGGTCCTGTGAAGCACCGGCCTCCGGCCGTCCTTCCGCTCGCTCCCGCGACGTCGGAGCCGTCCGGTGCGCGGTATAGGATGGCTGGCTCTCTGCAGCTCCTCCTGGCTCGATGCCGGACCGTTCGAGCGTCTCGAACAGGTCCAGCATGCATCCATCCGGGTCGAGGGTGAAGCTCGACGACCAGCAACGCCAGAAGCGCCAACCGACCCGTTCCAGAATGCGCTGGCGGCGCATGTCGTCCGCCCAGCGCTCCGGCCCATGGTACCTGTCGCCGTCGCATTCGACCGCGAGACGACGCCCGTTCACGCCCTCCACGACGAGATCGATCCGGTACCCGAGCGCGCCCACCTGCGGGGTCACGCGGTATCCGCGCTCGACGAGACGCCGAAGAACGTCGCGCTCGAAATCGGAATCGCAGTGTGCCTCCAGGTCTCCCGAGCGGGCCTCGGCGCCGGCCATGGGCTCGCGGAAGTGCCGGATCACGCGCGCCTTGAGGTCGTCGGGCTTGAGCTCGTCCTCCCGGACGGAGCGCACCAGGACCAGCCTGTCCCGGGCCCGGGACAGTGCCACGTTGAAGCGTTGCTCGAACTGGGTGGCGGTCTGGGCCTGCTTGCTGTCCGGATCGGCGATCATCGACAGGAAGACCACGTCGCGCTCGTTACCCTGGAAGGTGGCGCTGTCTCCGCAGGCGATGCGGTGTCGCCTCACGAGTTCCTCGCCGAGTTCGTCCAGGAGCATGCGGTTGATGAGGGCGGCCTGCTTCGCCCCGATCAGGGACACGACGCCGATGGTTCGCCAGCGGTCCAGGGCCTCCACGCGCGCAAGGCTCGGGTCGTCGACGAGCTTGCGGATCTCGTCGACGATCACCTCGGCCTCGCGGGGGTTCTGCTTGTCGCCCTTGCGGCGTCCGTCCGGCACGTAGATGTCGACGAGGGGAGGGTCGAGCCGCTCGTGCGCGGTGGGCACGCGAAGGGGGACCAGGGGTTCGGGATAGAACTGCATCGAGAACCGGATAATGGGTTCGACGCAGCGGAAGTGCTCCCGCAGCATGACCAGCTTGTCCGGGAACATCACCTTGGCGAGGTCGTAGAGCGAGGCTCCCGGCAGGAGGAGGGTTCGGAAGGGCTGGCCCTTGAGGAAGCCGTGTTCGAGCCGGTCGATCTTCGCGTTCTCGATGAACGCCGCGCTCGGGCTCACCTGCTTGTCGTCGCCGACCACGAGGATCTTCCTGCCGCGGAGCAGGGCCGGAAGCTCGCGGATGTCCGACTGCGAGGCCTCGTCCATGATCACGAGGTCGAAGGAACCGACCTCGCCGGGCAGCTGCTCGGCGACGCGCCAAGCCGGCATGATCCAGCATGGAATGGCGGCGTAGCATTGCGCCATGGCCAGGCGGGCGTCACGTCGGTGGCGCACGGCGCCCTTGCCGGTGCCCTTGCCCGTCTTGCGCAGGGCCGTGGCGAACATCATCAAGGCCGCACGCACCGTACCGGTCATCGAGCGACCGAGCTCGTAGAAGGTGCGCTCGCGGACGAGCCCTTCAAAGGTTTTCCGCACCTCGGCATCCAGCCGGACGCGTTCGTCCGCAAGCGACCTCAGCCTGTCCCGGTCATCGATCCGCCCCAGGTAGGCGGCCATCGCGCCCCATTCCCAGGCCTCGCGCCACTCCTTCGGCAGCAGCGGGTCGGCCAGGTCCTTGGCCGGTTCCCGTCGAAGGCGCGAAGCCCAGATCGGCGCGCCGCACGCGTGGACGGCTTCGGTGACCTCTCGAACGACATCGAAGTGGGCTCGGCTCTGCCCCAGGTCCTCGATCTGGCGACGCAGGGCCGACCAAAGATGCGAGACCTGCTCCCCTTCCACCCCCTGACGCCCGACTGCCTCCGACAGGAAGTTGCGGGCGAGCTGACCGATCTTTCCTGCCGTCTCCGGGAAAAAGGTCTGAAGCCGGCCGATCTCGCTCCGGGAGGCCGAGAGTTGCGCCGCGGCCGCGGCATTTCGAAAGGCTGCCTCGACGAGATCGAGCCGACGGCGATCCAGCCAAAGGTCGCGGACGGACCCGCCACCCGGAACAAGGGCGGCGAACGTAGCGCTGAGAACCTTCGTCGCGCGTTCCGCCTCAAACAGAACGGCATCGAGCGTGGCAACGAGCTGGTCGAGCTCGCGAGCCGTGGCGACGGAGGGAGCGCCGATCTCCTCCGCCAACGCCCGCCAGCGGATCGCGAGCGATGCGACCGCATCCCGCCAAGCCAGATGGTCACGAACATGTGCCCATTCCCCGGGTCCGGCCGGAGGGTGCCCCTGCACCCGGATGGCGTCGACGGTGGGACGCAGCGACCTCTCGCGGAATGCGAAGAAGCCGAACACCGGTTCGTCGGCAGCGAGGCGGCGGACGATGCCGGCGACCTCTTGGGATGCGGGGCCAAAGCCCTCGGGAAGCTCAACGGGAAGGCCGAGGTACCGCTCCCGCTCGCGAGCGACAGGTCGGGCATCCTCGGCGAAGCGCCTGACAAGGTCGACGAGGCGGTTCTCGCCGGTCGCGAACAGCATATCCTCAGCCAACGGCTGCAGCCAGGGAGCGCCATCGGAGAGGTGCTTGGCGCGGCGCAGGGCCCCCAGCTCGAAAGCTGCCTCAAGCGCTCGGGCCACGTCCTGCAGGGACGCGATCCGCACTCGGATCGAGGGTTCGCTCGCCGCAGCCTCGGCAAGGTGGACGGACCGGACCAGATCGTCGTGGAGCCTCGCGAGGACATCGCCGTCCGGCAGGTCGTGGACGGAGGGAAGGACGCAGTCGATGTGTTCGAGGCGGGTTCCCAAGGCGAGGCGGGCCGTGCGCAGGGCGGCGACGTCTTCGTCCCGCGGTGTCGCCTCGGAGGAGGCGTCGCCCGGACGGTCCTCGAACCAGCCATGCCGCGTGGCCGAGTGCGCAACCCGCCGCGCGAGCTCGGCGGGACGCTCGTCACCAAAGGCGGGGGAGAGTTGGCGGAGTGCGAACCGCTCGATCTCGGCGTCGACAGCTTCCAGCCGGCCCCGGAGCCCCACGACCGACGCTTCCAGGTCACGGATCAGCCGTGCCTGCTCCGACGGCTTGATGCTCTCGACCACCGACTGCAGGAGGCGAACCGCAGTTTCTAGTTGCCGAAAGCCCTCGCGCTCGGTCGCGGTAATGCTGATCGCCAGGTCGCGGACCCCGTCGGGTAGTTGGTCCCGTAGAACGGCCAGGGCCGGCTCCCCATGGGAGACGACCAGGATGCGCCGACCGGTCGCCATGTAGTGGCAGATGATGTTCGAGATGGTGTGGGTCTTGCCCGTTCCGGGCGGGCCCTGAACCACGATTCCGTCGGTGGCTTCGAGCCGCCGCACGATTTCCATCTGCTCGTCGTTGAACGGCTTGGGGAAGAAGAGGTCGCCTGCCTCGGATGCGCCTTCCGGCTCGGGCGCGCGCTCGGCCGTCCCGCCTACCCGGTCGCTCAAGGGTCTCCAGAAGTCCCGCGACGGCTCGTCGGCCGGCCCCATGACCAGCGTCCGCGCCGGACCCGGCAGACCGTGCTCCTGCGCAGCACGTTCGACGGAGCGCTTCAGGTTCTCGATGTCCGCGAGCAGGAAGCTGTCCGACCTGCGGCGGGCGAAAAGCACCCAGCGGTCGGACACCGACAGGTTCTCCCCTGCAGCCGGAACGGGTTCGCCGGGTGCGAGCGTCAGACGGTCGGGCAGGTATCCACCCTCGACGTCCAGCCTGGCCTGGCAGGACCGGAGGATCGGCTCGAAGCTGTCGCGCCGGTAGGGCGAGATGCCTTCGTCCGGATCGAGGATGGCGATGGCGCGCCGGGCCGCGTCGTGGGCCAGCGTCACGCCCTCGACGCCCAGCTCCTCGTAGGCCCGGAGGTTCACGGCGGCCGCGGCGGCACGGGGACGAACCCGGATCTCGGCGCCGCCGGCATCGTCGACCTCGATCTCGACCAGGCGTTCCACCAGGGGCAGGTCGATCTCCTGCGCGTCCTTTCGCCAGCGCGCGAGGCCGATGCCCCAGACGAGCTCGAACGGGCGCTCCCCGCCGCCGAGTTCGGACAGCTGCGCCACCTCGAACAGGCGTTGGTACAAGGCAAGGGAGCGACGGACGGGCCCCTCCGCCAGCGACCAGGGTAACCACCGCTCGGTGATCCAGGCCTCCGCGGCCGTCCTCAGGTCATCCCTGTCTTCGAGCCGGAGCCGCACGTCCCAGAGGCGGACGTCCTTGTCGGGTTGGGCGAGTGCCTCGGCGCAATCCTCGGCTCGTGCCAACCCATCGGAGACGAGGGCATCCTTCTCGCCGGCCGGGACCGTCCGGATCAGGAACGGGCGAAGCTGCGGCCGTCTCTCCGGATCGGGAGCCAGTTCAAGCCATTCCGCGGCCGTCTCGGGCGGTGCCGGCGGCCCGCTCCGCCGCAGCCGCTCGACCGCCAGCCAGATCGGACCCTCCTCGTCGACGAGGTCGTGCCTGACGCCCGGCAAGGCGTGGAGCTCATGCTGATGGAGGGTGAAAGCCTGGCCGGTCGGGAGACGATGCTCGCCGAGTCGCATGGTCGCCCGTTCGTCGAGCCTGACAACCTGCTCGACGTAGCCCAGCAGGCCGTGAAGCCGTTCGCCGGCGGGATCTAGCGTCACTTGCTTGGTCATTGCCCGGGAGCGCTACTCCGGCCGCGTGTCCTGGGCGAAGCTTCCGAGCGGGACAGTCCGACACGCCTCCGGGCGGCGTCAAGCGTCCCCGGCTTGTTCAAGGCAGATGCCCACCCCAATCCGTTTGCGTGCTCAGTGAGCCTCGTGAAGGCATTCCTCGTGGTCGGCGAGGACCTCGATGACCCGGCATTGGGCGATGCTGCCTCTCGCGCATTGGTCGACCATGGCCTGCACCTCGGTGCGGAGGGCGGTCAGGCGGGATAGGCGGTTATCGATGTCGGCGAGGTGCCGCCGGGCGATGACATCGGCATCGCCGCAGGGGCGGTCCGGCTGGTCCGCCAGATCGAGGAGCGTCCGTATGGCGTCCACCTCGAAGCCCAACTCCCTCGCATGACGGATGAACCTGAGACGTCGCACAGTCGCATCGTCGTAGGTCCGGCGGTTGGTGCCCGTGCGTTCCGCGACCGGAAGCAACCCGATGCCCTCATAATAGCGGATGGTCGGGATCTTCACGCCGGCCAGTTCGGAAAGGGCGCCAATCGGCAGGGGTTTCATATTTTCCGCTTGCTCCTCCAGCCACTAGAGGATTTACGGCATCGCCGGTCGATAAGGAAGACGTTCCGTGGTTGCCGAACCTTTCCAATTTCGTCCCGCCGAGCGGACGCAGGCCTTGGACGGGTGACCTCATGACCTGACTTGGCGGACGCACGAGCCGACCTCTCCCGCGACGTGGGCCGGAGGTTTTTTTCCCGACGGCCGACATACAACCGAACCCCCGTACCGGATCCGACCACATGGCAAGCGAGCACGACCACGACGGACATGACCACGGCGACGGGCACCAGGGCGGGCATTCCCATGCGGGACACCGGCATGGCCCCGGCCATGCGCACGCCCCGGCAAGCTTCGGACGAGCCTTCGCCATCGGCATCGCCCTCAACGTCGGCTTCGTCGCCATCGAGGCGACCTATGGCGTCCTTGCCAACTCCGTGGCCCTACTCGCCGATGCGGGACACAACCTGTCCGACGTGCTCGGCCTTCTGGTCGCCTGGGCCGCCACGGTCCTGGCCAAGCGTGCGCCGACCTCCCGCTACACTTACGGGATGAAGGGCTCGTCGATCCTGGCGGCGTTGTTCAACGGCGTCTTCCTGCTCGTCGCGGCCGGGGCCATCGCCTGGGAGGCGGTCCAGCGCTTCGGGCAGCCCGTGCCGGTCGCCGGAACGACTGTGATGGTCGTTGCGACCATCGGCATCGCCGTGAACGGCATCACCGCCTGGCTATTCGCCTCCGGTGCAAAGGGAGACATCAACATCAAGGGCGCCTTCCTTCACATGGCCGCGGACGCCGCCGTCTCCGCCGGCGTGGTCATCGCCGGCTTGGTGATCCTTTATACGGGGTGGACATGGATCGACCCGGTGGTGAGCCTGTGCATCGTGGCCGTCATCGTCTGGAGCACCTGGGGGCTCCTGAAAGACAGCCTCGTCATGTCCCTCGCCGCGGTGCCGCCGGGCATCGACCCCGAAGCGGTGCGCCGCCATCTCCTGTCCCTGCCCGGCGTCGTCGCCCTGCACGACCTTCATATCTGGCCGATGAGCACCACAGAGACCGCGCTGACCTCCCACCTCGTCATCCCCGCGGGACATCCCGGCGACGGGTTCCTGATGCAGGCCGCCAGTGAAATGAAGGACGAATTCGGGATCGGGCACACCACGCTCCAGGTCGAGACCAGCACGGACACCGCCTGCGCGCTCGCCTCCGACGCGGTCGTCTAGGCCGGCCATGCAGGCATGGACCTACACCCTGATCCCGGCTGCGGCGGCCATCGTCGGCGCCGCCGTCGCGGTCAACTTCCGGCCCGGCCCCGTCCTGGTCAGCGCCATCCAGCACTTCGCGGCGGGCGTCGTCTTCGCGGCCGCCGCCGGCGAGATCCTGCCGGACCTCAAGCACGCCGGCGCGCCATGGGCGACCCTGGCCGGCGGGGCCCTGGGCGTCGCCGCCATGCTGCTCGTCAAGAGCCTGGGCAGACGCGCGAAGGGGCCCGTCGGGTTGATGTCCGTCATGGCCATCGACATCCTGGTGGACGGCCTCGTCCTCGGCATCGCCTTCGCGGCGGGAGCCAAGGCGGGCCTCCTCCTTACGGTGGCGTTGACCATCGAGGTGCTCTTCCTCGGCCTGACTGTCGCCAACGAGCTCGGCGCCTCCGGCTCCTCGAAGGGCAAGGTGGTCGGCTTGACCGCGGGCATGGTGGTCCTGCTTCCGCTGGGGGCCTTGCTCGGTGGCCCCGTCGCCACCCTGTCGGCCACTGTCCAGGCCGGCTTCCTCGCCTTCGGGCTGATCGCACTGCTCTACCTTGTCACCGAGGAACTCCTGGTCGAGGCACATGAGGTCGAGGATCGCCCCTGGGTCACGGCGATGTTCTTCGCGGGCTTCCTGCTCCTGCTCCTGCTCGACCAGACCATGGGCTGACCTGAGGAATCGATGGTTCTCCAACCCGGCGAAAGCCCGCTTGGCGGTGATACCGGCCACATCGTGCTCGTCGAGGACGATGACGGCCTGCGCATGCTCGTGACCCGCCTTCTCCGGGAGGCCGGCTATCGCGTCACCGGCTGCAGGAGCGCCATTGAGTTCTGGCGCGTCCTTCCAGCCGGTGGCATCGACCTTGTCCTGCTCGACGTGATGCTTCCGGGCGCCTCCGGCCTCGACCTGCTCCGGGCGTTGCGGGCCAAAAACACGGTTCCGGTGATCATGGTCAGCGCCCGAAACGAGGAGGCCGACCGGGTGCTCGGACTGGAACTCGGCGCCGACGACTACGTGGCCAAACCCTTCGGCCGCCCGGAACTGTTGGCCCGTGTCCGGGCCGTGCTTCGCCGCGCGGCAATCGCGGCGACATCGCCCTCGGCCCCGACATCGGAGACCCTCGCCTTCGCTGGCTGGAGGCTCGACCTGCGCAGCCGATCGCTCCTGGATCCCGAGGGGGCGGCCGTCGACCTGTCCGGCGCGGAGTACGACCTCCTCTTGGTCTTCCTGGAGCACCCGGGACGTGTGCTGGGCCGCGAGATGATCCTCGAACTCTCCCGCGCCCGGCTCGGATCGCCCTCGGACCGCAGCGTCGATACCCTTGTCAGCCGCCTGCGACGCAAGCTCGAACCGCCCGAGGGGCTGCCCGCGGTCATCAAGACCATCCGCGGTGCCGGCTACATGCTCGCCTCCAAGGTAGAGCGCGCGTGAGCCGCCTCGCTCTGCTGGCCCGTAGCCTCGAAGCCCGAACGGTCGCCGTCCTGCTCCTGGCCATACTCACCGTCCACGGCGGGGCCTTGCTGCTCTACCGCCAGTCCGCGGCGGCCGCGGCGGACGATGCGTTCGCGCGCCAGGTCGCCAACCAACTCACCCTGGCGCGCGAGGCGGTGCTGAGGCGTCCTTCGTCCGAACGTGACGCCGAAGCGAAGGCTCTCTCGTCCCCACATTTCGAGCTGGGCTGGTCCAAAACCTCGCCGCTGCGCCAGGACCAAGCCGGAGACCCGGCGATGTGGTCGCTGAGATCCCGGATGGTCGCATCGGAGCCGAGCCTCGGACCCGGGCTCGCCCTGGCCATGGGCGGCGGCGGCGAGGCCATCCACGAGGAGGATCTCGCTGGTGCGCTGGCGCTCGTTGACGGAAGCTTCCTGACCTTCCACTCGGCCCATGCACCGAGCCTCGCCAGGCTTGGATCGTGGGCCTATCTCGCGACGGCGATGGCCATCCTCGTCGGCGTCGCCGCCGTCGTCCTGATCCACCGGATCGCAGGACCACTGCGCGACCTAACCCGCGCCACGGGGGAGATCGGACATGGCAAAGTCGTCCCCGTCCGGGAGGCCGGCCCCGACGAGACCCGCGAGATCGCCCGGGCCCTCAACGCGATGCAGGAGCGCATCCATCGCTTGGTGACGGAACGGACCCAGGCCCTGGCGGCCGTCTCCCATGACCTTCGCACGCCGATCGCTCGGCTTCGCCTGCGCCTCGACGGACTGCCTGAGGGACAGGAATTCCGGGGGATGGGCTCGGACCTCGACGAGATGCAGGCCATGGTCGATTCGACCTTGGCGTACCTCCGGGGCGACGCAGATCCCGAGCCGCGCCAGGTCACCAACGTCGCGAGCATCCTGATGAGCATCGCCGACGCGTCCTCGGATGCCGGACGCGACGTTTCCTATACCGGGCCTGGTCGCGCCCTCGCGACCGTGCGCCCAGTCGCCTTGCGGCGCGCACTCGACAACGTCGTCGACAACGCGGTGCGTTACGGTACCCGTGCCTGCGTCTCGCTCGCGGTGGACGTGGGGGAACTCCTGCTGACCGTCGAGGACGACGGTCCTGGCATCGCGCCCGACGAGGTTGCGAAAGCCTTCGAGCCGTTCACACGGCTTGAGGCGTCCAGGAACCGCAATACCGGCGGCACGGGGCTCGGCCTCACCATCGCCCGCCGGATCGTCGAGGCGGAGGGAGGTCGCATCGTTCTGGGTAACCGGGCGGAGGGCGGGCTACGGGTGCAGATCTCCCTACCGCGCAGCAATCGCTGACACACTTCGTCACGAACCAGGCGACCGGCAGACAAACGGGGTCGCTATCTCAAGTCTCGAAGCGGCCCGTTCGGCCGTCGGACCCCGGAGACAAGCACCATGAAGCGTACCGTCGTCGCCATTCTCACCGCTGGCCTGCTGGCAGGCCTCTCGGCTCCCGCCTTTGCCGCCGAGGACGGACATGGGAATGCGTCCAATCCCGAACGCGCCGTTCCGAACACCGGCGGCGTCTCAGGAGGGCCCGCCCATCGGGACGATCCGCGCGTGAGCGAGGCCCGCGAGATCGGCAAGGACGGCAAGCCGGTCCACTCCGACAAGGACGGGCACGCCCACGGTCATTCCCACGACAAGAAATAACAACGGCGGCAAGCCAGAGCGACCGTGAGGACGCGCCAATGCGAATGTTACCCCTCCTGGTCGTGTTCGCGTTGTTGGCCACCGGTATCGGCTGTGCCCTTGCGGCGAACGGCCGATCCGTTCCCGCCCACAACCTTCGCGGTGCGATAGTGCCCCCTCTCGTACCGTGAAGCGCCCGTCCCGATGGAACCGTCGGGGCGGGCACCGCCAACCTTCGGATGCCGGCCGGATCCCGAGGAGGCGATGACACGCTGCGCCCGAACCCAAGATGTGGTATCGACTTCAAGCCATGGCCTTCACCTCGCTTCCTTCGCGGCTGCTCACCATGATCCTCCGGATCATGGTTCTCGTCGCCTTGGCGCCGGTCGTGGGCCTCGGGCACTCCGGGCACGACCACTCAACCGAGCGAAGCGCTCCCGCGGAATACGCCGCGGTTCCGGACCACGCTGCGACCGAGATGCCGGCCGGTAAGGCGCACGACGACCAAGCCGCCGCTACGGATGCATGTTCGGGCTGCGGCTCCTGCCAAGCCTTCGTGACGCAAGCCTCCGACACTGCGCGCGGCGTCTGGGGAAAAGCCGGGTGCGTGGCGTCGGGACCGGATCTGGCCCTTCCGAGCGTGGTCCCGGAGACGCTACCCGAGCCTCCTCGATCCTTCGCATGAGACGCGCGCGCCGACGCGCCTGACGCCGCCTCCCACTCGGATGCGGCGAATGTCCCATACGAGAAGGCTTGCATCGCGATGAAGACCCGGCTTCCGGCTGCCCTTGCGGCGGCGGTCCTTACGTTCGGTTTGTGGTCGGTGGCGCCCCGGGCGCACGAAGGCCACGACCATGGCGACGAGGCCAAGTCCGCCCCCGCCGCCAACGCCCCAAGAGGCACGTCGTCGACGGATACGCTCGAATTGGTCGCCGTCGCCCGCAACGGCACCGTGTCGGTGTTCGTCGACCGGGTTGGCACCAATGAACCGGTGACGGACGCGGCCGTGACCGCGGAAACGCCAGAGGGGACCACGGAGGTCGCGGTGGCGCCCGACGGCAGCTACCGTCTCGACGCCCATTGGAGCGAGAAGCCGGGCGAGTACGACGTCCTGTTCACCGTCAAGACGGGCGGAACCTCCGACGTTTTCCCAGTCACACTGAACGTTCCCGACCTGCCCGCGCCCGAGGCCAGCGGAGGGGCCTCGGCATGGGCGACCGGGCTGGCCGTCGCCCATGACTTCCGGCAGCACCTCGGACAGGCCGACCCGCTCCCGATGATCATCGGCGGCGTCGGCTTCCTGCTGGGAGTGGCGGTGACGCTGCTGATCCGAGGTCGGCGGCTCGTTCCCGCCCTCGGAATCCTGGTCCTCGCCGCCGCGCTGCTGTTCGGGCCGCCCGCCTTCGCCCATGAAGGGCACGACCACGGCGGCGAGGGCTCACAGAAGGGAGCGGGCACGCCGATGGCGACAATGGGCGCCCAGGATTTGGCCCAGCGCATGCCGGATGGCTCGGTGTTCGTGCCTAAGCCGACCCAACGCATTCTGACCGTCCGGACCATCGTCACGGCGTCCGACGTGCTGGCCCGCACCACGGAGTTGCCGGGCCGGATCATCGCCGACCCCAACGGAAGCGGAGTGGTCCAGTCCTCCGTCGGCGGGCGCCTCTCGCCGCCGCCGTCCAACGCATTTCCGCGTCTTGGGACGCGGGTGAAGAAGGGTGAGGTGCTAGCGACCGTAACCCCGCCCGTCCAGGCGGTGGACGTCTCCGACATGCGACAGCGCCAGGGGGAGCTGGACCAGCAGATCACCATCATGGAACGCCGCGTCGAACGCTTCCGGAAGCTGGCGCCGGGCGGCTCGGTCTCGCAGGTCCAGCTGGACGACGCGCAGGCCGAGCTGAAGGGTCTGATGGACCGTCGTGCCGCCCTGGATGGCGTCCGCCAGCAGCCCGAGGCCCTGGTCGCGCCCGTCTCCGGCGTCGTCGCCGAGGCCAACGCGGTGGCCGGGCAGATGGCGAACCCGGGTGCGATGGTCTTCCACATCGTCGACCCCGCCCGGCTCTGGATCGAGGCGCTGAGCTTCGACGCACTCGCGAGCACCCAGGACGCCACGGCCCGCCTCGCCGACGGCCGGATGCTGACGCTGAAGTACATGGGTGCGGGCCTCGCCGACCGAAGCCAGGCGGTTCCGATGCACTTCGCCGTGCAGAACGCACCGGCCGAACTGCGCACGGGTCAGTTCGTCACGGTGCTGGCGGCGACCGACACCCAGCAGAAGGGCTTGGCCCTGCCGCGCGTCAGCGTGGTCCGCGGCTCGAACGGGCAGAACATCGTCTACGAGCACACGCAGCCCGAGCGCTTCGAACCGCGCGAGGTGCAGGTCGAGCCCCTCGATGCCGCCCGCGTGCTGGTCGTGTCGGGGGTTGGCCCAGGCAAGCGCATCGTGACCCAGGGCGCCGAACTCCTCAACCAGGTCCGCTGAGGGAACCGGCGCCATGTTCACCTTCCTCGTCACGCAATCCCTGCGGAACCGCCTCGTCGTCCTCGCCATCGCCGCCGTGCTTGTCGTCTACGGAGCGTTCACCGCGGTCCGGCTACCTGTCGACGTCTTCCCGGACCTAAACCGGCCCACCGTCACCATCATGACCGAGGCGGAAGGCCTCGCCCCGCAGGAAGTCGAGCAGCTCGTCACCTTCCCGCTGGAGACGCAGATGAACGGGCTGCCGGGCGTGGCCCGTGTCCGCTCCGTCTCCGGGGTCGGCTTGTCGGTCATCTACGTCGAGTTCGATTGGAACACGGAGATCTACCGCAACCGCCAGCAGGTCTCCGAACGCCTCGCGATGGCCCGCTCGCAGCTGCCCCCCACGGTCAGCCCGATGATGGGCCCGATCTCCTCAATCATGGGGCAGATCGTGATGGTGGCGGTGACTGGCGACACCGTGTCGGCCATGCAACTGCGCGAGATCGCGGACTTCACGATCCGGCCGCGCATCCTCTCCATCCCCGGCGTCGCCCAGGTCATCCCCATGGGCGGCGAGGTGCGCCAGTTCCGGGTGGCGCCCCAGCCGACGGCCCTGCGTGCACTTGGGGTCACCCATGGCCAGCTGGAGACGGCGTTGGCGCAGTTCGGCGTCAACACCGGCGGCGGCTTCACGGACCAGTACGCCCGGGAGTACCTCATCCGGAACCTCAGCCGGACGATGAACCTCGACGATTTACGCAACATGGTCGTGGCGACGGTCGAGAAGAAGCCGGTCTTCCTCCGCCAGGTCGCCGAGGTGTCGTTCGCGGCCAAGGTCAAGCGCGGCGACGCCGGTTACATGGGCGCGCCCGCCGTCGTGGTCTCGGTCGAGAAGCAGCCGGGCGTCGACACCGTGCAGCTCACCGCCGCGGTGGAGAGCGCGCTCAAGGACATCACCGCCTCCCTGCCGAAGGGCGTCCGGACCACCGCCATATCGCTCACCGCGATCCCCGTCTCGATCCTTGCCACCGCCGTAATCTTCCACTTCGCCGGGCTGTCAATCAACACGATGACCCTGGGCGGCCTCGCCATCGCCATCGGCGAGCTCGTCGACGATGCCGTGGTCGACGTCGAGAACATCTTCCGGCGGCTTCGGGAGAACCGGGCCGAGGGCAACCCGCGCTCGGTCTTCGACGTGGTGGTCGCGGCCTCCCAGGAGGTGCGCTCGGGCATCGTCTACGCGACCATGGTCATCGTTCTGGTGTTCGTGCCGCTGTTCGCCCTGTCGGGCATCGAGGGGCGCCTCTTCGCGCCGCTCGGCCAAGCCTACATCATCTCGATCCTGGCGAGCCTCGTCGTCTCGATCACCCTGACCCCCGTGATGGCCTACTATCTCCTCCCGGGCCTCAAGCGCCTCGACGAGCACGAGAGCGGCCTGATCCGGGTGCTCAAGCGGGGCGTGGCCGCGATGCTGCGCCCGGCCCTACGCCACGGTCGCCCGATCATGTTTCTGGCCGCCCTGGCAGTGGCCTGCGCCGGCCTGGCGGCGACGTTCCTCCCGCGGGCGTTCCTGCCCCCGTTCAACGAGGGCTCGTTCACGGTCAACATGACCTTCAATCCGGGCATCTCGCTCAGCGAAAGCAACCGGGTCGGGCTGGCGGCGGAGCGGATGCTGCTGGACATCCCCGACGTGCTCTCCATCGGACGCCGCACCGGCCGGGCCGAGCTCGACGAGCATGCCGAGGGCGTCCATTCCTCGGACCTGGAGATCGACCTGAAGGCGGGTGCTCGTTCGAAGGCTGAGCTCGTCGCCGATATCCGGAGCCGGCTGGCGGTGCTGCCTGTCAACGTCAACGTGGGCCAGCCGATCTCGCACCGCCTCGACCACATGCTCTCGGGCGTTCGGGCCGAGATCGCCCTCAAGGTCTTCGGGGAGGACCTCGACACCCTGCGCACCATTGCCGAGGACCTGCGCCGGCGCATGGCCGGCATCCCCGGGATCGCCGACCTGCAGGTCGAGAAGCAGGTGCTGATCCCGCAGCTGGAGATCCGGGTCGACTACGCCCGGGCCGCCCTTTACGGGGTGCAGCCCGCGGCCTTGGTGGAGCAGCTGAGCCGCCTCTCGAACGGCCAGGTCGTCTCTCGGGTCGTCGACGGCTATCGTCGCTTCGACGTCGTCATGCGACTGTCCGATGCGCAGCGAACCACCCAGCGCCTTGGCGACCTTCTCATCGAGACACCGTCCGGCTGGGTTCCGGCGCGGCAGATCGCCGACATCCGGGAGACGGACGGACCGAACCAAATCCTGCGCGAGAACGCGCGGCGCCGGATCGTTGTGCAGGCCAACACCGCGGCGGGCGCCGACATGGGCAAGGTCGTGGCCGGCATCAGGGAGCAACTCGCTGCCGCCAACCTGCCAAACGGCTACGTCGCGAGCCTGGAAGGCTCGTTCCAGGCCCAGGCCGAGGCCGGCCGCACCATCGGGTTGCTCTCGCTGCTGTCGCTGGCGCTGGTGTTCACGCTCCTGTTCAGCCGCTACCGCTCGGTGGTCCTCACCCTGATCATCCTGGGCAGCATCCCGCTCGCCCTGATCGGCTCCGTGGCGGCGCTCTGGATCGCCGGGCAGCCCCTTTCGGTCGCCTCGATGATCGGGTTCATCACCCTGACCGGCATCGCGACGCGCAACGGCATCCTAAAGATCAGCCACTGGCTCAACCTCGCCATCCAGGAAGGGCTGCCCTTCGGACCCGAACTTGTCATCCGCGGCAGCCTTGAGCGGCTGACACCGGTCCTGATGACCGCACTTTCAGCCGGGGTCGCGCTCGCACCGCTGCTGATCGGCGCGGACGCGCCGGGCAAGGAGATCCTGCACCCGGTCGCGGTGACGATCTTCGGCGGCCTGATCAGCGCCACCCTGCTCGATACGGTCCTTACGCCGATCCTGTTCCTGACCTTCGGCCACAAGCCCCTGGAGCGCCTGCGCGCCGAGGCCATCGCAGCTCCTCCCTCCGAAGGCATCCGCCGCACCACCCCGGTGGAAGCTTTCTGAGCCCGAACCCTCAACCCGAAGGAAAGGATTTTTCCGATGCGTACGATTCCCGCCATAGTCCTCGCCGCGTTCCTGGCCGTCTCCCATCCCGCGCAGGCCGCCGGGCCGAACGGGGGCTTGACCACCGTCGCGGACGGTCATCCCATTGAGCTGGTCAGCACCGATAAGGACCTGACGTTCTTCGTCATCGGCGAGGACGGCAAGCCCGTGGACACCGCGGGCATGACGGCCAAGGCCTTCGTGCAGGTGGGCGGCAAGACCGAGACGGTGGCGCTGAAAGGCGCCGCGCCGAACAAGCTCTCGGGAACGCTGCCGGCTCCGCTCGCCGCCGGTGCGAAGGTGGTCCTGTCCACAAAGATGCACGGTCACAACATCCAGGCACGGTTCGAGAAATAGCCGGGGGTCGGACCTTGATGCGGTCCGGCCGAGCCCAGGCTGTCGGCCTCCTCTAGGGGGCCGTAACCGGCGGGACCAAACCGCCATGTCACAAAGGATACCGACAATGATCAATTCGACCGGGATCAAGGCGGCCCTCGGGGCCGTCGCACTTGCCGCCAGCCTCATCCTAGGCGCGGGTTCTGCTATCGCCCAGCATCACGACGGCGGCCACGGTGGCAGCCGCGGAGGGTATGGCCATGGCGGCGGCTACCGTGAGGGCCATGGCGGCGGGCATGGCTACGGCCACGGCGGTGGTTACCGGAGAAGCCACGGCGGCGGGCATGGCTACGGCCACGGTGGGGGGCACCGTCGTGGTCACGGCGGCTACGGGCACGGTGGTGGCCATGGCGGTCACCGCGGTGGCCATTACTAAGGCCCGTACTCTCGGTCGTCCGGCGGAGCCTGCTTAGGCGCAGGATCTGCCGGAGGACATAGCGAGCCTCGATAAAACTTCGCGGTCTTGGCCTCGCCGGGAAGGCGCGCTCTGCTCCGCCCCCGGGAAGGCTGGTCGGCCGATGCGGATATCAGTCGTTCCAACCGTAGCAAGCGAAGTGCCCTCGGCCGTGACCATGGTGCTCGCAATCATGGCTGTGGCGGATCGAGTGATGGTCGAGGTGATTGTCCTCGTGCGCGATGTGGTCGCATTCGGCGTCGGACCGAACACATCCGAGGTACCTTCGATGAACGTGATGGTGATGATGCTGGATCAGAGTCAATCCCGGCATCATTTGCTTCTGATTTCCTGCTCCGTGCGTTCAGAAATCAGTCCTTCCAAACTCGCTGGAAAGGGCGGGACCCATGAAGCCAATTGCGATGAGACACCCAAGGACAGAATAACGAAGCTTCATTGCGTAACCTCGTGATGGCAGCGCCAGAATGAGACTATGGTTTAGATGCCACAAGGGGTTTTTCTTGTAAATTGCTTCGAGCTATGCTGGCTCGTAGGGACCGAACCCAAAAGGTCGAACCGGGTAACGGACCGTGGGAACAGCCCCCCCGGAGCGATGGGGAGTTACCATATATCACCTTCTGTGCTGCCACATATCCATCGCCTACTAACAACCTTTGAGGTGCCCAGCGCGTCCACTACCGGGGACAAATCCTGCACACTTACGGGGCTAAGCTCACAAGGATGGCTTCATCGTTGTCGAGGGGCACTGCCTCTAAGACAGGATTGCCAAGGCTCAAAAGGGTATCTCGCAGCAGAACCATCCACATGATGTGCCCCTCGATAACGGGCATGCGCTCGTGCCCCGAGGCGATGATGTCGAACGACTCCTGGATCGTCCGGTCCCTCAGGGATTCCGGGATGCAGCCCGAGCGCATCCACATGGGCGGGATGCGATCGGGGCAGCCGGGGTGCTTACAAATCGCCCGCAGGATACCCTGGATTACAGGCCGGGCAGCTTCAGCGTGCTGTTCAAGCACGAGCCGGCGCCGCGCGCCCTTTGCCGGGATCGGCAGCATCAGGCGGCCATTGTTGTGCTCCTCGTAGATCCTGTCTGTCGTGGGGATCCAGAAGCGCCGATCTTTTCCCCTGCCGGCCGTGCCGAGACATCCGTACAAAAGAGCACCGCGCGCATGACAGGCTGCCTGGAGAGCCTTGCTGGCGTCTCGGACGCTGTAGCCCACGCTCCGCAAGGCCCGCCAGGACATCCACCCGTCTATAAATTCGGGGATGTCCATCTGCCCCTGCCGGCGTCCTTGGCCTCCGAAGATCTCGCGCACGTCGAGTTCGATTAGAAACGGCGACGTCAGGCGGGGCTCGATCTTCGTCCACCCGTACTCGAAGATCTCGATTGCCTCGTCACTGTTGATGCGCCTGCGTGCCATAGCAGCCTCGGGCCTTGGGTTGGGACAGAGCGACGGTGGGGACGACGCTTGCGAGCGTCGGAATGCCGTACGCTGTCCAGATGGCTAAGCCGCGCAGAATGCTCGACATCGAGCGCGCATCGAGAACATAGCGGCGGGGCGATCGAGCCCGTCCTGCAGGGCATGGACACAAGGTCGTCCTCAACAGCGTGGAGGTTCTTAACGAAGCCAGACGGTGGGGTCCTAAGCAGAGCCATGCTTTCGAGGATTCAAGTGGCTTCAGGCGAACAGGCGTCCTCAAGCAGTCCGCGGCTTTGTGAGGCGTTCGATTGGTGAGACAAGCAAAGCAGGCTCGGCAGTCGTAGTAAATTCTTGATCGCTTTGCCCGAGAGGACGCCCGGAACTAGGAGA
This sequence comes from Methylobacterium sp. FF17, assembly GCF_025813715.1. NCBI lineage: Bacteria > Pseudomonadati > Pseudomonadota > Alphaproteobacteria > Hyphomicrobiales > Methylobacteriaceae > Methylobacterium > Methylobacterium flocculans. Next base: position 2,786,346 of record NZ_CP107532.1, read on the forward strand.
AGGCGAACTTACGGCCGTATGGTCAACTTACAGTTGAGGAAGGAGAGCCATTGCGAGAGGCCAACTGGATGACGAATGAGCATGTCAGGCACCGAACCATTTTGACGAACTCTATTTGAACCGAGTGGTGCGTGGGCATGCCCCTGGGCCCGGCGTGGGTCTCGTTCGAGGGCGACATCTCGCATAGAATACAAAAGTACGGCTTAAGATCTAGAACATGAGCGATTGCAGGGCCTCAGCATCGTCGTCACGCACTGGTTCGACGCGAAAACCGACGCCCACAACCATTTCTCGAAGAGCCTTAAATAGAGACGGCTTTTTCTCAAAAAAGCAGCCTTTATTTCCAGCTAGGATTGAAACTTGTTGAGCACAAGCCCAGTCACCACCTCGCCACTTTAACGTTGGCAAATAAACACCGCCGACCGTCAAAACTAAGCCAACGCTCTCTCCCTCGGGCGTCACTCCGGGAATTCGACAATCCCATGCCATTTCGATTTTTTTCAATATGAATCGCTTTGAATCGATCGAAAATCTAGAATTGATAAAGAGCGGATGGCGCTCGACTCGCTCGACCCCGTGCTGCCAATACGACAATCTACCGCCTAGCCTGGGTTCAACGTTGTAGATCAGATGGCCAGACTCAATGCAGACTTTTGGGAGTGGGATACCAGTGATTTGATCAGGGTCTTCCAGGTCTGTCTGCTCAACTCTGTATTTTCTATAATTAATAGGTCGAAGTGCAGGCGCGCGTTTAATCATGAATATCGCATCATTCAGTGCACTACGGAACGAACATGCTGCGGATTCGCGGCAATGTACGCTCGTCCATAAGGAGTTGCTGCCTGCCGCATGTTTTCGACAGCTTGTTTCCCACCATCATTCTGCTGTTCCCTCCTGTGATGTCGGGATGCGGCCGAGTCCCCGAAAGCGATATCTAAGAAGCGCGCATCCATGTATGAAGCAACGAAGAAAGCAGTTAATCTTAGTGTTCTCTGCAGTACCACCGGCTTCTCATTTTTGGAGCTGCCATCCGTCTCCACAACCTTCAAATCAAACCCCGATCCATCAAGGACAGGAGCTCCTGTAATGACATACAGAGCGCCTTGATGTGGTGCATCATCAGAAGGAACGATCGCAAAAACAGCATCGTTGTGTCTAATCTTACTATTGATAAACTTAACTTGCTGAGCAGGACCCAAAGCAGACAAAGCTACCTCGTTCTCACGAGCCTTTTCTATCATGTCTAAGGTGAAATCTTCGATCTTATTGGCCATTGGGTCCGTGGGAGGCTGAGTCAAAGCTGATGCTAAAAAAGTTTTTAGCACAAATGCCGGCTCGCGATAGGGGCCAAAAAAATATATCCACAGGCTTGCGTGTCTGCCTGTCCATGCCAGTCGCATGCGATTAAGACCTTGGAGAAGCTACAACACTCACCCAAAGCATCCTAAATAGACGTGCCGCAGAAAATTAGGTTGCTGGATATAAATGATCTAGGCACGTGAATAATATTGTATTTGTGTAGAAGTGATAGCCGTTCACAGATTAGGCATGCGAAATAGCAAACCCGAACCAAACTTCAGGTATTGGATCCAATTTATATGAGCTCAAACCGCCCCTTACCCGGTAGTGTCGAAGCGAAAATTAGACGAGCACCTAAAGTTAATATATCTAATCTCAACGATGAACAGCGCATACTTCGAGAGCACGTGTTGAGCCTTGGGAAGCAAGCTTTTGGAGAGCGCTGGCTCTCTCCAATGGCCGCTGCTTTGTCGAAAGAGACCGGCCGCCGCATTTCGGTGTCTCAGGTTGCTCAGTGGCAAAGTGGCGAGAGGCCAGTGCCGATTGTTTTGGTTCCAAGCTTAAACGTCATCGCACACGATGCAGTAAGGCATCTATTGCACCGAGCGGATGAAATAAAAACTCGGTGGCTTGATGCAAATGATTGGGATATTAGTCTTGATATGAAACCTCTTGTTGTCCATCTTCAAAACAAAGGGGGAAAATAGCAGATCGATCCTACGATGTAGTTTTAATTCTTATTGAAGTTGCCTTACTCTATGAATAGATTACAGGTCTCAGCAACTAAATGCTTACGTAACGACTAGCCGCGCTCGCTTTGTAGCGTAAGTCATTCTCGTAGTCTGGCTTTATGGGGCGGCTGAGACACGAGGATCTGTCGCACGCGGGGCAACCGGCTTTCCACGTCCCTACGGGGCTTGGCTAGGACTTGCAGGCGCTTGCCGGCAGCGCGGAGGAGGTTCGAACCGAACGAGAAACCTGAGGAGGATGCAGGCAGTTGTTCCTGTCTTCCATATGCGCGTCGCAGGCGCGAACGGGCGGAACATACACCGTCCGGCATCGTGGCCGATAAGGCCTCAGCTATTTCCTGGGCCGGACGACCCTCCGCGGGCACAGGCTTCCATTACCGGGACGCAGTGTTGTGAACCGCACCGGGTTTCCCGGAGGCTCCAACTCTTGAGAGGATGGAGCCATGACGAAGCGAACCCCACCCTATTCCCCCGAGGTCCGTGCCCGCGCGGTGCGGATGGTGCTGGACCACCAAGGCGAGCATGCCTCGCAATGGGCGGCGATCAATTCGATCGCGGCCAAGATCGGCTGTTCGGGCGAGACGCTCCGGAACTGGATCCGGCAGTCCGAGCGTGACACGAGACAGCGGGGCGGCCCGAGCACGGACGAGCGCGAGCAGATCAAGGCACTGGAGCGCGAGAACCGCGAGCTGCGACAGGCCAACGAGATCCTCCGGAAGGCCAGTGCGTATTTTGCGATGGCGGAGCTCGACCGCCCTTTCAAGCGATGAAGGCGTTCATCGACGAGCACCGCGATGCCTACGGGGTCGAGCCGATCTGCAAGGTCCTGCCGATCGCCCCGTCGACGTACCATGCCCATGCCGCGCGGCGAGCCGATCCCGGTAAGCTACCGGCACGAGCGAGGAGTGACGCGGCGCTGATGGTCGAGATTCGGCGTGTGTTCGAGGCGAACTTCCACGTCTACGGCGTGCGCAAGGTCTGGCGGCAGCTCGGCCGGGAAGGGATCGTGGTGGCTCGGTGCACCGTGGCGTGGCTGATGCGGGCGATGGGACTGAAGGGTGTCGTGCGGGGCAAGACGGTCCGGACGACGATCCCCGATCCGGCAGCGAAGTGCCCGCTCGACCGGGTCAACCGACGGTTCAAGGCACCGCGCCCCAACGCCCTATGGGTCAGCGACTTCACCTACGTGGCGACCTGGTCCGGCTTCGTCTACGTGGCCTTCGTGATCGACGTCTTCGCCCGCCGCATCGTCGGCTGGCGGGTCTCTCGGACGGCTCACGCTGCCTTCGTGCTGGATGCCTTGGAGCAAGCCCTGCACGAGCGTCGTCCCGTCCAGGGCGGCGGGCTCGTGCACCACAGCGACAGGGACTCGCAATACCTTGCGCTGCGCTACACCGAGCGGCTCGCCCAGGCTGGTGTCGAGCCGTCCGTCGGCAGCGTTGGCGACTCCTACGATAATGCCCTCGCGGAGACGATCAACGGCCTGTTCAAAGCCGAGGTAATCCATCGGCGTGGACCATGGCGGTCGTTCGAGGCCGTCGAGTTCGCCACCCTCGAATGGGTCGACTGGTTCAACACCCGTCGTCTGCTCGAACCGATCGGGAATATCCCTCCCGCCGAGGCCGAAGCACGCTACTATGCCCAGGCAGAGGTGCAAACCTTGGCAGCCTGAATCAAACCCAATAGCCTCCGGGAAACCCGGTGCGGTTCATCTGGGGCGTATAGGTTCCGTGTGTCGCGGTGACGCACCGCTCAGGTCAGTCCGCTTTTTTGGCTTGTAGCCGCCACGGAAGCCTTCTGGCGCACGCACGATGCCCAAGGCGCCTTTACGCTTCTCCTCCGTAGCCAGCCGGGCAGCATCGACGATCGCCCGTCAACGTTCGGCGTGACCTGCGTTCGGAGGGACCGCGGCGCGGAATTACGACCTCCTGGCAGGCAGGGCCGCCGCGCCCTTCGCGCCCTGCCCACACGTGACGACCGGATGGGATCGATCCGGCGTCTCCGAGGGGTTTCTCGAAGGCGCCGGCCGATCGTTCAGAAGCCCGGTCCCGTGAGATCATCGTCCTCAAGCGGCACCGAAGCCGTCTTCATGGTCGAGCTTCGTTTGACGGGTCGGCGCCTCACAAAGCGGGGCTGCGGAGCCCGCGCGACGAACCCCACGTCCAGGCCGAAGGCACTGCCGATGCGTCGAAGGGTCTCGACGGTCGGGTTGGCTTCCCCGCGCTCGATCTCCGCCAGTTGCCGCCGGGTCAATCGCACCATGCCAGCGAACTCCTCCTGGGAGAGGCCGAGCGCATGTCGCATCTCCCCAACCGCACCGGGTAGCGCCAGCGTTCCGTTCCTGACGCGTTCGGCCAACTCGGCCCTCCGCTTCCGGATCTCCTCCGAGGTCGGCCGTCTCAATCCGCCCACGTCGCTACCTCGGGGTTCTGCCAAGTGGCGGGATCGCCGCGATGGTGTCGGCGATCCCGGCGGGGCGATCCCCGATCGCCCTCGAAACCACGGCCTCGGGGACCCCGTGCTCGCGTGCCGTCCGGGGCAAGGCCCTAACGCGCTCCTCGGCTTCCCTGAGGATTGCCAGCAGCGCACCGGGGTCGAGGTCGTTCCCGGCCGCCGCCTCGCAGACGATCGTCCAGTCAGGAGCGTGGTCCCGTCCCGAGGCCCGCATGCAAGCCCATTTCGTCGGCCGCCCCGTATCGGCCGGCGCGAGACGCATGGGCGCGAAGTCGAAGAGCGGCGTCAGCCGAACTTGGCCGGATGCGTCCTTGGCCAGGGCGGTGTTGCGGCCGTGGTTGTCGGGGTTACCCATGGCCTGGTTGAGCACCTCGCGCTTCAGGTACTCAGCCACATCCGCCATAGGGTCGGCCGATACGGCGCGGATCATGTCCAGGTATGTCTCGTGTGCCTCCACATGGCCGAACGCCGAGACCCCGATGGCGGAGACGATGCTTTCCTGCCCCCGGCGAACCAAGCCGTCCGGGGCGATTCGCCGGTCGAACCTCGGGATGACGAGCACGCCATTCCTGTGCACCAGGGGAAGACCGACCCTGACGCCGAATGCCTTGGCGACGGCCGCATAGGCGGCCTCGCCCTCCAGGATCAGCCTGTCGCTCTCCTCGTTGCTCCGGAGAAGCTTGACGATGACGTGCGCCACGGCTTGGGTGTCGGGGACTACGGGGTCCGGATACCAGCGGCCGTCCCTCGCCCTCGTCATCGCGATCTTCGGCCACTCCCCCTGCAGGCCCGAGGATCCGGAGGCGACCATCGCGAAGCGATCCACGACCTCCAGGAACACCTCGGACTTGTCGAGGATATCGTCCCTGGTGACCCCCTGCCGCGGGGCGTCGTGCAACCTCTCCGCCTCGGCTTCCGCCGCTTCCTTGATGCGAAGGTTGCCGACCGGTGCACCTGCGCCCCTGAGAAGCAACCGGACCTCGGAGCTCGGCGCATCTGGGTTGATGCCGAGATGCTCGGACAGCTTACGGCGGGCGTGTCCCTGCGGCATGAGGTCGAGAAGGAACGGAGGCCACCCCGGGTAAGACCGATCCTCAAGGTCGACGGGGCTCATGACGGAGACCGCCCGGGCGTCGGTCAGCGGCTGCCCTTCGGAGAGCGGGATGGCTCCGTGCTCCAGGAAATAGTTTGCCTCGTAGGACACGACGCTGGAACCGGCCACCCCCGCGTCGGCATCGGCGAGCGTCAGCGTGGCCGCATCGTGCCAGGTGCCGCCATGATGAAGTTGAATCGTCAGTCTCATCGATTGACCCATTTTCATGGATCATTTTGCCATGGTTGCGGTGTTTGACAACCCTTATAATGGGTCACTGATGGCTGAACGTATCGAACAAGTAGGCCGATGCAGGGTTGGGGAGAAAAGGGGCGCCTGAGATATGACCCATCATAAGGATCATAAAGCACCAGCACAAAGCCATATGTGACCCATTGAAGGGGTCGGTCATCCCGATTTCCAGGTATGGACAAGCGTGAATGGGTTCGTGGGCATGGCGGGATACCGGGCGCCCCGATCAAGGCCGATGACGCCGTCGAACATCACGAACAAGGGACACTCGGTCGGGGCTTCATGCCGGAGCGGATCGCCGACACGGTGTTCGGGGTCGAGCACCGCTCCCGGAACGCTCAAGGTCAGCCATGGACCAAAGGCCCGCCAGATCGCCTGCGGGTCCAGAAACGGAAAATGGGGCGGCGCGGGCCTTGCCGACTTCGGACATGCAGGAGCTTTCGTCCCGCCCGCCGTATAAGATCCCGGATCGATTACAGTGGCTGGTTGCAGGTCAGAGTTCGGTTAACCTAATAACGGCCAAGCCCGGACATACTGGGCGGCCTCGACGAATGTGCAACCGCCGCAGGGTTGCGTTCGACCGTCGATCGCGAGGACGGACAGGGCAAGCCGGAGGAACGCCACTTGGTCGATTTTAAGAAACGCCTCGGCGGCAAGGGGGCAGTCAAGGCGACGAACCCCGTCGAGATCTACGACAGGCTCGACCGCGCGCACGACAAGGGTCCCCTCCGGCCGGCCCAGGAGGCCGTGCTCGGCGAGTGGTTCAAGGACCATCAGGCGACGCGGGACATCATCGTCAAGCTGCACACCGGGCAGGGCAAGACGCTCGTCGGACTGCTCATGCTGCAGTCAAGGCTGAACGCGGGCCACGGGCCGGTGGTGTACCTTTGCCCAGACCATTTCCTCATCGACCAGACCTGCGAGCAAGCGAGGCAGTTCGGCATCCGCGTCTGCAAGGCCGAAGATGCGCTGCCCGACGAGTTCATCAATTCCGGCGCGATCCTCGTGACCTCGGTCCAGAAGCTCTTCAACGGGATGACCAAGTTCGGCCTGCATCGCCAGTCGATCGGCGTCGACACGGTCCTGATGGACGACGCGCACGCCTGCGCCGACCGGATCCGGGAGGCCTGCCACATCCGGATCCCGAACGATGAGCCGGCCTACGCCACCCTCAGGACGTTGTTCGCCGACGATCTCGAACGCCAGGGCGTGGGGACTTTCGCAGACATCGAGAACGGAAAGCGCGATGCCATCCTGCCGGTGCCGTACTGGGCTTGGCAGGACCGTGAGAGGGAGGTCGCCGGCATCCTGTCCGCGAACGCCGAGCGGCGCTCGATCAAGTTCGCCTGGCCCTTACTGAAGGACATCCTCGGCCACTGCCAGTGCGTCGTCTCGGGGGCGGCAATCGAGATCGAGCCCTATGTCGCGCCCTTGAACGCCTTCGGGTCGTACTGGGACGCCAAGCATCGCATCTTCATGTCGGCTACGGTGACCGATGACGCGTTCCTGGTGAAGGGCCTGCAACTGAAGCCGGGCACGATCGCCCGCCCCCTGACCTATGACAAGGAGACCTGGTCCGGCGAGAAGATGGTCCTCCTGCCCTCGCTGTTCAACGAGACGCTCGACCGCGAGTGGGTGGTGAAGGCCTTCGGCGAGCCGGACGCCAAGCGCCCCTACGGCGTGGTGGCTCTCGTGCCGAGCTTCGCGAGGACGAAGGATTGGGCGGGGTACGGGAGCAAGGTCGCGGACAAGACCTCCCTGGGAACCATCGTCGACGATTTGCGCCGGCGGGAGTTCGAGCAGACGGTCGTCCTCGCGAACCGGTACGACGGGATCGACCTGCCGGACGAGACCTGCCGGATCCTGGTCTTCGATTCCCGTCCGTATTCGGAGAGCCTGATCGACCTGCACGAGGAGCATTGCCGTCCGAGGAGCGAGGCGACGCTGATGCGCACGCTCCGGTCGGTCGAGCAGGGCATGGGTCGCAGCGTCAGGGGCGAGAAGGACTACTCGGTCATCGTGGTGACGGGGGCCGACCTCGTTCGGCTGCTTCGCGAAAAGGCATCGCGGCATCACCTTTCCCCTCAGGTCTCGACCCAGATCGAAATCGGCCTGGAGATCGCCGAGCTCGCGCGGGAGGAAATCGAGAACGAGAGCAAGTCCCCGGAGGACGCCTTCGGCGGGCTCGTGCGCCAGTGCATCCGGCGCGACGAGGGCTGGAAGCAGTTCTATGCCGAGGAGATGGCGGGGGTGACGCCGGGCAGGGCGAACGCGAAGGTGCTTGGCGTCTATGCGGCCGAACTCGCGGCGGAGCAGGCTTACGTGGACGGGGATTATGCCCGTGCATCCGAGACCATCCAGGCGCTCCTCGACGACGGGTCGGTGGGAGAGGACGACAAGGGTTGGTACCTCCAGGAACGGGCCCGCTACGAGCATCAGTCGCGCCGTGCGGACGCCCAGGTTCTCCAAGTCTCCGCCCACCGTAAGAACCGTCTGCTGCTTAAGCCGCCGACGGGTGTCACGGTCTCCAAGCTCACGATCGTGAGCCAGGGCCGGATGGAGCGCATCGCGGACTGGGTCCGAGGCTTCGGCAGCTACGTGGAAATGGATGTCACGGTGAGCGACATCCTCGGGCGGCTCGTGTTCGGCACCAAGGCGGACAACTTCGAAAAGGCGCTCGACGAGTTGAGCCGCGCGCTCGGGTTCGCGGGCGAGCGCCCGGACAAGGAATGGAAGGAAGGGCCGGACAATCTCTGGGCCCTCGACGACAGGCGCTATCTCCTCATCGAGTGCAAGAGCGAGGTCGACGTCGCCCGCACCGAGATCGACAAGCGCGAGGCCGACCAGATGAACCGGTCAAGCACCTGGTTCAAGAAGCACTACGAGGGCATGTCGGCGACGCGCTTCATCATCCATCCCGCAGGCAAGATCCAGAGCGCGGCGGGCTTCAACGACCATGTCGAGGGGGTCAGGGTGAACGAGCTTCGACGGCTGGTGAAGGCCTGCCGCGGCTTCTTCAAGTCGTTCGAGGCCCAGGACTTCGCCGACCTGTCCGTCCGACAGATCCAGAAGTCGATCGACGCGCACAAACTGTCGGCCGACGACCTCTCGATCTCTTATTCGGTGAAGCTGAAGAGCCTGAAATGAAACTGTGGACGCGTTTCACGCCGACCACCGGCGGTCGGTGCGGGACGTGTTCGCCCAAGGGCTTCAGCATCAGATGATGAGGCTTCCGTCGAAGCCGGAGGTCTCCTCGGCGTGGCCGCGCGGGTTGCAGACGATCCGGGTCGGTCCGACCGTTTGATCGGCCGTTGCACAGATGTGCCCATGAACCCAGAGGTCGGGACCCCCGGCGTGAATGAGGTCGCGCAGGTCCGACGCGTAGCACCAGGGCAGGTCCGTATGCGGGTCGGGCAGACTGTTGGGGAGCGGCGCATGATGAGTGACGACCACGGTCGGCCCCGGATGGGGCTCGCTGAGGGTCGCCTCAAGGAAGGCCCGGGTCCGTTGGTGCAGGCCGAGGACTTCGCCCGGCTCGATCTGGTGGCGCGAGCTCGGGCCGGTGCGGATGCGCCGGTAGTCGGCCATCCCGAAGCGTTCTTGCGCGGTGCGCCTGGCGTGGCTCAGGCTGAACGAGCCGAAGCGAAAATCGGTCCAGAGGATGCTGCCGACGAAGCGCGTGTCGCCGATCAAGACGGCGTCGTCCATCAGCAGGCGGATGCCGAGCCGCGCGGCAATGTCCCGCCCCCGGGACATCTGGTCGCCGAGGGTGTAGCGCTCCTCGCCCCGATCCCACCAGAAATCGTGGTCGCCCGGAACGTAGAAGACGACTGCGGGTCACAGGACAAACGGCCGGGCCTTGGTGCGCTTCAGCCCGACGGCGACTGCCAGCTAGTAAGCGTGCTCAATCGGGATGGCGTTGTCGTAGTAGCCCTCCCACAAGCGCCAGTGCGCCCGCGGGCTCCACTTGCTCACCCCGGCGGAACGGAGGAGCTTGGGCTCCTTTTCGGCTTATAGTCGCCACGGAAGCCTCCGGGCGCCCGCTCGATGCCCACGGCGCCTTTCCGCTTCTGCTCCGTAGCCAGCCGGGCAGCATCGACGATCGCCTGGTGACGGGCACGGTCGCGCTCGTAAACGGATCGGTTACCCGCGATCTTCGCGGCAGGATCCTGCGACGAGCCGTTCATGACGGAGAGGGGCCAAGCACGTGCCAGGATGGCGACGTAGTGGGAGAAGTTGTCGTCCTGTTCTCTCCACGTCGAGCCGGGGATGTTCTCGCGTGACCCCCTCACCAGGGGCCCCAGGCTGAGGATGTAAACGTCCTTCATGGCAGCATCGGCCGCCGCGAGGGTCGGGTACTCCGTCGGGAAGGCCGCCTTGATGCGTCGGGCCGTATCGCCCGCATGGGCGAACGGAAGGTCGTAACCGATCTGCCACTCGCGGTAGAGACGACCCGCCTCCTCCTTGGCTTCCGGTGTCGCAAGCATTCCGGCCCCATCGACAGCCCGAGGCTCGACCACAGACGGCGGGCCCATGACAGGAATGGAGGCGACCTCGGCGGCCTTCGTCGGCGATTCGGTCATGCGCGTCCTTTTTCTGGCGGGAGCGATCGTACCTTCCTCCCGAGGTTCCCGCACGGCCTTCCGGCTCGCCTTTGCGCGCGTGCCCTTCTCGGCGGCGAACCGGGCCTTGCGGGCGTCCTCGCCCTCGCGCAGGAGGCGGAATTGTTCGTGCAGTCGCGGTCCCAGGTCAGGGGCATCCGCCTCCTCGTGGGAGAACGCCCAGAACGCCTTGTCGGCCCCCTCCGTCGCGATGAGGTCCAGGAGGCGCTGCCCGCGGGTCGCCCGCGTCTCGAAGGCCGGCGTCAGGGTCGCGCCCGTGAGCGCCTCGTGGATCGCAGACAGCCACAACCCGTAGCGTCCCTGCATCTCGGATGCGAGCAAGGGGCGGGCTGCTCCCGACTTCTTCCGGTTCCCGATCTGAGACGGCAAGCTCGTGCCCAGGCGAACGAGCGTCTCGGGGCGGATCGCGTAGGGGGCGCCGTCGCCGCGCTCGGCGAGCCATTTGAAGTCGGGCTTGTCGATCGCCCGCACGGCCGCCGTCTCCAGCCTTTCCGGTGGGCGCAGGCGGACAGTGAGGAGAAGCATCGAGATCGCGCGCGCCTCGGTGGGCTTACCCCCGTCCATGACGATCTCTCCGGCCTTGCGGCGAGGCTCATGCTTCTCGGTGACGGACACGACTTCGAAGGACCGGACGTGCTCCGCGATTTCGGCTAGGGCCGGGGCGAGATAGTTCAAACGGAGCTGTCCGACGTGGACGGGCTCCGCCATGCCGAGCACACGGGCGAGACCGGCGGGGGAATAGGCGAGGACGGTGGGCTTCGCGCCCGGCTCGTAGCGCAGGCCCTCGGATGCGACGTGCCCAACGATGTCTCGGTATAGCAGGGTCGACGACCGGCGCCGGAACCGGGCAAGGACGGCAAGGTCAAGGTAGCCATAGCGCGTGCCAGGCTTTTGCAGGTCGATCATCCAGGCAGGCAGGTGGAAGGTGAAGGCAGCGCTCCGCTTAAGGGGCGTGCGCTCCCGGCCGAAGAGCCGGTGCAGGGCATCGACGAGCTCGCGGGGCTGGGCGGTGCGCCCGCCGACGGAGAGCACGGTCAGGGCATGCTTCACCGGGCAGAGACGGGCGGCGCGGATCGTGTCGACCGTCTCCTCGCTCGTAACGTAGCGCGCCACGAGGGTCTCGAACAGCGCGATGTCCCGCGCGGTCAGAGCCGACAGGGACGAGAGCGTCCGGTCACTTAGCCATGCTGTGGAACGGGGCACGGCAGGGGCGATGCCCACGAAGGTCTCGGGCGACTGCAAGGCAGAGCCGAGGTCACCCCGGATCCGGGCGACGAAGGCAGCCCGACGCCGAGGTGGGACGGGGTTGGGGTCGGAGATGGAGGCGGTGGCCATGAGCCGGGACCGATCTGCAAACTTTCAACGGGGCGTCGGGGGGGGCGATAGCACTCGGCCCAGCAAGAACAAGGGCTTGGCGGCCCAAAGGGAAAGGATCGTGCATGCAATACTGAGAAGATAGAGCGGAGAAGCCTCAAACGGGCTCAAAGGCCCTTCCAGCTCCTCAAGGCGAGGAAGGCAGGTTACAGCTCATTAGTATTGCAAACGCGTCCACGCCCATTCTCGCGGCTCCTCGGGTCGTTTCCCCCAGGCAGAGGCGCTTCATGGACTGCCTCCAACGCTGAAACCCCGTTGAATGTTTGCAGAAATAGCGTTGAAAAGATGCATGTGTGGTTGAGGGTCATGGGGTGCATTCCTTCATCGCCCTCGCCCTTGTGTCCTTCGCTCCCTGGGGCACCGCCAGCGTCCTCTGACCCCATGGCGGCGCCACCCTCCCGGGCCCGCCGGTGTGTTGTCCGTCGCACGGCCGCACCCGAGCCTACCCTCCAAGCATGGAACGACTGAACGCCCGGCCGGCTCGCACGGACCGGGCGTCTTCTTTCCCGACATCGGACCGGACGCAGTGGGCTACAGGCACATCCCCGTCATCGTGAGGCCCTCGGACCCGAGCGCGACCCTGCGCGGGCGGAAGTGGGCGCTATTCTCCTTCGAGCACCCGGACGGCACGCTCTACCCCGTGGCCCGCATGAAGCGCCGGCCCCGCGTGCAGGGGTCCCGCGACGGCGAGTCCACGATCACCTTCGACGCCGGGCTGCTCTCGAACTGGAAAGACCTGCGCGACCAGGGCCTCGCCGCCCTGAAGCGGCTGATCGGTTTCCACCCCGTCTTCGTCTCGCCCCGGCGCCATAATGATCCGATGGAGATCCTGGATGGTCACCGGCGCATCGGGCATTTCAACCGCGTGACCGGGGCCTACACGACGCCTAAGCTCCTCGGCGAAGGTCTGCACATGCGGACCTTCCGGCCGGACGATTGGATCGGGTGGAACGCCGGCGGAGGCATCAACATCTCGGAAGCCGGGCAGGCCCTGCGCGGGGTTCAGGTCACGTGCACGGCGTCGTGGATGCAGCTGCTCCAGGGCATGCTCGACCTGTCGGCTGCGATCCGGCCCCTGTTCCCCGAGCTCAACGTGGGGCCCGCGTCCGACCCGAAGTCCCTGTTCGGCGGCTACGACCCCAGCGTCGTCATCGCGTCCGGCCGCGTCGCGACGCTGACGCCGGACGAGTTCGAGCGCGGCTTCCCGCAGGCAGGCGCCTCGATCGCCGGCGGCTCCGGCTACACGGTCGTGAAGTCCGTCGTGACGAAGGTCGACCCGAAGCGGTTCGCTGAAGGCCCGCAGCCCAAGAGCGTCGGTTCCGTGCACGGGACGAAGGGGAAGCACGTCTACGTCCGGAAGGAGGGGGAGCCGAAACCCGATCCCGCCGATGCATATGCCGTCAACCTCGACGTGACGTACTACGACGTCGAGCTCGTCCTGGCCTACGTGGCGCAGCAGAAGCGAGAGGAGACCGTCAGCTTCCTCGTCCTCAACGCCACGTGCTCGGACCCGGACGCGCCGATCAAGACCTTGGACATGCGGACCGAGGACCCGTCGATCGACCAGACGACCGTGCCCTGGCTGCCCCGGACCCACTACGTCCCGGCCGACGTCCGGCGCGTCGGCTGGAACTGCTGGCTCTGCGCCAAGGAACACGTGAGCGCGTCCTTCGCCGGCGACGTCCAGGCCGGGCGCTGGACCCTGGCGCTGGCGCTGGCGCTGGCGAACCAGAGCTACACCGGGGGGGCCGGGGGCCGGACGTTCTGGCACCTGCCGTCCGGGATCAACGCCCTGTTCACGGTCGTCCTCAAGGCGACCAAGATGCTCGCCCTCGCGCAGAGGAGGAATCCGTACGAGTTTTCGGTGCCCTTCGAGGACATCGTGGCGGACGGGTTCTCGACGGCGTGGAAGGCCCGCATCGAGGCCGACAACCTCGACCTGCCGGGCGGCCGGGCCGAGGGGAAGGTCGTGTCCCTGACGGTCCGGGACGAGGCGGGGCCGGGGGGGCTTTGCCAAGGCGACGATCCGGATCGCGGCCTGCGACGGGGCCGGGCTCGCCAGCGACACTGGCTCCCTCACCGTGGGCTACACGGACCAGGACTGGGGCCGCGTCTCGATCGCCAAGTTCGCGGGCTACCCGCCTTCGCCGGAGCCGGTCGCGGGCGGGGAGGCGTACCTGGAGAACTCCGTCGCGGGCCAGATCCTCTACGTCCGGGAGGACGACTACCAGCGCGGCGTCGCGGGCCGGTCCGACGCCTTGGCCAACGATCCAGAACAGCTGCTCCGGAAGGTGCCGACGAAGATCATCTTCGCCATGGTGTGGAGGCGGCCTCAACCAGGCGCTTCCGGGCGGACGCGGCGAGGTAGAGCACGGCGTCGTCGAGCGCCGCTCGCATCTCCTTGGCCTTCGTGACCCCAGCGCGCTTGAACGCGGTGGTGTCGACCTTCACTCGGCTCGTCGTCGTCATGGGTTTAGGCTCGCGCCACTTAATGCGACGGCCAACACACGGCCCGCCGTCGGGCGCACGGCGGCCCATTTCAGGCGCACGTCGGGCGCACGTAGCCCTTCAAACTGAATACTCGTTCAGGGAGCCGTCACATGTGACGTAACTTGCTAGCCCCGGGTGTAGTCTCCCTTCATGCGCGAGACATCCTACGCCCCAGTCCATTCCTACCTCGAAACAGGCGCACGCCGCATCGGGAGGATACGCCGCCAGACGGCCGGCCGCATGCGCGACTTGCGGCAGCGCTGGCGCGACGTCGGCCGCCCGGATCCGGCGACCCTCGACCGGGCCGTGGTCGACGCCCTGCGCGACGCCATCCACGCCCTCGTCGTGGACGGCGCCGTGGTGGGCACGCTCGATCCCGCGGACATCATCCGGCGCACGGCCCATCAGCTCGTGGAGCGGACGCAGCGGGCCAAGGAGGCCGGCAAGGAAGGCGTCGTCTACGACCGGAACGAAGTCGCGGACGCGCTGCGCCTGCGCCTGCTCTCTCCCCCGAAAGCCGGCGTCATCGTGTGACGGCAATCCCCGTTTCTCCCGATAGGAGTAACGGGAGGACAGACCTCGACCTCTCCGAACGACCTCTCGTAACTGTGCGGTAACCACGGCCTGTGGAAACCCGAAAATCCGCTGGACAGCGATTCGCGCCCAGGTGCCTCATAGGGACGTGAGATCGCCCCGCACCGGAGACGCCCGATGTCCCACTTCGCCCACCTCTCGATCGAAGCCGGATCGCGCGTCATCCAGGGTGCCGCCCTCACCACCATGGCCGTCGACACCTTCTTCAGCGAGCTCGACAGTCAGCGCCGGGCCGGCGTGTCGTCCGTGGAGTGCCTCGTCGCCGAGCTCGCTCGCACGCGTCAGTCCGCTGCAGCTGCGCACGCCGAGATCGTCCGTCTCCGCTCTGAGCTCGCCTCGTGCGCGGGCGCCCTCGGGGCGGAGCGGGCCCGGGCGGAGAGTGCCGAGCGCGACCTTGCCAAGGTCTTCAAGGCCATTGGCTTCCGCCGATGAAAAAACCTGCCGGAGGACCGGCGGGCTTGGTGGCGGGTAGGGCGGGCTGATCAGCGACGGGGCGCGCCGTAGGTGTATTGGGGCGCGAACCCGAGTTCGGCCAACGCCTCCGTCAAGTCGACCGAGCGGGGCGAGGCGTTCGTCCCGCCCGTGGCGCCCTTGCTCGCGACATGGCGAACCGGCTCGGGGGAGATTGCCGGCAGGTGGAAGGGTCCCTCGGCGTTCGAGCCGCCGAGGCCGGCGTTGATGTGGCGCTGGAGCCGCTCGCTCGGGCACCCGATGACGTGCCCTAGCTGCGTCGGCGACAGGCCCGCGATCCACGACGCGAGGGGCGCCGGCAGGGGGACTGGAAGGTCGTGGCGCTGGTGCGTGTAGAGCCGCGCGCGGGCGTGCTGGCGGACGAGCTCAGCGACCGGGTGGGTGTCGGAGCGGATCTCCGCCGCCGGTGCGACGGGATTGGCGCGCACGACGTCGAGGGCGGCGGTGGCCACGCTCTCCGCCGTGGGGCGGCCGCGCAGGCCGAAGAGTTCGAAGGGCAAGCGCAGGATCCCGAGGATGGCGGCGATCAAGGCGGCGAAGAACCTGGCAAACATGGGGACCTCCTGAAGGCGGGGAGCGTCCCCGCCGGTGATGGGATGATGCCTCGGGACGTAGAAAGTCAGAGGGCGAGGGCGGGCTGATCGTCCGTCTCGCGACGCCGGCGACGCGTCGGGATCTCACCGAACAGCGTCAGGTTCGCCTCGTCGGAGAGCTGCCTCCTATGCCCATGGAGGAGAGCCAAGGCGTGCGTGGTCTCGCCCTGATCCAGGCTCTCGCGCTCGCTGAGGAGATGCCCGGTCCAGCACGTGGCCTGGCTCCAGCCAGCTCCGTTCTGAACGGCTGCCCAATCGGTATCGAGCTCGCTCAGGAACCGGCAGGCGGCCAAGGCGGCTGCCTGGACAGCCGGGTCCGCGGCCCGGGCGAACCAAACCGCGGGGGGCGTCCTTCCGAGGTGCTCCTCCGCGCGGGCAGCGTTGGCCTCCGCGTTCGACAGGAAGCGCTGGGCTGACCGGAGGCCGTAAGATGTCCATGCCTCCTCGGCCGCGAGATCGCGCGCCTCCGTTAGAGACCGCTGCAACGCCCACGGACGCTCTGCGAGAAGTCTGATGAGCTCGGCGCGGACCGGGACGGCTAGCGGCGCGGTGTCGGCAAGGTCACGCTGGTGGCGCTCCTCCTCCGCACGGGCGCGCTTCTCACGGACAGCGGCCGCCTCGGCGACCACGCGATCGACCTCGGCGCGGAGGGCGGGCTCGTCGAACGCGATGCCGGTATCCCACCAGCAGGGCTGCATCGTGCCGGTGGCGTTGGCCCGGTCGGTCCACGAATACCCGGCCGCGGTCATGACGCCCCGCGCGTGGCGGTAGGCGTCGTGCCAGGCCTGCGGGGCGTCCGGGCAGATCCAAAGGGAGAGCTCGTGGCCGTAGCGGCGGTGGACGCCGACGGGGGTCCAGACGGCGCCGAAGGTGAGAGGGGGCGTGGCCATAGCGGAGAGGTTCCGGTGGGGTGGGTGGCCGCGTCAGCAAATACGCTGACTGACTGAATGTACTCCCGGCCAAGCCTCCCACAAGAGAACAACGTGATCAAAAAGCGGGCATCGCTCCAACAAATCCGACGCCTATCACAACAGCCGTCACAACAGCCTGTTGTGGCAAGCTGTTGTGGCAAGAGTAGCGCCCCGTTGTGGCAAGCGATTTCCGTCCAATTACCTGAAAAGAGGGCTTGACCGGGCGTGCGATATACCCCGATCATCGCTTAGCAGGCACGCTGATCGGCGGTCTGCTTCCTCACAGGAGTACCCGTTATGGCAAGGAGCGCGGGGGCGCAGGCCCCTTTGCGGGCGCTGGAACGCGCCATCAGGAGAGCCGGGTCGGCCAGGTCGTGGGCGACCAAGGCCGGTGTGTCCGAGGCGTATGTCAGCGACGTTCGCCTCGGACGCCGCGACCCCGGTCCGGCCGTCCTCGCCGCCCTCGGGATGCAGCGCATCGTGCGCTACGGCCGCATCGAGGAGGCCCGCTCGTGATCAAGTGGACGCCCGAGGCGAAGAATTTTGTCCTCACTCTATGTGACACGCAGAAGCTCAGCGGGTCTCAGATCGCCGACCGGTTGGCCGCCGAGCACGACCTCGTCGTGACGAAGAGCGCCGTCATCGGTGTCGCCTTCCGTGCGGGACGGAGCTTCTCCGGCCCGCGCTCCACGGCATGCCTCGCCGCCGCCCGGGCCGCCCGGGCCGCGCGCGTCGGCCGCACTGATGAACAGCGCCGCCGGGACCGCGAGCGCAAAGCCGCCAAAGCCGCGACGGCAGTCCCCAAGCCCGCCTCGGCGCCCAAGCAGACGCCGCGGCCAGCCATCCCCGCCGGGATCCCCACGTCCCTGCGGATCCCCCTGACGCAGATCGGCGAGGCGCAGTGCCGGTTCATCGCCGACGACCCGCTCGCCGGGCCGGCTACGTGCTGCGGGCATGCGACCCAGCACGGCTCGCCCTGGTGCCCGGGACACTACGCGCTCTGCACCGTGCCCGTCCGCAAGGCCGTCTCGCTCTGGCAGCCTGAACACAGGAGGGCGGCATGAGCGACATCGGCTACGACTACGAAGGGGACGACGACAGCGCGGCCGGGGACGCCGAGCTCGACCTGATCCACCGCGCGGCGATCGAGACTTGCCTCGCGGCCGGTCTCGACCTGCGCGGGGTGCGGTTCACCGATCTCGGTCAGGTGGCCGAGGACATCGCCGAGGGCGAGCCCTGGTGCCTGACTGAACTCGCTGGCCTGCAGTTCTACAAGTACGGCCTGTGGGACGGGTTTCTGGAAGAGCGTGTCATGCCGAAGGACGGCGACCGCCTCTCCCTCAAACGGGCGCCGGAGAACGAGCACGACGCGAACGCCGTCGAGGTCTGGTGGCGGAACGGGCTGAGGCTCGGGCACCTGCCGCGCGCCGTGGCCGCCGTCGTCGCCGGCCCCCTCGACATCGGGTTGCGGTGCCGAGCCTTCATCGCCGACGGCGGCACGGGGGAGGCGTGGACGGCCAAGGCACTCCTCGTCGGCGAGGCGGTGCGGGGGCTCCACGAGAAGCGGATCGCCCACGTCATCGCGGACGCCATCCGAGAGCACGAGGGGCGAGAGCTAGATCAGGCTGCACGGCGACGCAGCCTGGGTCTTCACAACGGCATCCGCTTCGACATGGAGCAGGACGAGCGTCGGAAGCGTCGCATCGTCCAGGCCGTTAACGCCCTCCTGCCGGGCGAGGCCTTCGAGATCGAGCCGCCGGCTCTTGGGTGGTGCGATCTCTTCACGATCGAGCGGATCCTCGACGTGTCCCGCTCGACCGCCCGCCGCCTTGCGGAGCGGGCCGGGTCGAAGATCGAGGTCCACCGGCGGGGCTGGTACGCGACCGGCACTCACGTCGAGGTCACGTCCCGCCTACAGGACGCGATGCGGGACTGGGCCGCCCATCCAGTCCGGAGGATCACGCACGAGGACGTCCGGCTCGGTACTGGCAGCATCGTCGCCCCGGCGCCGCGGTCCGCCGACGACATCCCCTTCTGAGGAGACAGAGCATGGCTATCGACCCCCACCGCATCGCCTGCCGCGACGGCGTTGTCTTCTTCGTTCGGGAGCGCGCAACCGGCACGATCGTCGTCTCCGCGCTCCACGACGACGCCGTTTCCCTCTCCTGCGGCCTCTCCCGGTACCGCGCGCCCCATCGCCCCGGAGAGGCCTACGCCGAGCACACGAGTATGCCAGTCGAGCGTGTGCGCGCCTACGCGATCGGCCATGTCGGCGTCGCGGAGGGCGGGCCCGTTGCGGTCGCCCTTCTGAAGCGGCTGCCCTCCGAGGCCTCCAAGGGCGCCGAGGGGGTCGCCCCCTCCGCGAGCTTTCCCGCAGCGGGGGGATCCGGTGTGGCCGGGCGGCCCGAGGCCTCGGCTGTCCCCGGGGCACCTGATCAACGCCTCGGCGCAGGACTTCCGCAGGTGGAGGTCGACGTCCTGACGCCGGAGATCATCGACGCGCGGCGGTTCCTCGCCGTGCTCGACGGGCCGCATCTCCTCGACGGCTAGGAGCCTGCGACGGACGCAGAGGCTCTGCGCGTCTGGCAGAACCGCGGCTCGATCGCCCTACGAGCGTACACGAGCCTCGCCGTCCGGCTCGGGCCTGGGTCCGAGCGGCACCCTCTCTACCGCGAGGCGGTCGCCCTGAGGGACAGGGCGCTGTCCCACGTGCGGGACACGATCCCACACACCAACACCTACACCCCGCACCGACAGGCCGGCTGAATTTTCAGCCGCCCCCCACCCCGAGCTTGACTTCGCTAACCTTGTCCATATATTGATGGACATGAGCTGGCCATGCCGGCTCATTCACGAAGGGAAACCTCGATCATGACGAAATCTTACAACCGCGGCGCCATCCTGCGCGCTGCCTGGTCCCAGGCCAAGTGGATCGCCGCGCTCATCGGCAGGCCTGTGCGCCAGTTCATCGGTGCCGCCATGCGGAAGGCCTGGTCGCTGGCGGAGGAGACCCCCGCCGCCCCGGCCATGGTCCCGCAGCCGGTCCAGCAGCAGCAGGCGTGCGCGGCCCCGTCCTCCTCAACTGACGCGTCCCAGCCGGTTTCCTCGGCCGTTACGTCGGAGCCTCCCGCCGTTGAGCCCTGCGCGACGTACCGCTTCGGCCGGATGGACAGCCGATGCCGCGGTTGGGAGCAGGTCCTACGCGAGGGCACGCCGCTGCCCGCCCCCGAGGACATCACCGGCGCAGGCGACCTCCCGGGGCGGTACGCGCCCGACCGCGGGGAGGAGGAGCTCTTCGGGACCGACGCGGTCCTGCTGGGGGAGGAGAGGCACCATCGCAAGTCGCGGGGGTGGACGTATAGGCTCCACGTTCGCAACCCCGCCACGGGCGAGATCGTGGAGATGATCCCAACGGCGGAGCACAAGGCTCAGATCAAGGCGTGGATCCTAACGGGGCATCTCGACCTGCCTGTCGAGATCCTGAAGGGCGCCGGGGAGATCGCCGGGATGGTGCGCATCCTCGCCGCGATCCGGGCCGGCGCCTCGATCGAAGTCCTCGCTTCCTGCGGTTGACCGCCCTCGGCTGGGTCCGACTCCCGGTCTCCATCCCCATCCGAAATCCGAGCAGGCCTAGGCCGCTTCTCCGCGAAGGATCCCGCCGTGAACATACATACCCCCACCGCCACTGCGATCCCCGCCCTCAACCGGGGCATGCTGGACGAGGAAGTCGCCGTCATCGTCCGCGAGATGTGGGGCGCCACCGAGCCGCGTGAGGTCACGGAGGAGGCCTGGTACAATGCCGCCTCAGACATCGAGCGGGCCGCCCAGGCCGCTCACAAGGAGACGATTGCCTGGCTCGCGCTCCACGAGCGTCAGCTTGCCGGAGAGCACGTCGAGTACGGCGTAGCGTTTGACGCCCGGGAGCGGCTGCAGGACGCCCACAAGTACCACGCGGACTTGGTCAGCATTGCCGCCATCGGGAACATCGGAGAGAGCTGGCACCTGCGCCCGCACTCCGAATTTCAGTACGGGCTCGCCGAGGACGGCGACGACGACGCCCTGATGACGGTGCCGCGCGGGCTTCCGGCCGGCGGCTACCGGGCGATCGCTCGGGCCTACCGCACCGGATCGGAGCACGGACGTCGCGATCTGCAGCGCGACCTGCGCGCCCTCCTTGGAGCGGCCGCCTAGTGAGCATGGACAAGATCGTTCTGGAGGAGGCCGCGCGCCTACTCCTCGGGCCGGAGTGGAAGAGGCCACTCGCGAAGCTCCTCGGGCCGCATCACCCGGCCGGCCCGAGGGACAGCCTCGACCCCCGTCTCGCATTCCGCTGGGCGAGCGGCGAGAGGCCGATCCCCGGCTGGGTGCCAGGGGTCCTGGCCGACATGCTGATCCACCGCGCCGAACTACTCGCGCATCAATCCGAGCAAGCCCTCGCTTTGTCTGCCCGTCTTATGAAGGAGGAACGCGATGCCGTGGGTTGAACGCCCCATCATGCCCCGGTTCCCGCCGTTCCACCCTGAGAGGGGGGGCACGTACGACCCTGGCCTCCGCGTCGAGACTGAGAAATTCGTGGATAGCCTGAAGTTGGTCACGTGCCCGATCTGGCAGCTGGCCCCGCTCACGAAGCGCGGCCGTGAGGCTGTCCTCCGACCGGCAGGGGGCACGCTCCGGGCTGCGCTCGTGGCCGGCTGGCGCGTGCGTCGGCTTGGAGAGGAGGATCCGTTCGCGCTCGTGCTGCGGCTGAAAGACCACCTCATGCACGACCGCCTCGTGTCCGCCTCGCCTGAGCGCATGCCCCTTGAGTTCATGGACCGGTGCCTCGTCGTGACGCCCGCCCAGGTCATCGCCGTTCACGGCTCCGACGAGACTTGGGCGCTGAGCCAACTGGGAGACATCATGGTCGGGACTTATCCCGCCCCCCGCCGGCGAGCGCGGCGGCTGCCCGCCGAGGACGCCGAAGCGCTGGGGTGGCTCCAGGCAGAGCCGCCCCGATCCCCCGAAGCCAGCCCCATCCAGGAGTGAGCCCGATGTCTACCGTCACCGATGCCCACCGGGAGTGGATCGCCGAAGCCCTCGCGGCACCCTTCGAAACGCCGCGCCGCATCCCTACGCTGGGCAGGGTGAAGGTCCGCACAGAGCCGCTGCCCGACCTCTTTCGGGACATCCTCGACGCGTTGGACGCCCCGTCCGAGCCGGAGACCCCGACCCCGGTTGGGATGTCGCCAGGCGAGCTCCTGAGGTCGCATTTCGGAGAGGCGCTCCCCGGCCCGTCCGCGCACACGCTGAAGCGGCGGGCCCTCAAGCGCCAGAGGGTGGAGGCCGAGGCCAAGGTCCAGCCCGAACCGGTCGCCGCGGCACCGGACCCGGCCCCCCGCCGAGGATCCGATGGCCCGCCTCGTAGCGTCCGGGATCGCGAACGAGTACATCGCCGGCCTCGGCGCGCTTCGGGATCCGGACAATCGGGCTCCCTACTCCCCCCGCTCCATCGGCTTTCCGGTGAGGCTCCACCGGGTTGGCGGCCCCTTCCAGCCGCCGACGGCCCCTAGGATCTGGGAGCTCCACCTCTCCACCCCCGCGTGCGGCGACCTCCCGTTCGTCCGCAGGGTCGAGGAGGTCACCGGGCTGAGGGCGATCTGGGCCTCAGGTCCCGGCACGCTCGGGCAATGGCATCACGCCGTGGACCTCGCCAACGACGATGGGTGGGAGCGGCTCGCCTCCTCAATGGAGCACACAGAGCCCCGCATGGTTGCCAACGCGATCAGGATGCATGTCGCCGTTGGCAGCCTAAGCGCGGCAAACGGCCGCCGGCTCCTTCTGGCCGTCGGCGTCGCCGAGCCTGAGACGCGGGCATGCCTGAACCCTGACAGCAGCATGCAGTCATCCCTCGGCGGATGGCAGGCGATCCACGCCGTAGAGGACGGCCTCGTCGCCCCGGGCAACCCGAAGCGAAACACGTACGCTCGGGTCACAGACGCCGGGTGGCGCAGCGTCGGGAGGGAGCCGCCCACGAACGCTGAGCCCAAGGCCCGTCGGAAGGCGGTTTGATCGGCGGGGTCTCCTCAACCCTGAGGAGACCCCCACCCTCACGCTGCCTGCGCCATCGAGCCCGCAAGGGCGTCCCCTGCTTGCCGGGCGGCCACGTCCGCGAGGAGCTCTTGGATCTCAGGCACGGTCACTGGGCGGAATTGCCAGCAATCCACGCCGACATCGCACGCCCGCGCCGTCGGGGGGATGGCCCCGTGGGAGTGCCCGTAGAAATGGAGGCGGCCCCTGTGGATGTCCCTCCACGTGACGTGCGCGTAATGCGAGAGCCACACCGGGACGGCATTCGCCATGCCGCTGTCCTGGATCGAGATCGCCACCACATCGTGGATCCCGCCCTCCCAGCCGAGCCGCTCGCCTCTGGCCTCGTGATTGCCCCTGAGGAGCGTCTTGTGGCCTGCGAGGCGTGAGAAGATCGCCTCGGCGTGCTTCATCGAGCAGCCATAGGCAAAATCGCCGACATGGAAGACCCTGTCGCCGGGGCGCACGCGGTTGTTCCAGGCGGACACGAGGTGCTCGTCATGCTCCTCCCGGGAGCCGAAAGGACGGGGCCTGCCCATGCGATCGCTGAGCATGCCAGCATGCCCGAAGTGGGTGTCGGAGGTGAAGTAGGTCGTCACGGGGGGATCCCCTCTCAGCATAGGAACGCAGGCGTCCGGAGGCCCGGACGGGATGGCTGGCTTCAGGCCAACAGGCGTTTCGATATGCGGAGGAGGGCGGTCTTCATCGGAATAGCCTCGCCGATCGCGGCCGCCCCGGCAAGCCCTGGTTCGTCCGAGGGTTAGGCGATCCCTGGCCGGATCGCCGGAGCCCAGGCGGTCAGCCCAGGGCGCCGTTAACCGACAACCCACGCACCGCTTCCCACGGCCACGTTTTCCGGCGAGTCTTTTCGGATGAGCGATTCGACCGATCCCCTGTCCTACCCCTTGATCGCCGACGTGCACTCGATGTCCGAGGGTGCGTACGGACGCGCGGAGCACGCCGGCGACGACGTGCCCTTGAACCTGGAGACGGCGATGTGGGCCCCCGAGCTTCGGGGTCTCGGGCACCTGCCGCTCTATTCGACCGCCGACCTGCGGGGAGCGATCCTCCGCAGGGAACTGATCGTGGGGCGACGCGGCCGCCTGATCGAAGTCACGCGCCGGCAGCTGCGCGAATGGAGGGAACGATGCCACCTCGGTCTGGGGCCGAACCAAAGCCCCGCAAGCCCCGGGCAGCCAAGCCCAAGTCCCTCGGCAAGACCGGACGCGGCAACCCCTACCTCTGGTGGCGCCCCGGACGCGTCGATGCCGACGGCGTCGACCGTAACGGCAGGTGGTGGATCGTCCACCGCGGCAAGCAGGTCCGAAGCACTGGCTGCGGTGCTGGCAAGGACGAGGAACGCCGCGCGCTCCAGGCCCTAGACGACTATACCGCGACCCTCCACGTCATCGCGCCTGAGGAAGCCGGCGGCCCGCGGAAGAACCGGCCGGCCAACGAGGTCCTCGTGGCCGAGGTCCTCGACCGGTACCGGGACGCGAAGAAGGGGCGGGTCGATCCCGCGACCGGCGAGGTGAAGGGCGGCGTCGCCCGGCACCACGAGCTGGCGCAGCGCATCGCCACCCTCCTCGACTGGTGGGGGACCCGGACCCTCGACGAGGTCGATAGCGCGACCTGCGCCGAATACGTGACCTCGCGCGTCGGCACGCCGTGGAAGGCGCACGCACGGGCTGGTCTCGATCGCAACGGCGAGCCGCGAAAGGGCGACGGGAAGCCGATGCGGCGCGGCCACTCCAAGCCGACGAAGGCCCGGGTCGTCACCGAGGGCGGGGCCCGGCGGGAGCTTGAGGACCTGCGCGCCGCCATCAACGCAGCGATCGGCGACGGCCTGACGCGCGACACCGTCCGGGTGACCCTGCCGGCCAAGGGCGAGGAGCGGGACCGCTGGCTGACCAGCGCAGAGGCCGCCCGGATCCTCCTCGGTGCCTGGCGCAAGAGGGAGGTGCAGACCGTCCACTCCGGCCCCCGGAAGGGTGAGCGTGTCGTCGGCCGTCTCGTGTGCAAGCACCTGGCGCGCTTCGTCCTCGTCGCGCTGCGCACAGGCACCCGGTCGGGACCCGTCTGCAACGCCAGCTTCGAGAAGGTCGTCGGCAAGCCGTGGATGGAGCTCAAGACCGAGCGGTCCGTCGAGGACCGGGTCGAGCGGGTCGTGGTCGACGGCGCCGAGTACGAGCGCCGTGTCCAGGTCCCCGTGGTCAAGCGCGTGGCGATCTTCCACCGCAAGGCGCTCGGCACCAAGGAGAAGGAGAATAAGAAGGCCCCCACCGTTCGGATGCCGGACAGCCTCGTCGCGCATCTCTGGCGCTGGCGCCACGTCCTCGGACAGACCTACGTCGTCGAGTGGCAGGGCAAGCCGGTCGGGTCGACCAAGCGGAGCTTCGCCAACCTTTGCTACGACCTCGGCTTCGGGGACGACGTCGTCCGGCACTCGCTCCGGCACACGGCCGTGACCTGGGGCATGCAGGCCGGCGTCGATATCTGGGAGCTTGCCGGGTACGTCGGCATGACGGTCGAGATGATCGAACGTCGGTATGGCCACCACTCGCCAGCCCACATGGAAGGGGCGCGCGCTGCCCTTGGCGGGAGGGGGCGGAAGCGGGCCGCCTAGCCCGCTCGGTTCTTCATCAGGAGGTCGATCTCTGCGGCGATCGAGCGCTGGCAGATGCCCAGAAGCCTGTGGAATTTCTCGCGCTCGGAATAGGAGAGCCGGGTCTTGCCGCTGTGCACGATCTCCGACCGAACGGAATAGAGCCCTCGGAAGTCGGCGAGGACCTTCTCCCGGTCGGCCTGGCTCTCGCCGATCAGGTAGGCGCAGCGGTTGCTCAGGAGCTCGCCGATCCCGACCATGTCCGAGGTCTTCTTGTCCCCGAGCAGGATTTCCATGGCGACCATGGCCTGGACGAACGACAGGGTTTCGTTCCGGCTCGCGTAGCTGCCCGCCAGCCACTGCCCCGCCCGCAGGATCCGTCCAGCCTCCCGCGGATGGGAGAAGCACGACCCCATCGTCCGAAGCACCGTCCCGGCGAACCGCACGTAGTTCTGGTTGCCGGCGAGGCCGGTGCAGTCGAACCCCTCCAACCCCATGACGACCGTCGCCTCCATGTCGACGCTGGTGTCGTAGGCCCACGCCCCGTCGACCTGCCGGTGGACATGGTACGAGCTGCGGGGCGGACCGAAGGGGGTCGAGTTCGAGGACGGGCTGTAGCGGAACAGGTGCAGCGCGATGCCGAGGCCGAGGAATGTCTGAAGGGTCTCGACCGCCCGAAGCACCGTGCCGGTGGTGCCGTACCGGTCGGCGTATCCGGAGCCCGGCACCTGCAGGTAGACGGCGTCCGTCTCCCAGGCCCCCTTGGCGCCGAGGGTCATGAGCAGGGAGGATGCGTAGGGGAGGGGGAACTGCGCCTGCAGCGCATCGCTCGTCCGGACCAGCGAGATGCCGCCGCCGATGTCCATCGGCCCCGTCGCGTCCATCAGGGTCGCCAGCACCGTCCCGATCGAGCGCGGGAGCCGAAGGCTGAAGACATAGTCCCAGGGAAGGGACGCGAACTCCCCGACGATCCGCTGCGCGATCGGCGCCGGATCCGCGAAGGGCGCGAGGCTGACGAGCTGCTCCGGCAGCGGGATCGCCATGTCCTGGAAGGTGCCGAGGTTGGACAGGAGCCGGCCGATCCGGTCGGCGGCGAAGTCCGAGACTGGCCGCTCGTCGATCATGGCCGTCAGCGGAACCGGGAGACGGTCCTGTTTCGGGACGACGTCATTCAGGGGGATGAGGGCGTCGAGGGTCTGCCACGCCAGGATGGTGCCGTAGATGACGCGGAGCTTCCGCATCCCGGCGGTCAGCACCTCTTCGAGGCGGGCGGTGCAGTTGGCGTGGAGGTTCAGGGGCACGTTCGGCCTGTCGATCGGGCAGAGTTTTAAAGGACCGAATGAGCGGTTCTTGCACCAACCTGTGGCCGAACCTGTGGCCGGACCGATGCTCTCTGAGCCGGGAAGACCGTTCCCCTAGGGAAAACTGGTCGGAGTGGCAGGATTTGAACCTGCGACCCCCACGTCCCGAACGTGGTGCGCTACCAGACTGCGCTACACTCCGACAGATGCCGGCGGCTGTGGCCGACGAGCGGGTGTATAGCGAGACCGGCCGGGGGCTGCAAGCGTCCTCGCGCGAGAAATCGTCCGGGGAGGCCGGTCAGGTCGCGTCGGCCCAGTTCGGGGGGAGGCGATACCGGGCGCAGGGTGTGTCCGCCCGGGCGATCGCGACGGCTCCGACCGCGTCCGGACCGAGGTCGAGATGGTGCATCGACCATCCCGCCTCCGATCCGCTGGCCTGTTCCCAGGTCAGGATGGCGGGCTCGGCCGGGGGCAGGGTGACGCGGAAGCGGTCGAGCGGCAGCGAGAGGCCGAGGCCCAGGGCCTTCACCACGGCCTCCTTGCGCGTCCAGCAGGCGAAGAACGCTCGGAGCCGGGCGGAGCCGGACAGCCGTGTCAGGTCCGCGACCTCGCCGGGATGGAAATGCGCGCGCGCGATGGCGAGGGCGTCCGTGATCGGGCGCTCGGCCTCCACGTCTACCCCGATGGCGGCGGCGCCGATGCCGATGAGGGCGTGGTTCGCCGAGTGCGAGAGGTTGAACGGAAGGTGGCCCGCAGCCGGGTCGTCCAGTTCCGGCTTGCCGTGGGCGCCCGTCCGGAACGCCAAGTCCCGTGGGTGTCGGCCGAGGTGGCGGCCGAGGACGTAGCGCAGGGCCTGGTGGCTGCGGGTGAATCGATCCCGGTCGGCGCGGCGCAGGAAGCGCGCGGCTCGCGCGGTTTCCTCCGGCGGCAGCCACGCGGGATCGCCGGTCCCTGGGGGCGGGATCGTTGCGAGGTCCACGTGCCAGACGGCGCTGCCCGGCTGCCCGGTCGGGTCGGCGACGGGCCAGAGGCGGGGAGGGGGCTTCGACAGGTTATCGCCGGGGCAGAAGGACGCGGTGCGTCCGGTATCACAAACGCGATGCCGCCGCTCGTGATCGGGCGGTCCGCAGCACTGCCAGATCATCCCCGGCGGGCCCCAGGGGCATTCGGAAGGCCCGACGGGCGGGCGGGCGCGGCCGCCCGGATACCGTCAGGCGTAGACGTTGCCGCCCGATTGCGGGAAACGCTCGGCCAGGGCCCGCCGCAGCTTTTCCAGGGCCCGGTTCTCGATCTGGCGCACGCGCTCCTTCGAGATGCCCAGGCGATGGCCCAGGGCCTCCAGGGTCGCCTGATCCTCGGCAAGCCGGCGCTCCTTCAGGATGCGCAACTCGCGTTCGGAGAGGACCGTCAGGGCCTCGTTGAGCCAGATCAGGCGGCGCTCGCCATCGACGGTGGCGGAGACGGTCTCGTCCGGCAGTGCGGCGCCGTCGACGAGGAAGTCCATGCGCTCCGAGGACGCCTCGCTCTCCTCGCCCACGGGGGCGTTGAGGGACATGTCCGGACCCGAGAGGCGGGCATCCATCAGCGCCACGTCCTCGCGCGACACGCCGATGGCGGTGGCGATGCGGCGGTGGATCTCGTCGCCGACATGCTCCTCGGTGGACTGCATGAGGCGGGCGCGCAGGCGGCGCAGGTTGAAGAACAGTGCCTTCTGGGCCGAACTCGTGCCGCCACGGACGATGGACCAGTTGCGCAGGATGTAATCCTGGATGGAGGCGCGAATCCACCAGGTGGCATAGGTGGAGAATCGGACCTCACGCTCCGGTTCGAACCGGGCGGCGGCTTCCATCAGGCCGACATGGCCTTCCTGGACGAGGTCGGCCATGGGCAGGCCGTAATGCCTAAAGCGGCCGGCGATCGCGATCACGAGGCGCATGTGCGCCGAGATCAGGCCGTGCAGCGCGCGTTCGTCGCGCTCGTCCTTCCAGCGGACCGCGAGGCCCCGTTCCTCATCCCGCGCAAGGAAGGGCGCCTCCATCGCCGTGCGTATGAACTGCCGCCGGATCCCTGCGATATCCGCCATCCCCGCCTCCGCCTCGATGGAACGTGCCCGCGCCGCCACGAGGCCCCGACCGATCGAACTCGGTCTCCGGGCCTGTGATGGGCAACGCGACAACACGGGGTCCTGAGGATAGTTCCCCCAGCGCGGCACAGCTCACGCGCACGTGAGGCGGACACGAAAAAGCCCGGCGCTGACGCGCCGGGCTCGCAACCGATTCTAAAGGTGCAGGGCCGCTCAGGCGGCCTCTTCCTGGATGTCGTCGGCCTCGGCTTCGCCTTCCGCCTCGGCTTCGCCCTTGGCGCGGCGCGGGGACTTGGCGAGGCTCTGCTCGATCAGCTTAAGCGCCTCGGTCTCGGTGACGCGGTTCACCGAGGAGATCTCGCGCACGATCCGGTCCAGGGCCGATTCGTAGAGCTGGCGCTCGCTGTAGGACTGCTCGGGCTGGGCCTCGGAGCGGAAGAGGTCGCGCACCACCTCGGTGACGGACAGCAAGTCCCCCGAGTTGATCTTGGCCTCGTATTCCTGTGCACGACGCGACCACATGGTCCGCTTGACCCGGGCACGGCCGGTGAGCAGGTCGAGGGCCTTCTTCACCAGTTCGGGCTCAGCCAGCTTGCGCATGCCGACGCTGTTGGCCTTCGCGGTGGGGACGCGCAGGACCATCTTGTCCTTTTCGAACGAGACGACGAACAGCTCGAGCTTGTAGCCGGCGATCTCCTGCTCCTCGATCGCCGTGATGCGACCGACGCCGTGGGCCGGGTACACGACCGCTTCGCCCGTCTTGAAGCCTTGGCGGCCTGCCGTCGTCTTCTTGGCTGTGGTCATGCGAGAAGCGCCTCCAGAACATCACGCGGCCTTGCACGCCGCGCCGAACCCTGTAATCCGGGGTGGGTCACCCGGCTCCAGCCCCTTGTCCGAAGGGTTAGCATCTCAGACGCCAACCTGTCGGTTCCCGGGCACGCCAACGCGTCGCGCAACGAGGGACCGGTCACCGAAGGCGTAAACGCCTTCAGCGATCGATCGCATGCGACTCCGATGCTCAACCGAAGTTTGAGGCCCATCGTTTGATGGCAGGAGACCGCACGTCGGGCACGAACGACGGCAGGCCCTTCTCATAGCACAAAGACACCGCCGAATCAAAGGATTGCCGGCACGCCGGAGCGTCGCGGGCCCCGCGTCGGGCGCGCTCCACAGCGTCTTCCCACAGCGTCTTGGCGAGGAACGTCACCGCCGGCTCATGCGGCCGGCGGCGGCAATCAGTCGCCGGTGCCGGGATTGGCGGAGAAATGTGCCTCGAACTTGCCGGCGACGCCATCCCACGTCTTCGCGTCGGCGGGCGCATCCTTCTTCTGGGTGATGTTCGGCCAGGTCCGGGCGAAATCGGCATTCACCTTGAGCCAGCTCTCGAGGCTCGGCTCGGTGTCGGGCTTGATCGCCTCGGCTGGGCATTCCGGCTCGCAGACGCCGCAATCGATGCACTCGTCCGGGTGGATGACGAGCATGTTCTCGCCTTCGTAGAAGCAGTCCACCGGACAGACCTCGACGCAGTCCATGTACTTGCACTTGATGCAGTTGTCGGTGACGACGTAGGTCATGGGGCCTTCAGTCCTCGATCCGGTGATCGCCGGAAGCGTCCGGTGCCGGATCCGTTTACGCTTCGTGAAACTGGGGTCGAACGGGTCGGGCCGGGGCCCGCCTCCTGAAGGCGCTGGCTCTAGCCCCTGTCCGAGGGGCTGACAAGCGCGTCCGGGGTCGCGCCCGTGGCATCGGGCCACGGCGGCCCGCCGGTGTCGCGCCGGGGACACGGGGATCCGGTGGGATTCGCCCCGCTACCCGGTCGCGTCGTCCACCACCTCGTAGAGCGCCTGGGCCTCCGGGGCCGGCCCCCGGCGTTCGCCGAGATCCCGCACCCGCGCGATCACCGTCGCGTGGGCCGCCGCCACGGTGACGACGTCGCCGAGACCGACCGCCGTCGCCGCAGCCTCGGCCCGCTTCCCGTTCACCCGGACATAGCCGTCGGCCACCAAGCGGGCGGCCAGCGACCGGGTCCGCGCGAAGCGCGCGAACCACAACCATTTGTCGAGACGCTGGCGCCCCGGCTTCATCGCGCCTCAGCGCTTGCGGTCATTGCCCGCTTCCAGCTGCGCCTTCAGGGCCGCGAGCTTCGCGAAGGGCGAATCCGGGTCCGGTGCGCGCTCGCGGCGCTGCGGACGCGGCTCGTCGCGCGGTGCGGCCCGGGGCTCGTCGCGGCGCTCGGGGCGCGTCCGGCCCGGCTCGAAACGCTCGCGGCGCTGGGGCCGGCCACTCTCGGGACGTCCCTCGCCGGGACCACTCCGGCGGCCGCCCTCCGGACGGTCCCCACGCGGCCGCTCGCGATTCTCGGCGCCGGCGGCCTGTCCGCCCTGGCGGCGCTGGTCCGGCCGTCCTTCGCCCGGCGCCCGGTTGGGAGCCGCGCCGTCGCGGCCGGCGCCGCGGGGGCGATTCTGCCGGGGATTGACATGGCGCTGCTGACGCTGCAGGCGCCAGACCTCGACGGGCGGAGCCTCGGTGGTCTCGGTCGCGGCCTCGGCGGCAGGGGCTTCCGGGGACTCGACAGGGGCGTCCGTGGCCTCGGCAGATGCGTCCGTGGATTCCACGGAGGCTTCGGTCGCCTCGACGGCCGGGGATTCCGGCTCGGCGGCCGCTTCCTCTGCCGGGGCGGCCTCGACGGTCTCCGCAGGCGCCGTCTCGACGATCTCCGCAGGCGCGGCTTCCTGGGAGGACGCCTCCTCTGCAGGATGCTCGGCCGCATCCGCGAGCGCGGCGATGTCGGCGACCGGCACCGGTGCCGCATCCTCGCTCGCCGGCGTCTCGGCTTCGGCAGCCGGCGCCTCGGGCTCCGCGACAGCCTCGTCCTGTGCCTCGGCGATGGCGTCCGGAGCCGTGGCGGCGCCGGAATCCTCCGTCGAGCCGGGCTCGATGGCGGCCGGCGCGTCGCTGGCCTCGGACGCCGGGGCTTCCGCCTCGGCCGTGGCCTCGCCGGGCACCGATTCGTCCGCGGCCGTCTCGGAGGCGGCGGTCGCCGGGGTCACGGGGCGAGTCGACGCCGCCGGCAGCAGCGGTACGGTGATGGCCGGGCCCGGACGGGTCTCGGGAGCGTAGCCCAGCGACTTCAGGATGGAGGCGAAATCCTCGCCCGAGCAGCCGACCAGGGAGGTCATGCCGACCGTCGCCACGAAGGCGTCGCCATCGGCCGCGCCCACCGGTGCCTCGCCCGGCGTCGTGCCGGGCCGGTACGCGATGGCGGGGCGGATGAGGTCGGCGAGACGCTCCAGGATGTCGACGCGCACGGCCCGCTCGCCGCAGACGCGGAAGCCGGCGGCGCGGTAGAGCCCCTTGGCGATCTCGGTATCCACCTTGATCGAGGTGCGGCCGGAGCTCGCCAGGTGCGCGATCTCGTCGAGGCCGCGCTGGTCGAGGCCGCCGTTCTTGAGGGCCCAGAGCTGTGCCGCGAGGGTGCGCGGCGCCGGCTTCAGCAGGGCGGGCAGGAAGATGTGGTAGGCGCCGAAGCGCACGCCGTGGCGGCGCAGGGCTCCGCGTCCCTCCTGGTCGAGGGTGCGCATCTCCTGCATCACCTTAGCGCGCTCCAGCACGCCGAGGGATTCCACCACCTGGTAGCCGATGCCCTTGGCGAGCCCCGTCAGGTCGGCGGCGGTCTCGATCTCCATCAGCGGGCCGAGCAGCCGGACCACGGTGGCCTTGAGCCAGGCCACCAGGCGCGCCTCGACCTTGTCGCGGGCGGGACCGGTGAGCTGCTCGTCGGCGAGCAGGCGCACATGCGGCTCGAACAGCTTGTCGCCGGGCGTCAGCTTGGCGACCGGGTCGCCGGTCCAGCGGATGACGCCGTCGTGGCTGAGCACGAGGGAGGCGTCGGGCGCCGCGGCGAACCGCTCGGCCCGTGCCTCGATCTCGCCCCCGAGCGCCTTCTCGGCCGCGCTGCGCAGGGTCTTGGCCTCATGCCCTTCCGCACCGGGATCCGGAACGAACTGGAAGCCATGCAGGTGGCCGACATGCTGGCCCTCGACGGTGACGTCCCCGCCGGCGGTGATCTCAGCTTCCAACATCGTGTTCTCTCTCAGGCGCCGCATCAGGACGCTGGTGCGCCGATCGACGAAACGGCTCGCGAGGCGTTCGTGCAGGGCGTCGGACAACCTGTCCTCTACCCGACGCGTCTCGGCCTGCCAATGCACCGGATCGATGAGCCAATCCGGCCGGTTCGCCACGAAGGTCCAGGTGCGCCCCTGTGCGATGCGCTGGGAGAGGGCGTCGATGTCCCCGTCCGTGCGGTCGATCATGGCGACATGCTTGGCGAACCAGTCGTTCGGAATGCGCCCCGCCATGCCGCGCATGAGGAAGCGGTAGAGCTGCGCCACGAGGTCCGCATGGGTCTGGGGATGGACCTTGCGGTAGTCCGGCACGCCGCAGACGTCCCAGAGGCGGCGGACATGGGCCGGGCTGTTGGCGAGATCGCGGATGTCGTCCTCGCGCATCAGGATCTCGAGGGCCGACTGGTCCTCGCCCATGGGCGCGCGGGTGAGGCCCTTTTCGCGGGGATGTTCGTCCAGGCTCTCCTGGAGCCGCTTCAGCGAGCCGAAATCGAGGTCCGGGTTGCGCCATTGCAGCACCCGCAGGGGCTCGAAATCGTGATTCTCCAGGGCCTCGATCATCTCGGGCTCGAAGGGCGAGCAGCGCCCGGTGGAGCCGAAGGTCCCGTCCGAGAGGTGGCGCCCGGCGCGGCCCGCGATCTGGCCCATCTCGGGGGGCGTCAGCTTGCGGAAGCGGGTGCCGTCGTATTTCCAGTTCGCCGCGAAGGCGACGTGGTCGACGTCGAGGTTCAGGCCCATGCCGACCGCGTCGGTGGCGATGAGGTAGTCGACGTCCCCCGACTGGTAGAGCTCCACCTGCGCGTTGCGGGTGCGCGGCGAGAGCGCGCCGAGCACCACCGCCGCGCCGCCGCGCTGGCGGCGGATCAGCTCGGCGATCGCGTAGACCTCCTCGGCCGAGAAGGCCACGATGGCGGTGCGCCGGGGCAGGCGCCCGAGCTTCTTCTCGCCCGCGAAGGTGAGCTGGGAGAGGCGGGGGCGGGTCGTGGTGTGCACGCCGGGGATCAGCGACTGCACCAGGGGCAGCATGGTGGAGGAGCCGATGAGCAGCGTCTCCTCGCGCCCGCGCTGGTGCAGCAGGCGGTCCGTGAAGACGTGGCCCCGGTCCATGTCGGCGGCGAGCTGAATCTCGTCGATGGCGACGTAGGCCACGTCGAGGTCGCGGGGCATCGCCTCGATGGTCGAGATCCAGTAGCGCGGCCGGTCCGGCTTGATCTTCTCCTCGCCGGTGACGAGGGCGACCTTGTCGGCCCCGACCTTGGCGACGACGCGCAGGTAGACCTCCCGCGCCAGCAGCCGCAGGGGCAGCCCGATCATCCCGGTCGGGTGGGCGAGCATGCGCTCGATCGCGAGATGGGTCTTGCCGGTATTGGTCGGCCCGAGCACCGCCGTGACGCCGCGTGCGCGGGCCTGCGGGGAGAGGGAGGGACGAATCATGGGTGAGGGGCGGTCCCTTCGGCGAGGCCGGCAGGTTTTGACGGAGCTTGGAGCGCCGCCGCGCCACCCTCAGGGGTCGCGACGCCGTGGCGGCCGGTCCTCATATGGGACGCCCAGGCCCCGCCTGCCATCCCGTGGCGGCATGAGAGCCCCGCCCGCATCGGGATAGATTCCGATCTCCAGCGGCGTCCCGAGGCCCTGTGGTGCGACATCGGCGCAGAGCGTGTCCGGCACGGCGGTCAGGGGTCCGCGTCGCGGGGGACGATTCTCGATGACCTGCGCCGAGGAATAGGCGTCGCCGCCGCAATCGGGTCCGGTCGCGAGCGAGGATTGCGCCCCCGCGGGCAGGCCCGCCAGCGCGGCACCGGTCAGTGACAGGGCTGCCAGCAGCAGGAAGCGGGTCGGTCGCGGGCGGTGCGGGCTCACTGGACCAGGCTGGCTTGGGTGGCGGTGCCCTCCGAGGCCGAGGCGGTGCTCCCGCCCGCCGTACCGCCGGCCCGCGTCCAGCGCGTCGCCTCGATGATGTTGGTCCCCACCGTGGTCCGCACGGCGATGCGGACCGGAAGCAGCACCCGCGTGCCCTCCACGGGCGCGAGCCAGACCGACATCTCGCGGTTGTCCTCCATGAACTTCACGCCCGGCCGGTCCGGACGGTGCCCGGCGATCGGGGTATAGCGCGCCTGGCAGACGAGGACCGGGCCGCTGTAGCCGGGCTTGGCCACGCTGCGCGTCTCGCCGTAGCTCAGGATGACGTCGAACCGGGTGGCGCCGTCGAAGATCGGCAGCGTGCGGTTGCAATTGGCCGGGTCCATCGGGTCGCCGCGTCCGACCACCGGCATCACGAGGGCGCTCGCCGGATCGATCACCCCGCGCTTGTTGGCGGCGGTGATCGGCACCCGGTCGCCGAGATCGATCAGCGGCGGGGTGATCTCGGCCTGGGTGACGGTGCCGCGCGCCAGGGCCATGCGCACCGCGATCCCGGAATTCGACGTCTTGGTGGCGATCGCGAAGGTGCTGGGCTGGGGCGCCGCGCCGACCGAGCCGGCGGCGCGCGCCGAGCCCATGCCGCCGGTGACGACGCCGGCGAGCCCGGTCAGGCGCGCCGAGACGTCCATGCGGTAGCCCGAGCCCTCGAAGGCGCCGGAGACCTGTGCCGCGCCGATGGTGAGGCCGGCCAGGGCGATCTCGTAATCCACCGTGACCGTGGAAGCCTCCGCCCGCGCCTTCGGACGCGCCTGGGCCTCGGGGGCCGGCAGGGCGGCGAAGGCCAGCAGGCCGGCGCCGGAGACGCATAGGGTGAAGCGCTTGCAGGCGAGGAAGCGCTGGAGAGTGAGGGAGCGCTTGGCGCGGTCGCGCATGGCAGGGTACTCGGGGTTGACGGTGTGCCCGCAGCCGAACGGGCCGGGAGCATCGTTCCGGCA
Source organism: Methylobacterium sp. FF17 (assembly GCF_025813715.1). Classification (NCBI taxonomy): domain Bacteria; kingdom Pseudomonadati; phylum Pseudomonadota; class Alphaproteobacteria; order Hyphomicrobiales; family Methylobacteriaceae; genus Methylobacterium; species Methylobacterium flocculans. Next base: position 2,822,282 of record NZ_CP107532.1, read on the forward strand.
TCGTCCGCCCTCATGGTTAACACATCGTTGGGGCGGCGGAAGACGGGCCCCCGGAGGCGCGGGGCGGACGCAAAAAATCGCCCCCCACCTTGACGTCACCGGCCCCACTCCCCTATAGGCTCGCGCCTTCAATGAGAACGCCGCTCCACCGGACCTGGCGTGCGAGAGACCGTTCGGCCACCCTGCGGCCGGGTTTCCCGCCAGTCGGTCGGACACGCGGAACGAGACGGGAATTAAAACAATGTCGCGCCGTTGCGAACTCACGGGCAAAGCCGTGCAGACCGGCCACCTCGTGAGCCACTCGAACCGCAAGACCAAGTGCCGGTTCCTGCCGAACCTGTGCCAGGTCACCCTGCAGTCCGACGCCCTCAAGCGCCGCGTGCGCCTGCGGGTGACGGCGCACGCCCTGCGCTCCGTCGAGCACCGTGGCGGCCTCGACGCCTTCCTCATCAAGGCGCGCGAGATCGAGCTGTCGCAGACGGCCCGCCTCCTCAAGCGCGAGCTTCACAAGAAGCTCAGCGAAGTCGAGACCCCCGTCGCCGCCTGAGGCTTCGCAGGGCCGGACCGGCGGGAGACCCGCCGGCCTCCACGCCCGCTGAACCCTGTCACCGTTCCCGAACGGCCGCCGCACGCCCGAGCGCGTACGGTGGCCGTTCGCGTTGGAGCACCGGCTCGCCCCGATGACCGTCTTTGCCCTCGTCGCCCCGATCTTCGGCCTGATCCTCGTGGGCTGGGTCGCGGCCCTGGCCGGCTTCCTGTCCGAGAAGGTCAGCGACGGCCTCTCCGAGTACGTGTTCTCCATCGCGGTGCCGGCGCTCATCATCGCGACCCTGACCCGGCCCGGCCTGACGGGGGAGATCACGCCGTCCTACTGGTTCAGCTACTTCGGCGGCGCGGCCCTGTCCTGGCTGATCGGGTCGCTGATCGCCTTCCGCCGGGAGGGCGTCGAGCGGCGCGGCGCGATCCTGCACGGCTTCGCCGCGAGCCAGTCGAACACCGTCTTCATCGGCGTGCCGATGATTCTCCAGGCCTACGGGGAGGAGGGGGCTTTCCCGCTCTTCATGCTGCTCGCGGTGCACCTGCCGCTGATGATGGGCTGCGCCACCTTCCTGATCGAGGCCGACGGCCAGACATCGATCCTGCGCCGCCTGCGCGGCCTCGCGCTGGTGCTGCTGCGCAACCCGATCTTTCTGGCGCTGATCGTCGGCCTGTGCCTCAAGGGCGTCGACGTCGCCCCCACCGGCATGGTCAAGGCGCTGATCGATTCGCTGGCCGGCACCGCCTCCACCTGCGCCCTGATCGCCCTGGGTGCCGGCCTCGTGCGCTACCGCGTCCTCCACGACCTGCCGAGCGCCATGGTGGTGACGGTGCTCAAGATCGGGCTCCATCCCCTGGCGGTCTGGGTGCTGGCCTTCCACGTCTTCACCATGCCCCCGGCCTATGCGGGCGTCGCCACCCTGTTCGCGGCCATGCCGGTGGGCATCAACGCCTATCTGCTGGCGGCGCGCTACAAGACCGAGACGGGGGTGGTGGCCGCCGCCGTGATGCTCTCCACCCTGCTCGCCACCCTTACGACCGTCGCCTGGCTCATGCTCCTCGGCCACGCCTGACGGCTTGACCGGCGCCGGACAGATTTGTACCGATCGGTACAGGATCGGGATCGCCCGGTCCGTCCATCGAGGAACCGCGCCGATGTCCCACCCGACCGCCGCCGAGGCACGGCCGCCGCTGCCGCCCTTCACCCGCGAGACCGCGATCCAGAAGGTCCGCGCGGCGGAGAACGGCTGGAACGGGTGCAACCCGGAGGCGGTGGCACTGGCCTACACCGCCGACAGCCGCTGGCGGAACCGGGCCGAGTTCTTCAGCGGACGCCCCGCCATCGTGGCGTTCCTGACCCGGAAATGGGCGCGCGAGCACGAGTACCGCCTCATCAAGGAGATCTGGGCCTTCGCCGAGGACCGGATCGCCGTGCGCTTCGCCTACGAGTTCCACGACGAATCGGGTCAGTGGTTCCGGGCCTACGGCAACGAGAACTGGGCCTTCGACGCCAATGGCCTGATGCGCGAGCGGCACGCCAGCATCAACGACCTCGCCATCCCGGAGGCCGAGCGCAAGTTCCACTGGGACCGCGCGGCGCCGCGCCCGGCGGACCATCCGTGCCTCACGGAGCTCGGGCTCTAGGGCGTCCGGTGGCGAAGACCGGGGGGGCGCGCGAAGCGGCCATCCCCGTGCTCGCGGAGGTGTTTCGCGCCTGCGGCTACGACGGCGCGAGCCTCGCTCTCCTGGGCGCCCGCGCGGGGCTCGGCAAGGGCAGCCTCTACCACGCCTTCCCGGGGGGCAAGGCCGAGATGGCCGAGGCGGTCATCGCCGCCATCGAGACCTGGTTCGAGACCCGGATCTACGCGCCGCTCCGGGACGATCCCGATCCCCGCGCCGCGATCCGCCGGATGCTGTCCGAAACCGACGCCTACTTCCGCTCCGGGGGGCGGGCCTGCCTCGTCGGCGCCTTCGCGCTGACGGACGGGCGCGACCGCTTCGCCGAGCGCATCCGGGACTACTTCGCCGCCTGGCGCGACGCCCTGGCGGAGGCGCTGCGACGCATGGGTCACGATGCCGGCGAGGCCCTCGACCTCGCCGAGGAGACGGTGGCGGCCATCCAGGGCGGCCTCGTGCTGGCGCGGGCCCTCGACGAGCCGGCGGCCTTCGGCCGGATGCTGGCGCGGCTCGCGGTGCGCCTCATCCCCGAAGAGCCGGAATGGGACCGGTAGGCCCCGTTCCGGCCGATCGCTCAGGAGCCCGGCGTGAGCTTCAGGATCTGTCCGTCCGGGCCGTCCGTCACCGCGTAGACGGCGCCGTCGCTGCCGACGCGGACATCACGAATGCGCGCGTCCAGGGGAATGCGCTCCTCGCTCACCACCTTATCGCCGTCGAGCTTCACCGCGACGAGGCCACCGCTGACGAGCCCGCCGATCAGGAAGCCGTCCTTCCAGGCCGGGAAGGCGTCGCCGCTGTAGAGCGCCATGCCGGAGGGGCCGATCACCGGGTCCCAGTAATAGACCGGCTGGGCCGTGCCGGCCGCCTGCGTCTTGCCCTCGCCGATCTTCTCGCCGCTGTACTCGATGCCGTAGGAGACCTCCGGCCAGCCGTAATTCACGCCCGGACGGGGCCGGTTGAGTTCATCGCCGCCGCGCGGGCCGTGCTCCACCGTCCAGAGCCGTCCCTGCGGGTCGAGGGCGGCGGACTGGACGTTGCGGTGCCCGTAGGACCAGATCTCGGGCTTCGCCTTCTCGCCCCCCGTGAAGGGGTTGTCCTTGGCCGCGTTGCCGTCGGTGTCGATCCGGAAGACCTTGCCGAGGCCGCTGGTGAGGTCCTGGGCCTGCACGCGCGGGCCCTTGTCGGAGCGTTCGCCCACGGTCACGAACAGCTTGCCGTCCGGCGCGAAGACGAGGCGCGAGCCGAAATGCTTGTCGCCGTCATAGCTCGGCATCTGCCGGAAGATGACCTTGACCTCGTCGAGGCGGGCGGCGCCGTTCTCCTCGATCAGCTTGGCGCGCAGCACGCTGGTGCCGTTGCCCTTCTCGCGCGGCTCCGAATAGCTGAGGTAGATTCGCCGGTCGGCCGGGAAGCTCGGGCTCAGGGCCACGTCGAGGAGGCCGCCCTGGCCGCGCGCATCCACCTTCGGCACGCCCGGGATCGCCGGACCGGCGCTGCCGTCCTTGGCGACGATGCGCAGCTTGCCGCCCTTCTCGGTGACGAGCATGCGCCCGTCCGGCAGGAACTCCATCGCCCAGGGGCTGTCGAGACCCTTGGCCACGACCTCGGTCTTCACCTTGGTGGCCGTCTCGGGCTTCGGTGCCCGCGTCTGGTTCGGCAGCAGGGGCTTGTAGCCGGTGTTGGGTGCCTCGGTCTCGGCCGGGCTGTTGCCGGTGGCGGAGCTCTGGGGCGCCGCGAAGGCGTCGCCTTCGACACGGGGCTGACGGGGCTCGGCCCCCGCCGGGGCCTGCGCATGGACGGCCGCGCCGAGGCTGAGGAAGGCTGCGGTGGCGAGCAGGCTGTGCGGGATGCGCTTCACGTCGGGTGTTCCTCCATGCCGGCGCGGAGGGCCGGCCTCGGGTCGGGCCCTGCGCGCCGGCAAGCGCGGCGGAAGGGCGGGGACGCCAGGGAGATGGGGCGAGGGCACCGCTTTGGCGAGGGTCGCGGCCGCAGCCGCGACGGGGCGGACGGGATTTGTCCCCTGCCGGGGTGCGGATGGTGGACAAACCCCGATCCCGGCGGAGGGCAGCGTTGCCGCGCGCGCAGGACGCCTTGACCGCTCTCTTCCCCGTCGCCAAGTTCCCTTCACGACGCCCCGGTTCTCGGTCTCGAGCGGGTGGTATGGGGTCCCGCCGAGGCGGGACCGGAAAGGAAGTTTTCCCATGGCGACGGTCAAGGTAACCGACGCGAGCTTCGAGCAGGACGTCCTTCAGTCCGCGGAGCCCGTCGTGGTGGATTTCTGGGCTGAGTGGTGCGGCCCGTGCCGGCAGATCGGTCCGGCGCTGGAGGAGATCTCGGCCGACCTTCAGGGCCGAGTGAAGATCGCCAAGGTCAATGTCGACGAGAATCCCGGCATCGCGGCCCAGTACGGCATCCGTTCGATCCCGACCCTGCTGATCTTCAAGGACGGCCAGCTCGCCAGCCAGAAGGTCGGCGCGGCTCCGAAGGGCGATCTCTCCCGCTGGATCCAGGCCAGCGCCTGAGCGTCTCTCACCGCTGGAACGCAAGAACCCGGCCGCGAGGCCGGGTTTTTTCGTGTCGTCTCGGTTGCGGTGCGTTCGCGAGCCACCGGGGTCATTTCAAACGGAAAGAGCCCGGCCTTGCGGCCGGGCTCCCCCGTTTCGAGACCCGTAATGTCGGCTTAGTACGAGCCGAACTTGTAGTTCAGGCCGGCGCGGACGACGGCGAACTCGGTGTCGTTGCGACGGAGGGTGCCGCCGACGGTGGAGGCGTAGGCGGTGTTGGTGGAGAACTGGGTGCCGGTGCTGTTCGACACGGCGAACACGTTGCTGGCGTTGTTCCGGTCGAGGTTCACGTACAGGCCTTCGACCTTGAGCGTGACGGCCGAGGAGCGGAAGAAGTTCAGGAACGAGTCGGTGGGGAGCGCGTACTCGATGCCGCCGCCAGCCGCGTAGCCGGTGCGGAAGTCGTCGTTGCCACGGAAGCCGCCGAAGGAGCGCTCGTTGCTGCCGGCGCCGTAGGCGAAGCCGCCGGTGCCGTACACGAGGGTGCGGTCGAAGGCGTAACCGATGCGGCCGCGCACGGTGCCGAAGAAGTCGAGGCTCGAGAGGCCGTTCGGGTTGATGTAGGTCAGGTCGGGATTGGCGAAGCCGACGCCGTTCGCGACGTTGCTGAAGCCGAAGCTGGGCTGGCGACCACGGTTACGGCCGAAGTCGACGTACTGCGCGTCGGCTTCGATACCGATCACGACGCCCGAGCCCGGGGTGAACTGGTAGTTGTAGCCGATCTGGCCACCGCCGGTGAAACCTTCCTGCGAGCTACGGTCGCCGAAGGAGACGAGGCCGTTGCCTGCACCCTGGGCGACGCCGGCCGGGGCCAGTACGATGCCCGAGGCGCCCGAGGTCACGATCTGCGTGACGCCATTGCGGTCGGCGGCATCGAAGCCGTAACCGGCGTTGAAACCGGCGTAGAAGCCGGTCCAGGTGAAGACCGGCACCGGCACGAAGACCGGCGGCGCGGCGCGGCGCGGCAGGTCGGCGGCCGAAGCGGCGGCGGTGAGGGCCGTGAAGGCCGCGAAAGACGTCAGAAGCTTTTTCATTATTGATCCCCAGCGAAGTGCCCGATCGAGTGGCAACTTACGCCAATTCCCACAGCCAAGATGTAGCGCGGGGGTCACACCGGTTGAGCGACGCCGCGCGTGCGCCCCGATGCGTGAACCTCAGACCGGCGGGGTTCCGTTCGCGGTGAGCACGCTGCCCACGAGGTAGAGCGAGCCGCAGATCAGGATGCGCGGGGGCTGTTCGAACACGGTCGCGGAGAGCGCTTCGAGGGCCGCCTCGATGCCCGGGGCCGTCTGGGTGATCAACCCCACATCGGCCGCGATCCGGGCAACCTCCTCGGCGGGGCGCGCCGCCATTTGGCCGGGGATCGGCACCGCCACCAGCAGCCGGGCGAGCCCCACGAAGTTGCGCAGGAAGCCCTCGGCGTCCTTGGTGCCGAGCAGGCCCACGATCAGCACGAGGGGGACGTCGGAGCGCTCGCCGAGATCCGCCATCGCGGCGGCGAGGATGCGGCCGCCATCCACGTTGTGGCCGCCGTCGAGCCAGAGTTCGGCGCCCGGTGGGACCAGCTCGGAGAGGCGGCCCCGGTTGAGGCGCTGCAGGCGGCCCGGCCATTCGACGGCGTTCAGCCCGGCCTCGATCGCGGCGGTGCCGATGTCGCCGAATCCCGCCGCCCGCAGGGCCGCGATGGCGGTGCCCGCGTTGGAGAACTGGTGTCGCCCGTTCAGGCGGGGCCGGGGCAGGTCGAACAGGTCGGTCTCGTCCTGGTAGACGAGGCGCCCGCGCTCGGCATGGACCGAAAAATCCTGGTTGCCGACGCGAATCGGGGTCGCGCCCACGGCCTCGGCGTGGCGGCACAGGACCGCGTCAGCCTCGGCATAATCCTGGGCGGCGATGATCGCCGGGCAGCCGGACTTGAAGATCCCGGCCTTCTCGGTCGCCACGGCCTCCACCGTGTCGCCGAGGTATTCGGCGTGGTCGCGACCGATCGGCGTCACCACGGCGGCGGCCGGCCGGTCGATCACGTTCGTGGCATCGACCCGTCCGCCGAGGCCGACCTCCAGCAGCAGCACGTCGGCGGGGGATTCCGAGAACAGCAGCAGGGCGGCGGCGGTGGTGATCTCGAAGACGGTGATCGGCTCGCCCTCGTTGGCCGCCTCGCAGCGGGCCAGGGCATCCGCGAGCTGGTCCTCGGGCACGAAGTGGCCGCCGCCGATGGCGCCGATCCGGATGCGCTCGTGGAAGCGCACGAGGTGGGGCGAGGTGTAGACGTGCGCGGCCAAGCCCCCCGCCTCCAGGATCGCCCGCATGAAGGCGATGGTCGAGCCCTTCCCGTTGGTGCCCGCGACATGGATCACCGGCGGCAGCTTGCGCTCCGGATGCCCGAGACGCGCCAGCAGGCGCTCGATCCGACCGAGCGAGAGGTCGATCGTGCGCGGGTGGAGGGCGAGGAAGCGCGCCATCAGGGCGTCGGAGGAATCCATGGTCGAATCGTCGCGTCGCGGGGGCAGGGGACCGGAGAAGAAGCGGACGGCTGGAGCGGACGATCAGGCGGGTTCGGGAACCGGGGTGGCGCTGCGGGCGGCGCCCGGCTCCTGGTTCGTCAGGATGCCGCAGAGGCGCGCGATGGTCTCCTTCAGGGCGTGGCGGTGCACCACCTGGTCGACCATGCCGTGGTCGCGCAGGTACTCGGCGCGCTGGAACCCGTCCGGCAGCTTCTCGCGAATCGTCTGCTCGATGACCCGGGGGCCCGCGAAGCAGATCAGGGCGCCGGGTTCGGCCAGATGCACGTCGCCCAGCATCGCGTAGGAGGCGGTGACGCCGCCCGTGGTCGGGTTCGTCAGCACCACGATGTAGGGCAGCCGGGCGGCGTTCAGCCGGCGCACGGCCACGGTGGTGCGCGGCATCTGCATCAGTGAGAGGATGCCCTCCTGCATGCGCGCGCCGCCGGAGGCGGTGAACACCACGTAGGGCGTGCGCTTGTCGAGCGCCGTCTCGGCGCCGCGCACGAAGGCTTCGCCCGCCGCCATGCCGAGGGAGCCCGCCATGAAGGCGAAATCCTGCACCGCCAGGGTCATGGGCAGGCCCGAGACCCGCCCGAAGCCAATCTTGAAGGCGTCGGCCATGCCGGTCTTGGCCCGGGCGTCCTTCAGGCGATCGGCGTAGCGCTTCTCGTCACGGAACTTGTGTGGGTCGGTGGCGACCTCCGGCAGGGGCACGTCGATCCAGGTGCCCTCGTCGAACATCATCTTGAGGCGCGCCTGGGCGCTCATCTTCAGGTGATGCTCGGAGCCCGGGATGACCCAGTGATTGCCCTCCACCTCCTTGTGGAAGACCATCTGGCCGGTATCGGGGCACTTGACCCAGAGGTTCTCGGGCGTCTCGCGCTTGAACAGGGTCTTGATCTTGGGGCGTACGACCTCCGAGATCCAGTTCATCGGTTCGACCATCATGGGCGACGGCATCCTTGTCCGCGGGCGGCGGTCTGACTTCTCGGGGGCAATTGCGTCAGGCGCGCGGCGCCGAGCGGACGCCCTCGGCCAACTCGCGCACCAGGGCGCTCACGGCCTCGACCGTTCCGCCCCCCGGGCGGCCCTCGTCGTCGAGGGTGCCCCGCAGGGCGTCCACCAGGGCCGAGCCGACCACGACGCCGTCGGCGCCGCGCGCGATGGCGGCGGCATCCGCGCCGGTGCGCACGCCGAATCCCACCACGATGGGCAGGTCGGTGTGGCGCCGGATGCGGCCCACCGCTTCCGCGACCCGGTCGAAATTCGGGGTCGCCGTCCCGGTGATCCCCGTGATCGAGACGTAGTAGACGAAGCCGGCGGTGTTCGCGAGGACGGCGGGAAGCCGCTTCTCGTCGGTGGTGGGGGTGGCGAGCCGGATGAAAGCGAGGTCCTTGGCGAGCGCCGGCAGGCAGAGCTCGTCGTCCTCCTCCGGCGGCAGGTCGACCACGATCAGCCCGTCGATGCCGGCCTCGCGTGCATCGTCGAGGAAGCGCGCGACGCCGTAGGTGTGGATCGGGTTGAAATAGCCCATCAGGATCACGGGCGTGTCGGTGTTGCCCGACCGGAAGCGGCGCACGAGGTCGAGGGTCCGGGCGACGCCCTGGCCACCCTTGAGCGCACGGAGGCCGGCGGCCTGGATCGCGGGTCCGTCCGCCATCGGGTCGGTGAAGGGCAGGCCGAACTCGACGATGTCGGCGCCCGCGGCGGGCAGCGCCTCGAGCACCCGCAGCGAGGTCTCCGCATCGGGGTCGCCGGCCATCACGTAGGTGACGAGGGCCGCGCGGTTCTCGGCGCGGCAGCGCGCGAAGGCCGCCGCGATGCGGGCCTGACCGGATTGGGCTGGACTCGTCGCCGTCATGACACCCTTGTCTCACGCTCCTCGCGGCCGGCACGGGCGCGGGATCAAGCCGCCGCGCCTACACCATCGCGGCGGGCGCGTGAAGCGCAGGGACGGAATCCGTCGAATTCCGCGTGATTCGGGAACGCTTCCTTAACGGCCTTTCGAAAGCCGGTCTCAACCCCGGGGGCGGCATCGTCGGGTCAGGCGGCAGAGACCTCGCCCGAAGAAGACTCCGCTTCAAGAGACCCAGGCAATGACCGCGCAGCACGTCCTGCTCGTCCTCCTTCCCGCGCTCCTCGCCTTCCTGGCGGGCTGGGTCGCGCGTGCGCGCCAGCGCCCATCGGCCGGCCCGTCCCCGCGCATGGAGGGTGAAGCCCGGATCGAGGCGTTGGAGGACCGGATCTGGCGCCTCTCGGAGAGCGAGGAGCGCTACCGCGCCCTGGTGGAGGCCACCACCGAGATCATCGTCCAGCGCGACGGCCGAGGCCGCATCACCTTCGCCAACGAGGGCTTTGCCCGGCTGATCGGCGCGGAGCCCCTGGCGCTGCTCGGCTCGACACGTCAGGTCGCGGTGCTGGAGCACGGCGCGGCGACCCGCGACCGGGACGGCGTGCGCCGGGTCGAGGTGCGCCTCGCCCCCGTCTCGGGTCCGCCGCGCTGGTTCTCCTTCATCGAGATGCCGATGACCGGGCCCAAGGGCGAGACGCACTGGCTGCGGGCAGGGTCCGACATCACCGAGCGCGTCGAGGCGGCGCGCTCCCTCGACGAGGCCCTGAGCCGGGCCGAGGCGGCCAACGTCGCCAAATCCCGCTTCCTCGCCACCGTCAGCCACGAGTTCCGCACGCCGCTGAACGGTATCCTGGGCATGGCCGACCTCGTGCTCGACACCGGGCTCGACCCGGAGCAGCGCACCTATGTCGAGGCGGTCCGGACCTCGGGCAACGCGCTGCTCAGCCTGATCGACGGCATCCTCGACTTCTCGCGCATCGAGGCGGGCCGCCTCGACCTCGCCGCGGAGCCGTTCGATCCGGGGGCGATCGCCGAGGCGGTGGTGGAACTCCTCGCGCCGCGCGCCCAGGACAAGGGCCTCGAGATCGCCCTCGACATCGCGGACGACGTGCCGAGCCTCGTGCGCGGCGATGCCGACCGGGTCCGCCAGATCCTGCTCAACCTCGCGGGCAACGCCGTCAAGTTCACGGCCGCCGGCGGCGTCGGCGTCGAGCTGCGCCGCGACGGCGCCGGCCTGTACCTCGCCATCGGCGATACCGGACCCGGTATCCCGCCGGAGCGGCTCCCGCGCCTGTTCGAGGAGTTCGAGCAGGGCGACGACAGTGCCAGCCGGCGCCACGAGGGCACGGGGCTCGGACTAGCCATCACCCGGCGCCTCGTCGCCCGTATGGGCGGCCGGATCGAGGCCGGCCCACGGCCGGGCGGGGGCTGCGTCTTCGGCGTCCACCTGCCCCTGGAGACCCTGGAATCCGAGCGCGTGCGCCCGCCCGCCCTCGGTGGTCGCAAGGTGCTCATCGTGGCCGATTCGCCCTTCCAGGCCCCCTATCTCGCCCGCCGGCTGACCCGCTCGGGCGCCGCCGCCGTGGTGGTGCCGACCCCCGAGGTGGGGCTCGACGCCATTGCGGGGGCGCGCTTCGACGCGGTGCTGGCCGACCGCGCGCTCGGCGACGCGGCGGTGCGCACCCTGGCGCTGGAGGCCCGGCGCTGCGGGGTGCGCTGCAGCCTCGTCCTGCTCTCGCCCTTCGACCGTCGGGAATTCGGCGCGCCGGGGGCCGCCGGCTTCGACAGCTACCTGATCAAGCCGGTGCGGGCCCGCTCGCTCTTCGACCGCCTGCTCGCGCCCGCGCCTCCGCAGGGGGGGACGGAGACCGCACGGGCGGCGCCGGAGGGATCATTCCCCACCCAGCCGCCCGACCCGGGCCCGGTGTCCGACCCTGAGCCCGGCGCCACGGGGCCGCGCATCCTGCTCGCCGAGGACAATCCGATCAACGCCCTCCTAGCCACCAAGGCCCTCGAGCGCCACGGGGCCCGCGTCGTGCTGGCGCGGGACGGCCACGAGGCCCTGGCCCGCATCCGCGAGGCCACCGACCTGCCCTTCGACCTCGCCCTCCTCGATATCCGCATGCCGGGCCTCGACGGCCTCGAGACCGCCCGCCGGATCCGGGCCCTGGAAGCGCTAGGGGGCCGGTCGCCGCTGCACCTCGTGGCGCTCACCGCGAATACGGGGCCGGACGACGAGGAGGCCGCCCGCGCGGCGGGATTCGACGGGTTCCTCGCCAAGCCCCTGAACCTGCGTGCCCTGCCGGCCCTGCTCGAACGCCGCTCGGCCGCCGCCTGACCGGTTGACAGGCTCCGGCTCCCGCGCGAACACCGCCCGCATGGCCGTTCACCCGATCCCCGATCCCGGAACACCGGATCCCGACGCGCGCGCCCACGACCGGCGCGTCGTCTGGAGCGTCGCGGCCCTGATCGCCGGGACGGTCCTGCTCGGCGCCCTCGTGCCGGGGCCCAGCCCGCATCGGGCGGCGGGCCTGCCGGGCGAGGACGCGACCTGCGCCGAGTGGAGCGACGGCTGCCACGTCTGCCAGCGCGCGGAGGGGGAGGTGGCCTGCTCGCTGCCGGGCATCGCCTGCGTGCCCAAGGAACCGAGCTGCCTGCGTCGCGTCGGCGGCTGACGCGCGTGCCGGACGATCCGGGGCCGGCCCTGACGCGCCCCGTCTTCCGCTTCGCCCCGAGCCCGAACGGGCGGCTCCATCTCGGCCACGCCCTCTCGGCCCTCCTCAACGACGCCCTCGCGCGCAGTTCGGGCGGGCGGCTTCTCCTGCGGATCGAGGACATCGATCCCACCCGCTCCCGGCCGGACCTCGTCGCCGCCCTGCAGGACGACCTCGCCTGGCTCGGCCTGCGGTTCGCGGCGCCGGTGCGCCGGCAATCGGCGCATCTCGACACCTATCGCGCCCTGGTGGAGGGCCTCGCCGCGCGCGGGCTCGCCTATCCGTGCTTCTGCTCGCGCGGGACCATCGCGGCGGCGGTTGCGGCCGAGACGGCGCGCGGCCGGGAAACGGCCCGCGACCCCGATGGCGCGCCGCTCTATCCCGGCCTCTGCCGGGGGCTTCCGGAGGCCGAAGCGCGGGCGCGCCGTGAAGCGGGAGAACCGCATACCTGGCGCCTCGACATGGCCCGCGCCCTCTCCGCCGCGCCCGGACCGCACGCGGTCCGGAGTTTCACGGTGGAGCGGGCGGGCCCGGTGCACCGCATCGGCGCCGGCGCAATCGAGCCCGCCGATCCCGCCCGCTGGGGCGACCCCGTCCTCGCCCGCCGCGACGTGCCGACGAGCTATCACCTCGCGGTGGTGACGGACGATGCCGCGCAAGGCGTCACGCACGTGGTGCGCGGCGCCGACCTCCGGGCCAGCACCGACCTGCACGTCCTCCTGCAGGCGCTGCTCGGCGCGCCGTCCCCCTGCTACCACCACCATACCCTGCTGCTCGACGCCTCCGGCGCCAAGCTCGCCAAGTCGCGGGGCTCCCGCAGCCTGGCCGACCTGCGCGCGGCCGGCGAAGCCCCGGCCGACCTCCGGCGCCGGCTCGGCTTCGCCTGATCGGCCGCCTTCACGCAGGGGACGCCCGGAACGTCAGCGGGCTGCGCCTGCTGGCACGGCAACCTCCTTGGCCGTCCGACGGCGCCGCCAGGGTGGTGAGGCAGACCCGAGCGCCGCGAGGGAACAGGCCGCAGACGGCGGGAGCTTCGACGGGACGAACATTCAACGAACCGCGCTTACCCCGAAGCACAGCATCCTCAGCCAGGAATAGGGGAGAGCGGGAGCGGACCAGGACCGGCCCGCTTTCAGGCCGGGATGTCGCCCGCCGAATTGCCGATGCAACCGGCGGAAGGGCGTGGAAAACGCGGGGCCGCGCAACCCCGGCCGGGTCGCCTCAACGCAGCACTTCGCGCTGTGCCAGGGCCGAGGCGGAGCGCGACTTCTGCATCGTGCCCTCGATCTGCTCGCGCTGGCGCGTGAACTCGGCGAGCATGCGTCCGTCGAGCTCCCGGCCGCGGGGCACGCGGATCTTCATCGGGTCGACGAAGTGGCCGTTGATGATCACCTCGTAGTGGAGGTGCGCGCCCGTGGAGAGGCCGGTGGAGCCGACATAGCCGATCACCTGGCCCTGGCGCACCTTGGCGCCCGCCGTGATGCCGCGCGCGAACCGCGACATGTGGTTGTAGGTCGTGACGTAGCCGTTGATGTGCTGGAGTTCCACGCGCCGGCCGTAGCCCGAATCCCAGTCGGCCTTCAGCACCGTCGCGTTGCCGGCGGCGACGATGGGGGTGCCGATCGGGTTCGCCCAGTCGACGCCGGTATGCAGCTTGGCGTAGCCGAGCACCGGGTGGCGCCGGTAGCCGAAGCCGGAGCGCATGATCCCGTCGGCGATGGGCTTGCGGATCAGGAACTTCTTGAGCGAGCGGCCCTGCTCGTCGAGGTAGTCGATGGTGCCGTCGTCCGGGGACTGGAAGCGGAACACCTTGCGTGCCTCGCCGCCGAGGTTGAGGGCGGCGTAGAGCAGTTCCGGGCGCTCGGTGGAGCCGGGCTGCGTGCCCTCCTCGTCGAAGGTGTAGAAGACGTCCAGGCTGTCGCCCGACGAGATCCGGCGCTGGAAATCGACGTCGTAGCCGAAGATCTTGACGAGGTCGTCCACCGCCGTCCGGGGCAGGTCGTGGCGGGCGGCGGTCTCGTAGAGGCTCTGGTACAGGCGCGGGCCGGTGCCGCCTTCCTCCTCGTCGTCCGAGGCCTCGGCCGCCGCCGGAGCGACGCGGGAGGGGGCGTCCTCGGTGGGCGGCGCCACGGAGACGAAGCTGCCGCGATCGTTGATCGCCGCGATCGCCTCGATGCCGTTCTCGCCATAGAGGACCACGCGGGTCACCTGGCGCGGATCGCCGGGCTTCGGGCCGGGGGCGACCTGCAGACGGAACTGCTGGCCCTCGGAGAGATCCGCCATCCGGGTCCGGCCGCCGAGCGCCGCGACGATGCCGCGGATCTGGTCGTCGGTCGCCCGGCCCGCCGCGCGCAGCACCATCTCCAGCGTCTCGCCGCGCTTGAGGGCGAGGTCGCGCTCCTCGACCAGCGGCGGCTCGGCCCCGCCGCCGATGCTCTTGGCGAGGCTGGTGACGTTCTCCGGCACCACGAGCACGTCGATCGATTTGAAGGGCGAGCCCCCGTCGGCCATCCGGGTGCCGCCGTCGAAATCCGGGGCGGTGACGCCCTGCTGCAGGGTGCGCGAGAGCATGATCTGCGGGGCGATCGGGATCGCCGTCCGGCGCCCCGCCTCGGCCGCCAGGCGGCGCTCCTCCTCGATCTGCGCGGCGACGTCGTCGTCGGTGAGGGCCGGGGCGCCGGGCTCGACCTCCAGCCCGGCGATGTCGCGCTTGACCACCGAGACTTCCGCGCTCGGCGCGTCGGCGAGGCCGGGATCCGAGCCCCGCTCCAGGGGTTCGTCCGTGCTGAGCTTGAGGGGATCGAAGCGCGGCGCGTCGGCGGCGAACACGCCGGTGGACATCGACAGGGCGGTGGAGACCCGCATGAAGGGCCGCACCTTGATGATCTCGCGGTCGCCCAGGCGCACGGTCACCGGCGCCCGGAAGCTCTGCTTGGCCGAGGCGATCATGAGGTTGCGCACGAGGCGGTCGCCCTTGCGCGCCAGGTTCGCGGTCCCGTCCGCGATGGACGGGCGCACGGTCGCGGAGGCCCGCTCGGGGATCGCCGCGAAGGAGACCTCGCTCTGCAGCGAGACGTGGATCGCCGCGCCGATCAGCGCCGCCCCGGTCAGCCCGGTGAGCGCGCTCGCGCAGAGCCAGCGCAGGTTGACGTCGCGACGGTCGATCCGGGTCGCGTCCGGTCCGAGGAGGTCGAGGGCGGGCAGGTGCGCGACCGGCACGCGGGGGGCGACCCGCGCATCCGGGGTGCCGTTCGGGGCACCGATCGTCAGACGGCCGCGCTTCAACGTCCTGGTCCTCGCAGATGTCGCCGAACGGCACGACCCGGACATCGCAGACGCGGCCGCGCCGCGCCAGCCCGGTTCCGGCTTTCGCCGATGTCGGAGGCCAGCATGTCGACATTGAGGCGTGAACCGCCAGGCTTCACCGGAGCGGGCGAAACGCGCGGATTTCGGGCTCCTACGAAGCCGGGTTGCTCGCTGCCGGGCCGCGCCCGCAGCGCGCTTCCTCTCCGTCGGGAGACGGTGAGGGGTATGACCTCTCCGGAGAGGGGCCACAACTCGCCCCGATCTCTCGCCCTCGCGAACCCGTTACCCGGACGTCGGATCAGCCGAACCCACAGGCGGGCCGAGTCGCGGCTCCGGGCGGCGTCGCATTGACGCCGAGCCGGTTTGAGAGCTGGCGACGGTTTCGGTCAGTGCAGCCAGGAGGTGAAAAAGTAGATCAGAAGAATGATCGGGATCGGGATTCCGATCAACCAAAGCAAGCCGCCCTTCAGCATCAAGCATCTCCACCGGTTCTGCGTCGTGCCTGTCCAACGACAACGCCGGGGAAGGGGTTCCGACTACAGGGTCTCGCACTGCGGTTTGCCGTGACGCTCGAAGTAGTACGGGATCGGCAGGTAGGGCGCGAAACCGCCCCGGACCTGGACCTCGAGGTCGTCGAGGATCACGCTCGTGATGCGGGGCAGGTCGAGGCCGCGCGCCTCCGCGAAGGTCACCCAGGCGAGTTCCACGAGTTCGGAATCCGGCGAGACCACGCCGCCTGCCTCGAACGCGATGGCGCTGCGGTCGGCGGCGAAGAAGCGGGTGTCGAAGCGCCGGACCCGGCCCGGCGGCGTCACCGCGCGGGCGACGAGGTGCAGGGCCTCGAGGTCCGGCATCACGCCGGCCTCGCGAAATGCACCCCAGCTTCCGGCGGGCGCGGAGTCGGGGGGGCCGTAATCCCGCGTGCCGAGCATCAGCCCGGTCTCCTCGAAGGTCTCGCGGATCGCCGCTAGCGCCAGGGCCCGGCCGAGCCCGGCGCCGCCGCGGGGCACCTTCAGGGCCAGGGCGTCGCTCGCCCGGTGGGAGAGGGCCCCGGCCACCGGCATGTGCCGGTCGCCCGGCTCGATGCGGCCACCGGGGAAGACGAACTTGCCGGGCATGAAGGCGAGGCGTGCATGGCGCCGGCCCATCAGGATGCGGGGGGCGCGCTTCGTCCGGTCGAGGAGGATCAGGGTCGCGGCGCTGCGGGGCCGGAGCGCCTTGCGGGCCGGGGCCTCAGGCGGGGCCGAAGCCGGGGGTTCGTTCGGCAGCACGCCCGTCGGCTGGTCCACGCTGCGTCTCCGGGTCGGCATGCCCGCCCGATTGCGGCACGTCCGATGTCCGGGCCAGCGGTAGCTTGGCGAAGCCGTGCATGCCAAGCGCATATTGCAGCCCGACCACGGCGCCCTTCACCGGCTGCAGGAGTCCGAGGCAGCCGAGCAGGGTGACGATGGGCCAGAAGGTGAGCTGAAACCACAGGGGCAGATCGTAGTTCATCTCGGTTTCGAGCAGGAAATACCCGACCACGTGCCCGACGAGGAAGATCACGATGTAGGGCGGCAGGTCGTCGGCCCGGTGATGGCCGAGTTCGAGGCCGCAGCTCTCGCATGCGGGCCGGACCTTGAGGTAGCGCCCGAAGACCTTGCCCTCCCCGCAATGGGGACAGCGTCCGCAGAAGCCGCGGGTCAGCGCCGTGATGAGGCCGGCGCGCTCGCCGGGTCGGGTCTCGACGGTCGCGGTCATGCTCAAGGCTCCTCGGACGGCACGCCAGCCTATACCCTCGGCCTCAACGGCGCGAGCCGCGATGGCGCGACCCGGTGTTGCGGATGCCGGCGGGGCGGCCGGGCGCCCCGGGCTTGCGGACGGCCCCGCGCCCCTTCGCGGGCGGGCCGCGCTCGGGGCGGGCCTGACCCTCGGTCAGGAGTTCGAAGCGCAGGGCGCCCGCCACCGCCGCCGCCTCCACCAGGCGGACCTCGACCCGGTCGCCGAGGCGGTGGGTTTCCCCCGAGCGCTCGCCCACCAGGGCGTGCTTGGCCTCGTCGTGCCGGTAGTAATCGGCCCCGATGGTGGAGATCGGCACGAAGCCGTCCGCCCCGGTCTCGTCGAGCTTGATGAACAGTCCCGACCGCGTCACCCCGGAGATCTGGCCGGTGAAGGTGGCGCCGACCCGGTCGGCGAGGTGGTGGGCGATGAGCCGGTCGATGGTCTCACGCTCGGCCGCCATGGCGCGGCGCTCGGCCGCCGAGATCTGCTCGCCGATCTGGTCCAGGGCCGCCACCGTGACCTCGGGGGAGAGGCCGTCCGGCCCGAGCCGGCAGGCCGCGATCAGGGCCCGGTGCACGATGAGGTCGGCGTAGCGCCGGATCGGCGAGGTGAAATGCGCGTAGCGCCGCAGGTTCAGGCCGAAATGCCCGAGGTTCTGCGCGGCGTAGACGGCCTGGGCCTGCGAGCGCAGCACCACCTCGTTGATGAAGGTGGCGTGCTCCGTCTCCGCCACCGTGCCGAGGATGCGGTTGAACAGGGCCGGGCGCAGCGCGCCTTCCTTGGGCAGCTTGATGCCGATGGAGGCGAGCACCTCGCCGAGCGCCCGCATCTTCTCCAGCGCGGGTTCGTCGTGCACCCGGTAGATCAGCGGCTGCTTGGCCTGCTCCAGGGTCTCGGCGGCCGCCACGTTGGCCTGGATCATGAACTCCTCGATGAGCCGGTGCGCGTCGAGGCGCGCCGGCACCACCACGCGGTCCACGGCCCCGTCGGGGGTGAGCAGCACCTTGCGTTCGGGCAGGTCGAGGGCGAGGGGCCCGCGCGCCTCGCGGGCCTGGACCAGAGCCCCGTAGGCGGCCCAGAGCGGGCGCAGGACCGGCTCCAGCAGCGGCGCGGTCACCGCGTCGGGGAACCCGTCGATGGCCGCTTGCGCCTGCGCGTAGGCGAGCTTGGCCCGCGAGCGCATCATCACCCGGTGGAAGCTGTGCCGGCGCTTCACCCCGTCGGCGCCGATGACGAGGCGCACGGCCAGGGCCGGGCGGTCCTCGGCCTCGCGCAGGGAGCAGAGGTCGTTGGAGATGCGCTCGGGCAGCATCGGCACGACCCGGTCCGGGAAGTAGACCGAGTTGCCGCGCACGAGCGCCTCGCGGTCCAGGGCCGAGCCCGGGCGCACGTAGGCGGCGACGTCGGCGATGGCCACGGTGACGATGAAGCCGCCCGCGTTGGCGGGGTCGGGGTCGGCCACCGCCATCACGGCGTCGTCGTGGTCCTTGGCGTCGGGCGGGTCGATGGTGACGAGGGGCTCGGCGCGCCAGTCCTCGCGGTTCGCCGGGCCCACCGGCACCACCGCGTCGGCCTCGGCGAGGGTGGCGGCGGCGAAGACGTGGGGAATGTGGTGGAGGTGCAGGGCGATCAGGCTGATCGCCTTCTCGGAACCAAGGGAGCCCAGGCGGTCCCGCACCCGGCCCTGGGGCAGGCCGAAGCGGCTCTCGCGCTGCAGGCTGACGCTGACGAGGTCGCCGTCGCGGGCCTCGCCCTCCTCGCCGGCGGGGATCGCGATCTCCCGGCCCTGCGCCCGCTTCTCGACGGGGATGATGCGGCCCCCTTCCGGGCCGGCGCGGAAGACGCCGATGATCTCGGCCTTGTTCTTGCCCAGCACCTTGATGACCCGGCCGGTGTAGCGGCCGGGCTCGGCCGGGCTCGCCTCCACCCGCAGGAGCACGCGGTCGCCGATGCCCGGCGCCGGCTGGCCGCTGGGGCGCCGGGTTCCCCGGGGGCCTGCGACGGTGATGCGGGGGGCCGGGCCGTGCCCGACATCCCACTCGGCGGGCGCGGCCAGGAACTCGCCGTCGCGGTCCCGCGCCGTGATGTCGGCCAGCACCACCGGGGGCAGGCGGCCGGAGGGCGAAAGCCCGTCGCGCCCGCGCGCGACCGCCCCGTCCATCTCGATCTCCTTGAGGATCCGCTTGAGGCCGATGCGGTCGGCGCCCTTGATGTTGAAGGCGGCCGCGATCTCGCGCTTGCCGACCGTCTCCGTCGAGGCTTCGATGAAGGCGAGGATCTGCTGCCGGGTCGGCAGGCCGGCGGCGCCGGGATTCGGGATGATGCGTTTTGCCAAGGCGAAAGGGCTCGGGGGGA
Source organism: Methylobacterium sp. FF17 (assembly GCF_025813715.1). Lineage (NCBI taxonomy): Bacteria > Pseudomonadati > Pseudomonadota > Alphaproteobacteria > Hyphomicrobiales > Methylobacteriaceae > Methylobacterium > Methylobacterium flocculans. The sequence goes on from NZ_CP107532.1 coordinate 2,841,549, forward strand.
GAAGGACGCGCTTGCGTGGGCGCGAGGCAGGATGGAAAAGGGGGGCAGGATGCGGGATCGCGGATCGGCCGGTGCCCAGGATATGGGCATCCCGGCCCCGTCCGGCAACGGCGCGCGCCGGGCCTCAGCCCGTGGCGGCGGATTTGCGCAGGCGATCCACCGCCCGGTCGACGTCGAAGGCCGGGTCGGTGAGTTCGTCGAGGCGGAACGGGCAGAGGGCGGGAAAGCCGAACTCCACCTGGGTCTCGGCGTCGCGGTATTCCGGGGCTTCGGCCTCGCGCACCGCCAGGGTCCAGAAGCCCTCCACGTTCAGGTGTGCCACCCGGCCCGGCCCGGCGGCGAGCCCGGCCTGACCCTGGCGGGCGGCCTCGCGCCAGAGCGCGCTCGCCCGGTCGTCGGACATCAGGGCCGCGCGCACGAGGTTGGCGAGGAGGGAGCGGACCTCGGCGGCGGGTTCAGATGTGGCGCGTTCGGACATGAGGGGGCTCCGCGGGAGGGCTCGGACGGGTTCGGACGCGCAAGCGCCGGGCCAGATGCCGATCGGCCGGCGGACGTATCCCGGCGGCGCTCAGCCGGTGTTCATATACGACCTCTTCAGCATAGCGGCATTCGAACATTGTGGATGCCGAAACCTTGGGAACATGAACGCTGATCTTTACCGTTTCCGACGACGCTGCCTGATGAGCGCGCGTGTTATCCCACGCGGGAAAGGGGTCGACGAATGCAGTTCCTGACGCGTGGCGCCGAGATGCACGTGGCCGGGCCCCGGCTCGGGCGTGCCGTCGGGTCCGGCGCGATCGCGCGGCGCGGGCCCGTGTCCGCATGCTGAACCTCTTCGTCTCCATCGCGGTGGTCGCGTGGTTCGTCCTGCTCTACGGCATGGCGCGGCAGAACCTCGTCACCGCGACGCGTCCCCTCGACCTGCGGCCCGCCGTGCCGATCGCCCTGGCGGCGACCTTCGCGTACATGCCGCACGTCTTCAACGTTGAGCGCGAGAACGGGCAGGCCGTGCTCGAAGAAGGGCTGACCGCCTCGAACATCCTGCTGGTGATCCTGACGGGCCTGACCTGGCTCTACCTCCTCTCCCGCGTGTTCCGGGACCAGCGCATCCTGCGCGTGCCGTTCTCGATGCCCTACCTCCCGTTCACGCTCCTCATCGTGATGGACGGGGTGAGCGCCCTGTGGTCGATCGTGCCGACCTACACGATCTACCGCACGGCGGAGGTGAGCGCCTTCACCTTCGCGTCGATCCTGATCTTCGACCGCAGCGACATCGCCCGGCGGCTCGCCGACATCCTCGCGATCTTCATCGGGGTCTGGCTGATCGTCATCATCCCGGTGATCGTGACGAGCCTGGCGAACGGGATCGTGTTCTCGTCGGGCAAGAACAATATGACGCCGTTCATCTGCTTCGCGCTGGCGATGCTCGTCGCGGTGGACCGGACCCAGGCGCGGCGCCTGCCGTATTTCGTGCTTGCGGTGGTCGGCTTCATCGTCGCGGGCTCGGCCTCCAGCACGGGGGCGTTGGTCGCCATCGTGCCGGGTCTCATGATCGCGTCCGCGCGCCGCTCGGTCCGCGCCCTCGGCATCGTCACGACGGTGGCGACGGTGGTGGTGTTCCTCGTCCTGATGCTCTCGATCTCCATGTTCCCGGAACTGCTGGAGCTGGTCTCGACCGTGCTGCAGAAGCCCGCCGAGGAGATCGCCAACGGTACCGGGCGCGGCAGCTTCTGGCCCATCTTCCTCGAGGCCACCCGGGACCGGCTCGTCGGCTCGGGCTACTCGGCGGGGGACCGCTTCCTCGACGTGATCATCGCCCAGTCCGACCCGAGCGGGGTCGCGGCCACTCAGAATGTCGGTCTCGCAAGCGCCCACAACATGTTCCTCAGCGCCTGGGCGGGCCTCGGCCTGATCGGCCTGTGCTTCGCCTTCGTGGTCCTGACGAACGCGATCCGCTGGGGCCTCAAGCTCGACCTGCCCGGGCGCCGCTTCGTCGTCTGCTGCATGCTGATGCTTATCCTCAACGGGATGACGACGCCGGGCATCTTCCAGGACTGGAACGTCAACATCCTCGGCTTCGTGGCCCTGCTCGCCTACGCGCGGGTCGGCGCGCTGCGGCAGCCGGGGCACGCGGTGCCGGTCCCCGTGGCGGGCCGGCGGCCGGTGCCCGCGCGCGCCGCCGCCGGCTGGCGCACGATTTGAAACCCCATGCACAGCGCTCTGCCCCGCGCGAATGGATGGCCGGAAACGGTCCCGGCCTGTCTCAGGCCGGGACCGGACCGCGCCGATCCGGGACGCGGACCGGCGGCCGGGCGTGACAGGTAGGAGAGAGGATTTCCCATGGCGATGATCGAACGGATCCCATCCGCGCTCGTCATGGCCGGCGAGCCCGCCGGCCGCGACGAGACTCCGGATTCGTGGTTCTTCGACCCCCGCGAGGTCCTCCGGGCGCTGCGGAACCAGTGGAAGCTCGTGCTTGCGCCGGTGGTGCTCTGCATGCTCGCCGCGCTCGCCTGGATCTCCCTGGTGCCGCCGCAATATACCGGCTCGGTCCAGATCCTGATCGATCCGCGCAGCCTGCAGGTGGTCAAGGACGGGCTCGCCCCGGTCGACCAGGCGAGTGACGCCAGCCTGCTCCTGGTGGACAGCCAGATGCGCGTCCTGACCTCCGACGACGTGTTTCGCCGGGTCATCGCGCGCTTCGACCTGACCCGGGATCCCGAGTTCGTGCCGGCCCCCTCCACCCTCGACGGGGTGCGCGAGGAGCTGGCGAAGCTCCTCGGCCGCCACACGCCCGCACCCCCGACCGATCCGCTGCTCACGGCCCTGCGCACCCTGCGGGCGAAGACCCTGGCCAAGCGGCTGGAGCGCAGCTTCGTCGTCGAGGTCGGCGTCACCTCCGTGGACCGGGTCAAGGCCGCCCGCATCGTGCAGGGCATCGCGGAAGCCTACCTCGCCACCGAGGCGGAGACGCGCGGTGCGCTGACCGGCAAGGCGGGCGTCGCCCTGGCGGGACGCCTCGGCGAACTCCAGCAGACCCTGAACCAGTCCGACGAGCGGGCCCAGAAATTCCGGGCGGCCCACAACATCGTGGGCACCCGCGCCCAGCTCGTGAGCGAGCAGCAGCTCACCCAGTTGAACGAGCAGCTCGGCGTCGCCCGGGGCCGGGTCTCCGAACTGCGCGGCCGCCTCGCGCAGGTCGAGGCCCTGGGGCGGGGGGCCGCCAGCCTCGAATCCGTCCCCGAAGTCATGCAGTCGCCCAACGTCAGCCAGCTGCGGGGCCAGATCGCCCAGCTGGAGACCACCTACGCCGATTCGCTCCAGAACCTCGGATCGCTGCATCCGGTCGTGAAGACCCACGCGGCCCAGATTCGCAGCCTGCGCAGCCAGCTCGATGCCGAGATCAAGCGGATCGCGGCGTCGATGGCGAACGAGTACCGGGCGGCCGCCGCCAACGAGGCGAGCCTGACCGCGACCCTCGATCGCCGCAAGAAGGAGGCCCTCACCATCGGGTCGGACCTCGTGCGCCTGCGCGAATTGGAGCGGCAGGTGGACGCGAACCGGGCCGTCTACGAGACCTTCCTGGTGCGCTCGCGCGAGCTTCAGGAGCAGCAGAAGCTCGACACCTCGTCCTCCCGGATCATCTCGCCGGCGCTGCCCTCGGATCGCCGGCTCGGGCCCTCGTCCGGCATCGTCGTGGCCGCCGCCCTCGTCGCCGGCCTGGGCCTCGGCGTGGGCACCGGGCTCCTCGGCGTGGCGATGTCGGGCCGCATCGGCTCCCAGCGCCGTCTCCAGTCCATCGCCCGGCTTCCCGTGATGGCCGCCGTGCCCGAACTCTCGAACTCCCGTCAGGCCGGCACGGGCCTCCGGCAGGCCAAGGCCGACTACGCCCTGGCGGTGGCGCGGATCGGAAGCCGGCTGCAGCGCGAACTCCCGAATGCCCGCCCGCTGGTGATCCTCGTGGCCTCGGCGGATGACCGCCCCGGCAAGACCGCCCTGGTTCATGGATTGGCCTCCTCCGCCGCCCTCGACGGGCAGCGCACGCTCCTCGTGGACGCGGACCCGGAGGCGGTGCTCTCGCGGGGGCTCGGCGGCACGCCGCTGCGCAAGCTCGCCGACGTCCTGCGCGGTCAGGCCCCCGCCATGGATGCCGTGATGGAGACGCCCTCCGGGATCTGGCTGATGCCCGTCGACGAGCAGGCTCTGAGCTTCGGCACCGGCATCGTGGCGGGGACGGTCCTGAAGGCGGGGGCCGGCTTCGACACGGTGATCGTGGATCTCGGGCTGGTCGGCACCGACGTCGCCGCCGACCGCCTCGCCTTCGATCCGCGCTTCCCGGTGGTGATCCTCACCGCCAGCGCGAAGCGGAGCGAAGTCGCCCCGCTCCGCCGGGTTCTCGACGCCCTCGGCCGGGACTCACGGGTGCGCCTCGTCCTCACCGACGCGGCGAGCGCCGCCTGAGACATGGGGCCGATCCAGAAGGCCGGTCCCAGGGGCGGCGCAGTCGGGACCGTTCAGTAGCGCGTCGTCAGCCGGGTGAGCCAGTCCGGCGAGGCCTCCACCAGCATCGTTTCCAGGGCCTTGTCGGAGCCGAGCAGGATCGCGCCGCCGGCCACGATGAGGACGAGACCGAGGGCCGCCTTGAGGCCCCGGCTCGCGCTTCGCATCCGGTCCCGCCACCGGAGCAGGGCCGCCCGCGACAGGCTGCCGAGCAGCACCAGGGGCAGGGCCGCCCCGAGTCCGAACAGCAGCATGGTGGCGGCGACGACCCCGAGGTCGCGCCCCTGCGCCGCCAGCAGCGAGGCCGCCCCGAGGGTGGGGCCGACGCACGGGGACCAGACCGCGCCGAGGAGCAGGCCGACGCCGAACTGGCCCGCGAGCCCGCTGCCGGCGAGCCCCCCGAAGCGGCGCGCCGCCCAGTCGCTCACCGGCCCGGCCGCCACCGCGAGCCGGATCTGCGCCGCCGGCAGCAGAAGAACGAGCCCGAGCAGGACCATCAGCAGCGCCGCGCCCGCGCGGAACGGGCCGGCATCGAGACCGAGGCCGAAGCCGATGGTCGCGACGAACAGGCCGATCCCGACGAAGGACACGGCCAGCCCGGCCGCCAGGGCGGCGGGGCCGAGCCGGTGCTCGGAGGCCGCCGCCCCCAGGACGAGCGGCAGCAGGGGCAGCACGCAGGGCGACAGCACCGAGAGCAACCCGGCGAGGAAGGCGAGCCCGAGGCCGGCGGTCACGGGCTAGAGGGTCTTCTCGACCAGGCCCTCGATCCACTCGGGCTGGGTCTCGCCCACCGAGCGACCAGTCTCGGTCTCGCCCTTGAAGGCGATCAGCGTGCTCTGCGTGCGGGCGTCGAACCGGCGCAGCACGTCCTTCTGAGAATCGAAATCGACCTCGAACACCAAAAGGTCCCGGAAGCGGGCCTGCTGGCGCAGCCCCGCCAGGATCGGTTTCTGGGCCCGGCAGATCGGGCACCAGGGCGCGCTGACCTCGATGAGGATCGGCCGGCCCGCCTTCTGCGCCGCCGCGAAGGCCTCCGGGGTATAGGGCGCCGTTTCTCCTGCCCGGGCGGGCCGCACCGGCGCGAGAGCCGCGCACGCGACCAAGGCGAGGAGCGCGCCGCGTCGCGACCAATGCTCCCGGAAACTCCCGGGTGCCGGCCCCCGGCTGTCCGGGCCGTGGTTGGGTGTCCGCATGGCGCGTTCCTCGCAGGATTTCGGCCGATTGTCGGCCCGGCTCTTCGACCGTTCGGGCGAGCTTACGGCATGCTTTCGTGCCTGTGCGCGCGATGCAGGCGATGCAGCACCGCCGGATGCACAAGAATGCGTGACGATCGACGGATTCCGCCGGATGATGCAACGGGCGTGGGTGTCGGATCTCCCGTCAGTTCAGGGCCGGGCGCATCGCCTCGACCGACGGGGCGTCGAGGGCCTGGAGCGCGTCGAGCACCGCGTCCACCGGCACCGGCTCCGCCCGGCAACCGGCCAGGCAGCGCAGGCTCGGACAGGATTCGACCGCATGGGTATCCGATGCCCAGGCAGCCAGGATGGCCCGCTTCTCCGCTCCCGTGAGGCTCGGATGCGCCAGAACCTCCCGGGGATGCCGGAAGACGTCGCCGGGACTCGCAGTCGCGGTCCAAGTATCTAGGCTGCCAAGACGCGGCATCGCCGGCTCGACCGGACCGATCCTCGGATATTCGGACGCGTCACGCGCGACCAGTCCGTCCGGCGATCCCCGCGTGACCATCGTTTCGACGATCATCATCACACCACCTCCTTCAGAGAGAGATGACGACGAGCGGCGCCGGGCACTGAAACCAGCGCCGATCCTGTCGCAGCACGAATGCTCGACTGCCGCAGAACGCGGATGCAGCGCTGTCGTTCCGCATGCCACGTGAAAAATTCTGGCTCGGGGAAGCCCGTTTCCCGCCCCCGGGTCCGACTCCTCAGGGTTCGCGATAGGCCGATCCGTCCGCCGGCGTCGCCGGATCGCGGACGTAGCGGCCCTCGGCCAGCACGGCGATCCGGTCGAAATCCTGCGCCAGGGTCTCGAGGCCGCGGCGCATGTCCGGGCCCTGGAGGGGGCGACCATGACCGGTGATGACGCGCTCCGGCCGCAGCGCCGCCAGGGTCTCCACCGAGCGCCGTGCCGCCGCCCAGTCGATCGTCAGGTACATCGGCGGCCCATGAATTTCCGGCTCCTGCGTCGCCACCGCGTAGGCGGATTCCTGAGCCGTGGTCACGAAGGCGTCGCCCGCCACGAGGGTGCGGTCGCTCTCCCGCCAGAGCGAGATGTGCCCCGGGGTATGCCCCGGCGTATGGATCCAGCGCCAGCCCGGCATCGGTGGGACCTGGCCGTCCTCCGGCAGCAGATGCAGCCGCCGGGACACGTCCACCGGCCGGGTCGGGTAGAGCGGTGAAATTCGGGCCATGAGGCCTCCGCCGACGCTCGGATCCGGGGGCGGATAGGCGGCCGAACCGTCGAGGTAGGGGCGCTCCAGGGCGTGCGCGTAGACCGGGGCGTCCCAACCCTCCGCGAGATCCTCCAGCACGCCGACATGATCGAAATGGCCGTGGGTGAGCACGATCGCGGCGGGTCGCGCACCGGCCCCGAAGCGGGCGGCGGCCGCCGCCTCGATCCGCCCACGCGATCCCGGGATGCCCGCATCGATCAGCACCCAATTGCGGTCACCGGCCCCCACCGCGCCGAACAGGACCACGTTGGCGATGGCGAGGCGCCGGTAGGCGAGGTCGTCCGCGATGCTGTGGCTGCCGGCCTCCGCGTCCGCCGCGACGTCCAGCCCTGTCAGCGCGGCCTCCCGCGAGACCGGAACCTGCTGTGCCATGGATGTTCTCCCGGGTTTGAGCGAAAGGCGGAGGCTGGTCAGCACCGAAGCAGATGGAGGCTGAAGCCCTCGGCCGGGCCGGACCAGTGCTGGACCGGCTCCCAGCCGCTCTCGGTGGCCAGGGCCTTGAAGGCCTCGGGGGTGTACTTGTGCGAGGTGTCGGTGCGGATGCTGTCACCCAGCGCGAAGGTGAGCGTGTGGCCGGCGATGCGTACCGTGGTGGGCGCCCGCGCCACGAGGTGGGCTTCGACCCGGAAGGGGTCGTCGCAAATCCGGACCGCGTGCCGGAAGGCGTCGAGGTCGAAATCCGTGCCCAGTTCGCGGTTCATCCGCGCCAGGACGTTCCGGTGAAAGGCCGCCATGAGTCCGTCCGCCCCGCCATAGGCGGCGTGCAGGACCTCCGGTTCGATGGTTGGATCGGCTCCGACCAGGAACAGGCATGAACCCAGGGCCGCGCGGGCACGGGCCAGGAACGCGCTCGCCTCCCGAGGCGAGAAATTGCCGATGCTGGTGCCGGGAAAAAAGGCCAGCACCGGCCCGCCGGTCTCCGGCAAGGGGAGGCTGAACGGAGCCGTATAATCCGCGCAGACCGCCCGCATGGCCACTTGCGGGTAATCCGGGGCCAAGCGTCGGATCGCGTCCGCGAGATAGTCGCCGGAGATGTCGACGGCGACGTAGGCGGCGGGTGCGGTCAGGGCGTCGAGAAGCGTGCGGATCTTACGGCTGGCACCGCTGCCGAATTCTACCACCGTTGCGCCGGACCCGACCAGGGCCGCCACTTCGGCCGCCACCTCAGGCAGGAGCCCCATCTCGCGTCGGGTGGGATAGTAAGCGGCGCTGTGACAGATGCGGTCGAACAGCTCGGACCCGGTTTCGTCCCAGAGGTACTTACCGGGCAGGGTGCGGGGACGCCCCTTCAGGCCCTCCAGGGCATCGTGGAGGAACCCGGCGTCCCTGGTCATCTCGACCTGCGGAGCGTCCGCCATCCTCAACTCCGCGTCGCCGTGAGGATCACGAGGGCGAGGCGCTCGGCCTCCGCATAGGCGGGATCGTCGAGCTCTTCGCCGTATTCGTCGGGATCGAACTCCCGATAGGTCCAGGTCAGGCCGGCCTCCGCGCAGAGGGCTCCTGCCGCGTCGCGGAAGGGATCGGCTCCCTCCACGATCGCGGACCCGGTGAACAGAACGAGGCTGCCGCCGGGCGCCAACCGCTCGCGGGCCGCCTCGATGACGGAGAGGGAAAGCCCGGCGCCGAGGGGCCCTCCGCCGTGGCGATAGGCCCGCGCGCTTTGGTCGATCATGAAGGGCGGGTTCGAGACGATGAGATCGAAGCGGCCTTCGATGGCCCGCAGCATATCGCTCTGCTGAAGGCTGACATTCGCCACCCCGGCCGACCGGGCATTCACGGCTGCTGCGCGCAGGGCCGCCGGGTTGATGTCGACCAGAACGACCTCGGCGTCCGGCAGGCGCTTGGCGACGCAGATTCCCGCCGCTCCCGAGCCGCAGCCGATATCCACGGCCCGGCGCACGGGCGTGGTTCTGGTCTGGAGATGCTCCAGCACCGCACCCACGAAGCGCAGGGTATCGGGCCCGAAGAAGACGGCGTCCGCTGCACTCGGTGGATAGGCCGAGTGGAGGAACAGTTCCTGATCCAGGCTCGAGAGCCGGACGGTCGATCGCAGCCCTTCCGGACGCCGCGTCACCGCCTCCGCCCGCTGCAGGGCGTCCAGCAGGGTGGGCGGCAGGAGGTCGTCGGCGAAGGGGCGGCTCCACCCGAGCACGTCTCGCAGGGATTTCGCCTGACTGTTACCGGGCCGCCCATTCACCCGCGCGTGGGTCGCGGGTGTGACTGTCGTGAAGGTGTAGCCCGTGTCCCGGACCGCTTGCACGAGGGCGAGCAAACGCTCCGGATCGACATCCGGGAAGGGGGCGGCATGGGATTGCGTGACCATTCTCAGCGCTCCATGCCGTCGGCGACGAAGGCACCCTTGCGCAGGGCGGCCAGGACTTCCCACCCATCCCAGGCGGCGGGCTCGGATCGGCGTTGGAAGGGACAAGCCCAATCATCCGGAACGGCCCGGCCGCTGAACTGACGCGCCGCCGATTGCTCGCCATGTTGGGCCAGCATGGGGTTGGGTGAGCCGGCGAATGCCTCGTCGCGCGCGACGATGCTGTCCCGCAGGCGATCGTAGCGCCCTTCCGCTCGAAGGCGCTGGAATTGGTCGTGTAGGTTGAACACCAGAGCCGGGGCCGCGAAGCGTCGGGCCGGTCGGCTGGCGGCCGGATGAAGGCCCACGATGAAGAAGCCCTCACCGCCGAGACTCACCGAGAAGTGCGGATCCTCCGGGTCCTCGGCGACGCGCGGATCGTGGGGCTGTCCAAGCCGGCCGTCCCGATCCGCCAGCGACTGCAGTCGAGCCCAGAGGGCGGCCTCGAATTCGTCCTCCGTGCCCGGAGCCTCACCGCTGAACACAACCGCGAAGCTCCGGAACAGGTCCGGCGCTTGCCGATAGCGGCAGATGAAGGCGAGGAGCGCGGCGTAGATGCGGGCATCGTCCGAAGCGGTGTCGACGCCCTTCGCCACGATGACGGTCATGCCCCCCCGCGACAGGGCCGATTTCGCGCCGACACAGGGAAAAGGGCGATGGCGTATGAACTCCCGGAAGCGCTCTGCCAGCGGGTGAGCCGTGTCGTCGGGCGGAAGCAGCATAGAAACTCGAGGTTTGAAACGACAAAGAATCGCTGCGGAGCGATTGTCACCGAATCCAACGGCGCGGATCGCGCCGTCCTCGTACGTTCGCACCGTGACCGGCGATCCGGAGATACATCCGCAGCGCTAGGTGAAGGTCGGCGGATAGCCTCGTGTTCCGTCGAAAAGCGGTGGGATGCTCTCAGAGGATTCGTTGCGACCTATCGTGAGCGTCCGCTCACCACAGGGAAAACTCGGTCGCGAAATCCGTGCGCTTCAGGCGCTCACAGGTTTGGGGCTCTGTTCCGCAATCGACGCGGGGGCGCAGGGCCAAAGTACCGTCCGGCGCCGTCTCGAATCGCAGGCGCACAGCCGGGTCGTCCGCCTTGGTGTAGACGAGACCGACCTCGAAGCGAACGAAATCGAAGCGGTCGCGGTCGGCGTAGACGATGAGATCGCGCGATACGGATTCACCCGGATTGAGATCGGATGGCTCGCTACCGGCCTCCGTGGCGCCCGCGAACAGGCGGCTCTCGCGCAGGATCGCCTCCCCGGGACCATCGAAGGCGTAGGCGCGCGCGGTGGTGGTGCGATCCGGGGCCGGTCCCATCGCCGAAAGCGCCGCGCCAGCGGTCTCCCCGAAGCGAACCCGTACCCCGGTGACGTTGTAGACGAGGCCGAGCACGCGCACGCCGGTCTGGCCGACGTTCCTGCGCGTTACGGTGGAACGGATGGCCACGTGCCGGTCGCGCTCGCCCGCCCGCACCAGGCTCGTCGTCACCGAGACGGCGGGCGGTTCCAGGGCCGGCTTGATTCGGGCCTCATAGATGAAGGTGTAGACCGCCCAGGCGCCGGCCCCGAGGATCGCCAGGGTCTGCACCAGAGCGTTGGCACGTTCCAGGCGGTCGCCGCGCCGCAATTGGGTCTCGTCAGCATCGTGCTTCGGCATGCCCGGTCGCGGCCCCCACGTTGGGGCGGCAAGCCCGATGGAATGCCGTTGGTTCCGCTGGTCCCGATCCGACGTCGAGAAGCGATCCGCGGCGATCGCGTCGAGAGATGTCCGAAGCCTCGACCGGGCCTCACCCCTGAACGGTGACACGGCGTTGCGGAGGACAGCCCCCGGGGGGTCTCGCAGATCATCTCCGCCTTCGATGAAGCCGAGCGCGAAGGCGTCGACTTCTCTCGAATCCTGCAATCTCGGCTTCGGTCTCCGGTCTTTCGATCGTTTCGGTCTGGGCGTGACGGTCATTCCCGCTCCGCATCGCTTGCTTGCTGCAGCACGATGATCCCATCGACCGCGAGACGGCACGCTTGGGTTGGCGACGTCGAGAGGATGAGGGGACTTCGGCGATCAGGTGAACGAAAAACGCCGGAGCCACTCGCGAGGCCCCGGCGTTTCTGCATCGTCCTGGGAGCCGGGCGCATGGCCCGGCCCGCGCGCTCTCAGAGCGAGTAGTACATCGTGAACTCGACCGGGTGCGGGGTCATCTCGTAGCGCATCACCTCGGTCATCTTCAGCTCGATGAACGAGTCGATCTGATCGTCGGTGAAGACGTTGCCGGCCTTGAGGAAGGCGCGGTCGCGGTCGAGGTTCTGCAGGGCTTCACGCAGGCTACCGCAGACGGTCGGGATCTTCTTCAACTCGCGCGGGGGCAGGTCGTAGAGATCCTTGTCCATGGCCGGGCCCGGATCGATCTTGTTGATGATGCCGTCGAGGCCGGCCATCAGCAGGGCCGAGAAGGCGAGGTAGGGGTTCGCCATCGGATCGGGGAAGCGGACCTCGACGCGCTTGGCCTTCGGGTTCGTCGTCCACGGGATGCGGCAGGAGGCCGAGCGGTTGCGCGCCGAGTAGGCGAGCAGCACGGGAGCCTCATAGCCCGGCACCAGGCGCTTGTAGGAGTTGGTGGAGGGGTTCGTGAAGGCGTTGAGCGCCTTGGCGTGCTTGATGATCCCGCCGATGTACCAGAGGCACTCCTGGCTCAGATCCGCGTACTTGTCGCCGGCGAAGAGCGGCTTGCCGTCCTTCCAGATCGACTGGTGCACATGCATGCCCGAGCCGTTGTCGCCGTAGACGGGCTTCGGCATGAACGTCGCGGTCTTGCCGTAGCTCTGGGCGACCTGGTGGATGCAGTACTTGTAGATCTGCATGTGGTCGGCGAGCAGCGTCAGCGTGTCGAACTTCATGCCGAGTTCGTGCTGGGCGGACGCCACCTCGTGGTGGTGCTTCTCGACCTTCACGCCCATGGACTGCATGGCGGCCAGCATCTCGCCGCGCATGTCCTGTGCCGAATCCTGCGGCGGCACGGGGAAGTAGCCGCCCTTGGTGGCGACGCGGTGGCCGAGGTTGCCGCCCTCGTAGTCGGTGAAGCCGTTGGTCGGCAACTCGGTGGAATCGAGCTGGAAGCCGGTGTGGTAGGGGTCGGCGCCGAACTTCACGTCGTCGAACACGAAGAACTCGGCCTCGGGGCCGACGAAGATGGTGTCGCCGATGCCCGTGGACTTGAGGAAGGCCTCGGCCAGCTTGGCGGTGCCGCGCGGGTCGCGGCTGTAGGGCGCGCCCGTCGACGGCTCGAGCACGTCACAGACGATCGACATCGTGGAGGCCGAGAAGAACGGGTCCATGCAGGCGGTCGCCGGATCCGGCATCAGCAGCATGTCGGATTCGTTGATGGCCTTCCAGCCGGCGATCGACGAGCCGTCGAACATCGTGCCTTCGGAGAACATCTCATCGTCGATGAGCGAGACGTCGAACGTGACGTGCTGCCACTTGCCGCGCGGGTCCGTGAACCGAAGGTCGACGTACTTGACGTCGTTGTCCCGAATTTCCTTCAGGACGTCGGCTGCAGTCTTGGCCATCCTTGGGGTCTCCTTTTGGTCGCGGCCTTCGGCCACGGTTTTGCCGCGGCGCGCGCGAGGCGAGCCACGGTGGGAAGGGTGCACGTGTCCTTAGCGCAAAACGAGGTGACGCATATGACGCGGCCTTGTCCGATCGCGATCGATCAGATCGCGTCGGTGCCGGTCTCGCCCGTGCGGATGCGGATCGCTTCCTCGATCGTCGAGACGAAGATCTTGCCGTCGCCGATGCGGCCGGTCTGGGCCGACTTGCGGATCGCCTCCACGGCGCCCTCGACCAGGGCGTCCGACAGCACGATCTCGAGCTTCACCTTGGGCAGGAAATCGACGACGTACTCGGCGCCCCGGTAGAGCTCCGTATGGCCCTTCTGGCGTCCGAAGCCCTTCGCCTCGATCACGGTGATGCCCTGGAGGCCGACCTCCTGAAGGGCTTCCTTCACCTCGTCCAGTTTGAAAGGCTTGATGATCGCTTCGATCTTCTTCATGCCGGGCGGGCCTGACCTCGATGCTGCTTGACCTACCGTTGGTATCATCGCCGTCCGGGCTTCGCCACGCCGTTTTGTCCGGAGACGGCGGAAAACTGCACAACGAACATGCACATGCCGCAAATCGTGTGGGCGGATGCCGAGCCGGAGACGGGTTCGCCGGGCCCCGCCAGCCATCCCAGAAGGAAGATCCGATGACGACGCTGCGCCTGCTCACCGTGGAGGCGATGCGCCGGGTCGACGCCGCCGCCATCGCGGGCGGAACGCCCGGCCGCGTCCTGATGGAGCGAGCCGGCGCGGCAGTGGCGGCGCGGGCACGCGCCCTCGTGCCGGACGACACCCGCATCGTCGTGCTGTGCGGCCCCGGGAACAATGGCGGCGACGGCTACGTCGCCGCGCGCCTCCTCGCGGACGCGGGTGTCTCCGTCGATGTCGTCGCCCTCGCCCCTGTCGAGGCCCTGGCCGGTGATGCGGCCGATGCGGCGGCCGGCTGGTCCGGGCCGGTCGGAACCCTGTCGGGGCTCGGCGATCCGAGGGAGTACGGACTGGTGATCGACGCGCTCTTCGGAGCCGGCCTCGCCCGCGACCTCGAACCAGAGGTGGCGGACCTCGCGACGCGCCTCGCGGAATCGGGCTGCCCGGTCCTCGCCGTGGATGTTCCGAGCGGCATCGACGGTGATACCGGCGCGGTGCGCGGCTCGGCCGTGCGCGCGACCGAGACCGTCACCTTCGTGGCCCTGAAGCCGGGACACCTGCTCCAACCGGGAAGAGCCCATTGCGGCGCGCTCCACCTGGCCGGGATCGGCACCGGCGACGCCGATCTCGCGGCCGGACTCGCGGAAGGTCACCCTCTCTGGCGCAACGATCCGGGCCTCTGGGGCAGCGCCTTTCCGCGCCTGACCGCCGCAAGCCACAAGTACACGCGTGGCCATGCCGTGGTGCTCTCGGGGCCCGCGACCCGGACCGGAGCGGCGCGCATGGCGGCGCGCGGAGCGCTCCGGGTCGGCGCCGGACTTGTCACGCTGGTCTCGCCCACATCCGCCCTGGCCGAGAACGCGGTGCACTGCACCGCGATCATGCTGCGCGCCTGCGACAGCGCCGACGACCTCGACGACCTCCTCGTGGACGAGCGCCTCAATGTGGTCCTGGCGGGGCCCGGCCTCGGCATCGGCGCACAGACACGCGACCTCGTGGCCGTGGCGGCTGCCGCCGGGCGTACGCTCGTCCTCGATGCGGACGCGCTCACGAGTTTCAAGGGACAGGCTCGTCTCCTTGCCGCCCACCTCGCGGACGGGGAATCCCGGGCCGTGCTCACGCCGCACGAGGGCGAGTTCGTCCGCCTGTTCGAGGGTACGGACGCAGCGGATCCGGAGATCGGCAAGCTGGACCGGGCCCGCCGTGCCGCCGCCATCGCCGGTGCCGTGGTTGTCCTCAAGGGCGCCGACACCGTGATCGCCGCCCCCGATGGACGCGCCGCGATCAACGATCACGGCACCCCCTATCTCGGCACGGCCGGCGCGGGAGACGTTCTCGCCGGCCTCGTTGCGGGATTGCTCGCCCAGGGCATGGCGCCGTTCGAGGCGGCCTGCGCTGCGGTCTGGCTGCATGGGGATGCGGGCCTGCGCCACGGGCCGGGCCTCATCGCCGAGGATCTGCCGGAGCTGATGCCGGCGGTGCTGCGGGCGCTGCTCGATGCCTAGCGGCCGCTCTGCCGAACCGGATGCCGGTTCGACGTGAGGCAGCGCAGGGATCAAAGGCTCGGAGATGCGTCCCGCGGCAACCCGAGCGGGAGCGGCGCTAAGTCACCTCGAACATCGTCCACAGCCCGGTGTCGAAACGCTCCAGCACCGTCGAGCTCAGGAGCCAGCGCCCGGGATTATCGGCCTTGAAGGCGATCCGGGCGGTCCGCCCTTCAAGCAACTGGAACGTATCGAGCCAGTAGGGCTCCCAGCCGTCGTCCAGAGGGTGGAGCAGGCGGAAGGAATGGCCGTGCAGGTGGAGGGCCTGCGGGAAGGCGGTCTCGTTCCGGATTGCCAGCACCACGACCTGACCGCGCTTGACCGAGAAGAGCGGGGCGAGGCCGGCTGTGCCGCTGGCGCCGTTCACCGCCCAGATTCGGGCCGGGTCGCCGGCATAGGTGGGCTCGGCTGCCGGCTTATCCTTGTCGATGCGGGCCCCGCCCGTGAGGGTGATGTCGCGCCGGACGGCATTCTGCAGCTTCACCTCCGCCGGCAGCAGGCGGTTCTCGCCGATCTTGGTGATCGGCGCCCGCGCCGGGGAAACCGGTTCGCCGGAGACGGCGAGGGTCGCCAGCGACAGGCCGTTGCCGATCAGCGCGGTGATCGTTCCCGTGGCGCCGGCCTCGGTGGGCATGTCGAGCATCAGGTCGTAACGGGTGCCGGGCGGAAAGGGCAGGGTGGCGCGCAGCGGCTCGAAGGTATCCGTGGGCTGCCCGTCCACCGCAAGGACATAGACCTTCACGCCGTCGAAGCGGATGCGTGTACCCCGCGCGTTGCAGGCATTGCCGAGGCGCAGGCGCAGACGGCTGCCCGGCCGGGCGGAGATCGTCGCCGGCACGGGCCGCCCGTTCAGGGTCACGAGGCTGCCGAGGCGACCGGAACTCGCCGCGAAGGCCGCCTGTCCGAAGGACAACAGGCTCCCGTCGTCGTTGAGCCGCCAATCCTGCATGAGCAGGGTGAGATCCTGATCCACGGCCGGCGGAGCGGTCTCCTCGACGACCAGGGTCCCCGCGAGGCCGCGCCCCGACGGCTCGCTCGAACCACCCACCACGAGCGCGCGAATCAGGTAGGTGCCGGCGTCTGGTGGCACGAAGGCGTAGGTGAAGTCGCCGCCCGGGGCGATCGGGGCCTGGGTGACGCCCCCGACACCGTCCATCGGGTTCTGGTTGCGCACCCCATGCCAGTGCAGGCTCAACGGCTTGTCGGTGCGGTTCTCCACCTTCAGCCGGACCGTCTCGCCGAGCTTGATCCGCACCACGGGGGGGAGCCCCTTGCCGTCGAAGGACCACACCGGGGTCGGCGTGGCAGGTTCGGGCTTCAGGGGATTCGCGCCGGGGGCCGCCGTCAGGGTTCGGGCCTGGATCGCATCGCGCGGCGCTTCCGGAGGCGCTGGCGTGGCGCGGCTGCCCTGGGCCATCGCATCGCGGACCGTCAGGGCCAGTGCGGCCACGCCCCCGATGAGGGTACGGCGCGTGGCCGAGGCGGGATCGTTCGTCATCGGCGATCGGGCTATCGGCATGGAACCTCGAGTGACGGGGGCCGGGGACAGGGCGCAAACGCCACCGCGCGACGCTTGTAGAATGCAGCTCCGGCGGATTCCAAATCGACATTCCGGACGCGACAGGGTCGCCGGGGCGATCCGGATCGCCCCCTGACTTTTTTTGATGCGGCCCGTTGCGCCCGTGCTATACGACCGCGCTCTGGCGGCGGAATGCGCGCTGGGCGTAGGCGCTTGCGGGCGTGGCGGAACTGGTAGACGCGCTGGATTTAGGTTCCAGTGTCGCAAGACGTGGGGGTTCGAGCCCCTCCGCCCGCACCAGTCCCCGCCGTCGGGAACGGATTGGCTCACAGCGATGGCCGCCCGGCCCGCCGTAGGGTGTCCGCCCTTCAACGGCGCGAGGTCCTGCCGCCGGCCTCGTTCCGGTTTCAGCGACCGGACCGCGAGGGGCCGAACGAATTCACGCGATCACACGGACGACAGCGGAAAGACGACCATGCAGGTGACCGAGACACTCTCCCAGGGGCTGAAGCGCGAGTTTCAGGTCCTGCTCGCCGCGAACGAGCTGGAGGAGCGCCTGACGAGCGAGCTGTCCACCCTGAAGGACAAGGCCCAGATCAAGGGTTTCCGCCCCGGCAAGGTGCCGGTCGCCCACCTGCGCAAGCTCTACGGCCGCTCCGTGATGGCCGACGTGCTGCAGAACGCGGTCAACGAGGCCAACCAGAAGATCGTCACCGAGAACAACCTCAAGCTCGCCCTTGAGCCGAAGATCGAGTTCCCCGGCGAGCAGTCCATCGTCGAGCGGGCGCTGGATTCGAAGGCCGACGTCTCCTTCAACGTCGCCCTGGAGGTGCTGCCGACCTTCGAACTCGCGGACCTCTCGGATGTCAGCCTGACGAAGCAGGTCGCCAAGCCTTCCGACGAGGAAGTGGACGAGGCCATCACGCGCATGGCTTCCTCGAACCGCGCGTTCTCGCCGCGTGACGAGGGCGCGGCGGCCGAGACCGGCGACCGCGTCACCATCGACTTCGTGGGCCGTATCGACGGCACCGAGTTCGAGGGCGGCAAGGGCGAAGGCGTCGACCTGGAGCTCGGTTCCGGTTCGTTCATCCCGGGCTTCGAGGACCAGCTCGTGGGCGCCAAGGTCGGCGAGCAGCGGGTCGTCAAGACCACCTTCCCGGAGGCCTACGGCGCCGAGCAGCTTGCCGGAAAGGACGCCGAGTTCGACGTGACCGTGACGGCGATCCAGGCGCCCGGCGAGACCAAGATCGACGACGAGCTCGCCAAGGGCTTCGGCATGGAATCCCTCGATAAGCTCAAGGAGGCGGTTTCCAACGCCATCGGCGGCGACTTCGAGGCGCAGTCCCGTCGCAAGCTGAAGAAGGACCTCCTCGACGCCCTCGACACCAAGTACGCCTTCGAGCTGCCCCCGAGCCTCGTGCACCAGGAATTCGCCGCCGTCTGGGCCCAGGTCGAGCAGGATCTGAAGACCCGGGGCAAGACCTTCGAGGACGAGGGGACCACCGAGGAGAAGGCGACGGCGGAGTACCGCAAAATCGCCGAGCGTCGCGTCCGCCTCGGCTTGGTGCTTGCGCAGGTCGGTGAGACCGCCGATATCAGGGTCTCGGACGACGAGGTGAACCAGGCGCTGATGGCTCGGGTGCGGCAGTTCCCCGGCCAGGAGCAGCAGGTCTGGGACTTCTACCGCAAGAACAACCAGGCGTTGGCCGAGCTGCGGGCGCCGATCTTCGAGGAAAAGGTCGTCGACCACGTCCTCGCCCAGGTGAAGCTGGTCGAGGAGCCCGTCTCGAAAGAGGCGCTGTTCGCCGACGAGGACGATACCTCGGAGACCGCCGATGCGAAGGGCGAGGCCGGGTCGACTTCGGACGGAACCGACGAGGCTCTGCCCGCCGTCGCCAAGGCTGACTGAGCCCGCGGCTCCCACGAGGGCGGCGGGCCGAGAGTAAGGCGGCGTTCACCGTCGCCGTAGTTCGCTGAAACGTCCGGTGCGCACCTGATTCGCGGTGCGGCCGGACCCCTTGTAGCTGGGGCACGTGATGATGAGAGATCCGGTCGACTATTATAACTCTGCGCTCGTGCCCATGGTGGTCGAGCAGTCGAGCCGCGGTGAGCGTGCCTTCGACATCTACTCGCGGCTGCTGCGCGAGCGCATTATCTTCCTCACGGGTCCGGTCGAGGATTACGGGGCGTCGCTGATCGTGGCGCAGCTCCTTTTTCTCGAGGCCGAGAACCCGAAGAAGGAAATCTCCTTCTACATCAATTCGCCGGGTGGCGTCGTGACCTCCGGCCTGTCGATCTACGACACCATGCAGTTCATCCGCTGCCCCGTCACCACGCTCTGCGTGGGCCAGGCTGCGTCGATGGGTTCGCTGCTCCTCACGGCCGGTGAGCCGGGCCACCGCTTCGCTCTGCCGAACGCCCGGATCATGGTGCACCAGCCCTCGGGCGGGTTCCAGGGTCAGGCCACCGACATCCTGATCCATGCCCGCGAGATCGAGGCGCTGAAGAAGCGCCTGAACGAGATCTACGTGAAGCATACCGGCCGCGACTACGACACCATCGTGCAGGCGCTGGAGCGCGACAACTTCATGACGGCCGATGCCGCCAAGGAGTTCGGGCTCATCGACGAGGTGATCCAGAAGCGGCCCGAGCCCGCCGCTGCCTGAGAGCGCGCCCCGGGTCGTCCGGCCCGGCGCGTCGTTTCGAGGCGGGCGCTTTTGGCAGGGCCCGCCTTGATCCCGCCGCGGCCGCATGCTTGCATCGCCAGTCTGATCGAAGCTGGCAGATGCGCGCAGGTGACTGTTTCTTTAGGCGGACGCCATTAAATTCGAAGGATGCGTGTGCGCCCCGGACCGGCGCCATGCCCGCGAACGGAGACCGATATGAGCAAGACTGGCGGCAACGACTCGAAGAGCACGCTGTACTGCTCGTTTTGCGGCAAGAGCCAGCACGAGGTCCGCAAGCTGATCGCGGGCCCGACGGTGTTCATCTGCGACGAGTGTGTCGAACTGTGCATGGACATCATCCGCGAGGAGTCGAAGTCCTCCCTGGTGAAGTCGCGCGATGGGGTGCCGACCCCGAAGGAAATCCGCCGCGTCCTCGATGACTACGTCATCGGTCAGGATTTTGCGAAGAAGGTCCTCTCGGTCGCGGTCCACAACCACTACAAGCGTCTCGCCCACGCCTCGAAGCACAACGACGTCGAGCTCGCGAAGTCGAACATCATGCTGATCGGACCTACCGGCTCCGGCAAGACGCTCCTCGCGCAGACGCTCGCCCGCATCCTCGACGTGCCGTTCACGATGGCGGATGCGACGACGCTGACCGAAGCCGGCTACGTCGGTGAGGATGTCGAGAACATCATCCTCAAGCTGCTCCAGGCCTCCGACTACAACGTCGAGCGGGCGCAGCGCGGCATCGTCTACATCGACGAGATCGATAAGATCTCGCGGAAATCCGACAATCCGTCGATCACCCGCGACGTGTCGGGCGAGGGTGTGCAGCAGGCGCTCCTGAAGATCATGGAGGGCACGGTCGCGAGTGTCCCGCCGCAGGGTGGCCGCAAGCACCCGCAGCAGGAGTTCCTGCAGGTCGACACGACGAACATCCTGTTCATCTGTGGCGGCGCCTTCGCGGGCCTGGAGCGGATCATCTCGGCGCGCGGCAAGGGCACCTCGATCGGCTTCGGCGCGACCGTGCAGGCCCCGGACGACCGCCGCACCGGCGAGATCTTCCGCAACGTCGAGCCCGAGGATCTGCTGAAGTTCGGCCTCATCCCCGAGTTCGTCGGCCGTCTGCCCGTGCTGGCGACCCTTGAGGATCTCGACGAGACCGCGCTGAAGCGCATCCTGCAGGAGCCGAAGAACGCCCTGGTGAAGCAGTACCAGCGCCTCTTCGAGATGGAGAACGTCGACCTGACCTTCCAGGAGGAGGCGCTCTCCATGGTGGCCCGCAAGGCCATCGAGCGGAAGACCGGCGCCCGCGGTCTGCGCTCCATCCTGGAGACGATCCTGCTGGAGACGATGTACGATCTGCCCGGCCTGGAGTCGGTCGAGCAGGTGGTGATCGGTCCCGAAGTCGTCGATGGCAAGTCACGCCCGCTCTACATCCATGGTGACCGTAACAAGGAAGCCCCCGCCAGCGTCAGCGCCTGAGGTTGACCTTTGGGTCAACGGCCAAGTCTGAGCGGTTCCACGGGGCGGATGCTTGAAAACATCCGCCCCGATTTCCATCTCAGGATCAGCGCGATGGCCGCACGCTCCCTCTTCGAGGTGCGGTGTCCCGCCACCAGCCGCATCCTGAGACGATCACCCGACACTGCTTCCGACCCCCTCGCGGCCCGGTCGGCCCCTGGCAGATTGCTTGCTCCATGCGAGGAGCAGATGCCCGGCGTCCATCATGAGGAAGTCCGATATGACTCAATCGAAATCGCGCCAGCCCGTTGTTCCGGGCTCGACGGGCTCCTACGCCGTCCTCCCTCTGCGCGACATTGTCGTATTCCCGCACATCATCGTCCCGCTCTTCGTCGGTCGCGAGAAATCGATCCGCGCCCTTGAGGAAGCCGTCCGCACCGACCGGCACATCCTGCTGGCGACGCAGATCAACGCCAGCGAGGACGATCCCTCGACGGATGCGATCTACAAGATCGGCACCCTGGCGAGCGTGCTCCAGCTCCTGAAGCTCCCCGATGGCACCGTGAAGGTGCTGGTCGAGGGTGCGGGGCGGGCCAAGATCACGAGCTTCACGAAGTCCGACACCTACTACGAGGCCGAGGCCGAGACCCTTACCGACGAGCTCGGTGACAGCGTCGAGGCGGAGGCTCTCGCCCGCTCGGTCATCGCCGAGTTCGAGAACTACGTGAAGCTCAACAAGAAGATCTCCCCCGAGGTCGTCTCGGCGGTGACCCAGATCGACGAGCCCTCGAAGCTCGCCGACACCGTGGGCTCGCACCTCGCCGTCAAGATCGCCGACAAGCAGGCGATCCTCGAGATCCCCACAGTGGCGCAGCGCCTCGAGCGCGTGCTGTCGCTGATGGAGAGTGAGATCTCCGTGCTGCAGGTGGAAAAGCGCATCCGGACCCGCGTCAAGCGGCAGATGGAGAAGACCCAGCGCGAGTACTACCTCAACGAGCAGATGAAGGCGATCCAGAAGGAGCTGGGCGACTCCGAGGACGGCAAGGACGAACTGGCCGAGCTCGAGGAGAAAATCGAGAAGACCAAGTTCACCAAGGAGGCCCGCGACAAGGCGGTGGCGGAGCTGAAGAAGCTGCGCCAGATGTCGCCGATGTCGGCGGAAGCCACCGTGGTGCGCAACTACCTCGACTGGATGCTCGGCATTCCGTGGGGCAAGCGCTCGAAGATCAAGAAGGATCTGCTGGGCGCCCAGGTCATGCTCGACGAGGACCATTTCGGCCTCGACAAGGTGAAGGAGCGGATCGTCGAGTACCTCGCGGTGCAGCAGCGCGCGAACAAGCTCACGGGCCCAATCCTCTGCCTCGTTGGTCCCCCTGGCGTCGGCAAGACCTCGCTCGGCAAGTCCATCGCGAAGGCGACGGGTCGCGAGTTCGTGCGCATGTCGCTCGGCGGCGTGCGTGACGAGGCCGAGATCCGCGGTCACCGTCGGACCTATATCGGTTCGATGCCCGGCAAGATCGTTCAGTCGATGCGCAAGGCGAAGACCTCGAACCCGCTCATCCTGCTCGACGAGATCGACAAGATGGGCATGGACTTCCGGGGCGACCCCTCGGCAGCCCTGTTGGAGGTCCTCGATCCGGAGCAGAACGCCACGTTCAACGACCACTACCTGGAGGTGGATTACGACCTCTCGAACGTGATGTTCGTCACCACCGCCAACACGCTGAACATCCCTGCACCCTTGATGGACCGCATGGAGGTGATCCGCATCGCCGGCTATACCGAGGAAGAGAAGCTCGAGATCGCGCGCAAGCACCTGATCCCGGGCGCCGTGAAGAAGCACGGTCTCGATTCCAAGGAGTGGCAGATCGACGATGCCGGCCTGCTGATGCTCATCCGCCGCTACACGCGGGAGGCGGGCGTCCGCAACCTGGAGCGCGAGATCTCCAACCTGATCCGCAAGGCCGTGAAGGAGATCCTCATCACCAAGGTGAAGGCCGTCAGCGTCACCGAGGAGAACCTGCCGGTCTTCCTCGGTGCTCCGAAGTTCCGCTACGGCGAGATCGACGAGGAGGATCAGGTCGGTGTGGTCACGGGTCTGGCCTGGACCGAGGTCGGCGGCGAGTTGCTGACGATCGAGGGCGTCATGATGCCCGGCAAGGGCAAGATGACGGTCACGGGCAACCTGCGCGACGTGATGAAGGAATCGATCTCCGCTGCAGCAAGCTACGTCCGCTCGCGGGCCGTCGATTTCGGCATCGAGCCGCCGCTGTTCGAGCGTCGGGATATCCACGTCCACGTTCCCGAGGGGGCGACTCCGAAGGACGGTCCGTCCGCCGGCATCGGCATGGCGACCGCGATCATCTCGACGCTGACGGGCATTCCGGTGCGCCGCGACGTGGCGATGACGGGCGAGGTCACCTTGCGCGGCCGCGTGCTGCCGATCGGTGGTCTGAAGGAGAAGCTGCTCGCTGCGCTCCGCGGTGGGATCAAGACGGTCCTCATCCCCGAGGAGAACGCCAAGGACATCGCCGAGGTGCCCGACAGCGTGAAGAACGGGTTGGAGATCATCCCGGTCTCGCGGATGGATCAGGTGCTGCAGCACGCCCTGACCCGTGTGCCCGACGCGATCGAGTGGGAGGAGCCGGCACCGCCGGTGCGCCCGGTCATCGCCGAGGATGACTCCGCCACGGTCGTTGCCCACTAAGGGCCACGGAATCCACACCGTCAAAGGGCCCCGGCGGCGACGCCGGGGCCCTTTTTCGTCCGCAACGTAGACTCGCAGAAAGCGATTTGCGGGACGCGAAGGGGTTGCGCGCTGTCATCAGCTTCCGTTACGAAGCGGCGCGTCGGGCGGTTAGCTCAGTTGGTAGAGCGTCTCCTTTACACGGAGAGGGTCGGGGGTTCGAGTCCCTCACCGCCCACCATCCTTCCCGAGCGTCGCGCGGTCCGAAGTGACGCGGCGACCCGGTCCGTCGGAGAAGGAGCCCCGTGATGGATGACGTCGTGATGGAGTCGATGCCGGCGAGGGGGTTCCCATCGCCCTGGATCGTCGTTGAACAGGCCAACAGCTTCCGGATCGAGGATGCGAGCGGTCTCGCGATCGCCTGGACCTCTTTCGCGCCGGCTGCGGACCCTGGCATGAAGACCGAGTCCCTGACCCGCGACGAGGCGCATCGGATCGCCAAGGCCATCGCCATGGTCCCGGAGATGCGGACCGTCATCCAATCGTTGCAGGAGGGCCTCGCCGAGGCTGAGGATGGGCCGGAAGGCTGACCGCGAGCGACGGCCCATCGGGAATCTCGGATGTCGGACACCGCGAGGCACCGCCGCGTCTCACGCGTATGTCGCGATGCTTCGGGTGCCTACCGGATCTCTCGGGAACTAGGCGTCAGCCTCCGGCCATGACCAGGGCCCAGAAACGCTTGTAGCGGTTGCCCGGGGCATCGACGCGGGCGATGCCGATCCGCCGGAGCTGCGGGATCAACATATTCTTGTTGTGTTCGGGCGAGACTTTCCAGCGTGCCAGAACCTCGTCGAAGGTCGCCGAGCCGGCGCTGAGGTTTTCCGCCGCGTAAGTGCGGCCGGCCCCCGCATCCGCCATGCGAGCTCCGAAGGTCCCGCCAATCTCGTGGCTGAGGCGGCCGGCCTTCGCGTTCGATGCGGCCTGGTAGGAGGCCGCGCGAATCAGGCTCGCGTCGATCGTGACCGGTCCGAGCCCATGCTGCGCACGGTAGCGCGAGATCGCGGCGGCAGCGGCCTGTTCGTCGAGGATCACGAGCTGGGTCGGTGCCTCGGAGACGAGGAGATTCGGAGAGCCGCAACCCGCCAGCATCAGCAGGACCGACAGGCTTGCCAGATGCACGCCAAGGGTGCTCGGGCGCGGAAAACGGGCGCGAAGGTCGTGTAGGGACGGCATCGTTCTGTCTCGACCTTGCGGCAGATGCTGGGGCTCTGAGCCCTTCTCGACCTGATGCGGCGAAAACGCGGCGCATCTCGGTGTCGGAGGCAGGGCGCAGCGGGCTGTGTCCCCCTGGACACGTCCGGACAAGGCCAGGAATTCGCCGTGATGCGGCGAGGCGTTTGTATCGGATACCGGAGGGGGCTCGTTGCTTACCGCCGGGAGCGAGCGCCATGAACGGCGCTCAGCGTCATCGGCCTTGCGGCTGCATCGATTGACTGGAATGTTCGGGATGGCGCGGGCGACGGGACTCGAACCCGCGACCTCCGGCGTGACAGGCCGGCACTCTAACCGACTGAGCTACGCCCGCATCATTCATTCGGCAGTCTGGACGTGGCGCGGGCGACGGGACTCGAACCCGCGACCTCCGGCGTGACAGGCCGGCACTCTAACCAACTGAGCTACGCCCGCTTGACGTCCCGCCCCGTTTCCGGCGGTGTCGGCGGTTTATGGTCACCGCCCTGGGCTGTCAAGCAACCCGGCTCCGCATTCGCAGAGAAATCCGTGCAGTGAAAACCGTCGGGGCGCCGCTCGCGCCGGTGCGGCGGGGGAGGGGCTGGCTCGCCGGGCATTGAAACCGCGTCGCTTTTCTGTCATAGGGCCCTCGCGTTGAACCGCCCGGCCGATCGGGCTGCCGTGGCGGTTCGTGCTGCTCCATCAGAAGCATCAACCGAGCGCATCCCTTCGATCCGATCCGGATCGGAGTTTGTGCGCGTTCAGGAGAGCCAAATGCCCAAGCTGAAAACCAAGTCGGGCGCCAAGAAGCGCTTCAAGATCACCGGCACCGGCAAGGTCATGTACGCCCAGGCCGGCAAGCGCCACGGGATGATCAAGCGGACGACGAAGCAGATCCGCAACCTGCGCGGCACCACCACCCTGTTCGAGGGCGATGCTGCCAACGTGAAGAAGTATTTCCTGCCCAACAGCCGGTAATCCTTCACGACGCCGACACTGCTTCTTTCGTAATCCAGGAGAACACCCATGGCCCGCGTCAAGCGCGGCGTGACCAGTCACGCGAAGCACAAGAAAGTCCTCAAGGCCGCCCGTGGTTATTACGGTCGCCGCAAGAACACGATCCGGATCGCCAAGCAGGCGGTCGAGAAGGGCATGCAGTATGCCTACCGCGATCGGAAGAACAAAAAGCGTACGTTCCGCGCTCTCTGGATCCAGCGCCTCAACGCCGCTGTCCGTGAGCATGGCCTGACCTATTCGCGCTTCATCAACGGCCTGACGAAGTCCGGCGTCGAGGTGGACCGCAAGGCCCTCTCCGAGCTCGCCATCCACGAGCCGGCGTCCTTCGCCGCCGTGGTGGAGGTCGCCAAGGCCGCCCTCCCGGCCGCCAAGGCTGCCTGATACGGCCGTTCGAGCGGAACGTGCGGCTCGTCCGAGCCGTGCGCCGTTCGTCATGACAAGGCGCGGCACCCCCGGGGAGCCGCGCCTTTTTCCATCCATCGGGCGCGCGACGCTTCGTTTGCGCATGGCGGGTGCTTGCATTGCGGATCGCGACCCGCAAAACCCTCCGCGGGCCTGCCCGATCGAGACCGCCCGATCCGTCAGATCGGTGCCGCAGCCGGTGAGTTGAACCGATGACCGACCTCGACACCCTCGAATCCGGCCTGCTCGATCAGGTCGCGACTGCCTCCGACGAGGTGACGCTGGATGCCGTGCGCGTGGCGGCGCTCGGAAAGAAGGGGTCGATCTCCGAACTCCTGAAGACCCTCGGTGCGATGACGCCGGATGAGCGCAAGGTCCGCGGCCCCGTCATCAACGGGTTGCGCGATCGGGTTCAGGCCGCCATCGCGAGTCGTCGCGACGCCCTGGCGGAGGCGGCCCTCGGCGCCCGCCTCGCTGCCGAGCGCATCGACGTGACCCTTCCCGTGCGGGAGGCACCGGAGGCGCGGGGGCGCATCCACCCGATCAGCCAGGTGCTGGACGAGATCACCGCGATCTTCGCCGACATGGGTTTCTCGGTGGCCGAGGGCCCGGATATCGAGACCGACGACTACAACTTCACGGCGCTCAACTTCCCGCCCGGCCATCCGGCGCGTGAGATGCACGACACCTTCTTCCTGGCGCCGGATCGGAACGGCCAGCGCAAGGTGCTGCGCACCCACACCTCGCCCGTCCAGATCCGCACCATGCGATCGAAAGCGCCGCCGATCCGGGTGATCTGCCCGGGCCGGACCTACCGGCACGATTCGGACCAGACCCACACCCCGATGTTCCATCAGGTCGAGGGGCTGGTGATCGACAAGGCGGCGAACATCGCCAACCTGAAATGGGTGCTGGAGGAGTTCTGCCGCACCTTCTTCGAGGTCGAGGCGGTCAAGATGCGCTTTCGGCCCTCGTTCTTTCCCTTCACGGAACCCTCGGCCGAGGTCGACATCCAGTGTTCGCGCAAGGGCGGCGAGATCCGCTTCGGCGAGGGGACCGACTGGCTCGAGATCCTCGGCTGCGGCATGGTCCACCCCAACGTCCTGCGCAATTGCGGCCTCGATCCCGACAGCGTCCAGGGCTTCGCCTTCGGCGTCGGCATCGATCGCATCGCCATGCTGAAATACGGCATGCCGGATCTGCGTCCCTTCTTCGAGGCGGATGTGCGCTGGCTCGACCATTACGGCTTCCGCCCGCTGGATATCCCGAGCCTGGTCGCCGGGCTGACGGGCTGACGCTCCGCTCTCGAGGCCCGGTGAGCCCGGGCCACCTCTTCATCCTCATGGGCGACGGAGCTTCCCGCTTGGACGGGTCCCGGCACGCCGAGGGACCCAAGCGATGAAATTCACCCTCTCCTGGCTCAAGGACCACCTCGACGCCGAGGCCTCCCTCGAGATGATCTCGGAGACGCTGACCCGGATCGGCCTCGAGGTCGAGGGCATCGAGGACAAGGCCGCGAGCCTGAAGCCCTACGTGGTCGCCCATGTGCTCACCGCCGAACAGCACCCGAACGCCGATCGCCTGCGGGTCTGCACGGTGGATGCCGGCGACGGTCAGCCGCTCCAGGTGGTGTGCGGCGCGCCCAACGCCCGCGCCGGCATGAAGACGGTCTTCGCCCCGCCCGGCACCTACGTGCCGGGGAAAAACATTACCCTGTCGGTCGGCAACATCCGCGGTGTCGAGAGCCACGGCATGCTCTGCTCGGGGGCCGAGCTCGGCCTCGGCGAGGAGAGCGACGGAATCCTCGATCTGCCGGATGATGCACCGACGGGGCAGCCCTACGCCCTCTACGCGAAGCTCGACGATCCGGTCATCGAGATCAACCTGACGCCGAATCGGCCGGACTGCACGTCCATCCACGGCATCGCCCGCGATCTCGCCGCCACGGGGCTGGGCGGTCTCAAGCGCGAGCCACAGCCGCCGGTGCGCGGGGAGGGCGCCTGCCCCGTCCCCGTCACCCTTGATTTCGAGGCCCTCGACGGCGGCCTTTGCCCCTACTTCACCCTGCGCCTCGTGCGCGGCGTCAAGAACGGTCCCTCGCCGGACTGGATGCAGGCGCGCCTGCGCGCCATCGGCCTGCGCCCGATCAACGCGCTCGTGGACATCACGAACTACCTGACCTTCGATCAGGGCCGGCCGCTCCACGTCTTCGACGCCGCCAAGGTGCGCGGGGGGCTCGTCGTCCGTCGGGCGCGGGACGGCGAAGCGCTGAAGGCCCTCGACGGCAAGACCTATACGCTGACCGCCGACACCGTCGTCATCGCGGATGACAGCGGCGTCGAATCGATCAGCGGTATCATCGGCGGCGAGGCTTCGGGCTGCGACGCCGATACCGTCGATGTCCTCATCGAATCGGCCCTGTGGGATCCGATGAACATCGCCCAGTCCGGCCGGCGGCTCGGCATCATCACCGATGCCCGGTACCGCTTCGAGCGCGGCGTCGATCCGGCATTCACCTTGCCGGGCCTCGATCTCGCCACCCGCCTCGTGCTGGAGATCTGCGGCGGAACTCCGAGCATGCCCGTGATCGTCGGCGAGCCGCCGGTGGTCGAGCGCGTCATCGATTTCCCCTGGACCGAAACCCGGCGGCTCGCCGGGATCGAGCTGTCCCGCGCCGAGATGAAGGTGACCCTGGAGGCGCTGGGCTTCCACGTGGCCGGGACCGGCGACCGTGTGAAGGTCCTCACGCCGTCCTGGCGTCCCGACGTCGAGGGCAAGGCCGACTTGGTCGAGGAGATCGTCCGCATCGCCGGTCTCGACCGCATCGAGCCGAAGCCCCTCCCGCGCATCGAGGCGATCGGCAAGCCGATGCTGACCGTGATGCAGAAGCGCACCCGCCTCGCCAAGCGGGCGCTGGCCAGCCATGGCCTCGTGGAGGCGGTGACGTGGTCGTTCATCCCGCACGACGACGCGGTGCTGTTCGGCGGCGGGGGCGTGGATCTGGCGCTGGCCAATCCGATCGCCGCCGACCTCTCGGATATGCGCCCGAGCCTGGTTCCGGGCCTGCTTCGGGCCGGCCAGCGCAACGCCGACCGCGGGAACGCGGATGTCGCCCTGTTCGAGGTCGGGCAGTGCTTCGCGAACGACCAGCCGGAGGGACAGACCACCCGGGCGGCGGCGATCCGGCGGGGGACCGCGACGCATGCGGGCGCGGGTCGCCACTGGGACGGGGCCATGAAGCCCGTCGACGCGTTCGACGCCAAGGCCGATGCGATGGCGCTGCTGGCCGCCCTCGGTATCCCGACCGGCGGCCTGCAGGTCGTGGCCGGTGGACCGGCCTGGCTGCATCCCGGCCGATCCGGCACGCTGCAGTTCGGACCGAAGAATCCGGCCGGCTACTTCGGCGAGGTGCATCCGCGCGTGCTGAAGGCCCTCGATCTCAAGGGCCAGATCGTCGCCTTCGAAATCACCCTGGACGCGGTGCCGCTGCCGAAATACCGTCCGACCAAGGTCAAGCCGGCGCTGGTTCTGTCCGACTTCCAGCCGATCTCGCGTGACTTCGCGTTCGTGGTCGGACGGGATGTCGCCGCAGGGGACGTGGTGAAGGCGGCGCAGGGCGCGGAACGCAAGCTCATCACCGGGATCGACGTGTTTGACATCTACGAAGGCATCGGCATCCCCGAGGGCTCGAAATCGGTGGCGATCGCGGTCCGGCTCCAGCCCGTGGATCGCACCCTGACCGATGCGGAGATCGAGGGCGTAACCGCCCGGATCGTCGCTGAGGTTGAGCGCAAGACCGGGGCGACTCTCCGCTCCTGAGGAATCACGCATGCTCGATCCGGCCCTCGTCTCCGCGCTCTCGGCGGCCACGTTCCTTCCGGAGCCTGAGCTGCGTGCCGCGCTCGCGGACCCGGACCGGATCGCGGACGCGGTCCTGGAGTTGCTGGGCCGGGCTGCCGCGAATCCAGACTTGGATGACGCGGAGGCGAATCTCCTGTTCTGGGGGCTGCACGTCCTCGCCGCCGCCCGGGAAACGCGGGCGTTCAGGCCCCTCGTGCGATTTCTGAACCTGGACGGCGAGACGCTCGAGTCTCTCCTGGGCGACGCCCTCTCGAAGACACTGGCGAGGATACTAGCCAGCGTCTTCGACGGAGACATCGCGCCGCTCGGCACATTGCTGATGGACAGCACGCGCGACGATACCGTGCGGCACGAGGGCTTCGCGGCCCTGGTTTACCTGACCCAGATCGGCCGCGTCCCACGCGAGCAGACCGAAGCCCTGCTGATTCGCTTCGATGAGAAGCGGGCTGCCATCGAGGGCGATATCAGCTGGGTCGCGTGGGAGGAGGCCGTTGCGCTTCTGGGGATGCGCGACCTGGCACCAAGGGTCGTGGCAGCGCGACGGGATGGGCGGCTGACCGGCGAATTCAGCGACGGCCGGTACTTCCCCGAGATCCTGCGCGAGGCCGAGGAGCGCCCCGACGACCTGTCACGCTTTGATCCCGAGCAATTCGGGACCATCGACGATCCGATCGCCGACCTGAACTGGACCTCCGAGAGCTACGGTCAGCCCGTCCGCAACCCCTTCAAGAACGTTGGCCGTAACGACCCCTGCCCCTGCGGCAGCGGCAAGAAGTTCAAGAAGTGCTGTCTGGATAAGGCTGCCGCGTAAGGCCGGCCACGGGCGTTCGACACGGCGTCCGGTGGCGTGGTTAGCCTCGCGTTAGCGAAATCCTCGTCTATCGAAATGCCGGTTTAATCCCGTCTCGACGCAAGAAAATACCAGCACAGTCCTGTGCGATTCGGTCCTTCCAGGCTTGGCCGGCCCCTTGTGCAGGGCAGCGTGACGGAACATATTTCGTAACGAGGCGTCTCGGGACGCCAGAGGTCGTGTGCGTGAGCCTCATTTCGAAATCACACGCTGAGAGAGCTTCCAAAGGAAACTCCCATGGCATTCGATAACAGCCCCTTCCGGTACGGCGCTCAGCCGACCGGGTACGCCGGCAGCCAGGTCGAGATCGATCAGGGCCTGCGCACCTTCATGCTCGGCGTCTACAATAACATGGTCATCGGCCTCGGGATCTCTGGTCTCGTGGCGCTGGGCTTGAATATGGCGGCCGTCGCTCAGACCGAGACCGGCCGCGTTGCCCTGACCCCGTTCGGCCAGCTCCTTTACACCAGCCCGCTCAAGTGGGTGATCATGCTGGCGCCGCTGGCCTTCATCTTCATCTTCTCGATGCGGATGGATCGGATGTCCGCGGCCTCGGCGCGCCTGACCTTCTTCGCCTTCGCGGCGGTGATGGGTGCCTCGATGTCCTCGCTCCTCCTCGTCTTCACGGGAGCAAGCGTGGTTCGGGTCTTCTTCATCACAGCGGCGACGTTCGGCGGTCTCAGCCTCTACGGCTACACCACCAAGCGTAGCCTCTCGGGCATGGGTTCATTCCTGGTGATGGGCCTGATCGGCCTCATCATCGCCTCGCTGGTGAACATCTTCCTTGCCTCTTCGGCGCTTCAGTTCGCAATCTCCGTGGTCGGTGTTCTGATCTTCGCGGGCCTCACCGCCTACGACACGCAGAAGCTGAAGGAGATGTTCCTCTACAGCGGCGCCGATGCCGAGGGTGCGGCCAAGCTCTCCGTGAATGGCGCGCTGACGCTGTACCTGGACTTCATCAACATGTTCCAGATGCTGCTCTCGCTCCTGGGCGACCGCCGCTAAACGGAACGACTCACGTTGAATTAGAAGGCCCCGGCGGGATAACCGCCGGGGCCTTTTTATATGGGCCGGATGGTTCACATGTCGGGTCGTGTCTGACTGAGGCGCGTCTCACACCGCACGAAGGGGAGGCTCCAGCACCGCGAGCACCCGCTCGAGATCCGTTCCGCGTTTCATGACCAGGCCGGTGGCGGCGACCACGGCATAGGCGCCCTGGCGCCGGGCGAGTTTCGGGTCCTTCTCCACCCGATACAGCGGCATCTCCGAGCTGCGCCGGTAGATCGAGAACACCGCCTTGTCGCGCCGGAAGTCGAGGGCATAGTCGCGCCACTCGCCCTGCGAGACCATCCGTCCGTAAAGATTGAAGAGGATGCGCAGTTCGGCGCGGTCGAAGGCGATCTGAGGAGGGACCGGCGCCGTCGGGAAGGGGATGACCCGCGCTGCGGGATCATGCAATCGCGCGTCGCCACCGGTTCTCTCGCTCATCGTCGCTCCTGTTCCGCGTTCGTCCTTCATCATGGTGTCACGCCGTGATGCTCGCAAGGGCGGTGATTCGGCGAGGCGTCCCGAAACACATCACCATGATTTCGCCGCCATCATGCCCAGCGTCGGCCTTGATGAAACGCGATACCTGTTGCTGAAACTTCGTCGACTCCGTCATCGGTCTGCTGCCCGATCTTACCGGCTCCCCAGCTCTTCGGTCGGCACCCGAACCGGCGGGATCGACATCCCAGAGGTTTCGAGACCCAAGGACTTCAGGCCGCCTCTTCGGAGCGCGGCCTTTTTTTCGTCCTTGCGAGACGGGGCGTACCCGGCGAGAAACACGCTGCAAGAGAGAGGGGCGGGTTCACCGCTGGGGACCACCGTGACCAGCTTCGACGCGGCCTTCCAGCATACTCTCGCCGAGCTGTTCGCCTGGCGTCGCGACGTGCGCCGGTTTCGGACAGACCCTGTTGACGAAGCGCTGCTGCGGCGGTGCCTCGATCTCGCAGCCTTCAGCCCCTCCGTCGGCAACAGCCAACCCTGGCGCTTCGTGCGGGTCTCGGACCCGGAGCGGCGCGCAGGCGTGGTCGCCAGCTTCGAACGCTGCAACGCCGATGCGGCGGCCACGTACGAAGCGGAACGCCGCGACGCTTATGTCCGGCTCAAGCTCGCCGGGCTGCGGGAGGCGCCGGTACATCTCGCGGTCTTCTGCGACGAATCCACCGAGGCGGGGCACGGGCTCGGCCGCGCCACCATGCCGGAGATGCTGCGCTACTCCGTCGTCACGGCCGTGCAGACGTTCTGGCTCGCCGCGCGCGCGCACGGGCTCGGTGTCGGCTGGGTCTCCATCCTCGAGCCGGAGGCGGTCTGCGGCATCATCGGGGTTTCCTGCGACTGGCACCTCGTCGCTTATCTCTGCGTCGGGTTTCCGGTGGAGGAGCACGCCGACCCCGAACTGGTGCGCCATGGCTGGCAGGAGCGCCTGGGTGCCGGCGGCATGCCGCTGATCGAGCGCTGAGCCCTCAGGGCTAACGAAACCTGAACGCAATCGGATGTTTTCGCCCGAAATTCCGTGGCGGCGCTTCACTGCGCTGCAGAAGACCACCGGGATAACTGCATCGCGAACCGCCGATTTACCGGAACGCCAACCCGCGAGCGCCGATTGTCTGGGCTCTCACGGTCACGCTTTCGGAGTTTCAGGGTCATGGTGCGTCAGGGAATGCTGGCTTCGATCGCGGCGGGTGCGATCCTGGGAGGCGGTTTCGTCGAGCCTGCGCAGGCCCGCGAGGTCGTGGCGTTCCACGAGGGCGTGATGCCCGGCTCCATCGTCGTGCGCACGGCCGAGCGCCGGCTCTACCTCGTCAACGGCGATGGGACCGCGATTCGCTACCCCGTCGCGGTGGGCAAGCCCGGCAAGCAATGGAGCGGCGCGACCCAGATCGACGGGAAGTACGTCGAGCCGGCCTGGGCACCCCCGCGCGAGGTCAAGCGCGACAATCCCCGCCTGCCCGCCGTGATTGCCGGCGGTTCGCCCTCGAACCCGATGGGCTCGGCCGCACTGACCCTCGCGGGAGGCGAATACGCCATCCACGGGACCAATCGGCCGAACTCCATCGGCACCTACGCGTCCTACGGCTGCATCCGCATGTTCAACCAGGATGTGGTCGATCTTTACGCACGCGTCTCGGTGGGCACGCAGGTCTACGTCACGCGCTGAGATCCGTTCAGCGGGCGGGCGGCGCCGTGGCTTCGACGGCCGTGAAGGCTTCCAGGATGGAGTAGGTGTGCTCGGCGCCCTCCGGGACCAGCCAGGAATCGCCGGGCTCCAACAGCACCCGTTCGCCGCTCACGGTCAGTTCGGCCCGGCCGGAGATCACGTAGCCGACGGTCTCGTAGGGTCGGCTCGCCGGGGGCTTGTCGGTGCCGGGAAGCTCGTCCCGCCACATCCGCATCGACACCGACTGGCCGCGCGCGAGAGCGACCTCGCCATGCGGTCCCTCACCGGCACTCTTGCTCGAAACTTTCGTGGCCATGGTCTTCCCCTTCGTCACTGAACCGATGGCCGGGACAACGGGGGCGACCGGGGGACGTTCCCCGGCCGGCATGCGGCGCGCGCGACGTCAGAAGTCGACGGCGATACCCTTGATCTCCCAATCGTCGTAGCGCACCGGTTCGAGACCGCCACGGCCCTGACGCTCGCGGGTGGCCGCGATCTCCGCGGCATGGGCATCGATGGCCGCGCGCCGCTCGGCAGCCTCCGCCAGAGCCCGGGCGGCTTCGGGCGTAAGGGCGCGCGTTCGGGTGGGCAGGTCGGCGTCCGCGCGGTTTTCCATCGGCTCCGGGCTTGTCATGGCTTGCATCTCGGTGTGGCGGGTGGAAGGGCAGGGAAACGAAGCTCGTCCCATGCGGGCTCATGGTTCCAGGAAGTGGCATTCATGGCGACACGCCGCAATACGGATGCGCCGACGGCGCCGATCGACCACAGCGTCGCGGGCCTCGCCGCCCGACAGATCGCGCAGGGCGCGGTCGCCGACCTCATCGGCAAGACTCGGGGCTTCGCCCTGGAGGATGCCCTGATCCAGGCCGGGCGCGCCGCCGGCCTCGATGCCGCCGATGCAGGCCTCGCGCGCGCCATTGCGACGGCGACCTTCCGCCGCTTCGGTCTCCTGCGTCACGTCCTTGCGAGCCGGATGTCGCAGGGACTGCCGGAGGATCAACCTCGCCTCGTCGCGCTACTGGCCACGGGCGCCGTCCAGATCCTCGATCTCAACGTGCCGGACCATGCCGCCGTCGATCTCGGTGTGCGTCTCGCCAAGGCCGATCCGCAGCTTCAGCACCTCTCCGGCCTCGTGAATGCGGTCCTGCGCCGGATCGTGCGCGAACGCGCCGATATCCTCGCGGCGCCCGGTGATCCGCTCGCGGACAATACGCCCGACTGGCTCGCCCGGCGCTGGCGCTCCGCCTATGGCGAGGGGACGGCGCGCGCCATCGCGGCGGCCCACCTCGAGGGTGCCGCCCTCGACATCACCGTGCGGGGCTCGGCCGTCGAATGGGCGGAGCGTCTCGGCGGCGTCGTCCTCCCCACCGGGAGCGTGCGCCTGCACGACGTCCGCGCCGGCGTGGCCGATCTTCCGGGCTATACCGAGGGACAATGGTGGGTGCAGGATGCCGCCGCCGCGCTTCCGGCACGGTTGCTGGATGTGAAGCCGGGCGAGCGGGTGGCCGACCTCTGCGCCGCCCCTGGTGGTAAGACAGCGCAACTCGCGGCAGCCGGCGCTTCGGTGCTCGCGGTCGACCGTTCCAGCCCACGCCTCGAGCGCTTGTCCCAGAACTTCGCACGCCTGGGACTGGAAGCCGAAATCCAGGTCGGCGATGCCTTGGCATTGTCCGATGACGCTACCTTCGACGCGGTGCTCCTCGACGCGCCGTGCTCGGCGACCGGCACCCTGCGCCGCCACCCCGATGTGGCCTGGACCAAGACCGAAAGCGATATCAGCCGCC
Source organism: Methylobacterium sp. FF17 (assembly GCF_025813715.1). Taxonomy (NCBI): domain Bacteria; kingdom Pseudomonadati; phylum Pseudomonadota; class Alphaproteobacteria; order Hyphomicrobiales; family Methylobacteriaceae; genus Methylobacterium; species Methylobacterium flocculans. The sequence goes on from NZ_CP107532.1 coordinate 2,877,340, forward strand.
TGATCGGCCTGCAGAAACGCCTGTTCGACAAGGCCGCCACCCTGGTTCGGCCGGGCGGGCGCCTCGTCTACTGTACTTGCTCCCTCGAGCCGGAGGAGGGGGAGGCTCAGGTCGCGACCTTCCTCGCGCGCAATCCGGGCTTCGAGCGCATTCCGGTGCGTGCGGAGGAGTTGGGCGGCCTGTCCGAGCCGATCGATGCGTCCGGCGACCTGCGCACCCTGCCGTCGCACCTGGGTGGTGAGGTGCCGGAGATGCGCGGTGGACTCGATGGCTTCTTCGCGACGCGCCTGCGCCGGGCCTCCTGAGACATGCGGGCTGTCCGACGTGGCCGGCGCCTCCGCGCGGCTCTGAGCGCGATCCTGGCGATTTCGGCTGCGCCGGCGTTCGCCGAAGCCGATCCCCGCATCCTGCCCCTGCACCCGACCTATGCGCGCAACCCAACCTGCGCGCTGGTGGAGGCTCGCATCCCCTTCGATGTGCATGAGGGCACCCGCGACGTCGCCCTCTCGCCCTCGCCGCGCGAGATGCCGCTGAACCAGGGCGAGAGCGCGATCTGCTTTGCCTATGCCACCGCCGACATGATCTCGCATCGCCTCGGCCGCCAAGTCTCGCCCCTCGACGTCGCCACCAAGAACTACTTTGCCGACCCGGAGCGCCTCGCAGCGATTCCCGCGCTCCGCGCTCACCTGGCGGCGCATCCGAGCTGGCGCGCGGACATCGCCTGGAGCCGCAACGCTGCGGAGATGTCGCCGATCGGCAACCCGAAGCTGCTGCCCTATTTCGACAAGATCGAGGGCGGTGAGGAGGACACCGCGGCGCTCCTCTACAACATCAACGGCTATTGCGAGGACCGCGACCTGCCCTCGAATGACGGCTATCGCTATGCCAACCCGACCCTGCAGCGCCTGCGCTATCGCAGCCGCCTGTCACCCCGCCCGATGAGCTTCCGCAGCCTGGTCGGCACGGTTCCTCACCTGCGAAACGCGAAGACCGACACCTTCAACGCCGCTTGGATCGCGCATGTCGAGGCGCAGTGTCGGCGTGTGCCCTTGCCGGTGCCGCTCCTCCCGGTTTCCTACCGCGTGGCCGCCAATCAGGCCGAGTTCGTGGAGATGCGGGATTCCGGGCCGCCGCCGGACCCCAAGGCGATCAGCCGGATTCTGGCCATGGTCGATTATGCCCTCGACCACGGGCGTGTGCCGACCATCGGCTACAGCTGGTACCTTCTGGAGGACCGCGATCCGAAGGATCCGGACTTGCACGCCGATCATGCGAGTCCCGTCATCGCTCGGCGCAAGGTCGGCAACGTCTGCGAGTACCGGGTCCAGGATAACACCGGCGAGTACTGCGCGCGCATGCGGGCGGGCATGCGGGAGGCCTGCGAGAACGGCCGGGTCTGGGTCGGCGAAGAGGCCCTGCGCCACACCCTCTACAGCGTCACCTATCTGCGCTGATCAGACGAGGCGACGGTCCAGCCGGATGACCCGGCAGGGCTCGCCGGCCTTCGCGGCGGGCGCATGGGGGGCCCGGATCAGCAGGGCCTCGGCCGAGCCGAGGATGAGCAGCATCGAGGAGTCCTGGCGGTTCTCGGGATGGACGATGGGGAGCCCGTCGGGGGCGGTCTCGATCCGGGCTCGCAGATAATCCTGCCGCAGATCGTTCTCTGGCAGGTCGCATCCGAGGATTGCCGGCTCCGAGCGGTCCGCCCCCGCGTCGGGGTCGCCCAGCAGCGCCCGGATCGCCGGAACGACGAAGAGCAGCCCGCAGACGACGGAGGCCACCGGATTGCCGGGCAGGCCCAACACCGCCATGCGGCCGAGGCGCCCGTGCATCAGCGGCTTGCCGGGCCGCAGGGCCACCCGCCAGAAACCGAGTTCGAGCCCTTGTGCCCGCAGGGCCGATTGCACGAGGTCATGGTCGCCCACCGAGGCGCCGCCGAGGGTGATGAGGAGGTCCGCGTCCGCGTTCACCGCCCGGCCGATGGCATCGTCCAGGGCCGCGAGGGTGTCCCCGGCAATGCCGAGGTCGATGGGCTCGGCCCCGGCTTCGCGCACCAGGGCCGCCACCGCGAGCCCGTTGGAGGCTACGATCTGGTCCCAGCGCGGTGGTTGCCCCGGAGCGACGAGTTCGTCCCCCGTGGCGAGGATCGCAACGCGCGGTCGCCGCCGAACGCTGAGCGATCCGTGGCCCCCGGCCGCAGCGAGCGCGATGCGACGCGGATCCAGGGTCTCGCCAGCGCCGAGCAGGTGATCGCCCGCCGTGAAATCGAGGCCGCTCGGACGGATGAAGCGCCCGGAGGTCACCCGCTCGAGGGCCGTGACCGTCTCCGGCGTCGCCTCGGCATTCTCCTGGATCAGGATGGCATCGGCCCCGTCGGGGACCGGGGCGCCGGTGAAGATCCGCACAGCCTCGCCGGCGCCGATCCCTCCAGTGAAACCGTGTCCGGCCGCACTGGTCCCTAAGACCCGCAGGGTCGCGGGCGCGGAAGCGACATCCGCGCTGCGCACGGCGTAGCCGTCCATGGCGGAGGCCGGGAAAGGCGGTTGCGTCCGCCCTGCCAGGACATCCGCCGCCAGCGTGCGACCCGCGGCCTCCGTGATCGGGACGGTTTCCGCCGTTACGCGACCGGGCAGGCCGGCGAGGACCCGCGCCAGCGCCTCGGCGACCGGGATCATCCCGCTCAAGCGTCGTCCTCGGCGCGGTAGGCGCCGGAGCGTCCACCGTCCTTGGCGAGCAGCCGGATGCCCTCGATGCGCATGCCGCGATCGGCGGCTTTCACCATGTCGTAGATCGTCAGGCAGGCCACCGAGACCGCGGTGAGCGCCTCCATCTCGACACCGGTCGGACCCAGAACCTTGACCTCCGCCGTCACTCGCAGACCTGGCAGGGCGTCATCGACCTCGCAATCGACGCGGACCTTGGAGAGCAAAAGAGGGTGGCAAAGGGGGATGAGCTCATGCGTTCGCTTCGAGGCCATGATGCCGGCAAGCCGCGCCGTGCCGATGACATCGCCCTTCTTGGCGTCGCCCTCCCGGATCAGCCGCAGCGTCTCGGGCAGCATGACCACGGCCCCCGTGGCGCGGGCCGTGCGGGTGGTGGCGTCCTTCTCGGAGACATCGACCATGTTGGCCGCGCCCGATGCGTCGAGATGCGTGAGTTCGGCCATGATCCCGCCTCAGGCTCCCGCATCGCCGAAGAGCAGGCGGCGCGTCGCCGCCGTCACGTCGGCCTCGCGCATCAGACTCTCGCCGACCAGGATGGTGTCGAGCCCGCTCTCGGCGAGGCGAACCACGTCGGCGTGACCGGCGATACCGCTCTCAGCCACCGCGATCCGGTCCGCCGGCACGCCCTCGGCGAGGCGGATCGCCGTCTCGAACGAGACCTCGAACGTCTTCAGATTGCGGTTGTTGATGCCAACCAAACGCGTCCCGAGGGGGAGGGCGCGTGCGAGCTCCTCGCTGTCGTGCACCTCGACCAGTACGTCCATGCCCAGATCGTGCGCGGTCTCCACCAGGGCCGCGGCTTCCGCATCGTCGAGGCAGGCCATGATGACGAGGATGCAGTCGGCGCCCCAGGCGCGCGCCTCGAAGACCTGATACGGCTCGAACAGGAAGTCCTTGCGCAGGACCGGCAGGGTGCAGGCGGCACGCGCCTCGGTGAGGTACTCGGGCCGGCCCTGGAACGAGGGGGTGTCGGTCAGCACCGAGAGGCAGGTGGCGCCCCCGGCCTCGTAGGCGGCTGCGAGGGTGGCGGGGTCGAAATCCGCCCGGATCAGGCCCTTCGACGGCGAGGCTTTCTTCACCTCCGCGATCAGGGCCGGACGCTTCTGCGCGATATGGGCCGCGATGGCGTCGGCGAAGCCTCGCGGGGGCTCCGCGCTGGCTACGCGCTTCTCGAGCTTGGTCTGCGGCACCCGCAGCTTGGCCTCCGCAATCTCGCGCCGCTTGTAGGTCTCGATGCGGGCGAGCACGTCCTTGCGCTCGACCGGCGCGATGTCAGGGGACGGCTCGGACTTCTGCTCGGACATGGGAGGCCTTCAGGCGTTCGAGCGCAGGTTCGAGAGACGGATGAGTTGGTTCAGGGTGGCGCGCGCGGCACCGCTGTCGAGGGCCTCGGCCGCTCGGGTGACCCCGTCCGCGAGGGTTCCGGCGCCTTGCGCAACCACGAGGGCCGCACCCGCGTTCAGCACCGCGATATCCCGGTAGGCGTTGCGGGCGCCCTCCAGGACCTGCCGCAGGGCGACGGCGTTGTGCTCGGGATCGCCTCCGCGCAGGGCGTCCAGGCCGTGGAGGGGCACGCCGACTTCGCGCGGGTCGATGGTGAAGCGCGACACCCGGCCCGCCTCCAGGGCGACGACGGCGGTCGGCCCCGTCACCGTGATCTCGTCGAGGCCGTCGCTGCCGTGCACGGTCCAGACCCGGTCGCTGCCGAGTTCTGCCAGTACGGCGGTCAGCGGCTCGGCCCAGGCCGGCGACGAGACCCCGAAGAGCTGGCGCGTCACGCCGGCCGGGTTCGCCAGAGGGCCGAGCATGTTGAAGATCGTCCGCGTCGGCAACTCCGCCCGCACCGGGGCCACGTGGCGCATGGCGCCATGGTGCGTCTGCGCGAACATGAAGCATAAGCCCGCCTCCGCGAGGCAGAGGCTGAGTTCGTCAGGCGCCAGTCCAATGCGAACCCCAAGCGCCGCGAGCACATCGGCGGCGCCGGAGCGCGAGGTCGCAGCGCGATTTCCGTGCTTGGCCACCGGCACGCCGCAGGCCGCCACGATGATGGCGGCCAGCGTCGAGACGTTGTAGCTGCCCGAATGGTCGCCGCCCGTGCCCACCACGTCGATGGCGCCCGGCACCGCGTGCACGGGGAGCATGCGAGCGCGCATCGCCTCGACTGCGCCGATGATCTCGTCGGGCGCCTCGCCACGGACCTTCAGGGCCATCAGGAACGCGCCGGCCTGCACTGGCGTCACCTCGCCCGAAAGCAGGTCGTCGAAGGCGCGCCGGGCCTCGGCGCGGTCCAGGCCCGCGCCAGTGGCGACCTTCGCAAGGAGGGGCTTAAAGGATTCCATGGGGCTCGGGCGCAAAAATCCGGCGTGGGCGACCGGGATTATTCTCGACGGGCGACGGCCCCCGTCAATGCACGCCGTCGCGCCCCTTGTCACGCGCCGCGTTCCAGGCACCTGCGATGTCCAGGAAATTGCGCAGGATCTGTGACCCATGGTGCGAGAGGATGCTCTCGGGATGGAACTGGACCCCGTGCACGGGCAGGTGTGCGTGCTGCAGTCCCATGATCAGGCCATCGGCCTCCGCCGTCACGGTGAGGTCTTCGGGGCAGCCGCCGCGCTCCACCACCAGCGAATGGTAGCGGGTGGCCTCGAAGGGTCCGTTCAGACCGCGAAAGATGCCCGACGCCCCGTGCCGGATGCTGGAGACCTTCCCGTGCATCGGCGTGGGCGCCCGCACGACATCGCCGCCGAAGGCCTGCCCGATCGCCTGCAAGCCGAGGCAGACGCCGAAGAGCGGGATCTCGGCCGAAAGATCCCGGATCACGTCGAGGCAGATGCCGGCCTCGTTGGGTGAGCAGGGCCCGGGCGAGAGTACCACCGCATCGGGGCGGCGCGCGCGGATCTCGGCGGTCGTGATGGCGTCGTTGCGCACCACGTCGATCGAGCCGCAGAGCGGGCCGATGAGGTGCACGAGGTTCCAGGTGAAGGAATCGTAGTTGTCGATGACGAGGACGTCGGACATCTTCTGTGCGTGCTCGGACATGATCGGGGTTTGACCCGAGTCTGAGGCGCGGTCAACCAAGTCGATCGTCCGCTACTGCCCCCGCCGCGCCCGGCTCGCAAACACCACCGCATCCTCCGCGGCACGGAACAGCGCCTTGGCCTTGTTGACGCATTCCTGCTGCTCCGAGGCGGGGTCGGAATCGTAGACGATGCCGGCGCCGGCCTGCACGTGCATGCGGCCGTCCTTCACCAGGGCCGTGCGCAGGACGATGCAGGTGTCCATCTCGCCGCGCGCGCCGAAGTAGCCGATGCAGCCGCCATAGGGGCCTCGCTTCTCGCGCTCCAGTTCGTCGATGATCTGCATGGCCCGAACCTTGGGCGCACCCGAGACCGTGCCGGCGGGAAAACCGGCGGCGAGCGCCGCCAGGGCGTCGTGCTTCGGGTCGAGATCGCCCTCGACGTTCGAGACGATGTGCATGACCTGGCTGTAGAACTCGAGGAAGAACGAGTCCGTCACCGTGACGCTGCCGATGCGCGCGACGCGGCCGACATCGTTGCGGCCCAGGTCAAGCAGCATGAGGTGCTCGGAGCGCTCCTTCGGATCAGCCAGAAGCTCCTGCGCCAGCGCCTTGTCCTCGGCCGGCGTCGCGCCGCGCCGGCGCGTGCCCGCGATGGGCCGGATGGTGACGCGGCCGTCACGCACCCGCACCAGGATCTCGGGGGACGAGCAGACGAGCTGAAAGGTTTCGAAATCGAGGTAGCACAGGAACGGCGCCGGGTTCGTCCGGCGCAAGGACCGGTATAGCGCCAGGGCCGGCAGGGTGAAGGGCGCCTCGAAGCGCTGGGACAGCACCACCTGGAACACGTCGCCGGCGACGATGTACTCCTTGGCCCGCGCCACCATCGCCAGGTATTCGTCGGGTGTGGTGTTCGAGACCGGCTCCGGGTGCGCGATGGCGCGGGGATCGATGCGAGCCTCGACGGGAAGGGGGCCCTCCAGCGCCGCCGCCACGCTCTCCAAGCGCGCCAGGGCCGCCTCGTAGGCGGCGCGCGTGGGTATACAGGCGTCCGGGCGTACGGGACCGACGACCGTGATGAGGTCGCGCACGGCGTCGAAGACCACCATCACGCGCGGGCGCACCAGGATGGCATCCGGAACGCCGAGCGGGTCGGGGTTCGGCGTGCTCAGGGTCTCCATGGCCCGGACCATGTCGTAACCGAGATAGCCGAACAGGCCGGCGGCCATGGGCGGAAGCGCGTCGGACTCGCCGACAGCCCCGATGGCGCTCTCGGCGATCAGCGCCCTCAGGCTCGTGAGCGGCGCTGCGTCCTCCGGCGTGAAATCGGAAAGCCCAGGGTCGCGTGCGATCTCGGCCCGCCCTTCGCGGCAGCGCCAGGCAAGGTCGGGGTCGAGACCGATCATCGAGTATCGCCCGCGAACGGCGCCGCCCTCGACGGATTCGAGGAGGAAGGCGGGGCCGGTATGCCCGGCCCGCAGCTTCAGGAAAGCGGCGACGGGAGTCTCCAGATCCGCCACCAGGGTCAGGTGGAGGAGGGTGGCGCGACCGGCCTCGTAGGCGTCGGCGAAGGCCGCGAAGTTCGGGTCGTGCTCCATCGCCGGATCAGTACTCGCCGCCGCCGATGGCCCTGCGGAAGGCCTGCTGGTTGATGGTCACGCCGACGGATGTCTGCACGTCGCCGATGTACTGGCCAAGCACGTCGTCCGCGATGGTCGGCTGGAAGCGCTTGGTGATCGCCTCGTCGGCCGGCGTACCGGGCACGTAGGCCGGCATGGTCGCGGCGGTCACCTTGAACAGGGCGCGGCCTTCCCCGGACTCCGCCGAAGCCGACTTGTCGACCGCCGTGGCGAAGACGCGATTGACGATTTCGGCGCTGAGATCGCCCTGTGCCTGGTTGCGGGCGAGGTCGCTCAGGGTCTGCACGTTGAGCCCGGCCTCGGCCGCCACGGCTTCCACGGCCTCGCCCTTGTCGAGGCGGGCGTTGAGCTCCTTGGCCTTGGCAAGGAGCCGGCGCTGGGCTTCGGCCGCACGCCAGCGCGCCACCACCTCGTCACGGACCTCCGCGAGCGGCTTGTCATGCGCTCGGTCGATATTGGCGATGTCGTACCAGATGTAGCCACCCGACTTCGTGCGCAGGGGCTCGTTGTCTCCGCCCATCTCGGCGCGGAACAGGGCGGTCAGCGTGGTGTCGCGGTCGGGAATACCCTCGACTGTGTTTCCAGCCGGATCGAGGCCCTGGGCGCTGACGGCCGGGATGATGCGCAGCGGGAGATCGCGTTCCTTCGCGATGTCGGCCAGCGGCTTCGTATTGGCTCGCTGGTCTTCGATCGCGTCGTGGGCGGCGTCGATCCCGCTGGTCGCGCGCTCGAGCGCGATCGCCTTCGCGATGTCGGACAAGACGTCGGCGAGCGGCTTCACGGTCTCGGGTTCGATCGCCGTGACGCGCAGGAGCACGGTGCCGAAGCGGCCCTTCACGGGCTCGCTCACCGCGTTGAGAGGCAGGGCGAACGCGGCGTCCGCCACCGCCGGATCGAACAGCTCGGCCTTAGTCAGGGTGCCGAGTGACAGGTTCTTGGGATCGGCGCCGGTCTCAGCGGCCACGGCCTCGAACGGCTTCTCGCCGGCCTCGACGGCCTTGCGGGCGGCGTCCGCCGCCGTGGCGTCCGGGAATACGATCTGCTGGATGGTCCGGCGCTCCGGCGAGCCGTAGCGGGCCTTGTCGGTGGCGTAGCGCTTGGCGATATCCTCCGCGCTCACGGCATCCGGCTTGGCCATCGCCTGCGGGTCGAGGATCAGCAGCGCGACGTTGCGGGTCTCGGGTGCGCGGAAGGCGAAGGTGTTCTCGCCGTAATAGGCCTTCACCTCGTCTTCGGTGGGCGCCGGGATCTCGCCGGCCACGGAGGGCGGCAGCATCATCAGCGCCACGGCGCGCCGCTCGGTGGTGTAGCGGTGCACGGCCTCGCGCAGCGCCTCGGGCACGTGAAGGTCGGCAGCGACCGCCTCGGCGAGCTGGAGGCGGGCGGCCACCGCCCGCTGCTCCCGCACGAAGGTGGCCTCGGTGATGCCGGCGCGCTGGAGCGTCTGGTAGAAAAGAGCGGGGTCGAACTTGCCGTCCGCGCCCTGGAAGCTCTTCTCCTCGCGGATCGCCCGCAGGACCGCCGCGTCCGGGATGCTCAGGCCCAGCGTCGCCGTCTGCTGGTCGAGGGAGGCCTCGCTGACGAGCTGTGCCAGCACCTGCCGGTCGATCCCGAGCGCGCGGGCCTGATCCGGCGTCAGGGTGCGGCGGGTCTGGCTCTGGTAGCGTTGAAGCTGGTTCTGGTAGGCGGTGCGTACGGCCTCCGCAGAGATCTGTGCCTTGCCGACGGTGGCGACGGTGCTCGTCGAGCCGGCGCGAAAGAACTCCTCGACCCCGAAGATCGCCACACCCGCGATGAGGAAGGTGAAGACCACCGTCAGGATGATCTTGCCGAGCCAGTGCCGGCTGGCATTGCGCATGTTCTGCAGCATCGGACGTCCGGGTACCCGTCGGGTTGGGCGCGGCGTCGCGCCCGTCATGCCTGGGAAGGCCGACCGCGATAGACCATCCGGGCTGTCATCGCAAAGCCCGTCTCCCGGTTTGCGCCACCTCCGAGGCTCTGTTACGGCCGGCGCAACCGCGAAGCGAAGCCATATCGGACGAGGGCTGGGATGACGAAGTCGGGGCGACGGCCTCTGGTTGCCGGCAACTGGAAGATGAATGGCCTGCGTGGGTCGATCGCGGTGGTGGAGGCGGTACGCCACGGCCTGACGCCCGAACTGACCGCCTCGGCCGACGTCCTGATCTGTCCGCCTTCGACCCTCATCGCATCCTGCGTGGCGGCCGCCTACGGCTCGCCCATCGCGATCGGTGGTCAGAACCTGCACGCCAAGCCGAATGGCGCCTTTACCGGCAGCATCTCGGCGGAGATGCTCGCCGATCTCGGCGCGTCCTACGTCATCGTCGGACATTCCGAGCGCCGGGCCTACCACCACGAGACCGATGACGGCGTCCACGCCAAGGCGCTCGCCGCCCGTCGCGCCGGCCTTTGCGGCATCATCTGTGTCGGCGAGACCAAGGAGGAGCGCGAGGAGGGCCGCACCCTCGACATCGTGCGCGCCCAGCTCGCCATCGGTGTGCCGAAGGGCGCCACCGCCAAGGACACCGTCATCGCCTACGAGCCGGTCTGGGCCATCGGGACCGGGCTGACCCCGACTCCCGAGGACATCGCCGAGGTGCATGCCTCGTTGCGCGAGATGCTCGGCCAGCTCATCGGCGCCGAGGCGCAGGCGGTGCGCATCCTCTACGGTGGTTCGGTCAAGCCGAGCAACGCGCGCGAACTGATGGCCGTGGAGAACGTCGACGGCGCCCTCGTGGGGGGCGCCAGCCTCGTGGCCGACGATTTCCTCGGAATCGCCCGCGCCTACCTGCGCTGACCCGCCGCCCGACTGGTCGCGCGCCACGGGAGGGATCCGTCATGATCGGGCAACCGGACGCGGATCTCGCCTGGGCCGTCGAGGAGGCCTGCCTCAACGCCCGGCCCTCACCGGTCGCGATCAATCTCGGGGGCTGGCTCCTGCGTGCCTCCGGCGGTCCGACCCGCCGGACGAACTCCCTCAATCCCCTGCGTGGCCGGCGCGACGATCCCGCTGCGGTGATCGCGGCGGCCGAGGCGGTGTATCGCGATCTCGGACGTCCCCTGATCGTCCGGGTGCCCGATCTCGCCCCCGAGATGAACACGTACCTCGATCGCTTCGGCTTTCGCAGCGAGGGCGAGACCTGCACGCTGCTGGCCGACCTCGCCGACAGCAGCGGAGCCGAGCCGGAGGGCCTCGTGCTGTCCCGCGACCCGGACGAGGCCTGGTTCGCCGCGCAGGCCGCGTGTGAGGGGCCGGTTTCGAGCGAGGCCGCACGGACCTACCGCGCATCCCTGGCCTGCCTCATCCTGCCCCGCGTGTTCGCTCGGCTCGACCGGGAGGAGCAAGCCGTGGCCGTCGCCTACGGCGTCCTGCATCGCGGGCTCTTCGTCCTCGAATCGGTGGCGACGCACCCGGCGCATCGTCGGGCCGGGCACGCGATCACACTCCTGACCGCCCTGATGGACCGGGCCCAGCGGATGGGGGCAGAGGGCGCGTGCCTTCAGGTCGTGGCCGAGAACGGACCAGCCCGCGCGCTCTACGCGGCGCTCGGATTCACCCGGACTCTCCACGGCTACCGGTATCGCCGGCGTGACTGAGGGTCGGGGCCAGCGCGACCGGTGCCGAGTCATCGCCCGGTTGGCGCGTTCGGCCATCTGGTGTAAGGCCCCAGACTTACGTCGGCTCTGCCCGGATCCCTGCGGCCCGTGGCGCGCCCCTGACCGACCCGTCGTCTCCGAGCGTTCGGATCGGCGCGCATGGTGAAGATTCCGGATTTTCGATGCAGACCGTTCTGATCTCGATCCACCTCATCGTCGTCCTCGGCCTCATCGCCGTGGTGCTTCTGCAGCGCTCCGAGGGGGGGCTCGGACTGGGTGGCGGTGGAGGCGGCGGCGTCGCTGGCTTCATGACCGGGCGTGGCCAGGCAAATGCCCTGACGCGCGCGACCGCGATCCTGGCGGCGCTGTTTTTCACGACCAGTATGGCGTTGGCCATCCTGTCCCACCGGGGTGCGGCACCGCGCTCGATCCTGGAGGGGACTGCAACGGGCCAGCCGGCGACGCAGCCGAATGCCGGCAACCTGCTGGATACCCTGCGCAGCCAGGGCGGTGCCCAGCCGGGCACCCCGGCCGACGTTCCGACCACGCAGCCGGCTCAGCCGGCCGTTCCCCAGGCGCCGCAGTCGCGCTGAGCGCGTTGGTCACTACGTCCGGTTGACGGACCTGCGTCGATACGATCGGCGCGGGCCAAGCTGATCCGTCAGCATTGAAACGGCGCCCGAGGCTTCGGGCGCCGAACATCGTTTGAAGACACTTCACGGACTGCGTCCTCACCGCGCATGCGCCCGCATCGTGGTGGATAAGCGTTTTTGCCGTTTGGCGAATCACCCACCCTTGTTTATGGACCGAGGCCCATGACGCGGTACGTTTTCATCACCGGCGGCGTGGTTTCCTCGCTCGGCAAGGGTCTCGCATCGGCAGCACTCGCTGCCCTGCTTCAGGCTCGCGGCTACAAGGTCCGCCTGCGCAAGCTCGATCCCTACCTCAATGTGGATCCGGGCACGATGAGCCCGACGCAGCATGGCGAGGTCTTCGTCACCGACGACGGTGCCGAGACCGACCTCGATCTCGGCCACTACGAGCGCTTCACCGGGGTGCCGGCAACACGCGCGGACAACATCACGACGGGCCGGATCTACCTCGACATCATCACCAAGGAGCGGCGCGGAGATTACCTCGGCGCGACGATCCAGGTGATCCCGCACGTCACCAACGCGATCAAGGACTTCGTCCTCGAAGGTAACGACGCATTCGACTTCGTGCTCGTCGAGATCGGCGGCACGGTGGGCGATATCGAGGGACTTCCGTTCTTCGAAGCGATCCGCCAACTCGGCCAGGAACTGCCGCGCGGCGCAACGGCCTTCGTGCACCTGACGCTGCTGCCCTACATCCCATCAGCCGGGGAACTTAAGACCAAGCCGACCCAGCACTCGGTGAAAGAGCTGCGCTCGATCGGCATCCAGCCCGATATGCTGCTCTGCCGCTGCGACCGACCGATCCCCGCCGACGAGCGGCGCAAGCTCGGGTTGTTCTGCAACGTGCGCGAGACCGCCGTCATCGAGGCCCGCGACGTGGAGTCCATCTACGACGTACCGCTCTCCTACCGCGAAGCCGGGCTCGACCGCGAGGTCCTGGCGCATTTCGAGATCAGTTCCGAGGGCGAACCGGACCTGTCGCGCTGGCGCACGATCTCGGAGCGGGTAAAGAACCCGGAGGGCGAGGTCTCCATCGCCATCGTGGGCAAGTACACGGGGCTCAAGGACGCCTACAAGTCGCTTACGGAAGCACTGACCCATGGCGGCATCGCCAACCGGGTCAAGGTAAACCTCGAATGGATCGAGGCCGAGGTCTTCGAGCGGGAGGACCCAGCGCCGTTCCTCGAAGGCATTCACGGCATCCTGGTGCCCGGTGGCTTCGGCCAGCGCGGCGCCGAGGGCAAGATCCGTGCGGCGCGCTACGCCCGCGAGCGCAGCATCCCGTATTTCGGCATCTGCTTCGGCATGCAGATGGCGGTCATCGAGGCGGCACGCTCCCTTGCCGGTGTCGCGAATGCGAATTCCACGGAGTTCGGCGAAACGGCGGAACCCGTCGTCGGTCTTCTCACGGAATGGCTCAAAGGCAACGAACTGGAGCGACGCGCGGCGGCCGGTGACCTCGGCGGCACCATGCGGCTGGGCGCCTATCAGGCTGCCTTGCGTCCCGAATCGAAGATCGCCGAGATCTACGGGACCACCGACATCTCTGAGCGTCACCGCCACCGCTACGAAGTCAACATGGCCTATCGAGAATGCCTGGAGGCCAAGGGTCTGCGCTTCTCCGGCCTTTCGCCGGACGGCCTCCTGCCGGAGACCGTGGAGCATGTCGGCCACCCGTGGTTCATCGGCGTGCAGTTCCATCCGGAGCTTAAGTCGCGCCCGTTCGAGCCGCATCCCCTGTTCGAGAGCTTCATCGGCGCCGCCATGGTGCAGAGCCGTCTGGTCTGACGCTGCGCCCGGTCCGGTCGCAGAACCCAGCTATCGGGTAGCCGGGTTCTGCATCGGTGGCGGGATCACCGTCGTCAGCACATCGGTCACGCCGCCTGTGCGACGAGCCCGGAGTAGCCCGCGACCGCGTCCTGCCGCGCGGAGCGCGTGCCGAACAGAAGTGCCTGAAGAACCGAGGGGGTATGCACCCGGCCCTCGGCATCGACGATCCGGACCTCCGCCATGCCCGCAACCAGCAGCGACAGGCTCTGATCGAGTGCGCTCAGCATGGAATGATGCTGGAACGAGAACTGACGAGCGGAGACGCGCGCGCGGACGGTGAAGCTCACGGGGGAAAGTCCTGATGTGTCGGGTCCGCGACCGGTCGATCCGGCCGTTGAATCCGATGAAAATTGGGATGTGCGCCGCAAGGTCTGCAGAGCCGTCGCGAGCGAGTTGTCGCTATGGGACAATCATGGCTTCGGGTTGACGAAGCATGCGCCAAATCGGGCCGCCGCACGGAAAAATCAGGCCTTTCCGTGGGCAGGGGCCGAAATCGCCTGCGCGGCAGCGACCACCGCCTCCGGATGCTGATGATGCAGCATGTGCCCGGTCCGACGAAGGGTCTGGAAGACCGCATCCGGAATCTGCAGGGACGCCAGGGCGCCATGTCGGGGCGTGCTCACGACGATATCGGAATCACCCCCCAGGATCCGCACAGGAACACGGCAGGTCTGGTAGGTCAGTGCGCTCCGCGTCAGACCGGCCGTAAGGCCCATCGCGTCTTCGCCTTCGGCCACGAGTTGCGCCGCCTGTGCGGCGAGCCCGAACGGATAATGTGCGGCAAAGGCCGCTGGCATCACGGAGGGGAGGAACATCGCATTCCAGAGGAGCGGGAGCAGTGCCGGATCGGCTGAGCGTTCCAGTGCCCCCGACAGAGCCCTGCCGCCCGGAGCGGCCCTCGGTCCGAAGATCAGGTGTTCGAGGCGCGGCTCTGGATAGCAGATCGGTGCCAGGGCGACCGTGCCCGCGATCTCATCCGCAAACTGCAGGGCGTAGGCAAGGGCGACCGCTCCTCCGAAGGAATGTCCCAGGATCACCGGTCGCTCGAGCCCAAGGGCCCGAACGCCCTCCCGGATCAGCGCGGCCTGGCGCCAGGAATGGGCGTCGGCCGCCCCTTTCCTCCGGCTGAAGCCGTGTCCCGGCCGGTCCACCGCAATCACCCGGAAATGCCGGGCAAGGTATGGGACCGGCCCAAGCCAAAGATCCTCCAGGGACATCAGCGTGCCGTGGATCGCGACCAACGGTGGACCGCTGCCCATCTCGGCATAGGCGAGTGTCCGGCCTCCGGAGAGTTCGATCACCGTACGCGGAACCATACGGGCAGTAACGGCTGACGAGATCGGGCCGGTCGGGCTGACGGTGGCCTGCGGCCGCATCAGAGCGGTTTCCGGCGGCGCAGGCTCTGGCGCGCCACGAAGGCGGTCGCCGCGAGCCCGAGGCCGATCCGGGCCGCCGTCGCGACCGGGTGCAGCGAGGCACGCGTGTAGGTGCTGGTTCGGCGGACGTAGCCCGGCTGGTCGCCGTGGGCCTCGCCGTCCTGACCGGGCGCGTGGAGGGCACCCTTCGGATCGCGCGGCGATTCGTTGCGCTTCTGAAAGGCGATGATCGCGGGCGCCAGGAGGTCGTAGGCGCCGGGCGAGAACTCCTTCAGGCTGGTCAGCGCCTTGCCACCGCCGCCGACGACGATGTCGCGCTCCGGATGCACGGCGGCATGCAGAATTGCATGTGCCACCTCCTCCGGCTGGTAGACCGGCGGCGGGAGCTTCGGCTCGTGGTCCATGTAATTCCGCGCCCGGTGCGGCAGGGGCGTGTCGATGGAGTTCGGCTTGATCAGCGTCACCGAAATCGGGGCGCCCTCGTGCACCAGTTCCATGCGCAGGGCGTCGGTGAAGCCCTTGATGGCGTGCTTGCTGGCGCAGTACATGCCCTGGAACGGGAAGGCGAGGTCGCTGCCCACGCTGCCGATGTTGATGATGGCTCCACCGCGCCCGCGCAGGTGTTCGGCTGCGATCAGCGAGCCGTAGACCGTGCCCCATAGGTTGGTCTGAAGCAGGCGCTCGTGGTCTTCGTCGCTGACGACGCGCAAGGGGCCATAGATGGTCAGGCCAGCGACGTTGACCCAGGTGTCGAAGCCGCCGAAGGCCGACACCGCCCGGTCGGCGATCGCCTGGACATCCGCGCGCTTTCCGACGTCGGCCGTCACCGCCAGCGCCTGCCCGCCATCGGCCTCGATCTCCCGCGCGATGCGCGCGAGGGTCTCGCCGCTGCGTGCCGCCAGAACGACGCGGGCGCCTTCCCGCGCGGCCATGCGCGCCGTCGCGAGACCGATACCGCTGGACGCGCCCGTAATGACGATGACCTGATCGCGCAGCTTCTTGCGACGTTGCATCTCGTGAACTCCCCTTTTGGCACCGGTGCGGACGATCACGGTCCGCCTTTCAGGAGGAGTTACGTCCGGGACACGCATCGGTTCGCTGCGCGCGTGATCTGCGCGGTTATCACGCGCGTCCCGGCGAGCCGGTTCGCCGGTGTGAACCCGCGATGGTGCTGGCAATAGGCGGCGGGATGCCTACCTTGCTGCCTGTGACCGAGATCCTGTTCTACCACCTCCAGCAGCAGCCCCTCGAGAAGGTGCTCCCGAACCTCTTGGAGCGCTCGCTCGAGCGTCAATGGCGCGCGGCGATCCAGGCGGCCAGCGAGGAGCGGCTCCAGGCCCTCGACGACCAGCTCTGGACCTACAGCGACGACAGCTTCCTGCCCCACGGTACGGATCGTGATACCGATGCGGCAAGCCAGCCTGTGGTGCTGACGCTGAAGGATACCAACCCGAACGCGGCGTCGATCCGCTTCCTCGTGGAGGGTGCCGATCTCCCGCCGGATGCCGAAGGATATGCACGGATCTGCGTGCTGTTCGACGGAACCGACCAGGACGCGCTCCTGCGGGCCCGCGAGCAGTGGCGGGAGGCCAAAGCCGCCGGCCACACGATCGCCTACTGGCAGCAGGACGAGGACGGCCGTTGGCAGAAGAAGGCCTGAGGCTCCTGCCGACCTCACGAACAATGCCGAGAGGAAACGCCATGAGACGCTTCGCCATCGGCCTCGCGGCCCTCCTGTTTGCGGGAGCGCCCCTCCAGGCGCAGCCGAGCCCCCAGCCCGAGGCGAGACGGGCCGCCGAGCCGCGCGGCCTGGAAGGGCGCAAGCTCCCCGCCGACTCGGTCACCGAACACAGCATCACCCTGCCGGACGGCCGGACCCTCGCCTTCACCGCCCGCGCCGGGAGCCTGCCCCTCGTGGACGAGGCCGGAAAGCTTCAGGCCGAAATCGCCTTCATCGCCTACACGGTCGCCGGTCGGGCCGATGCGCCCCGCCCTGTGACTTTCGCGCTCAACGGTGGCCCCGGCGCGGCTTCGGCCTACCTGAATATCGGCGCTATCGGACCCTGGCGCCTGCCCGTCGAGGGCACCAGCATCAGCCCGTCGGCTCCCATCGGTCTCGTGCCGAACGACGGCACCTGGCTCGACTTCACCGACCTCGTCTTCCTCGACCCCGTGGGGACGGGCTACAGCCGCGCCGCCGATGGCGACGCCAAGCGCTACTGGAGCGTCGACGCGGATGCCTCCGTGTTGTCCTCGGCCATCGCTCGTTGGCTGCGAAGCTACGATCGCGTCGCCTCGCCCAAGTTCTTTGTTGGCGAGAGCTATGGCGGCTTCCGAGGCCCGCTGATCGCCGCCAAGCTGCAGGAGGAGATCGGCATCGGCCTCTCAGGCATGGTCCTGCTCTCTCCGGTCCTCGACTTCGCCTGGCTCCAGGCGCCGCGCACGACGCCGTGGGGGCACGTCATCAAGCTACCCTCCTTCGCGGCCGCCGCCGTCGAGCGCGCCGGGGGCACGCCCACGCGCCAGACGATGGCCGAGGCGGAGGCCTACGCCACGGGGCCCTACCTGGCCGATCTCCTGAAAGGACCGGCCGATGAGGCCGCCGTCGCGCGTTTGGGTGACCGGATCGGGGCGCTCGCGGGGCTCGACCCCGGTTTCGTGCGCCGCCAGGCCGGGCGTCTTTCCGGCCAGAGCGTCCAGCGCGAGATCGGTCGCGGGACCGGCCGCGTCGCCAGCGCCTACGACACCGGCGTCACGGGTTGGGATCCCGATCCGAATGCCGTGACGTCCGGTTTCGAAGATCCCCTGCTTACCGGACTCCAGGCGCCGCTGACCAGCGCGATGCTCGCGCTTTATGCCGAGAAACTGAACTACCGGGTGCCGGACCTGCGCTACGAACTCCTCAACGGCCAGGTGAACCGCGGCTGGTCGTGGGGCGGCGGACGCATGGCGCCGGAGGCACTCGGGGCGCTACGTGGCGTGCTGGC
This sequence comes from Methylobacterium sp. FF17, assembly GCF_025813715.1. Classification (NCBI taxonomy): domain Bacteria; kingdom Pseudomonadati; phylum Pseudomonadota; class Alphaproteobacteria; order Hyphomicrobiales; family Methylobacteriaceae; genus Methylobacterium; species Methylobacterium flocculans. Next base: position 2,895,183 of record NZ_CP107532.1, read on the forward strand.
TCTGGACGGCAACATGCGTGTTCTTGTGGCGCATGGCTTCACGGATCTGGTGACGCCGTACTTCGCCTCGAAGCTCCTGATCGACCAGATGCCGGCCTTCGGCGGCGGGCGCCTGGATCTCGCCGTGTACCCCGGCGGTCACATGTTCTATTCCCGGCCCGATTCCCGTGCCGCCTTCCATCGCGATGCGGCCGCCCTCTACGCGGCGGCCCTGGCTGCGCGGGGACAGACACAGCGCTGAGGACGAACCGTGATCGCCTTTGAAACCCTGCGTGGCCTCGCTCTGGCCAGCTGTGCGGCCTTCGGTGTTTCAGCCTGTACGAGCAGAGAGGCACCTCCGCCCGCACCGGTCGTTTCCGCACCGGCCGCGCCGCCGCCGGCTCCAACCTTCGCCGGTCCGGTCCTGAATGCGGATGGTACCTGCACGGCGGCCGCTCCGGGTGGCGCCGCAGCCATCGCGCTCGGGATCGGCGAATGCGACCTCGTCCGCCTCAAAGGAAAGCCGCCCACCGATGTGCTGGTCGGCGAGGGGCGGTCCGGCCGGGAGGTGCAGGTGCTCTACAACGAGCCCGGCGCCAAGGAGCTGTACTTCTTCGTCAACAACCGCCTCGACCGGATCGTGAAGTAGGCTCACGCCTCAGCGTTCCGTCAGCTTCATCTCGATCCGGCGGTTGCGGGCATAGGCATCCTCGGTCGTCCCGGCCTCGATCGGCTGGAACTCGCCGAAGGCGGCAGCGAGCAGGTGCTGCGGAGGAATGCCCTTCGCGGTCATGGCTTGGACCACCGCGATGGCGCGCGCGGCCGAGAGCGCCCAGTTCGACGGGAATTGCGAACTGGCGATGGGGCGCGCATCCGTGTGGCCATCGATGCGCAGTACCCAGGGGATGTCGGCTGGGATCTGCCTGGCCAGGTCCAGGATGGCCCCGGCGATGCGGTCGAGTTCCGGCCCGGCCTCGGGCTTCAGGCTGGCGGAGCCCCCCGGGAACAGCACCTCGGACTGGAGGACGAAGCGGTCGCCGACGATGCGAATATCCGGCCGGTTGCCGAGAATCTGCCGGAGGCGCCCGAAGAAGTCCGAGCGGTAGCGCGCCAGTTCCTGCACCTTTTGAGCGAGCGCCACGTTGAGGCGGCTACCAAGATCCGCGATCCGGGCCTGGCTTTCGCGGTCACGGTTCTCCGAGGCCGCCAGGGCATCCTCCAGAGCGGCGAGTTGCCGACGCATCGCGGCGATCTGTTCGTTCAGGAGGTCGATCTGCGAGGCGGCACGCGCCGTGTTCGCCCGCTCTGCGGCCAGTTGCCGGTCGACCTCGCCCTGGCGTCCCGGGGCGCCCTGCGCAGCCTCGGCCTGGGCCTTCAGGCGATCCCGGTCGGCCTGTGCGCCGAGCAGTGTATTGCGCAGAGAAGCGGCCTGATCTTCCTGTGTCTTGCGGGTGGAGCGCTCCAGGGCGAGCAGATCCGTGAGGTCGGCGATCTGTCGGTTGAGCCGGGTCAGAACCGAATCCCGTCCGCTGATCTCCTGCGAAAGGAAGAACTGCCCCACCACGAAGATGGTGAGCAGGAACACCACGGCCAGCAGCAGCGTCGCCAGTGCGTCGACGTAGCCCGGCCAGACGTTCAGGCTCCGGTCGCGGCGGAAGCGCGCGGAGGCCATCTCAGCTCCGCTCGCGGCCGAGGCGCTCGAGCACCTGCTTCAGTTCGCGCTCGCGGTTCGCCTGCGCTTCGACCCAGTCGCGGATCATCTGCTGTTCGGCTCGCATGTGCTGGACGAGGCCTTGAATACCCTCCGCGAGGTTGGTCATCGCCTGAGTGGCGACGCGGCCATTGGCACCCTCGGCCACGACGGCGGTCAGACGGTCCACTGCGTCCTTCAACTCGCGGGCGCTGGCTGGATCGTGCGCGCCAGAGGGCTTTGCCACAGCCGCGACCGGTACCCCCGTCGCCGGGTGGTCGCCGGAAAGCAGCCAATCCTCCAGCTCGTTGTGGAAGCGGGCATGGGCCTGGCCCGCCTGCAGGTCGAGGAAACCGACGATCAGCGAACTGCCGAGGCCGAACAGGGAGGCGGAGAAGGCAAGCCCAATGCCCGAGAGCGGCACCGCGAGACCGTTCTTCAACTCGTCGAACATCGCCGCCGCCTCACCGCCGCCGCGCATGGTGCGGATGACCGAGCCCACCGCGCTCAAGGTATCGATGAGACCCCAGAACGTGCCGAGGAGGCCGAGGAGGATGAGGAGGCCCGAGACGTAGCGCAGGATCTCACGACCCTCGTCGAGGCGCGCGGCGGCCGTGTCGAGGAAGGCGCGGCTCGTGGGCAGGGTCAGCCCGCCGTGACGGGCCGCGATGGCGGGGACGAGGGGGGCTACGAGCAGCGGCGGCTTGCTCGGGCTCTCGCCGGCCGCCACGGCATTGACGTAGGCGGCCTCGCGGTAGAGCCGGATCACCTGACCGAAGGCCAGCAGCACTGCGATGAGCAGCACGCCGAGGATCAGCCCGTTGAGTCCTGGATTGGCGAGGAAGGCCGGTGTGATCTGCCGGAACAGCACGAAGGCGAGGAAGCCGACGAGGATCAGGAAAACCAGCATCCGAAAGAGGTAGATGCCGGGTTTGGCGAGTGTCGCGGGTGCGGGTGGGGTCGCCATCGGCTCGGGCACACTCTCGACGCAAGGGGGGCGCACGCGGGGCGCGGACGCCGAGGCGGATGTGCGGGCACATTGGAGGCAGGCTCGACATCGATCAAGCCATGGGCGCGCTTAAGCCTGTGGGAGCACCGGCCGAACCTCACCTTGATCCGAGCCAAGCTGGCTAGTCCCAGTCGCGCGGCCAAGTCTCCTCGAGGTGAGGGCCGAGGCGGACCGCGGCGACGCTGCGAGCGAGCCCGGTCGCGTCGTCGGTCTCGACGGCGATGCCGCACAAAGTGCCTTCCCCTTGCGCCGCTTCGAGCCGCGCACCGGGGGTCTTCTGCAGGAAGCGGCGCAGGGGCTCGTCCTTCTGCATGCCGAGGATCGAATCGTAGTCGCCGCACATGCCCGCATCCGACAGGTAGGCGGTTCCTCCGGGCAGGATGCGGTGGTCGGCCGTGGGCGTATGCGTATGGGTGCCGACCACGAGGCTGACGCGGCCATCGAGGAAATGCCCGAAGGCCTGCTTCTCGCTCGTGGCTTCGGCATGCACGTCGACGATGACGGCATCCGCGACTGCGCCGAGGGGGCAGGCCGCCACTTCGCGCTCCGCCGAGGCGAATGGATCGTCCAGGGCATCCATGTAGATGCGGCCCATCACATTGAGGACGAGGACGCGCGCGCCCTTCTGCGTCTCCACCACGGTGGCGCCCCGGCCGGGCGTGCCGGGCGGGTAATTGGCCGGGCGAACCAGCCGGGTCTGACGCTGGATGAAGACGAGCGCCTCGCGCTGGTCGAACGAGTGGTTCCCGAGCGTCACCGCATCGGCCCCAGCCTGCAGGAGTTCGTCGCAGATTGATTCAGTCAGCCCGAACCCACCGGCGGCGTTCTCGCCGTTGATGACCACGCAATCGAGGCGCCAGCGGTCACGCAGGGCCGGGAGGCGGTCCGAGATCACGTGGCGGCCGGGCCGGCCGACCACGTCGCCGAGGAAGAGGAGTCGCATCGGTGAACGGTCAGGTCCGCGTCAGCGGGACGGGGCCCGCTTCGGTGATGAGATGGTCGAGGGGTTGGTCATGGGGCTCGGCCGGGACGCGCTCCACGGCCTGGACCGAGAAGGCGACGCCGATGGTGAGGACCGGGCCATTCCGGGATAGGCGTTCGATCGCCTGATCGTAGTAACCGCGACCGTAGCCGATGCGGTGCCCGCGCCGGTCATAGGCGGCGAGCGGCACGATCAGCGCCGCCGGATCGACGGGGGGCAGGTCATCGTGCGGTTCGCTCAGCCCGAAGCGGCCGGCGACCAAGGTTTCGCCGTCCCGCCATTCCCGGAAGACGAGGCCGTCGGGGGTCACCTTCGGCAGGGCGACCCGCTGGCCACGCGCGAAGAGCAGGCGGGCGAGGGGGCGTGGATCGACCTCGCTGCGGATCGGCCAGAAGGCACCGACGATCATCGCTTCGGCCAGGGGCGCGATCGCGATGACGTCCTTAGCGATTCTGAGTGAGCCGGCGCTTCTCACCTCTGCCGAAAGCTCGTCGCGCCGGGCCAGGGCCTCGCTGCGCAACGCCGCTTTCACGGCGGAAATCGGCGGGTCGCTATCGGAAGAGGGTGAGTGCGGAGCCACGTGAGCCGTTGGAGTGTCGATCCCGGGAAACCTACAGTGTAGGTGGGCGCCGTGTTGGCCAAGTCCAGGGACAAGGCCAGGGACAGCTCCCTGGGGAGTCGATAAGGCCCCGGGGAAAAGTTATCCTGACGGACCCGGCAGCCCCGCCATTCCTATGTAGCGTTGCTCCTCCGCGCGCGCCAGAGGGGCGGACACGAAACCTGTTGGGCCACGCCGACTGTTTGATAGGGGGCTGAGCGAAGTGCCTCTGCGCTCAACCCGCCGAGATCGTGTGCGCGAGGCGTTCCATCCGGTCGGCGCACCGGTTCAGGCCCTCGGCGAGGCGCGCGTCCTCGCCCGCCCGCGTGGCGTCGGCGGCGTCCACTACCGCACGGAGGGCGGCCGCTTCCTTTTCCAGGGCGGCGAGGCGGGTCTGCGCCTCCTGCAATTCGTCGGCCTGCATCAGGGCTGCCATCACATGCAGGCGCATGTCGCCGATCTCGCCGAACGCGCGGCGCATCTCGGTGACGCGCGCGTCGAGCCCGGTGGCCAGCCCCGTGAGGTGGTCTTCCTCGCCCTCGGCGCAGGCCATGCGGTAATTCTTGCCGTCAATGGTGACGTTGATCTGAGGCATCGCGTGTCGGATCGATCAGGGGTGACGGTTACTGGGTGCTGCGCGGCGAAGCCAGGATGCCTTCCACGGCCGTGATCGCGCGGCCCAGTCGATGGCCGACATCCTCGGAAGTGGCCTCCACCGCCACGAGACGTGCGCTGGCCGCGTCGAGTTCCGCTGCGAGGCGGGCGCGGTCCTCACCCATGAGCGCGAGTTCGGTCTCAAGGTCGCTCGGATCACGCTCGGCCTCGAAACGCTGGATCACCGCGCCTTCGAGCCGACTCAGCACGGTCTCGAGACGCCGCAGGGCGTCGTCGATCTTCTCACTCACCAATCGAAGCCTTCCATCCGGGGGCTCTGCGCATGCCGCGTGACGGCCGCGATCATACTGCGTAGGGAATCTATCTTCGATCACCCCGCCGTGCGAGCGGGAAAGCGGACGCACCGGCGCGCCGCCATGGGCTTCGCACGAGTTATCCCCCGCCCGGCACCGGCATGTGACCTTTGCCGGATTTTGTCATCATGTTAGAGACCCGCCGTCCGCAGACCGGGTATAGGGCGTCCTGTGACACGTTCAGGTCCGTCGCAGGTCCCTCGCGCGCGGTGATGCTGCGCAACTCGTCCGGTTCAACGGGGCACTCGAGGCGGTCGTTCGTGGCGCTGGTTCATCTGTCGTTCAATCTGGATTCGCACAGAGCGGGCGACGCATCGAGGTCTGCCCATCGGGCGCGCCGCGACGATCAACATGCTGGAGGGTGCCGCGAGGCCGGCGCCCGATTTTGGGAAGGACTCACGCCGTGTCGGTGAAGGTTGCCATCAACGGGTTCGGACGCATCGGCCGCAACGTCCTGCGCGCCATCCATGAGGCCGGCCGCAAGGATATCGAGGTGGTGGCGATCAACGATCTCGGTCCGGTCGAGACCAACGCCCACCTCCTGCGGTTCGATTCGATCCACGGTCGGTTCAACGCGAAGGTCGAAGTCGACGGCGAGTTCATCGTGGTCGACGGTCAGCGCATCAAGGTCACGGCTGTGCGCAACCCGGCCGAGCTGCCGCACCGCGAACTCGGCGTCGATATCGCCCTGGAGTGCACCGGCATCTTCACTTCGAAGGACAAGGCCAAGGCGCACCTCGATGCTGGCGCCAAGCGCGTGATCGTGTCCGCGCCTGCCGACGGCGCCGACCTCACGGTGGTCTACGGCGTCAACCACGACAAGCTGACGGCCGACCACCTCGTGATCTCGAACGCTTCCTGCACCACCAACTGCCTCGTGCCGGTGGCCAAGGTGCTCAATGATCTCGTCGGGATCGAGCGCGGCTTCATGACCACGATCCACTCCTACACCAACGACCAGCCCTCGCTGGATCAGATGCACAAGGACCTTTACCGGGCCCGAGCCGCCGCTCTTTCGATGATCCCGACCTCCACGGGCGCCGCCAAGGCCGTCGGCCTCGTCCTGCCGGAGCTGAAGGGCAAGCTCGACGGGACCTCGATCCGCGTGCCGACTCCGAACGTCTCGGCCGTCGACCTCGTGTTCACCGCCAAGCGCCAGACCACGGTCGAAGAGATCAACAACGCGATCCGTGCGGCCGCCGACGGCCCGCTGAAGGGCGTGCTGGCCTATACCGACCAGCCCAACGTCTCCATCGACTTCAACCACGATCCCCACTCGTCGACCTTCCACCTCGACCAGACCAAGGTCATGGACGGCACTTTCGTGCGTATCCTGTCTTGGTACGACAACGAGTGGGGCTTCTCGAACCGCATGGCCGACACGGCCGTGGCGATGGGCAAGCTGCTCTGAGCCGCGCCGCCGGTTTCTGACGGACTTCACCGCTCCCGAAGACCAGGATGGTACGCCTGATATGACCGAGACTTCCTCCGCCGGACGCGACTTCATCCCAGGCAGTACCCCGACCGCGTCGCCGGCCCCCGTGCCGGCGGCGGCATCCACGCCTGCCGCTCCTCCGGCGGTGGTCGGGAAGGTAGAGCCTCTCTCGACCCCATCCCCGGCGTTGGGCGGCGACCAGCTCGCACGGATCGAGGATAAGTGCGCGCGGATCGAGGACAAGTACGCCCGTTCAGAGGCGCTGCTCTCGAGGGTCGAGGAGAAGGTCGAGGGGGCCGCCGTCCGCATGAACGAGGCCGCCCGGCAGAGCGATCTCTCGGCCCTGCGCAGCGAGGTTCGGGCCATTGCAGACCGGACGCGCGGCCTGCCGGGGTCCGGTGCCCTCGTGCTCACCGCGATCATCACCGCTGTCCTGACGGTGGCCCTGACCATCGCGGCCCAGCGGTTCCACCTCGATACCCTGCTGCCGCCGCGCTGATCCCGCTTCCGACCGCCCGAACGACCAGGCTCCGATGACCGCTTTCCGTACCCTCGACGATGCCGGAGCCCTCCGGGGCAAGCGCGTGCTGCTGCGCGTAGACCTCAACGTGCCGATGGAGGGGGGACGCGTGACGGACGCCACCCGGATCGAGCGGATCGTCCCGACGATTCGCGAGATCGCCGACCAGGGCGGGCGCGTCGTCCTGCTGGCTCATTTCGGTCGCCCCAAGGGCAAGCCGGTTGCGTCCGAATCCTTGAAGCCGGTGGTCGGGACGTTGAGCGAGCATCTCGGTCGGCCGGTGGGCTTCGCGGAGGATTGCGTTGGTCCTGCGGCAGCGGATGCCGTGTCGGCCTTGAACGATGGCGACGTGCTGCTCCTGGAGAACACCCGCTTCCACGCGGGTGAGGAGAAGAATGACCGGGCCTTCACCGAGCAGCTGGCTGCCAATGGCGACATCTACGTGAACGAGGCGTTCTCGGCAGCCCACCGGGCGCATGCCTCCACCGAAGGCCTTGCGCACGTGCTGCCAGCCTATGCAGGGCGGCTGATGCAAGCCGAGCTCGATGCCCTCACCAAGGGACTGGAAGCACCGACCCGTCCGGTCATCGCCCTGGTGGGGGGCGCCAAGGTCTCGTCCAAGATCGACCTTCTGCAGAACCTCGTCGCCAAGGTGGACATGCTCGTCATCGGCGGCGGCATGGCGAACACCTTCCTGCACGCGCAGGGCAAGGGCGTGGGCAAGTCGCTCTGCGAGAAGGATCTCGCCGATACCGCCCTGCGTATCGTCGAGGCGGCGAAGGCCGCCAAGTGCCGCATCATCCTGCCGGTGGATGCCGTCTCGGCTTCCGAGTTCAAGGCGAACGCCGCCCACGAGACCGTTCCCGTCGACGCCGTGCCCGAGACCGGCATGATCCTCGATGCCGGCCCGGCTTCGGTCGCCGAGATCAACGCGGCCATCGACGAGGCCGCGACGCTGGTCTGGAACGGCCCGCTGGGCGCATTCGAACTCGCGCCGTTCGATGCCGCCACCGTGGCGGCGGCGCGGCACGCGGCCGAGCGCACTAAGGCCGGCAAGCTCGTCTCGGTGGCGGGCGGCGGCGACACGGTCGCGGCACTGAACCATGCGGGCGTGGGCGAGACCTTCTCGTACGTCTCCACCGCCGGCGGCGCTTTCCTCGAATGGCTGGAAGGCAAGGAATTGCCCGGCGTCGAGGCTCTGCGCGCCAAGGCTTGACGCTTGCGGGGTCACGAACCCCTTCCGCCGAGCCTGAGGACGAAGGCGCAGCGGCGGTACCCTTTTACGATTGTCTCACGCCTCCTTGAGGCTTGAGCGAAGACATCGCATTCGAAGAACCGCGCCACCCGGCGCGACGGTTAGCGGATCGCTCCGGCGGTCGAATCTGAGGAGAAACCCATGGCCCGCATCACCCTGAGGCAGCTCCTGGACCATGCTGCCGAGCATGAATACGGCGTGCCGGCGTTCAACCTGAACAACATGGAACAGGGCCTCGCTATCATGGCGGCGGCGGATGCCACCGATTCACCGGTGATCCTTCAGGCGAGCAAGGGTGCGCGCGCCTATGCCAACGACATCGTCCTGGCCAAGCTCATCGACGGCCTCGTCGAGATCTATCCGCACATCCCCGTCTGCATGCATCTCGACCACGGCAGCGACGAGGCCACCTGCGCCACCGCCATCCAGTACGGCTTCACCTCCGTGATGATGGACGGCTCCCTGAAGGCAGACGGCAAGACTCCGGCCGACTACGCCTATAACGTGGAGATCACCCGCAACGTCACGAAGATGGCCCATTGGGCCGGCGTCTCGGTCGAGGGTGAACTCGGGGTGCTCGGTTCGCTGGAGAGTGGAGAGGGCGAGGCCGAGGACGGCCACGGCTTCGAGGGCGTACTCTCGCACGACCAACTCCTCACCGATCCGGATGAGGCGGTGAAGTTCGTGGAAGCCACGAAGGTCGATGCGCTCGCGGTTGCCATGGGGACCTCCCACGGGGCCTACAAGTTCACCCGCAAGCCGGACGGCGATGTGCTCGCGATGAACGTCATCGAGGAGATCCACCGCCGCCTGCCCACGACCCACCTCGTCATGCACGGCTCCTCCTCGGTACCTCAGGACCTTCAGGACATCATCAATCAGTACGGCGGCGAGATGAAGCCGACCTGGGGCGTGCCGGTCGAGGAGATCCAGCGCGGCATCAAGCACGGCGTCCGCAAGATCAACATCGATACCGACAACCGCATGGCGATGACCGGGCAGATCCGGAAGATCCTGGCCGAAAACAAGGCCGAGTTCGATCCGCGCAAGTACCTCAAGCCTGCGATGGAGGCGATGACGAAGCTGTGCCGCCAGCGCTTCGAGGAGTTCGGCACCGCAGGCCAGGGCTCGAAGATCCGCCCTGTTTCCGTCGCGACCATGGCCAAGCGCTACGCCAACGGCTCCCTCGACCCAAAGATCGGCACCGCCGGCTGACGGCGCGTAGAAGGACCCCGCATGTCGGAACCCCGTACCCGCCTCGCCCTGCTCAGTCCCTATCGGGTCGAGGCTGGTGATTCCGATGCCCTGGCGGTCGCGATCACGGCGGCCTGTGCCGCCGGTGACGTCGCCGCCCTGATCTTGCGTCTAGCCCCGTCCGACGAGCGAAGCCTCGTGAACTTGGTCAAGCGCCTAGCGCCGGCCGCGCAGGCCACGGGTGCGGCCGTACTGGTCTCCTGTGGGGGCTTTGCAGGCGATCTGGTCAGCGTGTCCGCGCGGGGTGGGGCGGATGGTGTTCATGTCGACAAGCCGAAGGAAGGCGTCTTGCGCGAATTGCGTGAGCGCCTCGACGACGGGCGTATCCTCGGGGCCGGAGGGCATGAGCAGCGCCACGCCGCGATGGAGGCTGGCGAAGCGGGTGCGGACTACGTCATGTTCGGTGGCTTCTATGCCGACGGTGTTTCGCCCGACCCGGAGACCGTGATCGACCGGGCCACTTGGTGGACCGAGATCTTCGAGACACCCTGCATCGCTGTCGCGCATACGGCCGAAGAGATCGCGCCGCTCCTCGCGACGGGCGCTGAGTTCCTGGGGCTCGAAAGCACGCTCTGGATCGGCGAGGGCGCTGACGTTGCCGGAATTCAGGCGCAGGTTGCCGCGGCCCGCGAGGCGAATTCGTGAGGGGGGCGCTTGGCGTTCTCTTGGTTGCCGTCTGCGCGAGCGGGGCGCATGCCGCGACAACGCTTTCGCCGGACTCGGCCAAGCCGGTCACTCGGGAGGTATTCAAGGCTCCCATGAGGGAGCTGCCGACCCCCTACACACCGAACGCCATGCGCCTCGTACCGCCCGCCGGCAAGCCCGGCGATAAGCCGGTGGACACAGCGTTCGGTGCCTATCAGCGCGGACAGTATACCACCGCCTTCCGTGAGGCGACGAAACGGATCGCTGCGGACGCCAAGGACGCGGCGGCCATGACCCTGCTTGGTGAGCTCTACAATCAGGGCCTTGGCATCAAGCAGGATCCGGTCAAGGCCGCCGAGTGGTACCGCCTCGCGGCGGCGCAGGGGGACGTCCACGCCATGGCCTCCTTGGGCTTGATGTCCATCGACGGGCGCGGGGGTGCCAAGGACATGAAAGCCGGTCGGCAATGGCTTGAGAAGGCCGCCGACAAGGGGGACGGTACGGCGGCCTACAACCTCGCACTGATCTTGCTGGGTACTGGCACCGAGCCGGACCAAGCCCGCGCTGCGACCCTATTCCATAAGGCAGCCGAGGGCGAGATCGGGGCGGCGCAGCATGATCTCGGTGTGCTCTACCTGCAGGGCCGCGGTGTGCCGAAGGATGCGTCTCAAGCCGCCGAGTGGTTCCGGCGTGCGGCGGACAATGGCGATCTGGCGGGTGAGGTCGAATTCGCGATTCTGCTCTTCAACGGCACCGGCCTGCCGAAGGACGAAGCCCGGGCCGCGCGCTACTTCCTCCACGCGGCGGCCCGCGGCAACGCCATTGCGCAGAATCGGGCCGCCCGCCTCTTCGTGGTCGGGCGCGGCGTTCAGAAGAACATGGTCGAGGCCGCTGCCTGGAACCTTGCGGCCTCGGCACAGGGATTGTCCGACGGCTGGCTCGACGACAACCTGAAGGCTCTGACCCCCGACGAGCGCACCCGCGCCGAGGCCCTTGCTGCGGAGCGGGCAAACGTCAAATAGCTCCGCCGGAGGGCAAATCCGCAATCCGTATGGGGTGAGCCGGCGCGTAAACGTGCTATGGCGGCGCCGAATCGCATTCCGCACAGACGTTCTTTGAATCGACCCGGATCCCAAGATCGATGATCAGTTCACCTCTCATGACCGTCATGGTCGATGCCGTCCGCAAGGCGGCCCGTGGCCTCAAGCGCGACTATGGCGAGATCGAGAACCTTCAGGTCTCGCGCAAGGGTCCCGGAAATTTCGTTTCGGCGGCTGATCGCAAGGCCGAGGAGGTTCTGAAGGATGCGCTGATGAAGGCGCGACCGGGTTACGGCCTGATCCTCGAGGAGTCCGGAAACGTCGAAGGGGCCGACAAGAGCCACACCTGGCACGTGGACCCCCTCGACGGCACGACGAATTTTCTGCACGGCATCCCCCATTTTGCGATTTCGGTGGGCCTGGAGCGCGAGGGCCAGATCGTGGCCGGCGTGATCTACGACCCGGCCAAGGATGAGCTGTTCGTGGCCGAGCGCGGTAAGGGCGCCTACCTGAACAACCGCCGCCTGCGCGTCTCCGGGCGCACCGACATGGCCGACGCGCTGGTCGCCTATGGCTCCCCCTATCTCGGGCGCGGCGATCATCCGAAACTGCTGCGCGAGGTGGCGGCCGTGATGGCGGTGACCGGCGGCGCCCGCCGCTTCGGCTCGGCCGCCCTCGATCTCGCCTACGTCGCCTGCGGACGTTCGGATCTCTACTGGGAGCGCGACCTTCAGACCTGGGACATCGCAGCCGGCATCATCCTGGTGCGCGAGGCCGGTGGCTTCGTCACGAGCGCGGATGGGGGCGCCGAGCCCCTCGCGGCCCGGTCCGTCGCCTGCGGAAACGAGATCCTTCACGGTGAATTGGTCAAGCTCCTGCGCAGGGCCAACGCCTGACGAGCGTCCCCACCCACCGACCCGCAACTCTCCACGAAGGCCGTTCGCATGGAATCCCGTCGCCACATCGCGTTGAAGGATTCGATCCGCTCGATTCCGGATTACCCGAAACCCGGTATCGTGTTTCGCGATATCACCACGCTTCTGAGTGATCCACGCGCCTTCAGGCGCGCCGTCGATGCCCTGGTGCATCCCTTCGCGGGCGGGCGGATTGATCAGGTGGCGGGGATCGAGGCGCGCGGCTTCATCCTGGGCGGCGCGGTGGCGCACCAGCTATCCTCGGGCTTCGTTCCGATCCGCAAGAAGGGCAAGCTGCCCCACAAGACCGTCTCGATCGCCTATGCCCTGGAATACGGGACCGACGAGATGGAAATCCACGTGGACGCCATCAAACCGGGCGACCGCGTGCTCCTGGTGGACGACCTCATCGCCACCGGCGGTACGGCCTGTGCGGCGGTCAACCTCCTGCGCCGGATCGGTGCCGAAGTGGTCGCAGCCTGCTTCGTCATAGACCTACCGGAAATCGGCGGCGCTCAGAAGCTGCGCGACCTAGATGTACCCGTACGGACCCTGATGGAGTTCGACGGGCACTGAGAGCGACACACGTTCGTCTCCCCCCGGCAGGAGATGGTGGCTCGTGAAGCGGGACGTTTGAAGAGACCACCTGACCCGGAAAGGTCTTCCACCTCTACAGTATGCTTCCCAGGCGCCCTCTCCCACTGAGGGGAGAGGGTTCTCGCGCGCTAGGCCGCGAGGCTCGCGAATAACCCGCGCCCATCGGTCCCGCCTACAAGACCTTCCACGAAGTTCTCCGGATGCGGCATCAGGCCGAGGACGTTGAGCTTTTCGGAGTAGATTCCAGCGATGGAGTTCAGCGAACCGTTTCGGTTGGCATCTACCGTCAGGTTCCCGGCCGCATCGCAGTAGCGGAAAGCGACGCGACCTTCGTCCTCGATCCGGGCGATGGTCTCTGAATCGGCGAAGTAGTTGCCCTCACCGTGCGCGACGCAGACGTCGATCACCTGGTGCTTGGCATAAACGGAGGTGAAGCGGGTGTCCGCACGCTCGACGCGGAGCAACTGGCGATGGCAGATGAAGCGTCGGTCGACGTTGCGCATGAGGACACCGGGTAACAGACCCGATTCGCACAGGATCTGAAAGCCGTTGCAGATGCCCAGCACGAGGCCACCGCGCGCTGCATGAGCGCGGACTGCGTCCATGGCCGCTGCGCGCCCCGCAATGGCTCCGCAGCGCAGGTAGTCGCCATACGAGAAGCCGCCGGGCAGTACGGCCAGATCCGTCCCCGCCGGCAGTTCGGTGTCGGCGTGCCAGACCTTCACGACCTCTGCGCCCGCCTGGGTCAGAGCTCGGGCCACATCCGCGTCGCGGTTAGAGCCCGGAAAGACGATGATGGCAGCACGCATCAGGCGATCTCGATGGCGTAGTTCTCGACCACGGTATTGGCGAGCAGCTTCTCGCAGGCGCTCTTGAGCGTTGCCTCTGCTGCCGTTCGATCGTCGCCTGCGATCTCGACATCGAAGACCTTGCCCTGTCGAACGCCGTCGATGCCGGAAAGGCCGAACGAGGTCAGGGCCGCCTCGATCGCCTTGCCCTGCGGGTCCAGCACCCCGGTCTTCAGGGTGACGATGATGCGTGCTTTCATGGGGACGGACTCATCTCGTAGCGGGAGCATCGTGTTCGGGCTCCCTGGCGATAATGGGGAACAGCGCCGCAGGCAACGCGAAACGGCCTCCGAAGGAGGCCGTATAAGATCGTCAATGATGGACATGACCTCAGCGCGAGGATGAAGTCCGATCGCGCAGCGGCTCGATGCTGGTAGCCCTAAGCCACAATTGCCGCATCACCCATGCCGCGAACAGGCTGAAGATCACCATCAGGACATGGCCGATCGTATCGCCGAGATCGAACAGGCCAGCCAGCGCCCAGCCAGCCGCGATGGCGACCGCAAACACTTCCGTGCCGACGAGCACCATCATGCTGAGGATCGTGACGAGATTGCGCGTGTTCACTGCCGTGTCATCCCGTTGCCGGCCTCAAGCCTCGTGGACCTGCGGGCCCGTGGGCTCTCGACCGGCGACGTAGCGCGAAGTCGGACCTTCACGCAACGCCGTTGGTCGTGGGCTCAGCGCGGTGCGCGCTTTGCCAGGATACGCTGCAGCGTGCGGCGGTGCATGTTGAGCCGCCGGGCCGTCTCCGACACGTTGCGGCCGCAGAGTTCGTAGACGCGCTGTATATGTTCCCAACGCACTCGATCCGCAGACATCGGGTTCTCGGGCGGGTCCGCACGCTCGCCGGGCTGCGCCATCAGCGTTCCGTGAATCTCGTCCGCATCTGCTGGCTTAGCGAGATAATCGAAAGCGCCGAGCTTCACTGCAGTCACCGCCGTGGCGATGTTGCCATAGCCCGTCAGGATGACGCCGCGCGCTTCCGGACGACGTTCTTTGAGACGTGCGATCACGTCGAGACCGTTGCCATCGCCGAGCCGCATGTCGATCACCGCAAAGGCTGGCGGACGTACATCCACCATCGATACGCCTTCGGCCACGCTCTCGGCCACCTGAACCTCGTAGCCGCGCATCTCCATGGCGCGCGCCAGCCGCGTCGAGAAGGGCTTATCGTCATCGACGATCAGAAGCGTGCGATCCGTGAAAGCTGCGAGCGGATCACCCTCGCCAAGCTGCGCAATATCGGCGCCGGGCGCCGTTGTACCGGTCTGCGTCAGCATCGACGCTCCTCCGTCTGTACCCATCAATCTTTGGGTGCGATCTCGTGTACGCCTTATATAGGTGTCGCACCGGATTCGGTTAGGGGTTGTCCGCCACTCAATTGTGCGTGATGCACCGCAAGGGCATCCCTTTCGAAGATATGGCGTGCCCAACCGACCCTGACGACTGCGCCTGTCGCTTCGCTTTGCGAGACGTTCGACAACGTTAACTGCGCGCCCGATCGTTCGATCAGTGTCTTGGCGATAAAAAGTCCGAGGCCGAGCCCCGCTCCGGTACTATCGGGTCTAGCCGACCGGTCCGGGCTGCGGGTGGTCACATAGGGCTCCCCGGCTCGGAGCAGCACTTCGCTCGAGAATCCCGGACCGTCGTCGCGGATCTCGAGCCAGACTCGCTCGAAGTTCCAGCGCGCCTCGATCACGACGCGGCTCGCCGCGAAATCGATGGCGTTGTCTACGATGTTGGCCAGACCGAACATCACCCCGGGATTGCGTCGGCAGACCGGCTCCGGTCCCTCGCCACGATTGGAGACGTCGAGCACGATGCCCATGGCACGCTGCGGCTCGACCAGTTCCTCGACGAGGTGGCTCAGGCTCACGGTCTGGAGGAAGCCGGCCTCGTCGCTGTCGAGCGAGGTCAGCTTGGACAGGATGCCCCGGCATCGATCGACCTGATCGCGCAGGAGCGCCAGATCCTCGCGCACCGCCTGGCTGGCGGTGGTACCGAGTTGGCGGGTCAGCTCCTTCGTCACCACCATGATCGTACCGAGGGGGGTTCCGAGTTCATGGGCGGCGGCAGCGGCCAGGCCATCGAGCTGCGAGAGATGTTGCTCGCGGGCCAGCACGAGTTCCGTGGCGGCCAAGGCCTGGGCGAGCTGGCGCGTCTCCTCCGCGACCTTCCAGGCGTAGACGCCGGTGAATGCTGTTCCGAGCAGGATCGCGGTCCAGACGCCGGAAATGTAGAGGAACGGCAATTCGAGCCGGCCATCGGCGAACCAGGGCAACGGACGGTGCACCAGTGCCAGCAGGGTGGCGAGCCCGATAGCGAGGAGGCCGAGCGCGAGCGTTCGCTCCGGTGGGAGGGCGGTCGCCGAGATCAGGACGGGGGCAAGGAACAACAGGGAGAACGGGTTCTGCAACCCCCCGGTGAGGAACAGCAGCGCGGCGAGCTGGATGATGTCGAAGGCCAGGAGCAGAGCGGCCGAATCGTCGCTCAGCCGGTAGCTTGCGGGGAAGCGGATTCGCAGGGCCAGATTCAACCAGGACGATGTGGCGATGACGAGAAAGCACCAGCCGAAGGGAAGCGGCAGGCCTAAGCCGAATTGCGCTCCCACCACAGCCGCACTTTGTCCGGTGATGGCAAGCCACCGCAGGCGCACGAAGGTGTCGAGGCGCAGGTGTCTGGCATCGCGAACGAAGCCGTTGGTGCTCATGTCGATCATGTGAGGAGAACGATAGGGCTCGGTTGTCTCGCGTCCATCCCTTCATCGCTCGCGCCACGCTCTTGTCGACCCCGCTTTTGCGCTAAGTCGGACGATGCGAATCCGGAAGGATCCCGTGCGGTGCGGCGTCCGGCTCGGCGCGATCCGTAAAAGTGCTCGGGGGGAGCGAAGCCGGCGCGAGGGGGGAACGGCCCATGAACCTGTCCTACTACTGGTATGAGGCGGCCCGTATCATGACGACGCCGGCGCGCCTCCTTGCCGACATGGTAAAGTACAGCCTGCAAAATCCCGGTAGTCCGCTGGCCTATTCGCCCTACGCCCGCTCTGTCGCGGCGGCCTGCGAAATGTTCGAACGCGTGACCCGTCGTTACGGCAAGCCGGCCTTCGGCTTCACGAGCACCGACGTGGATGGCGTCGCCGTGCCGGTGAGCGAGCGCGTGGTCTGGGAGCGCCCGTTCTGCCGCATCGTCACCTTCGACCGCGGCTTCGTGCGCGGGCCCGCCGAGCCGCAGCCGAAGCTTCTCATCGTCGCGCCGATGTCGGGCCACTATGCCACGCTCCTGCGCGGCACCGTGGAAGCGATGGTGCCCAATCATCAGGTTTTCATCACAGATTGGGCCGACGCCCGCATGGTACCGATCGGTGCCGGACGTTTCGATCTCGACACTTATATCGACTATCTGATCGACATCTTCCGTGAACTGGGGCCGGACCTGCACGTGATGGCGGTCTGCCAGCCAGCAGTGCCCGTGCTGGCCGCCATTGCCTTGATGGAAGCTCAGGACCACCGACCGGTGCCATGTTCGATGACGCTGATGGGAGGACCCATCGATACGCGGCGTTCGCCCACGGCCGTGAACTGCCTCGCGCAAGAGCGCGGCGTTGCATGGTTCGAGCGCAACTGCATCACCACCGTACCGCCCGGTTATCCAGGCGCATGGCGAAGCGTCTATCCCGGCTTCTTCCAGCTTTCGGGTTTCATGGCCATGAACCTCGATCGTCACGTCAATGCGCATACGGAGATGTTCGACCACCTCGTGACGGGCGACGGGGACTCCGCGGAGAAGCACCGTGAGTTCTATGACGAGTACCTCGCCGTGATGGACCTCACCGCTGAATTTTACCTGCAGACCGTTCGCACCGTCTTCGTCGATCATGCCCTGCCAGGAGGCACCATGATCCATCGCGGCGCACGGGTGGATCTCGGTGCAATTCGCACCTGCGCCATCCTCGCCGTCGAAGGCGAGAAGGACGACATCTCGGGTGTTGGACAGACGCAGGCCGCCCTGGACCTCACCCCAAACCTCCCCTCGAACCGTAAGGCCTATCACCTGCAGCTGGGTGTCGGGCATTACGGTGTGTTCAACGGCTCCCGCTTCCGTACCGTCATCGCGCCGCGGATCGCGGCCTTCATCCGGGAGATGCAAGCTGGGGCGGCGGACACAGCCCTAGCGCCTCCAGAGGCGTTGGTGTCCCCGGTTTCCGGACCTGAGTCCTGAGGATCCGAGCCACAGGATCATGGCGCAGGCTTGCTGCAACGGATAAGCTCCCGTCATGCGACTGGCATTGCTGCGTGGGGCGGACCCGGACCACCTCGACATCATGCATGAGGGCGAATCCCTCCGTGTCCTGGTTCGGCGCCGGCCGACAGCCCGGCGCCTGACCCTGCGCGTATCGAGCGCGACTGGTGAGGTCATGATGACCCTGCCGACCCGAACCTCGATCACCGTCGCGCGGACATTCGCTCTCAGCCACGGCGGCTGGATCGCGGCGCGCATCGCGCGGATGCCCGAACGGGTGGCTTTCGTTACCGGTGCGACGGTGCCTCTGCGCAGCGTCCCCCATCGAATCGCCCATCGCTCTCACCGCAGCGGTGTGACGCGAGTCGAAAGCTTGGCGGGCGAGCCTATTTTGTCCGTGGCTTGCGACGAGCCGCACGTCTCTCGCCGGATCGTGGATTTCCTGCAGCGGGAGGCGAGGGCCGATCTTGTCGCCGCGGTGGCACGCTACACCGCGAAGCTGGGGCAGGGACCCAAACGAATCACTCTCCGCGACACCCGCAGCCGCTGGGGGTCCTGCACCGCGCGGGGAGACCTGAACTTTTCCTGGCGGCTCATCCTCGCACCACCCCTGGTGCTCGACTACCTCGTGGCCCACGAGATGGCTCACTTGCGCGAAATGAACCATTCGGCGCGCTTCTGGACGCTCGTCGGCTCACTCTGCCCGCATGTCGACGAAGCGGAACGTTGGCTGAAGACCCACGGCGCCGGCCTTCACCGCTACGGCTGACGGCACTTCAGCCGCGTACGCGCAGGACCCTGCTGCGGGTGACCTGCTCGGCGGGCCAAGTCGGGCGCGGGTCGACGTCGCCGGGGTTCAGGGTGCGGGGTGCGATGCCGTCGCAGACTTCGCGCTGGCGCAGGATCACCGGCTGTCCGAACTCGTCCCGGCGCCGGATGATGCCGCCATCGCGGCAAAAGCCGGCGAGTTCGGCTGCGTTTCCGCTACGCCGCCCGCCGGGCGTACGGGCGATCGGGCGGTGCTCGATCACGAGGGGACCATCGCGATTGAGGGAGCGCTCCACATAGGTCGTCTCACCCACGGGAAGCGGCTCGGCTAGGGCGGGGAGAGCGATCACCAGGGGGGCGAGGAAAAAGGCGGTGCGCAGTCGCATGGATCTGTCCGTTGGCGGGCAAGCGTGGCAGGCAGCACTAGAACCTGTACGCGCGGGGCGATAGTCGGTTCCGTGAAAGCCGTGCTTCCCTTGACATTCACGGGTCCAGCATGGTCCGAACACCCGTGTTTTCGGTTAACGGCTCGCAGGGCGGCGAGTGAGGCGAGAGGGTCCACCGCGTGGGGTTTCGAGGAATGCTGCGGCGCACGCACGGTGGGATTGCCCGGGCTGCGGCGGCGGGCGCGATCGCTGCGGGACTGCTGGTCGCGGGCGTCGCGCCGCAGGAGGCGGCGGCGCAGGGTATGGTGCGCAATACCTTCGGCGATTGGCAGTTGCGGTGCGAAACGCCGGCGGGGGCTAAGGCTGAGCAATGTGCCATGGTGCAGTACCTGGCGGCGGAGGACCGGCCGAACCTGACGCTGGTGGTGATCGTCCTGAAGACCGCCGACAATCGCGGGTATCTCCTGCGCGTGGTGGCCCCGCTCGGGGTGCTGCTGCCCTCGGGGCTCGGCCTGAAGATCGACAAGACGGATGTGGGCCGCGCCGGATTTGTGCGTTGTCTGACAACGGGTTGCGTCGCCGAGGTGGTGATGGACGACGGTCTGGTCAAGCAGTTCGCCGGCGGCGCGCAGGCGACCTTCATCGTCTTCCAGACCCCCGAGGAGGGCGTCGGAATCCCCCTCTCGATGAAGGGGTTCGCGCAGGGATTCGAGAGCCTGAAGTGACCCAGCGGCCGGTTTCGAGCAGGGGCGACGCGACCATGACTTCGTGCATCATGCGGCACCGGATACGGGTTTCGCCTGCATCATACGGCAGGATCGCGGCGATCGCGATCGCACTCGGCTGCATCGGGGCGGACCCGGTGTGCGCCGAGGAGGGAAACATCTTCAGCAACATGCTGAAGTACGGCGGCACCACCGTGCCCCCGTCCCAGCCGGCCGACACCGATCCCCCCTACTGCCCGACGGTCGAGGTGCCCGAGGGCGGGGCGGCGATCCGGGCCTATGCTGGCGCCTCCGGCGACGGGGCGCGCCTGCGCCACCAGATCACCCTCGGTCGGGTGGCGCGGGAATGCACCCGGCTTCAGGACGGTTCGCTCAGCGTGAAGATCGGCGTCGAGGGCCAGGCCCTGCTCGGTCCGGTGGGTGCGCCGGGCCGGTTCGATGCGCCGGTCACGTTCACCCTCAAGGCCGGCGGCAAGGTGCTGGTTTCGCGGGTCCGGCGCGTGGCGGTGATGGTCGCGGCGGGAGAGGCGCAGGGCCTGTTCAGCGTGATCGAGGACAACCTCCCGGTGCCGGCGGCGGCGAGCCAGAACTACGACATCGAGGTCAAGCTCGGATCCGCGCCGCAGCGCGCCGCCCCCAAGGGCGCCCATGCCTCCAAGCCGCGCCGGCAGGCCCCGACGGCGGCCGCCTCGGAGGACCCGGTCAAGACCGCGCCCCAGGCCACCGAGGAATGAATGCGCGATCCGCGCGTCGGGTGATGTCCTGACGGCACCGGCGGGCGGCGGGCGCCACGGCGCGCGTGATCGCGCGGTCGCGTTCACCCTGGAGGCGCAGGACGATCCCGTCTTCGGCCACCGGCTCAAGCTGGCGGAAGCGGTGCGGGACGGCTGGGTCGTCCTGACCTATCGGGGCGATCCGGTGGCGCGGCCGCGGCGTCCGCGGCTGCGCCTCGCGCGCGCCGATGGACGGCAGGAGACCTTCGTGTTGCCCGCTCCCGTTCTCGGGGCGGCCCACGCCCTGGTGCACCTCCCGCCGGATTGGCGCAGCCTCGAACTCGCGACGGACCCGCGCAGCGCCGTCGTGCTGGAGCGCGTCGGGCTGCGGACAACCGCGAGCCTCCTCGCCGAAGCGTTCCGGAGGCGGCCTCTTCGCGCCCTGGCGGCGGCCTTCAATCACGTGCGCGGCGACGAGCGCCGGTTTCGCGATATCCTGCGGGGCACCTGCGGGGTCGCGCCGCTGGCGGATTACGCGCGCTGGGCCGCCGCGCGGACCCGGCCCGATCCAGGGCCGGTCCCGACCGCCCCCGCGCTTCGCCTGATCCTCCCGGCGCATCCGGACGAAAAGGCCACCATCGCCGAGACCATCGCGAGCCTGCGGGCCCAGACCTTCACGGCCTGGACGCTGGCGGTGCGCTGGTCGAAGCCCACGGCGGCGATCCCTCTCGACGACGCCCGGATCACGCAGGCCGCCTGGGTCGGAGCCGCGACCCTCGACGCCCTGGCCGGCGCAGCCGAGGCGGTGGCCCTGCTCGCCCCCGGCGACCGCCTCGATCCCGACGCCCTGGCGATCCTCGTCCGGGCGCTCTCCGACACGCCGCGACCGGAACTCGTCTACGCCGATGCGGCAAGCCACGACGCGAGCGCCGAGCCAAGCCTCAAGCCCGACTGGAGCCCGGACCTCGCTCGGGTCACCGCCTATCCGGGGACGCCGATCCTCTATGCGGGCGCGCTTCTGCGGCACCTGCGGCACGAGGCCCTGGGGGGGGCGGAGACGTTTTCCACGCGGCTGCTCCTCTCTGCGACGGAGACCTTGTCCGCACCTGAGACCTTGTCCGCACCCGAGATCTTGTCCGCATCCGAGATCTTGGCGTCCCGCCCGCGTGAGGGCTTGGCAGCCGGCCCCGGTGCAACCGGGCGGGTCGCCCATGTCCCGCGCGTCCTCGTCCGGCAGGGGCCGCCGGACTCCGACGCGGGCCAGCGCCACGCGGGCACCCTGCGCCAGCATCTCGCCCGGCACGGGGTCGCGGCCCGGGTCGAGGCCAACCGAACGGGCTTCGACCTCTCCTGGTCGCTGCCCGCGCCGCCACCCCTCGTCAGCGTCGTCATCCCCACGCGCGACCGCCTCGAACTGATCCGGCGCGCGAGCGACGATGTGCTTTTCGCGACCGCCTATCCGCAGCTCGAACTGGTCATCGTCGACAACGGCTCCACGGACCCGGCGGTGCGCGCCTATTACGAGACCCTGCGCGCGGATGCGCGGGTGCGTATCCTCGAGGCGCCGGGCCCGTTCAATTTCTCGGCGCTCATCAACCAGGGCGTCGCGGCCTCGCGCGGGTCGATCGTCGTCCTCCTCAACAACGACATCGCGGTCCTGCGGGAGGATTGGCTGGACGCCCTGGTGCGCCAGGCCTGCCGGCCCGATGTGGGGGCGGTGGGCGCCAAGCTGCTGCACGGGGACGGCACGCTCCAGCATGCCGGGGTCGTGGTCGGTCTCGGGGGCGGGGCAGGGCACATTTTGCGGCGCCGGCCCGCCGACACGCCCGGCCATCTCGGACGCCTGCGCGTGGCCCACGAGGTCTCGGCCGTCACCGCCGCCTGCCTCGCGGTGGAGCGCGCCAAGTTCGACGCGGTGGGCGGCCTCGATGCCGAGACCTTCCCCATCGATTTCAACGACGTGGATTTCTGCCTGCGCCTCGGGGCCGCCGGCTACAGGACGATCTGGACCCCGCACGCCGTCCTGTCCCACCTCGAATCGACCAGCCGTGGGCCGGCCGTCGGCCCCGCCCGGGCCCGCTTCGAGCGCGAGGCGGCGGCCTTCGCGGCGCGCTGGCGCGACACGATCCGGCACGACCCCTACTACCATCCGGGCCTCGCCCTCACGACCTTCGGGGAAGAGCTTGAGTAGGGAGCCGGAGGTGCGGGTGCGCGGCACGGCTTTCCGGGTCACCTCCGATCCGGCCCTGCGTTTCGCGGATGCGCCGCAGGTTCACCCCGTCCGGCGCTGGCTGCGCGCCGCCGGCATCCTCCTGCGCGCGCCCGCCGAAACGGCCCTGATCCTGCGGGCCCGCCTCACCGGCCGGCGCGTGCGCGCGCGTCAGGCCATGGCGGCGCTGATCGGCCTCGATCATCGCGGCCTCTGGCTTCGCCCCGGCGAGACGTTCCGCGACGCCACGCCGCCGGGCGCCCCGATGGTCCCGGGGCTGGATCCGCGATCGGATCTGCAATCGACCCGGGATCCCGTCCGGTCCGCGAGGGCCGACGTGGTCATCCTCTGCGACCCCGAATACGAACTGCTGCCCGGTGCCGAGGCGGCACTCTGTGCCACCCTCGCCGACCACCCGCGTTTCCAGGCCCTCTACGGCGACGCGCTCCTGGTTCGTCCGGACGGCGCCGCGATGTCCTTGCTGCGCCCGGCCTTCGATCCCGATTACCTCATGGCGCTCGATTACATCGGGCCGCTCATCGCCGTGCGGGGCGCGGCCTGGGATGCCGTCGCGCCCGAGACGACCGCCTCGGGTCCGGCGCGGGTGACCGACCTGATCCTGCGTCTGGCCGAGCGCGACGGGCCGGGCGCCATCGGGCACCTTCCGCGTCCCCTCGCGCGCGTGGCCCTGGTGAATCCGGGGAGGACGGCAGGGGAGGGGGGGCGATCGGCCCACCCGGCGCGCCCGATCACGGGGCGGGAGGCGGCGTCGGACCCGCACCTGCGCGCCGACGCTGACGTGGCGGTGGCGCCGGACGGCGCGGCCGCGCATCGCGCCGTGATCCGGCACCACCTCGACCGCACCGGAGCAGCGGACGTCGAGGCGGTGCCGGGACCGGACGGGATTCTCACCCTGCGCCATCCGCTGCCCCCGCAGCCGCCCCTGGTCAGCCTGATCGTGCCGACGCGGGATCGCCTGGACCTGCTGCGCCCCTGCATCGCGAGCCTGCTCACGCGCACCGCGTGGCCGGAGCGCGAGATCCTGATCTGCGACAACGACAGCCGCGAGCCCGAGACCCGCGCGTATCTGCGCGATCTCGAAGCACGCGGACTGGCCCGGATCGTGCCATGGCCCGGCCCGTTCGACTTCGCGGCCATGAACAACGCGGCGGCTCGCGCGGCGCGGGGGCGCGTCCTCGCCTTCGTCAACAACGATGTGGAGGCCCGGCACCCGGACTGGCTCGAACGGCTGGTGCGCGAGGCCCTGCGCCCGGAGGTCGGAGCGGTTGGTCCCAAGCTCATCGACGGGCGCGGCCGCATCCAGCACGGGGGCGTGGTCCTCGGGCCCGGCGGCCTCGTCACCCACGCCCACCGCTTCTTTCCCGGTGACGCGCCCGGCTATCTCGGGGGCTTGAGCGCCACCCGGGCGGTCTCGGCGGTGACGGCGGCCTGCCTCGTGGTGGAGACCGACAAGTTCGCGCGGGTCGGCGGCTTCGACGCGGCGGCCTTCGCGGTGGATTTCAACGACGTCGACCTCTGCCTGCGCCTGGGCCAGGCCGGCTACCGCACCCTGTTCGTGCCGGGCGCGGTGCTCGACCACTACGAGGCGGCGAGCCGGCGCTGGACGCCGCCGGCGCTCGCGCGCCATCGCCGCGAGGTCGCGGCCTTCAAAGAGAGATGGGGGCCGCTGCTGGCGCAGGACCCCCATTATCACCCGGGATTCGATCCCGATCTCGGCACCTATGCCCGGCTGCGGCCGGACGGGGCGGGGGCGGTCGGCCCCCGCTGAGCCTCACTGCACGAGGCGCGGGCCGCCGGTCTGCACCTTCTCGTTCTCGGACATGATGCCGAGGCGCTTGGCGACCTCGGTATAGGCCTCGATCAGGCCGCCGAGATCCTTGCGGAAGCGGTCCTTGTCGAGCTTGTCCGAGGACTTGATGTCCCAGAGCCGGCAGGAATCGGGGGAGATCTCGTCGGCGACGACGATGCGCATCATGTCGCCTTCCCAGAGGCGGCCGGTCTCGATCTTGAAGTCGACCAGACGGATGCCGACGCCGAGGAAGAGGCCCGACAGGAAGTCGTTGACACGGATGGCCAGCGCCATGATGTCGTCGATCTCCTGGGGCGTCGCCCAGCCGAAGGCCGTGATGTGCTCCTCCGACACCATCGGGTCGTTGAGCGCGTCGTTCTTGTAGTAGAACTCGATGATCGAGCGCGGCAGCTGCGTGCCTTCCTCGAGGCCGAGGCGGGTGGCGAGCGAGCCGGCGGCGACGTTGCGGACCACCACTTCGAGCGGGATGATCTCGACTTCGCGGATCAGCTGCTCGCGCATGTTGAGGCGGCGGATGAAGTGCGTGGGGACGCCGATGTCGTTCAGGTGCGAGAAAACGAATTCCGAGATCCGGTTGTTCAGCACGCCCTTGCCGTCGATGACATCATGCTTCTGCGCGTTGAAGGCGGTGGCATCATCCTTGAAGTGCTGGATCAGCGTTCCCGGCTCCGGACCCTCGTAGAGGACCTTCGCCTTGCCCTCGTAGATGCGACGGCGGCGGTTCATAGGCGTGTACCGTGGTTTGAGGAAGTCCATGGGCCGTGACTCCTTCGGGCTGGACGATGCGGAATCCGCGGCGTGGCGACCTGATCTGGAGGCCGGGCCGAGAGACACGTCGTACGCCGAAAGCCTCATCGACCGAGGCGCAAACTACCCGAAGCGGGCAGGCAGCACAACGCGTTAGCCCGAAGGGCGGGGGTGCGCCGGGCGCGCGCGCCGAGGAGCCCGGCCTCGGAGCTCCCAGGTTCCACCGCAGGCGGCCGCCCCGTCAGGCTGCGGGTGTCTTCGCCGGGAAGCGGCAGAGATCGGCGACGGGGCAGCGCGGGCATTCGGGCTTGCGGGCCTTGCAGATGTAGCGCCCGAACAGGATCAGCCAGTGATGGGCGTTGAGCCGGTAGGGCGCCGGGACCAGGGCCTCCAGCCCGGCCTGGACCTTGTCGGTGGTGGGAGCCACCACGAGGGGGATCCGGTTCGAGACCCTGAAGATGTGGGTATCCACCGCGATGGTCTCCTCGCCGAAGGCGACGTTGCGCACCACGCTCGCGGTCTTGGTGCCGACGCCGGGCAGGACCTCCAGCGCCTCGCGCTCCCGGGGCACCTCGCCCCCGTGCCGCTCCACCAGGATGCGCGAGAGCGCGATGACGTTCTTCGCCTTGGTGTTGAACAGGCCGATGGTGCGGATGAAGTCCCGCACGCGCTCCTCCCCGAGCGCCAGCATCGCCTGCGGGGTATCGGCGATAGCGAAGAGCGGGGCGGTGGCGAGGTTGACGCTGCGGTCGGTGGCCTGGGCCGAGAGCACCACCGCCACCAGGAGGGTGAACGGGTTCTGGTACTCCAGTTCGGCGCGCGGCTCCGGATTGGCCCGCGACAGCCGGGAGAAGATCTCCGCGACCGCCTCCGGGCCGACCGGCTCGGGCGCGACGGGGGCCTCTGCGACGATCGGCGCGGACGCCCGCGCGGAGATCGGCGATTTCCGGGGCTTGGTCGGCTGTCGGCTGCGCATCCCCGCGTTATATTGCGGGAATGGCGAGCGGCAATCATCACGGTTCCGGGACGGGCCAGCCGGCAACGGCCCCGCATGCGGGCGAGGCGCAGGCGGCGGGTCGGCACCCGTACGGCCTCGATCCCGACAGCATGGACCGGCCGGTCTTCCAGGCCACCATCCGGCCGCACCAATCCCTGAGCCCGGACGGCTTCCGCATCGTCATGGCGTTCTGCTGCGCCGTTTCCCTCGTCACCTCCATCGCCTGCGTGCAGGCCGGCTACTGGCCCGTTGCGGGCTTCTTCGGCCTCGATATGCTCGCCCTCTATGCGGCCCTGAAGGCGAGCTTCCGGCGCGGGCGTTCCTTCGAGGAGGTCATGATCTCGCCGATCGAGGTGCTGCTCGCCCGGGTCTCCCATCGCGGTGAGCGCCGGGAATGGCGCTTCAACCCGCTCTGGACGAAGCTCACCAAGGTCGAGGACGAGGAATACGGCATGCAGACCCTGACGCTGGTCTCGCGCCGGGAGTTCGTGGTGGTCGCCCGCGATGCCTCGCCGCCGGAGCGCGAGGCGGTCGCGGCCGGCCTGACCCGCGCCCTGGCGCAGGTGAAGAAGGGATACTGAGCGGATGCGCCGGGCCGGGATCGGGATCGTCGCCCTGATGGTGTGGGCCGGCCTCCAGCCGGCGGGTGCGCTCTCCGACGCGGCGGTGGAGATCCGCTTCGTCGCGCCGGAGCGCTACACGGATGCCGACGACCGCTACGGGTCGGGCCCGTCGCTGCGCGGGACGCTGTCGGAGATCCGGCGGATCCTCGAGCTCTCGGCGCGGCGGGTGCTGGCGCCCGGCGACCGCCTCACCATCGACGTTCTCGACATCGATCGCGCGGGCTTCGTCACACCGGGGTTCAGCGGACCGTCGGGCCTGCGCGTGGTCAACGACGTCACGCCGCCGGCCTTCCGCCTGCGCTACGACCTGCGCCGGGCCGGGCGCCGCATCGCGTCGGGCGAA